>NZ_JBVJHA010000003.1:0-18370 GCF_055587065.1 Kitasatospora sp. NPDC048662 | reverse complement strand
CTCCGCAACCGGCTCAACCTCAGCGACAACCTCGACCTCGGCCTCCGGCTCCTCAACAGCAACCGGCTCAGCCTCAACCTCGGCCGCAGCCTCCGCAACCGGCTCAACCTCAGCGACAACCTCGACCTCGGCCTCCGGCTCCTCAACAGCAACCGGCTCAGCCTCAACCTCGGCCGCAGCCTCCGCCTCGGCAACGACCTCCACAACAACGTCAGCCGTCACCTCGGCAACGACCTCCGCAACCGGCTCGGCCACCACCTCGGCCGCAGCCTCAGCGGCAGGCTCTTCCGCAACAACGTCAGCCGCCACCTCGGCAACCGGCTCGGTCTCTGCCTCAACCTCAGCCTCCGGCTCAACCTCCGCCTCGGCAACGTCCTCCCCGGCCGGCTCGGCCTCGGCGACAACCTCGACCTCGGCCCCCAGCTCCTCGACAGCAACCGGCTCAGCCTCAACCTCAGCAGCGGGCTCCTCCGCAGCAGCCTCAACCTCCGCCTCCGCAACGGCCTCCGCCACCGGCTCCACCTCAGCGGTCGGCTCCTCGGCAGCAACCTCGGCCTCGGTCTCAGCCTCAGCAGCCGTCTCAACGGCGGAGCCCACGACCTCGTCCGTAGCCTGCCGCGGCCCCGCCGCGAGGGCTGCGCGGGCGGTCTGGTGGCGGTCGTAGGCGGCCAGCGCAGCGTCCTTGTCGGCTTGGCGCTCCGTCAGTTCCTCCAGCAGCTCCGTCAGCCCCTGCTCGGCGAGTTCGAGGCGGAGCTGGCGGAGGGTGGAGAGGCGGTAGAGGGTGCCTTCGTCGGCGGCGAGGCGGTCGACGAGGTCGGCGAGTTCGCCGAGCGGGAGGGAGTCGAGGGCGCGCTCGGGGAGGAGGCGGGCGAGCGAGCGGACGGCGTCGGCGAGGGAGTCGACGACGTTGGCCGTCTCGGTCAGCAGTGCGCCGTCCACCGGCACGGAGGGCCGCGAGGACCCGGCGACGTCCGCGGCGAGCGCCTTCCAGTCCCGGTGGGCGGCCGCGGCGGCGACGAGCGCGGCGTGCAGCTCGGTGCGGCCGGGGGCGCGGGTGCCGGCGGGGGTGAGGGCGCGGGCCTGGCCGCGCAGCACGCGGCGGCGGTTCCAGCCGAGCTTGATGCCCTGGTCCTTGCGGTAGGTGCTGGTGCCGGTGGCGGCGGCGAGCTGCGGCAGGTCGTGCTCGTAGACCTCGGTGCGCAGCGTCGCGGCGGTGGCGTGGACGCGCTGGAGCAGGTCGAGCAGGGTGGTGAGGCCGCCGAGGGTGTCGGGGATGCGCAGGCCGGCCTTGTCGGCGATGGCGTTGGCGGCCTTTCCGACGGCGCGGGTGTCGCGGCTGCGGAGTTCGGCGAGGACGGTGGACGCGGCGCGGGCGTCCTCGGGGCCGGTGAGGGTCTCGGCGGCTTCCAGCCAGGGGTTGGTCTCGGGGTTGAGCGCGAAGCCGCCCTGGTCGGCGAACCGGCCGAGCTCCTCACGGGTGCTCTGGCGGGTCTCGCCGTCCGTCGCGGACGCGGTCGTCGCGGACGCGGTCTCGGACGCGGCGTCGTCGGCGTCGTTCAGGGTGCGCACTGTCATGTGAAGTCCGGTTCGTGGCGTGTGGCGGGCAGGGGTGCGGGTGGGGTGGTTGCGGCGGCGGTGGCGTCGCGGTAGGCCAGAATACGGGTGCGCGTTCGACGCTTGCAGCACCTGACCCCGTGAATTGCCGGGCCGCGCTGGACCGGTGGCGTCGGGCCGGGGCCCGCTCGCGTGGTCCGTACGGTAGGGAGCGCCACCGACAGTACGCCTTTCCGGGGTGGCGGGCGGGGGCCGGGGCGGGTCACCGGGGGGCTCCCGGAACGAAGCGCCGCAGTTCGGTGAGGCCGACGGGCCGCTGGTAGTCGCGCAGGGGGGTGCGGTGCCACCAGGCGCCGGTGTCGCGCAGTTCGGGGCCGGTGGTGAAGCGGTAGCGGTACAGGCGGGCCCGGATCAGGGCGGGCGGGGTGCCGGGGAACGGGTTGTGGCGCAGCAGGCGCAGGGTGTCCGGGTCGTTGACGAGGAGGCGGGCGAGCAGCGGCAGGAACCAGGGCCGGGCGTAGGCCGGGGAGATGGCGGCGAACCACATCAGCCAGTCCAGGCGCAGGTGGTAGGGCGCGAACTGCCGTGGCAGCCGTCGCAGTTCGCCGGGTTTGCCGCGGAACTCGTACGCGCGCCAGCCGTGCACCCCTTCCACGTCCCGGGTGCCTTCGAGGACGATCTCGTGGCGCACCCGGTTGACGGACCCGAACGCGCCGTAGGTGTTGACGAGGTGCAGCGGGTCGAAGGAGCGGTTCATCTGCTGCCGGGAGGAGAGCAGGTTGCGCGCGGGCTGCCAGGAGCGGACCGCAACGAGCAGCGTGTAGAGCGCCACCAGGGCCTGGTACCAGGCGGGTTGGGCGGGGTAGTGCGGGTCGGGGGCGATCGGCAGGACGCGGCGCAGGGTGCCGGTGTCGAGGGCGCCGAGGGCGACGGCGACGGTGAGCCAGTTCAGCCAGGCGAAGTTGCCGGAGGCGATCAGCCACAGCTGGGTGGCGATCATCAGCAGGGCGGCGTCGGAGGCGATCGGCTGTGGAAGGAACAGGCCGAAGGGGACGACGAGTTGGACGAAGTGGTTGGCGGCGGCCTCGACCTTGTGCAGGGGCCGGGGCAGGTGGTGGAAGAACCAGCTGAGCGGGCCGGGCATGGGCTGGGTCTCGTGGTGGTGGTAGAGGCAGGTGAGCTTGCGCCAGCATTCGTCGCCGCGCCATTTGATCAGTCCGGCGCCGAACTCGACGCGGAACAGCAGCCAGCGCAGCAGCCACATGCCGAGGACGGGCGGCGCGGTGGCCGCGTTGCCGAGGAGGACGGCGAGCGCGCCGGCTTCGAGCAGCAGGGATTCCCACCCGAAGGCGTACCAGGTCTGCCCGACGTTGACGATCGACAGGTAGAGCGCCCAGAGGAGTGCCCACAGGGCCATCGCGACGCCGAGCGGCACCTGGTTCGCCGCTCCGGCGAGTAGCGCGGCGGCGAGCGCGGCGCCGGTCCACGCGACGGTGGCGTAGAGGCGGTCGCTGTAGTGCCAGTGGAACAGGCTGGGGGCGTGGCGCAGTGGGACGCGGGCGACGAAGCGCGGGATCGGGAGCAGGCCGCGGCTGCCCAGCAGGGCGCGGAACTGGCGTGCGGCGGCGAGGAATCCGCACAGGTAGACGAGGGCGAGCAGGCGCAGGAACAGCTCGCGGGCGAGCCGGTACTCGGGGGCGGCGAACCATGCCATGCGGCCGCTCCTCGGGTCGGCTGCGCTCGGCCGCCCCCATGCCTACCATCCGCGGCGGCCGGGGTGGGGCCGGTTGGGGGTGCGGTGGTGCGCCGGTTCATCCGGTCGGCCCTGCCCGGCGTGCGCGATCGGGCTTCTGCCCGTATCGGCTGCTGAAACCCCCTGCCGGGCGCGGGCGGAGTGTGGTGTCATTCCGCCGAACCCCTGTCAGGAGTAAGAGAAGGAGACGCACATGTCCGCGACCTCTCCGCAGCCCGCCGCCGATCCCGACTGTCCGCGACCCGGCTCATCCCCCGGCTCGATCCCCGACGCGTCCCCCGCCTCACCCCCCGTCAAATCCCCCGCCTCGTCGGCCGATTCGCCCCGCTCCGGCACCCGCCCGGCCGGGCTGGGGGCGGCGGTCTGGGGTGCGTTGGGCATCGTGTACGTGGTGTGGGGATCGACCTATCTGGCGATCCGGGTGGTGGTGGAGACCATGCCGCCGCTGCTGTCGGGCGCGCTGCGGTTCGCGGCGGCCGCGGTGCTGCTGGCGGCGGGGCTGGCGGCCCGCCGGGGGATCCAGACGCTGCGGGTGACGTGGCGTCAATTCGCTTCCGCCGCACTGGTGGGCGTGCTGCTGCTGTGCGGCGGCAACGGCATGGTGGTGCTGGCGGAGCGGACCGTCCCGTCGGGGCTGGCGGCGCTGATGGTGGCAAGTGTGCCGCTGTGGGTGGTGCTGCTGCGCCGGGCGTTCGGGACCAGGACCGGCCCGGCCACGCTGGCGGGCGTGCTGCTCGGCCTGGCGGGCCTGGCGGTGCTGACCGCGCCGGGCCTGACCGGCCAGGTGGGGCTGACCGGGCTGCTGCTGGTGGTGGTCGGCGCCGTGGTGTGGGCGCTCGGCTCGGTGCTGGCGGGCCGGCTGCCGATGCCGGCCGACCCGTTCGTGGCGAGCGTGTACGAGATGCTGGCGGGCGCGGTGGGTGCGTTCGCGCTGGCGTTGCTGCGCGGCGAGCCGGGCGGTTTCGATCCGGCGGCGGTGTCCACCGCGTCCTGGGTGGGGCTGGGGTACCTGGTGCTGTTCGGCTCCATCGTCGCGTTCACGTCTTATGCCTGGCTGCTTCAGCGCGCACCGCTGCCACTGGTCGCCACCTACGCGTACGTCAATCCGGTGGTGGCCGTGTTCCTCGGGTGGCTGTTCCTCTCCGAGGCTCTGACCTGGCCGATCCTGCTCGGCGGCGCGATAGTGGTCGGCGGGGTGTTCCTGGTGGCCCGCAACGAGCGCTGAAAGCTCCGCAGACCAACCGTCCGGCAATTCTTCAAGAAGGTAACGACTTGATCCCACCACCCTGACCAATGATTTACTTCTTGACGACAAATGATGGGTGGGCTTGACTCCCCTTCACTCTCGCCGCAACGACGCGGCGCTCTCAGGGAGGCACCACCCACCATGAATTCGATGACGCGTCGACTCGTCATCGGCACGGCCGCCGTGTCGATGACGATGTCGCTCGCCGCCTGCGGAAGCGACAAACCCTCGTCCTCGGGCAGCCAGGCGATCGGCCTGCTGCTGCCCGAACGCGCTTCCTCCACCCGGTACGAGGCGTTCGACAAGCCGCTGATCGAGGCCCAGGTCAGCGGCCTGTGCACCAAGTGCACCGTCGACTACGCCAACGCCGACGGCGACGAGACGGCGCAGAAGCAGCAGTTCGACGCGCTGCTCGCCCGCGGCGTCAAGGTGATCCTGCTCGACCCGGTGAACGCCGCCGTCACCGCCCCGTGGGTGGAGCAGGCCGCCAAGAAGGGCACCAAGGTCATCGCGTACGACCGGCTGGCCGCCGGCAATGTCGCCGCGTACATCTCCTTCGACAACAAGCGCACCGGCGAACTCCAGGGCCAGGCCCTGCTGGACGCGCTGGGCAACAAGGCGGCCGGCGCCGAGGTCGTGATGATCAACGGCTCGGAGGCCGACCCGAACGCGGCCGACTTCAAGGCCGGCGCGCACCACGCGCTGGACAGCAAGGTCAAGCGGATCGCCTACGAGCAGTCCGGCGAGTGGAAGCCCGAGGTGGCCGCCGCCAAGGTCAACGAGGCGATCAACAGGCTCGGCAAGAACGGCTTCCAGGCCGTCTACTCCGCCAACGACGGCATGGCCGGCGCGATCATCGAGGAACTGCACAAGGCCGGGCGCACCGACGTCCCGGTCGGCGGGCAGGACGCCTCGCTGGAGGCCGTCCGACGGATCCTCACCGGCGAGCAGGCCTACACCATCTACAAGCCGTACCAGCCGGAGGCCGAGGCCGCCGCCAACATGGCGGTCTACCTGGTCAAGGGCATCGACGTCACCTCGGTGGCCGCCACGATGACCGACTCGGGCGGCCGCCAGATCCCGTCCATGCTGCTCAGCCCGGTGGTCGTCACCAAGGCGAAGGTCGCCGAGACGATCGTCGCGGCCGGCCTGTACAAGGCCGACGAGATCTGCACCCCGCAGTTCGCGCAGGCCTGCCGGGCCGCGAACATCCCCGGCAACTACTGACCGGGAGGGCCGCGCCGGCGTCCAGTGCGGGGACGTCGGCTCGGCCCGCTCTCCGCTCCGTCACCTGGCCGGCAGGCGCCCCGGGGGTGGCTCGCAGATCACAGGACGGCGGCGAACCGGAGGCCCGGTATCCAAGCGTCCGTTCGCCGTGGTCCACTGGGCATCTTGCCGAGCGAGGGGAGCGTGCGACATGATCCTGGACCTTGATTTTCAGACCGACTACTTCCGGGCCGCCGACGAGACGGCCGTGCGGACGGTGATGGCCGACAAGGAGGCCAAGCCCGCCGAGTCGTTCGAATCCGTACGGGCCAAGCGGGTGGACCCGACCACGGTGCTGCGCCGACTGGTCGCCGCCATCGAAACGAAGGAGTTCGAGGCCGGCGGCGCACCCGACCGGTCGATCTGGCCGACCGGACCGCAGCCCTGGGTGACCGGGGACGGGCCGGTCACCGAGATCGACCAGGAGGACCCCTGGATGACCGGGCCCTGGGTGGTGCAACTGTCCGACGAGACCCGCGACGCCCTCGCCACCATCGAGCGCAAGCGGCTGCCCGAACTCGCCGCCCGCTGGGCCCGCGCCGAGGAGCTCCGGCCCCTGCCGACCGCCGAACTCCTCCAGCTGATCCACCGCCTGGGCGTCCTCGCCCGCCGTGCCAAGAAGGCCGAGCAGCACCTGTACTGCTGCCTCTCCGGCTGAACCGGTGTCCGAACTCGAGTTCTTCCGCGCCCCGAGCGCCGCCGCCGTCCTCACCACCCTCGGCGGCGGCCCCGCGCTGCCCGCGCCCGGCGGCCAGTGGTCCAGGTGGGCCACCGCGCGCTCCTGCGCAGGCCCACCCGACCCACGAGACCGTCAGTGGGCGAACTCCAGCAGCGCGATGCCGGTCAGGACGGTGGCGCTGGCGGCCAGCCGGAGGGTGCCGAGGCGTTCGCGCAGGACGAGGGTGCCGATCAGGGCGGCGATCACGATGGAGGTCTCCCGCAGGGCGGCGATGGTGGGCAGGTCGCCGACGGTCTGGGCCCACACCACCAGGCCGTAGGCGGTGAGCGACATCAGGCCGCCGGCCACCGCCGCGGTGCGGCCCTCGCGCATGGCGGGCAGCAGGGTGCGGCCGCGGACGGCGAGGACGGCCAGGCCCTGGAGGAGGAACATCCAGGCGATGTAGCCACCGGCGGAGGCCGAGGCCCGTACCCCGCTGCCGTCCGCGTCTCCCCCCGACAGCTCCCCGACCGTCCACTTGTTCAGACAACTTAGCGTGCGGCCCCGCCCATCGACCCCTGCCCCGGTGGCCCGCCCGGTCGCGGCCGGGCCAGACTGGGCGGATGCCCGAACTCCCCGAAGTACAGGCGCTCGCCGAGTGGATGACCGCCCTCTGCGCCGGACGCGTGCTGGAGCGCGTGGACGTGCTGTCGATCCCCGCCCTGAAGACCTTCGACCCGCCGGTCCAGGCGCTCACCGGACGGGCCGTCAGCGGCGTCACCCGGCACGGCAAGTTCCTCGACCTGGCCACCGACGGCGGCCCGCACCTGGTGGTGCACCTGGCCCGGGCGGGCTGGGTGCACCGGCGCGAGTCCTTCCCCGCCAAGCCGCCGAGCCGCCGCGGTCCGCTCGCGCTGCGGCTGGTGCTGGACGACGGCAGCGGCTTCGACCTCACCGAGCAGGGCACCACCAAGCGGCTCGCGGCCTACGTGGTGACGGACCCTCGGCAGGTTCCCGGCATCGCCCGCCTCGGCCCCGACGCGCTCACTCTCACCCCGGAGCAGCTCGCCGCCCTCGCCGCCGGGGCCCGGCACCGGCTGAAGACCTTCCTCACCGACCAGAGCGTGCTGGCCGGGATCGGCAATGCCTGGTCCGACGAGATCCTGCACACCGCCAAGCTCTCCCCCTACGCGCTGGCGGCCTCCCTGGACGCCGGACAGCTGGCCCGGCTGCACGCCGCCATCGGGCACGAACTCGGCCGCGCCCTGGAGCGGTTGCGGGCGGCCCCGGCCGGCGGGCTGAAGCCCGAGAAGAGGGCCGGTCTGGCGGTGCACGGCCGGGAGGGCGAGCGCTGCCCGGTGTGCGGGGACACGGTGCGCTCGGTGAACTTCGCCGACTCCTCGCTCCAGTACTGCCCGACCTGCCAGACCGGCGGACGGGTGCTGGCCGACCGGCGGCTGTCCCGGTTGCTCAAGTGACGCTTCACGTTCACCGGCCGGGATGCTCGAAGCTGCTCGAACATGGCTATGATCAAGCACTTTCAGTCAGCCAAGTCTTCTCGGGGCGTCCCTCATGATTCTCACCGTCACACCGAATCCGGCGTTGGACGTCACCTACTCCGTCCCCCACATCCGCCCGTACACCAGCCACCGGATCACCGGGACGGCCACCCAGGCCGGCGGCAAGGGCGTCAACGTGGCCCGGGTGCTCACCGCGCTCGGCCACCCGGCCCGCTGCGTCCTGCCGCTCGGCGGCCCCACCGGCGAGGCGGTGCGCGCCGAACTCGCCGCCGCCGGGCTCGACCACGCCGCCGTCCCGGTCGCCGGCGACACCCGCCGCACCGTGGCCGTGGTGGACACCGCCGACGCCACCATGTTCAACGAGCCCGGCCCGGTGCTCGCCGCCGCCGAGTGGGACGCCCTGCTCGCCGAGACCGAACGCCATCTCCCGCAGGCCGCCGTCCTGGTCCTCTCCGGCAGCCTCCCGCCCGGCGCCCCCGCCGACGGCTACGCCCAACTCGTCACCCTTGGGCGCGGCTTCGGCATCCCCGTGGTGCTCGACGCGGACGGCCCCGCGTTGCTCGCCGCGCTGCCCGCCCGCCCCACCGCGATCAAGCCGAACGCCGCCGAACTCACCGCCGCCACCGGCCTGCCCGACCCGCACGACGCCGCCCGCACCCTGCTCCGCCGCGGCGCCGAGTCCGTGCTCGCCTCGCTCGGCCCCGACGGCCTGCTCGCCGTGGACGCCCACGGCGCGTGGCGCTGCGCCCCGGCCTCCCCCGTCACCGGCAACCCCACCGGCGCCGGCGACTCCGCCGTCGCCGCCCTCGCCGCCGGCCTGTCCGGCAACGCCGGCTGGTCCGCGATCCTCCCCGACGCGGTGGCGCTGTCCGCCGCCACCGTCCTGCACCCCCGGGCCGGCCACTTCGACGGCGACGCCTACCGCCGCCTGCGCCAGTGCCTGACCGCCACCCGCCTCGGCGCGGGGGTATCCCCCTTCACCTGGTAACTTTCCTCCCTCGCACGCCCGTTGACGGGAAATCCGGTCGAGCCCGCCGCCCGGCGGGCCCTACCCTGACCGCCATGCCCTCCGTCAAAACCTCCTACGTCTGCCTGCCCTGCCGCGCTTCCTGGAAGCAGCCCTACCGCGAGCTGTACGAGCGGCACGACCGCCGCTGCCCGCGCTGCGCCGAGCCGCTGATCCACGTGGGCTCCGCCTTCGCCGCACCCCGGCGGCGCGACACCGCCGCCTGGCGGACCCTGTCGGTCCTGCTGAACGCCGGAATCCGCTTCCACAAGGGCTGCTGCGGCGGCCCCGGTTACCGCCCGCGCACCCTCGGCGAGGTGCGCGAGCGGATGACCCACGCCCGGCGCACGGGCGAGCCCTTCGCGCGGGCGCTGGTGCGTCCCGAACTGCCGTAGCGCCCGAGGCGGGCGTGGCGGCGCCGGGGGCCGTGGTGCCGGCCGGCCTCTGACGGCACCTCGGACCCGTCAGCCGCGCGTGACGCACGTTCACTCGTCCGATGGATTGGGCCGAATGGTTCGGGAACGTACATTTGCTGCACCGGGACGTTCCCCCGAACGGGTGCATTCGCCGTCCCGGCCACCCCGAAGACTGCCTGCCCGCCCGCGCGAGACCGACGCATGCCCGTCGGCGCGAAGACTCTCGGGAGGAACCATGAACGCAGCCGCCAGCTGGGACGACATCCTGGTCCGGGACAACTTCCAGGACCTCGGACAGACCCCCACCGCCGACCCGGTCTGGGAGTCCCCGGACATCGTCCCCTTCGGCAGCGACATCCTCGACTTCGACCTGCTGGAGTCCAGCTACAACGGCCCGGACCTCGGAATTCGCCATCCCATCGTGCAGGGCAGGCTCAACCGCATCTACGTCCGCGGAAAGAACCTGCGGACCAGCTGCCCCAGCTCCGGCAACGTCAGGCTCTACTTCGCCCCCGGCGGGCTGCTCCTGGACCCGCGGGCCTGGACCCCGATCCCCGCGGAGGGCGGCGGCACCAGCGTGCCGTTCACCGTCCGCGGCGGCTCCAGGGAGATCCCGCCCGGGAAGATCTGCGTCAGCAGATCCGCCTTCCTCTTCCCGAGCGACACACCGCCGGGCCACTACTGCACGATCACCACCGTGGACACCCCCGCCCACCCGATGTCCGCGACGCTGCCCACCTTCAGCTCGCTCGTCGACTACCTGAACTGGGTCAGGTACAACCCCAACGTCGGCTGGCGCAACATCGACGTGATCCCGTGCCGGCAGACCAGCTACGTCCTCGCCAACCTGGCGATCTGCAACCTGAACAACACCCCGACCCGGTTCGTCTTCGGAATCTCCGGCACCGACCTGCCGGACGGCACCGCGACCTTCTCCAACACCGACCAGCAGGCCCCGTTCAGCCTGACGGCGCAGGTCTACTCGCCCGGTACCGACGAGGGGTACACGCGCTCGATCCTGCTGCCCGCCAACTACTCCGGCACCGTCACGGTCGCGGTCCGGTTCGACCAGCCCCTCCCGTGCGACGCCCGGATCGTGCTGCGGGCCTACAACCCGGTGACCAACAATCCCGGAGCGCTGGAACGGCGACTCGCCGTCCCGCTCACCGGCGTGCCGGAACTCGCGGACGCCCTGTTCCTCGAACTCGGCGCGTACACCTTCGTCGCCGCGGACACCGGCCCCTGACGCCAGCCGACCCTCAGTCAAGCCTGGGAGCCTCTCGGCCACTTGACGCCACATCATCAAATGTCACCCTCCGTAGGAGCAGAAAGGCGCACAGTCACGGAGCGTGATGTGAGGGAAACGCAAAGAGTCGGTATCGGTCTGTGATCAAAAAACCAACAGGCCATGAAAAACACCGTGAGAGCATGACCCCTCCGGGCACGCACCGCAGCCCGTGAACTGGGAGGATGCTCGATCCATGGCGCAGACCGACGGCGTGTCGGCCGGACCCAAGACCGACGCTGCCGCCGCCCCGGGCCGGCGGCCGAAGCCGCGTCGCCGGGGTCGGCGGGTTCTGCTGATCGGCGGCGGCGTGGTGCTGGCACTCGGTCTGGCCGTCGGCGGTACCGGGCTGTGGATGTACCGCCACCTGGAGGGCAACCTCGACACCGTCGACATCGACAAGGTGCTCGGCGAGGACCGGCCGGCCGCACTGCCCACCGGCGCGCAGGACATCCTGGTACTCGGTTCGGACTCCCGCAGCGGCGACAACGGCGAGCTGGCGGGCGGCGATGTGGGCGGCACCGCCCGCTCGGACACGGCGATGCTGGTGCACATACCGCAGGGCCGCGTCAACGCCACCGTGGTCAGCATCCCCCGCGACACCATGGTGGCCCGGCCGGCCTGCACCACCGCCGACGGCAAGCAGATCCCGGCCGCGCCCCGGGTGATGTTCAACTCGGTGTACACCACGGCCGGTCCGGCCTGCGTGGTGAAGACCGTCGAGACCATCACCGGCCTGCGGATGACCCACTACGTCGAGATCGACTTCGCCGGGTTCAAGGAACTCGTGGACGCGATGGGCGGCGTGGAGATCACCACCGACGTCGCCATCGACGACAAGTACAGCGGCCTGCACCTGCCCGCCGGCACCCACACCCTGGACGGCACCCAGGCGCTCGCCTTCGTCCGCACCCGGCACGGCATCGGCGACGGCAGTGACCTCGGCCGGATCGGCCTGCAGCAGAAGTTCCTGCTCTCCGTCCTCTCCCAGCTCCAGCGCAAGGGCACCCTCTCCAGCCCGACCAAGGCGTACGGGGTGGCGAACGCGGCCACCAAGGCGCTGACCACCGACACCGACCTCGGCTCGCTGAGCGGCCTGCTCGACTTCGCGCAGAGCATGAAGGGCCTGCAGCCCGAGCGGATGAAGACCGTGCTGCTCCCCGTGGTCACCGACCGGACCGACCACAACCGGGTGGTCGCCGACGAGCCCCGCGCGCAGAAGCTCTGGCAGGCGCTGCGCGAGGACAAGCCCGTCCCGGCCACCGCAGGCTGACGGAGGAGCGGATCCCGTGCGTGCCCACCGACCGAGGCTGAGCGTCGTCGTCCCGTTCCAGGACGTCGAGATGTACCTCGCCGAATGCCTGGAGTCCATCGCCCGGCAGTCGTTCCGCGACTTCGAGGTGATCCTGGTGGACGACGGCTCGACCGACGGCTCCACCGCGATCGCGCGGGCGATGTGCGCCCGGGACGCGCGGTTCCGGCTGATCCGGCAGGACGCGAACGGCCCGGGCCACGCCCGCAACACCGGCCTGCGCGCACTGCACCCCGAGGCCGAGTTCCTGGTGTTCGCCGACGGCGACGACGTGGTGCCCGAGCACGCCTACGAGACGCTGCTGCGCACCCTGGAGGAGTCCGGCTCGGACTTCGTCTCCGGCAACGTGCAGATGATGAACTCCACCAGGAAGTGGCAGTCTCCGCTGCACAAGGGCCCGATGGAGGCCAACCGGCGCGGCACCCACATCACCAGGTTCGAGAAGCTGATCTACGACCGCACGGTGTGGAACAAGCTGTTCCGGCGCAGCTTCTGGGACTACTACTACATCGAGTTCCCCGAAGGGGTCCTGTACGAGGACTCCTGGGTCAACATGTTCGCCCACTTCCGGGCGGCCAAGGTCGACACCATCACCGACGTCGTCTACTACTGGCGCCGCCGCGAGGGCAACGCCGCGCCCTCCATCACCCAGCGCCACCACGAGATCGACAACCTGCGCGACCGGGTCTCCGCCGTGCTGTCCGTCAGCCGCTTCCTCGGGCAGCACCGCTCGAAGAGCTTCGCCGAGTCCAAGCGCAAGTACGACCTGGCCTGCCTCACCTCCGACCTGATGCTCCACCTGAAGGCGCTGCCCGACGGCGACGAGGAGTACCGGCTCTCCTTCGTCCAGTGGACCAACGAGTTCCTCGACGAGGCCGGCGAGGACCTGATCGACGAACTGCCCGCCGAGGCCCGGGTGAAGTGGCTGCTGGTGCGCCGCCGCAAGCTCCAGGAGCTGCTCGACGTGGTCGAGTTCGAGCGGCGCGGCGGCCCGATGCCGGTCCAGCGCCGCTTCCACCGCTACCTCAAGTACCCGCACCTCGGCGACCGCCGGGTCGGCATCGGCCGCAAGGCGTACCGGCTCGGCAAGGAGCTGTCCCTGCACGGCTCGATCGGCGAAGTCCGCTGGGACGGCGACCGGTTGGAGCTCTCCGGCAGCGCCTACATCCGCTTCGTCAACGTCCACAAGCGGCACATGTCGGTCAAGGCCCTCGCCCTGCGCAACACCAAGCAGGACCGGATGCTGCTGGTCCCCACCCGCACCGTGTACGCCCCGCAGGCCACCGAGCACTCCAACCAGAACCGTTACTGCTACGACTGGTCGGGCTTCAGCGCGAGCTTCGACACCAACCGGCTCAAGCAGAAGGGCCAGTGGGTGGAAGGCACCTGGGACGTCGCCGCCGGCGTGCTCAGCCGCGGCCTGTTCCGCTACCGGGGCCTGGACCGCGGCAGCGTCGGCAGCGCCGCCAACCCGCCGTACCGGTATGTCGACAAGAACACCCGGGTGCTGCCGCTGTTCGTGCAGAACCGGCTCAAGCTCCGCGTCGAGGTGGTCCGTTGCCGGATCACCGGCCACCGCATCGTCGGCGACCGGCTCGAACTGCGCGGCGTCCACCTCGGCCCCAGCGTCCCCGAGAGCGGCGAGCTGCGCCTGGTCAGCCTCGGCGGCGCGGGCCGCACCCAGGCTCCCGTCCACTTCACCCCGGGCGGTGAGGGCTGGTGCACCTTCACCGTCCGCGTCCCGCTGCGCTCCCTGGTGCCCGCGCACCGCGGCGAGGGCGCCGACCAGGCCGTTCCGCAGTCCTGGGACCTCGGCGCCAACGGCTGGAAGACCACCTTCCATGTCGCCGGACGCAAGCTGACGATGTATCCGGTGATGGCCGAGAACACCCCCGACGGCCACCACCGCCTCCCCGGCAGCCTGCAGACCGCCGAGGGCGACCGCGAACTCGTGGTCCACCGCAACGGCTCCGGCTACCTGGTGCTGTTCGAGCGCGCCACCCTCCCGCTGGTCACCCGCCACGCCTGGGAGGACGACGGCACCCTGGAGCTCGTCGGCCGCTACCCCGCCCTGCACCTGGTCCCCGCCGAGCGGCGCCACCAGGTCCACCTGGTGCTGCGCTCGCGCGCCCAGGGCACCGAACGCGTCGTCCCGCTCGACCTGATCGGCGAGCACTTCCGGGCCCGCTTCGCCCCCGCCCGGATCCGCACCCTGGCCGGCACCGTCCCGCTCGCCGCCGGCCGCTGGGACCTCTACCTGCGCCGCCAGGACCCCGCCCGCACCGCACCGGCCGACCGCCTGCCCGACCTGATGCTCAAGCTGGAGCAGGACGTCATCCCCGGCCTCCCGCAGGCCGTGGAGAGCGACGGGCGCGGCTACGAGATCCAGGCCGAAAGCTACGACCGGCTCTCGCTCCAGGTCCACTCCGCGATGCCCGACCACGCCCGCGGCCCCTACCGGCAGAAGCTGCTGCGCACCAAGGCCTACCCCGCCGCCCGCCAGCAGCCCGTCCGGCCCGCCGTGCTGTTCGATGCCTTCAAGGGCACCCAGTACTCCGACAGCCCGCGCGCCGTCCACGAGGAACTGGTGCGCCGCCGCGTGCCGTTGGAGCACCTGTGGGTGGTCAGGGACGACCAGGTGGACGTCCCCGACACGGCCCGCGCCGTGCGCATGTGGTCGCCCGAGTGGTACGAGGCGCTCGCCACCAGCCGCTACGTCGTGGCCAACAACCACCTGCCGGACTGGTTCCGCAAGCGCCCCGGCCAGGTCGTCGTGCAGACCTGGCACGGCACCCCGCTGAAGAAGATCGGCCACGACATCGAGGCCGTCCACTTCGCCGACAAGCGCTACCTGGAACGCCTGGCCACCGAGGTCGAGAACTGGGACCTGCTGGTCTCCCCGAACACCTTCTCCACCCCGATCCTGCGCCGCGCCTTCGGCTTCCCCGGCGAGATCGTCGAATGCGGCTACCCGCGCAACGACGTGCTGCGCCGCCCGGACACCGGGCACCGCGCCGCCGCGATCCGCCGCCGGATCGGCATCCCCGAGGGCAAGCGGGTCGTCCTGTACGCCCCCACCTGGCGCGACGACCAGTACTACGCGCCCGGCCGGTACAAGCTCGACTTCCGGATCGACCTGGACGACGCCCGGGCCCGGCTCGGCGCGGACCACGTGCTGCTGGTCCGCCGCCACCCCAACGTCGTGGACCCCGTCCCCGGCGCGGGCGACGGCTTCGTCCACGACGTCTCCGACTACCCCGACATGGCCGACCTGTCGCTGATCACCGATGTGATGATCACCGACTACTCCTCGCTGATGTTCGACTTCGTCAACACCGGCCGGCCCATCCTGTTCTTCACCTACGACCTGGAGCACTACCGCGACACCCTGCGCGGCTTCTACTTCGACTTCGAGACCAGCGCCCCCGGGCCGCTGCTCGCCGAGTCCGCCCAGCTGATCACCGCGATCCGCCACGCCGACGGGGTGCGGGCCCGCTACGCCGAGCGCTACCGGCGCTTCCAGCACGACTACTGCGACCTCGACGACGGCCGCGCCTCCGCCCGGCTGGCCGACCGGCTGCTGATCGCCGGCGGCGACCTCGACGCGCCGGCCCCTGCGGCCGCGCCCCGGCACGACCCGGGCGTCCACGACACCTTCGAGGGCGTCCCCTGGCCGCTGCCCGTCGGCCTCACCGCCCCCACCGACCCCGACGGAGCCGCCGCCCGGCTCCGCGACCTGCAGCACATGCGCAGAGGAACGGACCCCCACCGTGTCTGACAAGTCCCGCACCCGCCCCGTCGTCGAGGGCCGGGACGAGAGCGGGCCCGTCCCCGTCGAGTACCGGTTCAGCCACGCCCGCAACGGCACCCGGCACCTCGTCGTGGTGTTCGCCAACTTCTCCGCCCCGCAGGACTACGGCTTCTCCAACGGCGTCCTCGACCAGGTCCGCGCCAACATCCTGTGGATCCGCGACCGGTTCGACGGCGGCAACACCTACTACCTGTGCAGGAACATGGACTTCGGCGTCGAGCACGCCGTCGCCGCGCTCATCGCCAGGTTCGTCCACGCCCTCGGCCTCACCGCCGACCAGGTCACCATGTTCGGCGGCTCCAAGGGCGGCACCGCGGCCCTCCAGTTCGCGCTGCGGCACGGCTACGGCAACGTCATCGCCGTCGTCCCGCAGTTCCTCGTCGGCACCGACCTCTACGAACACCGGCCCGCCACCGCCGCCCTGATGATGGGGCAGGTGACGCCCGAGAAGGTCGCCGTCCTCGACGCGGTGCTGCCCGAACTGGTCGCCACCACCCCGTACCGGCACACCAACGTCTACCTCGTCACCTCGCCCCAGGACGAGCACTACCCGCGCCAGCTCGCCCCGTTCGTCGAACTGTTCCGCGACTATCCGAGCTTCCACCTGGTGTACAACGACTCCCCGCTGATCACCGGCCACAACACCGTCACCCCGCGCACCCTGCCGTCCGTCATGGCACTGCTCAACCTGCTCGTCGCCAGCATCACCCCGCGCCTCGGCCAGGTCCGCACCGGCGGCGAACAACCCGACCGGGACACCACCGCGATCGACGCGCTGCTCGCCGGCACCGACCGCTTCCCCCCGCCCCGGGTCGACTTCCCCGCGCCCGGAACCACCGTCCCCGGGCACGCCGTCGCCATCGGCGGCCACGCCCCCGGCGCGGCGCGGGTCAGCATCTGGCTGAGCGGCAAGTACATGGGCTCCGGGCCGACCGACGCCGCGGGCCGCTGGGAACGCCGCTTCACCCTCCCCTGGGAAGCCGGCCAGTACACCCTCAAACTGTTCGGCGTCGCCGCCGACGGCGAGCAGAGCACCCGCACCGAGCACACCCTCACCGTCACCGAGCCCGCCCCACCGCTGCCCGCGCCCGTCGTCACCGACCCCGCCGACCAGAGCTACGTGCCCGGCCCCGCCGTCCGGCTGACCGGTTACGCCCCGGACGGCGCCGACCGGGTCGAACTCGCCATCGGGGAGCACCCGCTGGGCACCGCACCCGTCCAGGACGGCCTGTGGAGCTGGCAGCCCGCCTGGGAGTGGCGCGGCGGCGGACACACCGTCGAGATCCGCGCCACCGCCCCCGACGGCCGCGTCTCGGCGCCCGGCCAGGTCACCTTCGTGGTGGCCGGTGCGCTCGCCCGCGACGCCGACTTGCAGCAGCGGTACGGCGGTTGACGCTCCCCCTCAGAGCGCGGCAGCGACGCTGAGCAGCTGCGCCCGGTGGTCGGAGAAGCCGGTGTCCACCAGGGAGCAGCCGTGCCGGGGCAGCGCGGTGAACAGGTAGTCCAGCTTGAGCCCGTTCTCGTGGGTGGGCGCGAAGCCGCTGCGCTGGTCCGGCGCGCGCTGGGCGCACTCCTGGACGGTGTCGAAGTAGGCCGCCGGCCAGATCCAGGCGTCCTTGTAGTGCGGGCCGGGCGGCGAGGAGTTGAAGTCGCCGCCGAACACCGAGCCGTCCGTCCCGGCCGCCTCGATCAGCGCCGAGAGCTGGTCGTCGCGGAGCTCGGCAGCGCGGTCGGACCGGTCGGCGGGCGGCAGCGAGAGGTGCGCGACGCACAGCCGCAGGCCCGCGCCGCTCGTGGCGGCGGCGGTGGTGGCGGTGGCGGTTGCGGCGGTGGCGGTGGCGGTGGCGGTGGCACACAGGATGCCGCGGCGCAGGCCGTGCTCGGGCTGGGGTGCGGCGACCGGCGCGACGTCCGTGAGCGGGGCGGCCGCCAGGATGCCGATGCCCACCTCGCCCCGTCCGCCGCCGCAGTCCACGGGCGTGCGGGCGCCCGTCGCGTCCGCCTGCTCGTACGGCTGGAAGGCGAGCTGCCAGTCGGCGCCGAGCCCGGCCCGGGCCCGGTCCAGGTCGCCCCGGCAGGCCTCCTGCACCAGGATCACCCGGGCCCCGTGCTCCTTCGCCAGCGAGCGCAGCACGCCGGCCTTCTGCTCACCGCCGCCGTACTCGCCGCAGCCCCAGGCGCTCACCCCGCACATGTTCCAGGTCGCCACCGTCAGCCGCGGCCCGCCCGCCCCGAGCGCCGACTCCGCCCCGTGCCGCACGGCGGGCACCAGCCCGAGCAGCAGCACCCCCGCCGCCGCGCCCAGCAGCATCCGCAGGCGGCGCCGCACCGGAGGCCCCGGGACAGTGGCGTTGTTGGGCGGCACGACATCCCCCGAGCGCTGAACGGTGAAGGCGCCCAGCATAACTTTGCCCCCGAACCACCCTTCGCCCGGTGCTGCGATCGCTAAGGGCGTCCGCCAGTAGGTCATCGGATGCGTGGGCTTCGAGGGCGGGTGTTCCAGCGGTAGAGGGTCCAGGCGTGTCGGATCAGGCAGCGGACCG
>NZ_JBVJHA010000002.1:629566-1012073 GCF_055587065.1 Kitasatospora sp. NPDC048662 | reverse complement strand
GGCTCCCAGTAGACGACTGGGTTGATAGGCCGGATATGGAAGCCCTGTGAGGGGTGGAGTTGACCGGTACTAATAGGCCGAGGGCTTGTCCTCAGTTGCTCGCGTCCACTGTGTTGTTCTGAAACAACGACCCACTCCGGTGGACAGTTTCATAGTGTTTCGGTGGTCATAGCGTGAGGGAAACGCCCGGTTACATTCCGAACCCGGAAGCTAAGCCTCACAGCGCCGATGGTACTGCAGGGGGGACCCTGTGGGAGAGTAGGACGCCGCCGAACAATTCTTCAGGGAAAGCCCCCCGCCTCACGGCGGGGGGCTTTTTCGCATTCTCGGACTTTCAGAGGATCGGGCCGGCAAGGGTCTCGATGGGAAGTCGACGATCCGTCCGCGGCTCGTCGGAGGCCCCGGCGTCCGCCTGGGCGTGTTTGACCTGCCGGAGGTAGAGCTCCTCCCAGCCGCCACCGACGTAGGTGGTGGTCGGTATGTGGTGAATGCTGCCGTCCTGACGGTCCACCAGGTAGGGGCCGGAGCCGATCAGGGCCGTGTGCCTGTCCCGGGTGCGGACGAATTCCGCCGACTGCCAGAAGACCAGCCAGCCGTGGGGGTGTTCCTCCACGCGGAGAATGGCGAGTTCCGGCGCCAGCGCCATCCAGGCCACCTCTCCGCGTCGTCTCTCCAACAGTGCCTCGACCAGTTGCGCAGCGCGTTCTTCAGTGATCACGCCGTGATTCTGCACTACGGCGCGCGGAGGTCAGAGGTGCGAGCCGCCGGTCGCGTCGATGGTCTGGCCGGTGATCCAGCGGGAGTGGGGGGTGGCGAGGAAGGCGACGATGTCGGCGACGTCGTCGGGCCGGCCGATGCGGCCGAGGGCGGAGCGGGAAGCCGCGTGGGCCTGGGCGGCGGGGTTGCCGCGGAGCCAGGAGGCGTTGGTGTCGGTGTCGATGATGCCGGGGCGGACGGAGTTGGCGGTGATGCCGCGGGGGCCGAGCTGGGCGGCGAGGTTGAGGGTGAAGTTGTCGAGGGCGCCCTTGGTGGCGTTGTAGGCGATGATCTCGGGCATGGCGATGCGGGCGACGCCGCTGGAGATGTTGATGATGCGCCCGCCGTCGCGGAGCCGGGGCAGGGCCTGCTGGGTGAGGAAGAACGGCGCACGGACGTTGACCGCGAAGACCTCGTCGAACTCGTCCTCGGTGAGGTCGGCGAGGGCGGAGCTGCGGCCGATGCCGGCGTTGTTGACCAGGATGTCGAGCCCACCGTCGGGGGTGTACTCGCGGCCGGCCAGGTCGAAGGCCTCCCAGAGGCGGGCGGCGTCGCCGTGGCTGCCGAGGGGGGCGTGGACCAGGAAGGCCTTGCCGCCGTTGGCGCGGATCTTCTCCAGGACGGTGGTGGCGGCCTCGTGGTCACGGGCGTAGCCGAGGGCGATGGTGGCGCCGTCCTGGGCGAGGCGTTCGGCGATGCCACGGCCGATGCCGCGGGAGGCACCGGTGACCAGGGCGATCTTGCCGTCAAGTACGCGTGCAGACATGGTGGTTGACCCATCCCTCATTTGTTGAGTGACCGTTCAAGAAAGACCGTAGCATGGCCTCACGCACTTTTTGAGTGGTCGCTCTAAAATGGGTGCCATGACGACGAGCGCAGGTGCGAGACGAGGCCGCCCGCCGGCCTTCGACCGGGCGGCGGTGCTGGCGGCGGCGACCAGGTTGTTCTGGGAGCGGGGCTACCAGGCGACCTCGGTGGGGGAGTTGACCGGGGCGATGGGGATCAAGTCGGGCAGCCTGTACGCGGCGTTCGGCGACAAGGAGTCGCTGTTCCGCGAGGTGGTGCGGGGGTATCAGCAGTCCCCGGTGGGGGAGTTCGTGGGGCTGGCGTTCGCCGAGGAGCCGACCGTTCGGGCGGCGTTCGTCCGGATCCTGCGGGAGGCGGCGCGGATCTACTCGGACCCGGAGCATCCGGCGGGCTGCCTGGTGATCAGTGCGGCTACCAATGTGGCCGCCCAGGACGACGAAGTGGCGGTGTTCCTGCGGGAGTTGCGGGACGCGAACCTGGCAGCGTTCGAGGAACGGCTGTCCACCGCGCAGCGGTTCGGCGAGCTGCCGCCCGAGGCGGATCCGGCCGCGCTGGCACGGTACTTCGGTGCGGTGCTGCAGGGCATGTCGCAGCGCGCCCGGGACGGCGCGGACCAGGCGGAGCTGGCGGCGACGGCCGAGCTGGCCCTGCTGGCCTGGCCGGTCGTGGGCGCGGACGAGGCGGCCTCCTGAAAGGGGGCCGGAGGACGTACGCTCGGCAGTATGCAGACTTCTGAGAACACGTCAGGCGACGGCCGGGTCGAACGCGTCGATGTTCTGACGGCGGAACAGGCCGAGGCGGTGCGGGAGTTGCTGGCGGAGGCGGCCCGGGCGGACGGTCGGGAGGCGGTCTCGGAGGCGGGCCGGCTGCGCATTCGCCCCGACAGCCCCCGCCCGGGGGTGCGGCACCTGGTGCAGCTGGCGGACGACCGGATCACGGGGTACGCCCAGGTCGAGGGCGAGCGGCCCGGGACGGTCGAGCTGACGGTGGCCCCGGCCGACCGCGGCCGCGGCCTGGGCGGGTCGCTGGTGCGCGAGGTGCTGGCCGGTGCGGACGGCGAGCTGAACTTCTGGGCGCACGGCGGCCTCCCGGCGGCCCGGCACCTGGCCGAGGTCCACGGGGCGGTGCTGGTGCGGGAGTTGCGGCAGATGCGGCGCACCGCCGAGGCGCCGGGGCCGGTTCCGCTGCCGGCCGGCGTCGAGCTGCGGACGTTCGAGCCGGGCCGCGACGAGCAGGCCTGGCTGGCGCTGAACGCGCTGGCGTTCGCCCACCACCCCGAGCAGGGCTCGTGGACGGAGCAGGACCTGGCGGAGCGGATGGCCGAGCCATGGTTCGACCCGAAGGGCTTCTTCCTGGCGGAGCGCGAGGGCCGGCTGGTCGGCTACCACTGGACCAAGACGCAGCCGGACGGCCTGGGCGAGGTGTACGTGGTGGGCGTGGACCCGGCGGAGCAGGGCGGCGGTCTGGGCAAGGCGCTGACCGCGGCGGGCCTGCGGCACCTGATCCTGGAACGCGGCCTGCCGACGGTGATGCTGTACGTGGACGCGGACAACGCCGCGGCCGTCCGGGTGTACGAGCGGCTGGGCTTCGCCGTCCACGAGGTGGACCTGATGTACCGCTGGGAGCCGTCGGCAGGCCGCTGAGCCGGCCGGGAGCTGGGCGGGTGCCGGCCGGGAGCGGGGCAGGTGCCGGGCGGGTGCCGGCCGGGAGCTGGGCAGGTGCCGGGCGGACGGGGCCGTCCGGTAACTGCCACAGGGGTGACGGACTCAGCTTTCCTCCCGGCCATGCGGTGTTTACCGTGGATTCAATTGGCGCCGCGAAGATCACAGAATGTCGTCCGTATTGCCCCGTCCGCGTCACCGCTCCACCCGCCGTCCGGCCGGGCCGGTTCCGGCTGCGCCGGGTGGGTGGCCGCTGGTCGACGAGGACGAGCAGCGAGCGGAGGCGTGTCCTTCGTCCCGCCCGGCCCGCGTCCTGCAGGAGGAGCTGGAACAGATGAGCATCCCGCGCCCCGTCTCCGATTCGGCTGCGGCCGAGTCCAGCATCGAGCAGAAGCCGACCGTCCGGCCGGGCGCGAAGGCCGGGCCCGCGAAAGCCGGGCCCCGGTCCGGCGGTAGGTCCGCGGTCAAGGACCCGGCGAAGGCCAAGGACCAGGTGAAGGTCAAGGACCCGGCGAGGGAGCCGCGGGCCAAGGCCGATTCGGCGGTGCCGACCGAGCCGGTGCGGGCGGCCACCGCGCTGCCCGCGGTGTTCCTGGCGGGCGGCACGGACGGGCGCGGCGCGGAGGAGGCGGAGCTGCCGCAGGGCCGGTTCCTGGACCGTGAGCGCAGCTGGCTGGCGTTCAACGAGCGGGTCCTGGAGCTCGCCGAGGACCCGAACATCCCGCTGCTGGAGCGCACCAAGTTCCTGGCGATCTTCGCGTCCAACCTGGACGAGTTCTTCATGGTGCGGGTGGCGGGGCTGAAGCGCCGGATCGCCACCGGGGTCGCCCAGCGGTCGGCGTCGGGGCTGCAGCCGCGCGAGGTGCTGGACCTGATCTGGCGCCGCTCGCGTGAACTGATGGCCCGCCACGCGGCCACCTTCCAGCAGGAGGTGTTGCCGGATCTCGCGGCCGAGGGCATCGAGCTGGTGCGCTGGCCGGACTTGGCGGAGACCGAGCAGAGCCG
Source organism: Kitasatospora sp. NPDC048662 (assembly GCF_055587065.1). Taxonomy (NCBI): domain Bacteria; kingdom Bacillati; phylum Actinomycetota; class Actinomycetes; order Kitasatosporales; family Streptomycetaceae; genus Kitasatospora; species Kitasatospora sp. NPDC048662. Next base: position 1,007,844 of record NZ_JBVJHA010000002.1, on the reverse strand, counting down.
CCTGCACACGCTGTTCCGGCAGCAGATCTTCCCCGTCCTGACGCCGCTGGCGGTGGACCCGGCGCACCCGTTCCCGTACATATCGGGACTGTCGCTGAACCTGGCGGTGGTGGTCCGCAACCCGGTGTCGGGGCACAAGCACTTCGCCCGGGTGAAGGTGCCGCAGCTGCTGTCGCGCTTCCTGGAGGCCTCGCCGCAGCGGTACGTGCCGCTGGAGGACGTGATGGGCGCCCACCTGGAGGAGCTGTTCCCGGGGATGGAGGTGCTCGCCCACCACGCGTTCCGGGTCACCCGCAACGAGGACCTGGAGGTGGAGGAGGACGACACCGAGAACATCCTGAAGGCGCTGGAGAAGGAACTGATGCGGCGCCGCTTCGGGCCGCCGGTGCGCCTGGAGGTCGAGGAGTCCATCGACCCGTACATCCTGGACCTGCTGGTGCGGGAGCTGAACATCACCGAGGCGGAGGTCTTCCCGCTGCCCGGCCCGCTCGACCTGACCGGCCTGTTCGGCATCGCCGACCTGGACCGCCCCGAGCTGCGGTACCCGAAGTTCGTGGCGGGCACCGCGCGCGGCCTGATCGACGTTGAGTCCGCCTCGCAACCGGACATCTTCGCCGCGATGCGTGAGCGCGACGTGCTGCTGCACCACCCGTACGACTCGTTCTCCACCTCGGTGCAGGCGTTCCTGGAGCAGGCCGCCGCCGACCCGCACGTGCTGGCGATCAAGCAGACGCTGTACCGCACCTCCGGCGACTCGCCGATCGTGGACGCGTTGATAGACGCCGCGGAGTCCGGCAAGCAGGTGCTGGTCCTGGTGGAGATCAAGGCGCGCTTCGACGAGCAGGCCAACATCAAGTGGGCCCGCAAGCTGGAGGAGGCCGGCTGCCACGTGGTGTACGGCCTGATCGGGCTGAAGACGCACTGCAAGCTGTCGCTGGTGGTCCGGCAGGAGGGCGAGACGCTGCGCCGGTACTCGCACGTCGGCACCGGCAACTACCATCCGAAGACCGCCCGGCTGTACGAGGACCTGGGCCTGCTGACCTCCGACCCGCAGGTCGGCGCGGACCTCTCCGACCTGTTCAACCGGCTGTCCGGCTACTCGCGCCGCGAGTCGTACCGGCGGCTGCTGACCGCGCCGCGCGGGCTGCGCGACGGCCTGGTCGCCCGGATCAACGGGGAGATCGCGCACCACCGCGCCGGCCGGCCGGCCTTCGTCAAGATGAAGGTCAACTCGATCGTCGACGAGGTGGTCATCGACGCGCTGTACCGGGCCTCGCAGGCCGGGGTGCCGGTGGACGTGTGGGTGCGCGGCATCTGCGCGATCCGGCCGGGCGTGCCCGGGCTGAGCGAGAACGTCCGGGTGCGGTCCATCCTCGGCCGGTTCCTGGAGCACTCCCGGATATTCGTGTTCGGCAACGGTGGCGACCCCGAGGTGTGGATCGGCAGCGCCGACATGATGCACCGCAACCTCGACCGCCGGATCGAGGCGCTGGTCCGGGTCACCGACCCGGCGCACCGGGCCGAACTGAACGGGCTGCTGGACCTCGGCGTCTCCGACGAGACCGACTCCTGGCACCTCGGCCCGGACGGCACCTGGATCCGCCACGCGCAGGACGCCGAGGGCCGCCCGCTGCGGCACGTCCAGGACCTGCTGATCGACTCACGCCGCCGCAACCGCGGCTCCGCCGCCGCACGCTGAGCGGCACCCCGCCCGCGCCGGGAGCCCTCCCGGCGCGGGCGGCATGCAGCCCCGGGGCAGGCCCGGGGACGGAATCGGGGAGAGCCACAGCCATGACCGATGCGCCGACGACGGCCCCGGTGGCGCGCGCCGCGACCGCCGGGGAGGTCCTTGCCGGCTACCTGACCGCACAGGCGGGCGTGTTTCTGCGCGCCCTGCCGCAGGCGGTCGGCGAGGCGGGCTCCAGACCGGGTGCGCTCCCGGCGTCGGCACAGGCCGCGGACGACCTGCTGCGCGCGGTGCGCCGGATCGGCGGCGCGCTGCACACCTTCGGGCCGGTCTTCGATCCGGCGTGGGCGCAGGAGTCGCGGACCGAGCTGCGCTGGCTGGTCGACCTGCTCAGCCAGGAACCGGGCTACCGGCGCCGCTCCGACCGGTTGCTCGGCGCCGTCGACTCGCTGGCCGACACCGCCCCCGACGGGGCCGGCATGCTGGCCGGCCACCCGGGCGCGCCGAAGGCCCGGGCGCTGCTGGAACGGCAGTTGACGCTGGCCCGGACCCGTTCGCACACCGCGCTGCTGCAGGAGCTGCGTTCGGCCCGGCTGCACGCGCTGGCCGACCGGATGACGCTGCTGGCCGGCGAGGTGCCGCTGCTGCCCGAGGCCGCCGCCGAGCCGGCGGTGGCGCTGCTGCCGCGCACCGCTGCGGCGCTGGAGGCGCTGGTGGCGGCGGCCGAGCGGCTGCCCTGGCAGCGCTCCGCGCAGGCGTACGCCGGGGCGGGCCTGCACCGGCTGGGTGCGGCCCCGGCGGACACGGTGCCGGTGCCGCGTGGTGCGGGGGACCCGGCGGACGTGGCGCTGGCGGCGGACGACGCGCCGTGGCTGCGGGCCCGGATCCTGGTGAAGCGGGCCCGGTACGCGCTGGCGGTGTGCAATGCGCCGGACGGTGAACTGCTGGAGCTGGACCGGGTGTTGGGCTGCCATCAGGAGGCGTCGGACGCGGCGGCGACGGTCGCCGCGGCCGCCCGCACGCCACGGATCACCCCGGCGACGGCGTACGTGCTGGGTGTGGTGCACGCCGATCAGCGGCTGGACGTGGAGGCCGCCCGGTACGCTTTCGGGCGCCAGTGGCCGGCGGTGGCGTCCGGGCTGGTCGGCCCGTTCGCCGTGCCGTCGGACTGAACCCCGCTCCCCGACCCGGATGGATCGCGTGCCACAGCTCCCCGATCACCCGTCGCCGTCCGACCGTGCCCACCCCCGGTCGGGCGGCGCCCGCACCGACCGCCGCCCGGCGGCCGGGCCCCGCTCGACGGTGCTGGCGGCGGGCGCGGTGCTGTGGGTGCCGGGTCCGCTGCGCAAGGACGGCAGCCGCAAGAAGCCGCGGGTGGCGCTGGTGCACCGGCCCAAGTACGACGACTGGAGCCTGCCGAAGGGCAAGCTCGACCCCGGCGAGGGCTGGCGGACGGCGGCGCTGCGCGAGGTCCGGGAGGAGACCGGGATGCGCTGCCTGCTGGGCCCGGAGCTGCCGACCCAGCACTACCTGGTGCAGGGCCGCCCGAAGGAGGTCAGGTACTGGGCGGCGGTGCCGACCGGCGGATCCTTCCGGCCGAACCGGGAGGTGGACCGGCTGGAGTGGCTGCCGCCGCGGCGCGCCAAGGAACGGCTGACGCACCCCCGTGACCGGGTGCTGATCGACGCGCTGCTGGAGCTGTTGCCCGGCTGAGCGCCCGGCCCCGCTCGGTTCGGGGGTCCGCCCTGCCGGGACGGGTGATCTGCCCGCGCCCGACCTGTGACGCAACCGTTACTACTGGCCAAGGTTTCCTGACATCCGTCCGAGGTTCACTCCCCGTTCATTTGTGACGGGCTGACGCGTCACCTGTCCTGCCTAACTTCGGGATTACCGGAGGGCCGGAAGGGCCCCGGACCACAGCAAATCCGGTCACTCGGAGACCGGTATTGCCTCAGAAAGGGACACCCTGTGAACCTGCGGAACGGCCGCTCCAAGGCCCTCGCCATCGGTGCCGTCGCGCTCGTCTCCACGCTGTCGCTGTCGGCCTGCGGCACGGACGACAACTCCAAGCCCGACGCGGGCGGCTCGTCCGCCGGTGCCCCGGCCGCCAAGATCGCCTGCTCCGACAAGGGCGGCCAGCTGCTGGCGGCCGGTTCGACCGCGCAGACCCCGGCGATCGAGGTCTGGAAGGCCGCCTACAGCGGCGCCTGCTCCAGCACCAGCCTGACCTACAGCGGCGGCGGCTCCGGCGCGGGTGTCACCCAGTTCAACCAGGGCAAGATCGCTTTCGCGGGTTCCGACGGTGCCCTCAAGGCGACCGAGATCGAGGCCTCGAAGGCCGTCTGCACCGGTGGCCAGGGCATCGACCTGCCGATGGTCGGTGGCCTGATCTCGATCGTCTTCAACGTCGAGGGTGTCGACAAGCTGACCCTGGACGCCCCGACCCTGGCGAAGATCTTCGACTCGCAGATCACCAAGTGGAACGCCCCGGAGATCGCCGCCCTGAACCCGGGCGTCAACCTCCCGGCCGCCGACATCCAGGCGATCCACCGCTCGGAGGACTCCGGCACCACCCAGAACCTGACCGCCTACCTGGCCAAGGCCGGCGGCGGCAACTGGAAGTACCCGGCCGCCAAGAGCTGGTCCGGCCAGGGCGGCCAGTCCGCGAACGGCTCCGCCGGTGTCGTGGCCCAGGTCAAGCAGGCCAAGAACTCGATCTCCTACGTCGAGCTGTCCTACGCCCAGACCAACAAGCTGAACAGCGCCGCCATCGCCACCGGTGCCTCCAAGCCGGTCGAGGCCAACGCCGCCAACGCCGCCACCACGCTGGCCAACGCCAAGATCACCGGCACCGGCGCGGACATGGCGCTGGACATCGACTACGCGACCAAGGCCGAGGGTGCCTACCCGCTGACCCTGGTCACCTACGAGATCGTCTGCGACAAGGGCAACAAGGCCGACACCCTGCCGGCCCTGAAGTCCTTCCTGAACTACACCGTCAGCGACGCGGGCCAGCAGGCCATCGGTGCGGTCGGCTACGTGCCGCTGCCGAAGGAGCTCGCCGGCAAGGTCAAGACCCAGATCGACGCCCTCGCCTGAGGCTGAGCGACGCCCGGCCGGGCGGCCCCCGAAGGAGGGGGAGGGGTTGCCCGGCCGGGCCTTGCGCCCACCGCACCACCCGTAACACCCACCATCAGAACGTCCGGGGCACCGCCGCCAAGGTGCCGCCCTCCGCGGGGCAGCGCCGCCAGACCGGAGTAAACGATCATGACTTCTTCCTCCCCCGCCGACGCGCGGGGACGGACCCCACGACGCCGCGACAGCCGTCGCGGTGACGCCGTGTTCTTCAACCTCTCCCGCGGTGCGGGCGTCCTGCTGCTGGTCATCATGGCCGCCATCGCAGGCTTCCTGGCCTACCGCTCGGCCCTGGCCCTGGGCAAGAACGAGGGCAACTTCCTCACCACCTTCGAGTGGACGCCGGACGCCGCGACACCGGTGTTCGGCATCGCCGTGCTCGCCTTCGGCACCCTGGTCAGCGCCCTCATCGCGATGCTCATCGCGGTCCCGGTCGCGGTCGGCATCGCGCTGTTCATCTCGCACTACGCGCCGCGCCGGATCGCCCAGCCGTTCGCCTACCTGGTGGACCTGCTGGCCGCCGTCCCGTCGATCGTCTACGGCCTGTGGGGCGTGCTGTTCCTGGTCCCGCACATGGACGGCCTGACCAGTTGGATGGACCAGTACCTCGGCTGGACGTACATCTTCGACCAGTCCAGCGCCGGCGTCCTGCCGCGCAACCTGTTCACCGTCGGCATCCTGCTGGCGATCATGGTGCTGCCGATCATCACCGCGGTCACCCGCGAGGTGTTCCGGCAGGTCCCGCGGATGCACGAGGAGGCGGCGCTCGCGCTGGGCGCGACCCGCTGGGAGATGGTCCGCACCGCGGTGCTGCCGTTCGGCCGCCCCGGCATCATCTCCGCGTCCATGCTGGGCCTGGGCCGCGCGCTCGGCGAGACCATCGCGGTCGCCACCGTGCTGTCCACCAACAGCAAGCTGTCGCTGCACCTGCTCGACCCGGGCGGCGGCACCTTCGCGGAGAACATCGCGCTGAAGTTCAACGAGGCCCAGCCGCTCGGCCGGGACGCCCTGATGGCCTCCGGTCTCGTCCTGTTCGTGATCACCCTGCTGGTGAACGGTGCCGCCCGCGTCATCATCGCCCGCCGCAAGGAGTACTCGGGGGCCGCCGCGTGAGTACCGTCACCACCGTCACCGACGCCACCGCTCCGCAGCTCAGCCACCGGCTGACCGCGGCCCGGCTGCCCCGCTGGGCGCCCGCCGGGATCGCCGTGGCCGCGATCCTCCTCGGCTGCGGCTTCGGCGCCGTCGCCGGACTGAAGAGCCACCTGCAGTGGGGCCTGATCTCCGCCCTGCTCTTCCTGGTCGCCAGCTACGCCGTCTCCGCCTCGGTGGAGGGCCGCCGGCAGGCCAAGGACCGCTTCGCCACCTCGCTGGTGTGGGTCGCCTTCATCTGCGCCGTGGTGCCGCTGGTCTCGCTGACCTTCTACACCGTGCAGCAGGGCATCGGGGCGATCAGCCCCGAGTTCCTCAGCCACTCGATGAAGGGCGTCGTCGCCACCCTCAGCCCGGACGGCGGCATCTACCACGCCATCATCGGCACCATCGAGCAGGTCCTGCTGGCCACCCTGATCGCCGCACCGATCGGCCTGCTCACCGCCGTCTACCTGGTGGAGTACGGCCGCGGCCGGCTCGCCAAGGCGGTCACCTTCTTCGTCGACGTGATGACGGGCATCCCGTCGGTCGTCGCCGGTCTGTTCATCCTCTCGCTCTGGAACATCCTCCTCGGCTTCCAGTACTCGGGCTTCTCCGGCAGCCTCGCGCTGGCGATCCTGATGATGCCGGTCGTGGTCCGCTCGACCGAGGAGATGCTCAAGCTCGTCCCGAACGAGCTGCGGGAAGCCTCGTACGCGCTCGGCGTGCCGCGCTGGAAGACCATCCTGCGGATCGTCCTCCCGACGGCCATCGGCGGAATCACCACCGGTGTGATGCTGGCGGTCGCCCGCATCACCGGTGAGACCGCCCCCGTGATGATGCTGGTGTTCGGCGCCGACTTCATCAACAGCGACCCGTTCAACGGACCTCAGCAGTCCCTGCCGCTCTACATCTGGCAGCAGTACTCGCAGGTCAACAACGACTTCGGCTACTCGCGCGCCTGGGGCGCGGCGCTGGTGCTGATCGCCTTCGTGATGGGGCTCAACCTCATCGCCCGAGGCATCGCCCGCTGGCGCGCGCCCAAGGGCGGACGCTGACCCCGACTGACGTACGAACAGACGAGAGAAGACGAAAGATCATGGCCAAGCGCATCGACGTCAGCGGACTGTCCGCGTACTACGGCTCCACCCGCGCCATCGAGGACATCTCGATGACCATCGAGCCCCGCTCGGTGACGGCGTTCATCGGCCCCTCCGGCTGCGGCAAGTCCACCTTCCTGCGCACCCTCAACCGGATGCACGAGGTGATCCCCGGCGCCCGGGTCGAGGGCAAGGTGATGCTCGACGACGAGAACCTGTACGGCTCGAACGTCGACCCGGTCGCCGTCCGCCGCTCGGTCGGCATGGTGTTCCAGCGGCCCAACCCGTTCCCCACCATGTCGATCTACGACAACGTGGTGGCCGGCCTGCGGCTGGCCGGCGTGAAGAAGAAGTCCGTCCTGGACGGCGTGGTGGAGAAGTCCCTGCAGGGCGCCAACCTCTGGAAGGAGGTCAAGGACCGTCTGAACAAGCCCGGCGCGGGCCTGTCCGGCGGCCAGCAGCAGCGCCTGTGCATCGCCCGGGCGATCGCGGTCGAGCCCGAGGTGCTGCTGATGGACGAGCCCTGCTCGGCCCTCGACCCGATCTCCACCCTCGCCATCGAGGACCTGATCGGTGAGCTGAAGTCGCAGTTCACCATCGTGATCGTGACCCACAACATGCAGCAGGCGGCGCGCGTCTCCGACCGCACCGCGTTCTTCAACCTGGCGGGCGTCGGCCAGCCCGGCAAGCTGATCGAGCTGGACGACACCCAGCGGATCTTCTCCAACCCGTCGGTGCAGGCCACCGAGGACTACATCTCCGGCCGCTTCGGCTGACCGGCTCCGCCGCCCTCCGGCGGCGGAGCGCACCAGCTGCTCCGCGGTGCTGCATGGCGGTGCCGCCGCGGAGCCGAAGAAGGGCCCGCCCCCGTGCTGTGGGGGCGGGCCCTTCCGCTCTGCCGCGGTACGGACGTGCGGTCAGAGGATGAGCAGGTCGACCAGTCCGTACATCGCGGCGGCCACGATCGCCGCCGCCGGCATGGTGATGAACCAGCCCATCACGATGTTCTTCGCCACGCCCCAGCGGACTGCCCGGACCCGCTTGGTGGCGCCCACACCCATGATCGCCGAGGTGATCACGTGGGTGGTGGAGATCGGCGCCGCGTAGACGAACGAGGTGATGTACATGACCGTGGAGGCGGTGGCCTCGGCGGCGAAGCCCTGCGGCGGGTCCAGCTCGATGATCTTCCGGCCGAGGGTGCGCATGATCCGCCAGCCGCCCGCGTAGGTGCCCAGCGAGAGCATCGTGGCGCAGGAGAGCTTCACCCAGATCGGGATGCCGTTGCCGGACTGGTGGCCGGAGATGGTCAGCGCCATCACCACGATGCCCATGGTCTTCTGGGCGTCCTGCAGGCCGTGCGCCAGCGCCATCGCGGCCGCCGAGGCGGTCTGCGCCACCCGGAAGTTGCGCTTGGCCTTGTGCGGGTTGGCCTTCCGGAAGATCCACAGGATCGCCAGCATCACCAGGAAGCCGCCGACCAGGCCGACGATCGGCGAAATGATCATCGGAAGGATGATCTTCTCGACCACCCCGTGCCAGATCACCTCGGTACCGCCCGCCAGCGCCGCGCCCACCAGGCCGCCGAACAGGGCGTGCGAGGAGGAGGACGGCAGGCCGAAGTACCAGGTCACCAGGTTCCAGGCGATCGCGCCGACCAGGCCGGCGAACAGGATCGCCATGCCCTGGGAACCGGTCGGGGTCTCGATGATCCCCTTGGAGACGGTCTTCGCCACCCCGCTGCCGAGGAAGGCGCCCGCCAGGTTCATCACCGCGGCCATCGCCAGCGCCGCCCTGGGGGTCAGCGCCCGGGTGGAGACCGAGGTGGCGATCGCGTTCGCGGAGTCGTGGAAGCCGTTCGTGTAAGTGAAGAAGAAAGCGACGCCGATGACGACGATCAGTGCTGCCATGTCCACGGAGCTCAGGACTCCTTGACGGCGATGGTCTCCACCGTGTTGGCCACGTGCTCGAACGCGTCGGCGGCCTCTTCGAGGACGTCCACGACCTGCTTGAGCTTCAGCACCTCGATCGCGTCGTACTGGCCGGAGAACAGGTGGGCCAGCAGCTTGCGGTGGATCTGGTCCGCCTGGTTCTCCAGCCGGTTGACCTCGATCCAGTACTCGGTGAGGTTCGACATCGACCGCAGGTTGGGCATCGCCTCGGCGGTCAGCTCGGCGGCCCGGGCCAGCACCTCGATCTGCTGCTCGATGCCCTTCGGGAGGGTCTCGATGTCGTACAGCACGACCAGGTCGACGGCCTCCTCCATGAAGTCCATGATGTCGTCCAGCGAGGACGCCAGGGCGTAGATGTCCTCCCGGTCGAACGGCGTGATGAAGGAGGAGTTCAGCTGGTGGAAGATCGCATGGGTGGTGTCGTCCCCGGCGTGCTCGGCGGCGCGCATGCGCTCGACGATCTCCGCGCGGGCGGACACGTCCGAGCCCAGTAGTTCCAGCAGGAGCTTCGATCCGACGACAAGGTTCTCCGCCGCGGCGGCGAACATGTCGTAGAAGCTCGTCTCCTTCGGGGTCAGGCTAAAACGCACGGAAATCTCCGATGTGCGGGGTCGGTACTTGACGATGCTAGGCGCACGTCCGCCATGTCCGGGCACGGGGCTGCCGACGCGCGCCCTAAGTGTGGCCCACGACACGCCGGTTTGCTCCCGCTCTGCACGGGGATCTGTGCCCTGACGCCCGGACGGCGGAACACCGGACCGGCGCCGGATGTTGGAGACTGGGGGTACCTCCCGGCCGAAGGCTGGGGGAGGGCCGAGTACCGAAACCAAGAGGGCGGACCGGGATGACCACCATCGACACCCCCAGCACCGACATCGCACCGGCGTGCCACGGAGCGGCGCAGGGCGCCGGGCCGCACGGTTACAGCAGCGACAAGGAAGCACACCTGAAGCGACTGCGCCGGATCGAGGGTCAGATCCGCGGCCTGCAGCGGATGGTTGACGAGGATGTCTACTGCATCGACATCCTCACCCAGGTCTCCGCCTCGACCAAGGCGCTGCAGTCCTTCGCCCTGGTCCTGCTGGAGGAGCACCTGGCGCACTGCGTGGCGGCCGCCGCCGCCGCGGAGGACGGCGGTGAGGAGCTGAACGCCAAGGTCTCCGAGGCCAGCGCGGCCATCGCGCGACTGCTCCGCACCTGACGCCCTGACTCCTGACGTCCGTTCAGCCGTCCGTGTCGGCCGGCTGTTCGTCGTCCCTGCGCAGCAGTACCTGGTCGATCTGCTCGGCGGCCAGCCGCTCGGCGCGGCTGGCCGAGGCGGCGATCATCAGCTCACCGGCCAGGTCGATCTCGTCCAGCGCGGTGCTGTCGTGGCCGCCGGTGCCGCTCTCCCCGGTTGCCATTGGCCTCCACCCCTTCCGCGCCCCGTCCGTGCCGACCCGCCCCCGTACCAGCGTAGGCAGCGGGAGGCCTGGCCACATGGCACGGACGGGCCATCTCTGGTGTCCGAAACGGGTGGGACGGTCACTTCGGGGAGGGCGAGGCCGGCATCGACCAGAGGTCGGCGGCGGACGGCTCGGCGGCCTCCACCGGCTTGCCGAAGTCGGTCAGCGACAGCGTGGAGACCACCTTCACCTGGTCCTTCGCGGCGGTGGAGCCGGCCACCCCGGCGAAGGTGAAGTTCTCCACCACCTTGTGCAGCCGGCCCTGGCCGTCCAGCCAGACCTCGTACGGGACTTCCTTGACCGTGAAGGTCTGCCCGGCCATCCGCAGGCCGTCCGCGCCGCGGCCGCCGGTCGCGTCGGCGGCCTTCACCAAGTCCAGGGTGCCCTTGTAGTGCTTCAGCTCCACGCCGTTCACCGTCTCTGCACCGACCAGCTCGGCGTTCTGCGCGCCGCGCAGCGCGCCCGCGGCGGACGCCGGGTCGGTGGCGCCCGAGCTCACCAGGTTGCCGTCCGGGAGCTGGCGGACGTCCAGCTTGACCCACTTGCCCTCGGGGATCTTGGCGCCGCTGTTCTGCAGGTAGACCGTGCCGGGCAGCACCACCTCGACGATCCTCCCGCTGGTGGCGGCCCCGGACGGGACGTCGATCTCCAGCCGGCCCAGCCGCTTCACGTAGTCGTAGCCGCCGGTGCCGTGGAACACCGTCTTCTTCTCGGCGGACTCGGTGCTCAGCTCGGTGGACGCGTGCGCCGAGCCGGTGCGGCCGGTGATGTCGGCGGCGGAGCGCACCGCGGTCAGCGGGTCGGCGGACAGCCGGTCGGTGGAGCTGTCCTGGTTCTGCCCACCGCCGGTGCAGGCGGTCAGCACGCCGGCGAGCGCGGCCGCGGCAGCGGCCCGGTAGAGCTTCTTCACGTCTTCGACAACCCCCTGGCCCCGGACGACCCGGCCGGCAGCCGCCCCGGATGGACAGCGCGCCTGCCAGGCAAACGAGTTGGGGTCCGGAAGGTTACGCGCGACTGACCCTTCGCCGAACACGTACCGGCGTGTGACAGGAGACGGCTACCGTGAAGGACGTGGCAGACCGGCAGCCGGAGACGACCGGCGTGGCAGCGCGCAGCGACCATCGACCCGAGGTGGTGGAGCGCGGCTCCTTCTGCTTCGCCCAGTGCGACTGCGGCTGGTTCGCGCCCGGGCGGCGCTCCCGCGACCGGGCCCGGCGGGACGCGGCCGAGCACCTGACCGACCCGGAGCCGACCGACTGACCGGGCCTTCCCGCGGCGGTCAGGCCGCCAGGTCGGACTCCCGGTCGCGGTCGGCACGCCGGCCCGAGCGGCTCGTCCGGCCGCCGGCCTGCCCGGCCGAGCGGCGCCGACCACCGGCCGCCGCCGGGGCCTTGGCCACCACCAGCGGTCGCAGCGCCGTCCGGGAGAGCGCATGGCACAGCGGCACCAGCACGGCCATCGCGATCGGCGCGAGCAGCAGCACCACGGCGGTGGCCAGCGCGTAGCCGCCGATCACGTCCGTCGGGTAGTGCACGCCCACGTACATCCGGCAGAAGCCCTGCAGCAGGGCGAGCGCGCCGGCGGCCACCCCGAGTTTGCGGTTGACCAGGAACAGCGCGACGGCGATGCCCATGGACATCGCGGAGTGGTCGCTGACGAAGGAGAGGGTGTCCTCCTTGCCGGGCACCAGCACGTCGATCTCGGGGTGGTCGACGAACGGGCGGGGCCGGTCGACGATGGCCGAGATCGGCAGGTTGGCGAGCTCGGCGATGGCCACCGCGATGGGCGCCCACAGCACCCCGGCGACGGCGACCGGCGCGTCGGGGCGGCGGCGGGCGCTCAGCCAGGCGGTCAGTCCGATCGCGGCCAGGCCCAGCAGGATGCCGTACTCGGCGGTCCAGGCGACCAGTGAGTCCAGCCAGCCGGGCGCGTCGGCGGCCAGGCTGTTGACTGCCTTGAGCAGGCCGAGGTCGGGGTCGCCCGAACCGGCTCCCGCATCGGCGAGCAGCGTGGCCACGCCGCACCTCCCTGTCCGCATTTCCGCAGTGGTTCCCGATCCGTGCGGCCGGGTGCGGACGTCCGGCAGCCTCCTGAGTCAACGCGATCCGGGCCACTCGGGGTTCCGCCGAAACGTGCTGTTATGCAAACTTGACTCACCGTCCACCCCGCATGCACATGCCGAGCGGACGGCCCGTCAGCTCTTTACCGGTCCTTGACCCGCCGTGATGGTGCCGTCGTTCTTGTTCCGGGCGGGCAGCGCGGCCGCGCCGTCCGGGGTGACCCGGGTCGCCCCGATGTAGTCCCGCTGGTCGATCTTGTCGTAGCGCACCTTGGCGCCGGTGTGCGGGGCGTCGATCATGTAGCCGCCGCCGACATAGAGGCCCACGTGGTGGATGGTGCGCGGGTCCTCCAGGTCATTGGCGAAGAACACCAGGTCGCCGGGCCGGAGCTGGTCCCGGGACGGGTGCGGCCCGCTGTACCACTGGTCGTTGGCCACCCGGGGCAGCTCGATGCCCACACTCCTGAACGCCGCCTGGGTCAGGCCCGAGCAGTCGAACCGCCCGTCCTCCCAGGTCTGCCCGGTGCCACCCCACATGTAGTCGATGCCGAGCTTGCTCTGCGCGAAGTAGATCGCCCCCGCCGCCTCCTTGGAGAGCGCCAACTGCGCCCCCGCCTTCGGCGGCGCGGTGAACGACTTCGCCAGCGACTGGATGCTCTTCACGTACCCCTGGGTCTCCTTGTACGGAGGCACCCCGTGGTACTGGATCACCGCGTACGGCCCGGCGTTGTACGCGGCCAGCATGTTGGCCTGCTTGTCCCCGGGCACCTTGGCCACATCCCGGGCCAGCGCACAGTCGTAGGTGGCGGCGGAGGCGATCGCGTCGTCCGGGTTCCAGATGTCCGACTTGCCGTCGCCGTTGCCGTCCGTCCCGTACGACGCCCACGTCCCCTCCAGGAACTGGGCCATCCCGTACGCCTTCGCCGGGCTCTTCGCCGTCGGGTCGAAACCGCTCTCCTGGTACAGCTGCGCGGCCAGCATCGGCGCCGAGATCTCCGGGCACAGGGCGCCCCACTTCTGGATCTGCGCCCGGTACTGCGCGGGCACCGTCCCACCGGACAGCGTCAGTTCACCGGCGCGCTCCGGCGCCCCGCTGGCCGCGTACGTCCCCAGCGTCACCACCCCGACGAACCCGATGGCCACCACCGCGGTCGCGGCACCAGCGAGCCGAGCCTTCCGGAGCACCATCCCGCACCATCCCGACGGTTCGTCAGCAGCCATGTCCTGTTGCGTTATTGCCCGGTGCAATCATCACAGATACCAAGGGCGGGCAGTATCCTCGGACTACCGGACATCCTGGCTCAGACGTCCGGTTACCACGAGCAATCCGCGAGAAGCAGCCAAGTCGACGTCAGATCTGGCCAAGAATAGGACCTGCCCCTTCGCTCGACCGTGGTCCGGGGCCTTGAATTTTCCTGATCGGGCGGTGAGATGGGATGAACCTGAACGTGGACAGCACAGTGATCGGGTACCTGGCGGAGGACCCGCCCAAGAAGGCCGGCATCGACACCATCATCGGCGGCATCGCCCCCGACTGGGGCCCGTTCGCCTCGCTCGGCTCCTCGGCCCGCGTGATGGTCCAGGTCGTGATGGCCGTCGCCATCCTGGTCTGCCTGGGCATCGCGATCTGGGGCGCCGCCAAGCAGCGGATCGGCGCCACCGCGATGCGCGACACGTTCAGCGCCGAGCAGGGCAAGGGGCTGATCATCGCCGGCCTGACCGGCGTGTTCATCATCGGTTCGCTCGGCACCCTGTTCACCATTGTGTACGGCATGGCGATCTGACGATCGGACAACTCCAGTCCCCCCTCGCGCAGATCCACGTTCCGCGCGCCGACACCGAGAACACCCGTCACGCCGCCGCGTCCCCGACGCGGTGACGCCGCACCAGGAGGGCCCCCGTGCCGTTGTCCGACGACCAGCCGCACACCCGTACGCGGCTACCGGTCGCCGAACAGACCGCCCCCGTGGCCGGCCGCCAGGCCCGGCCCCTTCGCACCCTCCTGACCATCCTCGGCGTCGTCACCCTGCTGGTGATCGCCGTCGCCATCGCCAACCGGGACAAGGCCGTACCCGGCCGCACCCCCGCCGCGACCTCCGGCGACCAGGCCCGCGGCGGGACCGCCCCCGCCGCCGACCACACCGCCGCGACCGGCCAACAGCCCGTCACCACCACCACCAACGGCATCGCCACCGGCTACCCCCACACCGACCAGGGGGCGCAGTCCGCCGCCGCCAACTACGCGGTCGCGCTCGGCTCCACCGACATGTTCCGCCCCGACACCCGCCACACCGTCCTCGCCACCCTCGCCGACCCCACCGTCCTCGCCACCCTCCAGTCCCGCCTGGACCAGGCGTTCTCCCCGGAGACCAACGCGCGGTACGGGCTCGACGCCCAGGGCAAAGTGCCCAAGGGCCTCACGTTCATCAGCCGCACCGTTCCGGTCGGCACCAACCTGGCGACCTACTCGGACACCGGGACGAAGGTGGATGTGTGGTGCAACTCGCTGGTGGGACTGACCGGCGAGGCCTCGACCATCCCGGTCACCGAGAACTGGTACACGCTCAATGTCACGCTGCGCTGGACCGGCAGCGACTGGAAGCTCATCGACTTCAGCCGGAAGGCAGGCCCGGCCCCGTTGCCCGCTGACCAACAGGCCGCGACCTCGGAGGAGATTACGGATGCCGTCCAGCAGTTCGGAGGTTTCCGTTATGCGCGCTGACGGATCGGGCAGAGGCTTCGGCCGCCGAGTCGCAGCCTTGGCGGGTGCGAGTGCCGCGTTCCAGATGGCGATGCTCGCGGTGGCCCGGGTGGCCACCGCCGACCCCTCTCCCAGTGCCCAGCCGTCCTGCAAGGTGGACGTTCCGGTGCCGGGTGCCGACAAGTTGTGCGCTCCCCCCGGGGCGCAGGTGGTCGGCGGGGACGCGGTCTCCTCGGTGACGGACCCGCTGGGGTCGTTGGCGAAGGGGTGTGCGCAGGCGGCGGCCTGGGTGGTGCGGCAGTTGGCGGGGGCGATCGACGGGACGACGAAGGTCGATTTCACCAACGCGGCGTTCCTGCAGCAGTACGCGGTGGTGTTCGCGGTGTCGACGGTGGTCACGCTGGTGCTGTGGCTGCTGGCGGTGACGAAGCGGGCGGTGCGCGGTGCGGCGCTGGGGCAGGCGTTCGGCGAGGCGGTCGGGTTCCTGTGGCTGACGGTGATCGCCTCGGCGTTCACGCCGCTGATCCTGTACACGGTGGTGACGGTCACCGACGGGCTGACGGATGCGATCGCGGCGGGGACGAAGTCCGACACCGGTACGTATCTGGGCGGGTTCGCGGACACCTTGGACAAGGGCAGCATGGGCGGTGGCCCGCTGATCCTGATCATCGTGTCGCTGGTGGCGGTGCTGGCCGCGGCGGTGCTGTGGATCGAGCTGGTGATCCGGGCGGCGATGCTGTACGTGGGTGCGCTGTTGGGGACGGCGGTGTACGCGGGGCTGGTGGACAAGCAGCTGTGGAAGCACGTGCGCCGGTGGGCGGCGATGATGCTGGCGATCGATCTGGCGAAGCCGATCATCGTGATCATCCTGGGCCTGGCGGGTGCGGTGGCGACCGGTGCGGGCGCGGACGACGACTTCGCGCGGGTGCTGAGCGGGCTGGCGATCCTGTTCCTGTCGATCTTCGCGAGCGCCGCGGTGTACCGGTTCGTGCCGGGCTTCGGTGACGAGCTGCTGGCGATGCGACGGGCCCGGGCGAGTGCGGTGCAGGCGGGCAGTGCGATGATCAACGGCCCGGCGAACTTCGTGAAGCAGGGTATTTCGACGCACGGTTCGCGTGGCGGCCCGCAGGGCGGGGGCGGCTCCCCGGGTGCGGGTGGCGGTGGCGGGGTGGCCCCGGGTATCGCCGCGCACGCGTCCCGGCCCGCCAACCCCGGTCGGGCGGCCGTGTCGCCCCCGCAGTCCCAGGCCCCGGTCAACAACCCGAAGGGAGGGTGACGGGTAGATGAGCAGCGAACAGTTCGGCCAGTACGGCACCCAGTACGCCCAGCCTTATGCCCAGCAGCGCCGCAGCTACCTGATCGGCAAGGCGCGTCCGAACGCGCCGATCGGGCGCAACCGGGAGACCGGCGAGATCGTGCTGATCATCGCCGGCGCGGGCCTGGGCATGCTGTGGGGTCTCGGGGTGCCGATCCTGACGCTGCGGCTGGCCGGCCTGGTGGGCTTCCCGCTGCTGGCGATCATGGCGGTGTACGTGCCGTACCGGCGGCGGACGTTCTACAAGTGGGTGGAGATCAACCGGACGTACCGGCGTACGGTGCGCAGCGGCCGGGCGGTGTGGAAGCCGGACGTGCACGAGGCCGGGACGCGGTTGGACGGGCGCGAGGTGGAGGTCGGTCCGCCGCCGGGGGTGGGGCGGCTGCGCTGGCTGACGGCGCCGTTCGGGCCGGACGAGGTCACGGTGCTGATGCATCTGGAGCGGCGCACGGTGACGGCGGCGATCGAGATCGAGGGCCCGGGTGTGGGCCTGCGCGACTCGGAGGACCAGGAGGCGCTGGTCGACCGGTTCGGCACCCTGCTGAAGCATGTGGCCAACGGCGACGGCTTCGTGACGCGCCTGCAGATCCTGGCCCGTACTCTGCCGGCCGACCCGGACGCGCACGCCAAGGACGTGGAGCGGCGCGGCGACCACTCGGCACCGCGCTGGCTGCAGGAGAGCTACGACCAGTTGCAGTCGATGGTGTCGACCTCCTCGGAGCAGCACCGGGCGTACCTGGTGGCGTGCATGCAGTACACCCGCGACCTGGCGTCCGAGGCGCACGCGATGGGGCGTACCGCGTACGGGCGGGACGAGGGCAAGCGGGATCGTGGCGATGACGGTCTGGCGACCGTGATGGCGCGTGAACTGACGGACATCTGCGCCCGGTTGGCGGAGGCGGACATCCGGGTGCGGCAGCCGCTGGGGCAGGCCCGGCTGGCGTCGCTGATCCACTCGATGTACGACCCGGACCACCCGATCGACCACATCCAGGCGATGAGCCGGCGCAACGCCTGGCCGGCCGAGCTGGATGCCACGCACCCGCAGTACCTGACGGCGAAGACCCGGGAGTCGGCGACCCGGGAGCCGTGGTGCCACGCCACCGCGTGGATCAAGGAGTGGCCGCTGACCCCGGTCGGGGTGAACTTCCTGGCGCCGCTGCTGGTGCACACCCCGGACGTGATCCGGACGGTCGCGGTCACCATGGACCTGGAGCCGACCGACGTGGCGATCGAGCGGATGCTCACCGAGAAGACCAACGACGAGGCGGAGGCCAGCCGGGCGGCGAAGATGAACCGCACGGTGGACCCGCGCGACCTGGCGCACACCGGCCGGGTGGACCAGCGTGGCGACGACCTGGCGTCCGGCGCGGCCGGGGTGAACCTGGTGGGCTACCTGACGGTGTCCTCGCGCAGCCCGGAGGCGCTGGCCCGGGACAAGCGGACCATCCGCGCCTCGGCGGGCAAGAGCTACCTGAAGCTGGAGTGGTGCGACCGCGAGCACCACCGGGCGTTCGCCAACACCCTGCCGTTCGCCACCGGCATCCGCCGCTGACCCTCCCGGAGGCCCGCTCATGATCGGCAATCTCACCGACGCCTTCGCCAGCGCCCTGTTCGGCCGGGTGGAGACCACCCGGCTGCCGGTGCGCACCTCCAGCGGCCAGGCGCAGGCGGTGTACCTGCCGACGGCGGCGCCCGGCCTGGGCGACTCCGGGGTGATCATCGGCCGCGAGGTGTACAGCGGCAAGGGTTACGTCTACGACCCGTTCCAGCTGTACGGCCAGCAGTTGCCGGCCCCGCACTGGCTGGTGCTGGGGGAGTCCGGCAACGGCAAGTCGGCGCTGGAGAAGACGTACGTGCTGCGGCAGTTGAGGTTCCGCGACCGCCAGGTGGTGGTGCTGGACGCGCAGGGCGAGGACGGCGTCGGCGAGTGGAACCTGATCGCCAACGCGCTGGGGATAAAGTCCATCCGGCTGGACCCGATGGCGGCCCGGGACGGCGGGGTGAAGCTGAACCCGCTGGACCCGGCGATCACCACCACCGGTCAGCTGTCGCTGCTGCGCACCATCATCGAGGTGGCGATGGGCCGCTCGCTGGAGGAGCGGGCCGGTTTCGCGCTGAAGGCCGCGCACGCGTACGTGCACGCCACGGTGAAGGACCGTCAGCCGGTGCTGAACGACATCATCGACACGCTGCGCAGCCCCGACCTGTCGGCGGTGGAGTCGCTGGGCGTGGAGGTCGGCGAGGTGCAGTCCTGGGGCCTGGACGTGGCGCTGGTGCTGGACCGGCTGGTCGACGGTGACCTGCGCGGCATGTTCGACGGCCCGACCTCGGCGGGCATCGACCTGGACGCGCCGCTGATCGTCTTCGACCTCTCGCACATCGACCGGAACTCGATCGCGATGCCGATCCTGATGGCGATCGTCGGGGTGTGGCTGGAGCACACCTGGCTGCGGCCGGACCGGGTGAAGCGGATCTTCCTGGTCGAGGAGGCCTGGCACATCATCAACAGCCCGTTCGTGGCGCAGCTGTTCCAGCGGCTGCTGAAGTTCGGGCGGCGGCTGGGTCTGTCCTTCGTGGCCGTGGTGCACCACCTGTCGGACGTGGTGGACGGGGCGGCGGCGAAGGAGGCCTCGGCGATCCTGAAGATGGCCTCCACCCGCACCATCTACATGCAGAAGGCGGAGGAGGCCAGGGCCACCGGTCGGGTGCTGGGCCTGCCGCGTTGGGCGGTGGAGATCATTCCGACGCTGTCGCCGGGCATCGCGGTGTGGGACGTCAACGGCAATGTGCAGGTGGTCAAGCACATCATCACCGAGGCCGAGCGTCCGCTGGTGTACACCGACCGCGCGATGACCGAGGATGCGATGGCCGAGCGGGAACGGGCCGAGCAGCAGCTGGCGTCCCAGCCCAGGATCTGACCTTCGCACGGGGGCTGAGCCGGGGTCAGCGGAGGATTCGTCAGGCTTCGGATACCAGCTCGTTACCCCAGGGTTCCTGACAGCTACGCGCGTGGACCCTAGGCTGCTCCCCGATACAACGCCAGGCCGCCGTCCGTCGCGGCCCCGACGGTGCAGGGGACCTTCATGCCCATATCCGGTTCCACCGGCCGCCGCAGGACCGCGCTCGCGGTCGCCGCGGCTGCTGCCCTCATCGGCTCGATGGCCCTTCCGGCCACCGCCGAGGCCCACGGGCACGGCCAGGACAAGCCGAAGTTCGAGGACCTGCAGCTCCTCGCCATCAACGACCTGCACGGCAACCTGGAGCCGCCGGCGGGCTCGTCCGGCACCATCAACGAGATCGACCCGGCCACCGGCAAGCCCCTCGATCCGCCCACCCCCGCGGGTGGCGTCGCGTACCTGGCCACCGCGCTGCGGGACGCCCGCCAGGGCCACCCGAACAGCATCACCGTGGCAGCCGGTGACCTGATCGGCGCCAGCCCGCTGGTCTCCGGCCTGTTCCACGACGAGCCGACCATCGAGGCGATGAACAAGATCGGCCTCGACGTCACCTCGGTGGGCAACCACGAGTTCGACGAGGGCTCGGCCGAGCTGCTGCGCATGCAGAACGGCGGCTGCCACCCGACCGACGGCTGCTACGAGGAGGGCCGGACCTTCGAGGGCGCCGACTTCCCGTACCTGGCGGCCAACGTCACCAACGAGAAGACCGGCAAGCCGCTGCTCAAGCCGTACTGGGTGAAGAACGTCCGCGGCGTGAAGGTCGGCTTCATCGGCGTGACCCTGGAGGGCACCCCGAACATCGTCACCGCCGCCGGCGTGCAGGGCCTCAAGTTCGGCAACGAGGTCGAGACGATCAACAAGTACACCGCGGAGCTGAAGCGCAAGGGCGTCAACTCGGTGGTCGCGCTGATCCACGAGGGCGGCTTCCCGGCCAGCAGCGTCTACAACTACGACTGCGGCGCGGGCGGCTCCGGCGTCTCCGGCCCGATCGTGGACATCGCCAAGCGCCTCGACCCGGCGGTCGGCGCGATCGTCACCGGCCACACCCACAACTCGTACGCCTGCATGATCCCGGACCCGAACGGCGTGCCCCGCTCGGTCACCAGCGCCGCCTCGTTCGGCCGCCTGTACACCGAGATCGACCTCAAGCTGGACAAGCGCAACGGCACCATCGTCCGCCCGTCGGTGACCGCCGCCAACCACGTGGTGCGCCGCACCGACGCGGCGGGCGACCTGAACGACCTGATAAAGCGGTACAGCGCGCTGGCCGCGCCGATCGCCAACCGCCCCGTCGGCTGGATCAGCGCCGACATCAACGGCCGCGGCTCCAGCGCCCTGGAGAAGCCGCTCGGCGACCTGATCGCCGACGCGCAGCTGGACGGTCTCGCGCCCGCCGACAAGGGCGGCGCGCAGGTCGCCTTCATGAACCCCGGCGGCATCCGCTCGGACCTGGTCTACAAGGCGTCCGGCGGTGAGGGCGACGGGGTGGTGACCTACGGCGAGGCGTTCACCGTCCAGCCGTTCACCAACATGATGAAGGTCAAGACCCTCACCGGCGCCCAGCTGATCCAGGTCCTGCAGCAGCAGGTCTCCGGCTCCAACACGGCCGCCCCGAAGATCCTGCAGATCTCCGGCAACCTCGCCTACACGCTGGACCTGAACAAGGCCGGCGCGGACCGCGTGGTCCTCGAATCGGTCCGCCTGAACGGCGCCCCCGTGGACCCGAACGCCAAGTACCGGGTCGCCGCCAACGAGTTCCTGGCCGGTGGCGGCGACGGCTTCCCGGCCTTCGCGGCCGGTACCGACAAGGTCGACGGTCCGTCCGACCTGGACGTCTTCAACACGTACCTGAGCAACCACAGCTCCGCCACCGCCCCGATCACCGCGCCGGCCCAGAACCGGATCAAGGTCATCAAGGCCGGCCAGACCGGCTGACGAGTCAGTCGTCGCGGAGGGCGGGGCACTTCGGTGCTCCGCCCTCCGGCGTGTTCAGCGCGGGTCGTCCGGCTGCCCCGGCAGCACCATCACCGCCTGCGCTCCCGGGCCGCCGTCCGCCGCGGGCCCCAGCGAGACCTGGCCGCCGGTGTCCCGGACGGTCTGCGCGACGATGGACAATCCCAGTCCCGAGCCCGGGAGTTGGCGGGAGGACGGGGAGCGCCAGAACCGGTCGAAGACGAACGGGAGTTCCTCGGCCGGGATGCCCGGGCCGTGGTCGCGGACCGTCAACCGGCCCGCGCGCAGGCGTACTTCGACGGTGCCGGACGGCGGCGAGTACTTCACCGCGTTGTCCAGCAGGTTGATCACCGCGCGTTCGAGCGCGGCCGGATCGCCGTGCACGTACCAGGGGTTGACCTCGGTGGTGAAGGTCAGCGCCGGCCCGCGCAGCCGCCCCCGCTCCAGCGCCCGCTCCACCGTCTCGTGGAACGGCACCACGGTGCGCACCGCCTCCGGGTTCGGGGTGTCCGGGCGGGAGAGCTGCAGCAGGTCGCCGATCAGCACCGTCAGCTCCTGCATCTGCGCCTTCATGTTGCCCAGCATCCGCGCCCTGGTCTCCGGCGGCAGCGCCCGGCCCTGCGCATCGGACCGGATCAGCAGGTCGACGTTGGTACGCAGGGAGGTGAGCGGGGTGCGGAGTTCGTGCCCGGCGTCGGCGATCAGGCGGGTCTGCCGCTCGCGGGAGTTGGCGAGGGCGGTGGACATCGAGTTGAACGAGGTGGAGAGCCGGGCGATCTCGTCGCTGCCGTTGACGGGGATGGTGGCGCCGACTTCTTCGGTGCGGGCGATGTGCTCGACGGCGTCGGTGAGTTGGTCGACCGGCTTGAGCGCGGACCGGGCGACGACGCGTCCGGCCACACCGGCCCCGAGGACGCCGAGGCCGGCGACGGCGGTCATCAGCAGGGCGAGGGAGCTGAGCGAACGCTGCACCCCGTCGGTGGGCAGGGCGGTCAGCAGGACAGCGGGCTGCGGCTGCTGGAACTTGCCCACCAGGACCGAGGAGTTGGTACGCCGCACCTGCGCGCGGTCGTCGCTGTCGGTGTAGTGGCCGGTGCGGTAGTCCGCCTGGGTGTTCCTGGGCAGCGGCGTGGTGTCGCCCGGCACCACCTGGATGGCCCGGGTGGCATCGCCGGTCAGGCAGACGGTGCCGTCGGGCAGGACGTACTGGAAGTCGTACTTCTGCGGGCCGAACCGGCCAGTGCCCCCGGCGGGGACGTTCGCCAGCGCCTCGGCCGGGGTCGCGCCGCAGTGCAGCTGCCCCCGGTCGGGCGGCGCCACCGGGCTCCGGGGTGCGGCGGCGAGGGTGTCGTGCAGCTCCTGGTAGAGCCGCTCGCGGACCAGCAGCCAACTGGCCGCCGCCACCACCGCGATGGCCACCGCCACCGCGGCAGCCGTGAGCATGGCCAGTCGGCTCCGCAGGGATCTGCTGCGGAACCACCCCGTGAACCGGCCGATCGGCTTCACGCCGCGGCGCCGCTGGTGGCGGTGCGCAGCGCGTAGCCGACGCCGCGGACGGTCTGGATGATGCGGGGCATGCCGTGCTGTTCGGTCTTGCGGCGCAGGTACATGACGTAGACGTCGAGCGAGTTGGAGGAGGGCTCGAAGTCGAAGCCCCAGACGGCCTTGAGGATCTGTTCCCGGGTGAGCACCTGGCGCGGGTGGGAGAGGAACATCTCCAGCAGCATGAATTCGGTGCGGGTGAGTTCGATGGTGGTGCCGGCCCGGGTGACCTCGCGGGTGGCGGTGTTCATCCGCAGGTCGGCGAAGGCGAGCACCTCGCCGCCGTTCCCGTCGGTGGCGGTGCGGGCGGCGGCCTCGGTGGCGAGGGCGTTGCGGCGGAGCAGGGCGCGGACCCGGGCGAGGAGTTCGTCGAGTTCGAAGGGCTTGGCGAGGTAGTCGTCGGCGCCGACGTCGAGTCCGGTGACGCGGTCGCCGACGGCGTCCCGCGCGGTGAGCATCAGGACGGGGACGGTGTCGCCGCGCGAGCGCATCCGGCGGACGGCGGTGAGGCCGTCCATGCGCGGCATCATGATGTCGAGCAGGACCAGGTCGGGGCGGTCGCGTTCGACGGCGGTGAGCGCCTCGTGGCCGTCGGTGGCGGTGGTGACCTGGTAGCCCTCGAAGGCGAGGCTGGATTCCAGCGCGTCGCGCAGGGCGGGTTCGTCGTCGACCACGAGGACGCGGGCGCCGGCGCCCGGGGCCTCGGCAGGGGTGCGGTCGTCGGCGGGGGGAGTCATCGGCGCGGGGCCCTTTCTCAGTCCGGTGCGGTCGTGGCCATTGTCCGTCGCTCGGGGACGGAACCGGCGGGTGTCAGAGGTTCTTGCCGGCCTGCAGCTGCGGCAGCACGTGCTTGACGCTGTTGATCGGGATGGCGAAGCCGAGGCCGACGCTGCCGGCTTCGGTGCCGCCGGTGGAACCGGAGCCGCTCGCGGAGTACATGGCCGAGTTGAGGCCGATGACCTGGCCGGCGGCGTTGATCAGCGGGCCGCCGGAGTTGCCGGGGTTGAGGGCGGCGTCGGTCTGCAGCGCCTGGTAGGTGGCGGTGTCGGAGCCGGTGGCGCCGGTGGAGCCGTGCAGGCCGGGCAGGTTGGGGAGGCCGAAGCCGCCGTTCCCGCGGGTGGTGCCCTCGTCGACCTGGACGGTGACGGGGCGGTTCTTGGCGGAGATGATGCCGGAGGTGACGGTGCCGGTGAGGCCCTCCGGGTTGCCGATGGCGACGACGGGGTCGCCGACGGCGGTGGCGTCGGAGTCGCCGAGCACGGCGGTGGTGAGGCCGCTGACGCCGGAGGCGGTGATGACGGCGGTGTCCAGGGCCTTGTCGGTGCCGGTGACGGTGGCGGAGGCGGTCCGGCCGTCGTGGAAGGTGACGGTGGCCCGGCCGCCGTTCACCGCGCCGGAGATGACGTGGTAGTTGGTGAGGATCTGTCCGTCGGCGGTGAGGATCACGCCGGTGCCGGTCGCGGTGCCGCTGCCGGTCTTGACGGTGATCTGCACGACGGCGGGGGAGAGCGCGGCGGCGATCGCCGAGACGTTGGCGCTGCCGTCGGCATTGGCGGCCACCGGGCGGACCAGGGCGCTGTCCGCGGCGGTGCGGGCGGAGCTGTCCCGCTCGCTCACCAGGACGCCGCCGGTGACGCCGCCGAGCAGGGCGGCCACCGTGGCGACGGCGGTGGCCAGGACGAGGCGGCTCCTCAGCAGGCCGCGCCGGGCGCGGTGCCCGCGGGGCGGCGGCGGCAGATCGGGGCCGGAGAGGTCGGCGGGCGGCGTCGGCGGGAGCCAGCCCGCGCCGCCGTCCTGGGGGTGGGGCTCGTGGGTGCTGCGGTGCTGGTCGCTCATGGAGACGACGTTCCGCCCGCTTCATGAACGTTCGATGAGAGGGCGGTTCGAGTTCCCCGAGAAGCTCGTCAGCTTCTCATAAAGCCTGGTCAGGCCCCAGAAGTCAGGTTTCGGGGTTCAGCCGGTTTCGCCGGAGCAGCCGCAGGAACGCCGTACGACCAGCCGGGACGGGAACTTGCGGACCCGTTCGGTGTCGCTGCCGGGCACCATCAGCGAGTCGTCGAGGACCAGGTCGACGGCGGCCCGGGCCATCGCGTCCCGGTCGGAGGCGACGGTGGTGAGCGGCGGGTCGGCGAACCCGGCCTCCGGGATGTCGTCGAAGCCGGCCACCGCGAGGTCCTCGCCGACCTTCAGACCGAGTTCGCGGGCGGCCCGCAGCACGCCGATGGCCTGGTCGTCGGTGGAGCAGAAGATCGCGGGCGGCCGCCGGTCGGAGGCGAGCAGGTCCAGCGCGACCTGGTAGGCGCCGTAGCGGTGGAACGGGGCGTCGATCAGGTACGGCTCGGTGGGCAGGCCGTGCGCGGCCATGGCGAGTTCCCAGCCGGCCACGTGGTCGATGACCGGGTCACCGGGGGCGGGAGATTCGACCGGGCCGCCGAAGCACGCCACGTACGGGTGACCGTGCACTTCGAGCAGGTGACGGACGACCAGTTCGGAGCCGCCGACGTCGTCGGTGACCACGGCGACGTCGTCGATCGCCTCGGGGCGGCGGTGCAGCAGCACCACCTTGGCGCCCTCCATGGCGGCGAACTCCTCGGCGGCGCGCTGCGAGGGGCCCTGGCTGACCAGGATCAGGCCGGAGACCCGCATGCCGAGGAAGGCGCGGACGTAGTGCACCTCGCGGTCGTCGACGTAGTCGGAGTTGCCGATCAGCACGAGCTTGCCGCGCTCGGAGGCGGCGCGTTCCACGGCGTGCGCCATCTCCGCGAAGAAGGGCTGCCGGGCGTCGGGGACGACCATGCCGATCAGGTTGGTGCGCCGGGAGGCCATCGCCTGGGCGACGGAGTTCGGGCGGTACCCGAGCTGCTCGATCGCGGCCAGCACCTTCTCCCGGGTCGCCGGGGCGACCGGGCGGGGACCGTTGTTGATCACATAGCTGACGACCGCGGTCGAGGTCCCAGCCAGTCGGGCTACATCGTCGCGCGTCACCTTGGCCACGGGGGGAGTCTACGCGTGTGGTCAGGTGCCTCTTGCCGGGGTCTTGCCCGGTGGGACGGGGTGCTTTTCGGGCCGAACCGGACCGATCCGGGCAAGCCGGGCGAGGGGTGGCGCCGCCCGGCCCGTCCGACGGCCGGTCAGCGTCCGCGGCGGGCCGCGGCTCTGCCCGGCTCGGCCCGGTCGGCGCTCTTGTCGGCCCGCTCCGGGACCACGAAGCGGTAGCCGACGTTGCGGACGGTGCCGATCAACTGCTCGTTCTCGACGCCGAGTTTGGCCCGCAGCCGGCGCACGTGGACGTCCACGGTGCGGGTGCCGCCGAAGTAGTCGTAGCCCCACACCTCCTGGAGCAGCTGGGCCCGGGTGAACACCCGCCCGGGGTGCTGGGCCAGGTACTTGAGCAGCTCGAACTCCTTGAAGGTGAGGTCGAGGACGCGGCCCTTGAGCCTGGCGGAGTAGGTGGCCTCGTCGACCGACAGCTCGCCGTTGCGGATCTCCATCGGGGAGTCGTCGGCGGCCACCTGGAGCCGGCCGAGGGCGAGCCGCAGCCGGGCCTCGACCTCGGCCGGCCCGGCGGTGTCCAGCAGCACGTCGTCGATGCCCCAGTCGGCGGTGACGGCGGCCAGGCCGCCCTCGGTGACCACCAGGATCAGCGGGCTGCCGATGCCGGTGGACCGCAGCAGCTGGCACAGGCTGCGGATCTGCGGCAGGTCGCGGCGCCCGTCGACCAGGATCACGTCGGCGCTCGGAGTGTCGACCAGGGCGGACCCCTCGGCGGGGGCCACCCGGACGCTGTGCAGCAGCAGGCCGAGGGCGGGCAGCACCTCGGCGGAGGGTTGCAGGGCGTTGGTCAGCAGGAGCAGTGAACTCATACCCGGTTAGTCCCCTTTCCGGGTCGTCGCGGTCGCGGCCGCCGGGGGGAACGGCGGGCGCGGTACAGGGTGGGGGAGCGCCGACAGCCCGGAGGGGGCGGCGGTGGACGGGGCGGTGGCCGTCCGGGGGTCCCGCAACCCCCGGCGTCCCACTGGTGCCTCGTCCATCGGCCTGCCCTCCGCTCTGTCCGCCGGCGGCCGGCACGTCGTCGTGCGGTCGGCGGTGGGGACGACCTGGCGGCCGGTGCGGGTGGGGCACCGTTCGCAAGAACGTCCTACTGGCGTCCTGAAAGCACAAAAGGACCCGGGGGCGACTCTGCCCGGATCCCTTACGGAATCGAGGATAGCCGACCGCCCGCGCGGCCGGGAGTGGCTCAAGCGGCGCACGGGCCCGCGAGTGGCCCCGGAACGGGTGAGGTACGACACCTTGCGCTCCCGTGATGACCTGGGAGGTTTGCCCGACGGCGGGGGCCGGGGGCGATGATGGGGGCCGCACCGGGCCGGCCGCCGTACCGGGCGAGGACCACCGAGAGGGGTTGCCGTGACCGCGACCGCCGATGCCCGTCCCACGCCGGATTCACCTGTACGGGTGAGTGGGACGGTCCGCTACTGGGCCGCCGCCAAGTCCGCGGCGGGCCGGGCCGAGGAGCCGTACCTGGCCGCCACCCTGGCCGAGGCGCTGACCGCGGTGCGCGCCGCGCACGCCGGGCGGCCGGAGCTGCTGCGGGTGCTGACGATGTGCTCGTTCCTGGTGGACGGCGATCCGGTGGGCGGCCGGGAGCACGCCGCGGTGCCGCTGACCGAGGGCGGCACGGTGGAGGTGCTGCCGCCGTTCGCCGGGGGCTGAGCGCGCATTTGCCCGAGTGCCGCGCCGGAACCCGGGGATCCGTGCGATCGTCCTGTCTTCGGGGCCGGTTCGTCAACGGAGCGGCCCGGTCGGACCGTTTCAGGGGGAAGCGATGCGTGGCGCGGTGAAACTGCTGATCGGCCTGGGGGTCGTGGGCGCCCTGCTGGTCGCCGCCGACCGGGTGGCCGTGGGGGTGGCGGAGGACCAGGCCGCCGACGCCGCGGTCTCCTCCGGCTGGCTGACCGGCAAGCCGGACGTCGAGATCGGCGACATCCCCTTCCTGACCAGCGCGGTGGCGGGCGAGCTCGACCAGGTCAGCCTCTCCTCGGACGGGATGACCGTCACCGACGGCAAGGAGAAGGTGACGGTGCACTCGTTCCGGGCCAGCCTGTCGCAGGTGAAGTTCACCGACTCCTACCGGGGTGTGACGGTCGGGCACGGCGACGGCCAGGGCGTGGTCGAGTACAAGGAGCTCGCCAAATTCATGAGCGGCAGCGGCCTGCTCGGCCTGGAGTACGCCGGGCCCGGCATGGTGAAGGCCGGGGTGCCCGGCGGCGGGATCGAGGGCAAGCTGCACAGCGAGGGCAACGACCTGGTCGTCGACAATCTCCAACTGACCGGCGCGGCCTCGGCGTTGAAGGGCCTCGCGGGCGACCGGCTGAAGCCCCAGCGGTACCACCTGACCGCGCTGCCCAAGGGACTGTCGCTGGCCGAGGCCACCCCGGAGGCGGGCGGGGTGCGGTTGCGCTTCACCGTCGCCCCAGGCACCTCGCTGGGGCGCTGAGGCCCCCGGGTCTGTCCGGTGGGCGAGACGCGCTGTCCAGCACGGCCGGGAAAACTCTCTGCAGCACCGCTTCGCCCGGCCCCCGCGCGGGGTCCGGGCCCGGCGGCAGGTAGCGGAAAGCCGGTAAATCTCAGAGTCCGAGCGATCTGGTCTCAGCATTCGACACGATGATGACAGCGCCCCTTGGGAGTCCCTAGCATCGTCGTCATGAAGCGACAGGCGGACCTCACAAAGCGGCGGGCGGTAGACCACTGCCGCGTGTCGAGCTGCCTGTGTCGCATGCGCTGACCGGGCGGTCCTGACCCCAGTCACGGCAAGCCCTTCCCCGTCCCGACGCCGCGAACCGGTAGCAGTTGCGCACCGGCGCGTCGGGGACGACGAGCACACCTCACGATCGAATCACCCGGCTCTGCCGCACCTCACGCCGTCCCACCATGCGGACAGGCGTGCGGACAACGCGGCCCGGGAGAACCTCCAGCAGCCTTCCGCCAACCGCCCCCGGATGGAGAAACAGCACATGAGCCGCAGCGACGTCCTGGTCGATGCCGACTGGGTCCAGGCCCACCTGGACGACCCGAAGGTCGTCATCGTCGAGGTGGACGAAGACACCGCCGCCTACGACAAGAACCACATCCGCAACGCGGTCCGGATCGACTGGAAGAAGGACCTGCAGGACCCGGTCCGCCGTGACTTCATCGACCAGGCCGGCTTCGAGGCGCTGCTGTCCGCCAAGGGCATCGCCAACGAGGACACCGTGGTGCTGTACGGCGGCAACAACAACTGGTTCGCCTCCTACGCCTACTGGTACTTCAAGCTGTACGGCCACGGCGACGTCCGCCTGCTGGACGGCGGCCGCAAGAAGTGGGAGCTCGACTCCCGCGAGCTGGTCGTCGAGCAGCCCGAGCGGGCCGCCACCCAGTACACCGCGCAGCCGGCCGACTCCTCGATCCGCGCCTTCCGAGACGAGGTGATCGACGCGATCGGCACCCTGAACCTGGTCGACGTCCGCTCGCCCGACGAGTTCTCCGGCAAGCTGCTCGCCCCGGCGCACCTCCCGCAGGAGCAGTCGCAGCGCCCCGGCCACGTGCCGAGCGCCAAGAACATCCCGTGGGCGAAGAACGCCAACGACGACGGCACCTTCAAGAGCGACGACGAGCTGAAGGCGCTCTACGAGGCCGAGGGCGTCGACCTGGCCACCGACACCATCGCCTACTGCCGGATCGGCGAGCGCTCCGCGCTCACCTGGTTCGTCCTGCACGAGCTGCTCGGCCAGCAGAACGTCAAGAACTACGACGGCTCGTGGACCGAGTACGGCAGCCTGGTCGGCGTGCCGATCGAGCTCGGCAACTGAGTCCCGGCTCGCGCGAAGCAAGGAAGAGGGAGAACAGACATGTGCGGTGCGAAGGCCGGCGGCCCGGACCTGGCAGGAGTTGACGTGGCGAACGAGACGATCATCCAGGGTTCGGTGACCCGCAACGAGGAGCCGGTCAACGGCTACGTGCGGCTGCTGGACGAGAACGGCGAGTTCACCGCCGAGGTGCCCACCTCGGCGACCGGGCAGTTCCGGTTCTTCGCCCGCCCGGGCAAGTGGACCCTGCGGGCCCTGGTGCCCGGCGCCACCGTGGACCGCCAGGTGGTCGCCACCCAGGGCGAGTTCACCGAGGTCGCGATCGCGGTCTGAGGACCGCGGTGAGGGCCCCGGCCGTCTTCTGACGGCCGGGGCCCTCGGCCTACCCTGGAGGGGTGCAGGCACACCGGCGGCATGTGCGCTACTTCGTGATGATGGGCGTCTGCCTGGGGCTGTTCGTCCTCGCCTGGGGCGTGGTGCGTTTCTACTCGGTCGGCGCCGCCATCGGCATGTGCGTGCTCGCCATGGTGATACCGCCACTGGCCGCCGTCCTCGCCAACCGGCGCGACAAGGACGACGACTGGTGGAACGACCCGCGCTGGGACGACCCGCACTGGGAGCAGCGCGGCCACGACCGGGACCGGCCGGACCGCGAACCGCCCGAGGACCTGTGGGCCAATCCGCGCCCGGGCGATCCGGGGCCGGACGACCGGCGCCCGGACGACCCGCGCTGGGACGACCCCCGTTGGGACGATCCGCACTGGGAGCAGCCCGGCCACGACCGCGACCGGCCGGACCGGGAGCCCCCGGAGGGCCGGTAGTGGATCAGTAGACGAGCGCCTGCGCGTCGTCCGCCATCACCTCGGACAGGAACACCTGCGCGCCGGCGATCCGCACGCCCTCGATGACGTCCGCCTGGCCGATGTCCCGGCGCGCCGCGCACTGGGTGCACAGGGTGACGGTGCCGGCGGCGAGGATCACCTCCAGCAGGTCGGGCAGCGGTGCGGCGTGCGGCAGTTCGAACTCGGCGGCCCTGCCGGGCAGCGCGAACCACGAGGACTCGCCGGTGAGCCAGAGCGAGACCGGCACGCCGCTGGCGGCCGCGACCGAGGCGACCGTGAAGGCCTGTGAGCAGCGCTCCGGCGCGTCCGCACCGGCGGTGACCTTGATGACCAGCTTCTTCGACATGCCCCAGAGACTACGGCCGCAGGGGGCGCCCGATAGACTCCCGGGCGTAGTGGAAAGCCCCGTTCCTCCGTCGAACCCGCCCCTGGGAGCACACCGTGTCCGGTCTTGAGATCTTCTTCGAAAGTGTCCTGGTTCTGGTGGCCGTGCTGATCACCTGGTTCGCCATCTTCTCGGTCATGAAGCTCTACCAGGGCCAGCGCTGAGCTCTGCCGTACGGTTGACCAGGTAACCGTCCGACGACAGCAGCCAGGACCATGATCGAGATTCCTTCCGACCTCCACCGGGACGTCGTCCCGCTCGCCTTCCTCCTCGGTACCTGGGAGGGCGCGGGCGTCCACGACTTCCCCGGCAGCGAGAAGTGCAACTTCGGCCAGGAGATCGTCTTCCGCCACGACGGACGACCCTTCCTGGAGTTCCGCTCCCGTACCTGGGTGCTGGACGAGCAGGGCGAGAAGGTCCGCCCGCTGGAGATGGAGCACGCCTTCTGGCGCGTCACCAGCAACCAGCACGGGACCAGCGGCGAGCGCGAGATCGAGGTCTCCTCGGTGCGCGACGACGGCACCGTGGAGATCTGGTACGGCAAGCTGCACGACGGCAAGCCGCAGATCGACCTGGCCACCGACGCCGTCGCCCGGATCGAGGGCGCGGCCCCGTACAGCGGCGGCAAGCGCCTGTTCGGCCTGGTCAAGGACGAGCTGCTGTGGGTCGGCGAGAAGGCCGCCCCCCAGGTGCCGCTGCGGCCGTACATGTCGGCGCAGCTGAAGAAGGTGCTCAACCCGGCGCAGCTGGTCAAGGACGTCAACGACCTCCCGGACGACGGGATCGCGTTCTTCCGCTGAGCGGACGGGCACGGACGAGTGGGGGACCGACCCGGCGGTCGGTCCCTACACTGGTCGGCACGACCTCTCAACGGGCAGGGACACCGTGGCGAACACCGACACCACCGACTGGAAGGCCGACCTGCGCGAGCGCGGCTACCGGTTGACCCCGCAGCGCCAGCTGGTGCTGGAGGCTGTCGACGTACTCGACCACGCCACCCCGGACGAGATCCTGGCGCAGGTCCGCCGCACCGCCAGTGGCGTCAACATCTCCACCGTGTACCGGACGCTGGAGCTCCTGGAAGAGCTCGGTCTGGTCTCGCACGCCCACCTCGGGCACGGCGCGCCCACCTACCACCTGGCGGGTCGGCACACCCACCTGCACCTGGTCTGCCGGGACTGCGACCAGGTCTCCGAGACCGACACCGCGATCGCCGCGCCGCTGATCGAGAGCCTGCGCACCGAGCACGGCTTCGACACCGATCTGAAGCACTTCGCCATCTTCGGCCGCTGCGCGGACTGCACCGCCAAGCTGGAGCACCCGCAGCCGTAAGCTGGCCGGTATGAAGAGCCCGCTGCTTGCGCTGCCCGGCGCCGTCGCCGCCGAAGGTCCCGACGAAGGGGTCGCCGCCCACTACGGCGACCTGTTCCGCGAGCAGCGCGAACTGGCCGCCGGGCGCGGCTTCACCGACCTGTCGCACCGCGGCGTGATCACCGTCACCGGGCCGGACCGGCTGAGCTGGCTGCACCTGTTGCTCACCCAGCACGTCAGCGAACTGCCGCCGGGGCAGGCCACCGAGGCACTGGTGCTGTCCCCGCACGGGCACGTCGAGCACGCGCTGTACCTGGTCGACGACGGTGCCACCACCTGGATCCACGTTGAGCCCGGTACCGCGCCCGCGCTGGTGACGTACCTGGAGTCGATGAAGTTCTGGAACCGGGCCGAAGTCACCGACGCCACCGCCGACTACGCCGTGGTGTTCCTGCCGGCCGGCTCCACCGTCCCCGCCGACCGGGCCGCGGCGGTGCGCGAACTCCCGTGGGGCCGTGACCTGTTCCTGCCGCGCGCCGAACTCGCCGAGGCCGCAGCCGGGTTCGGCCCGGCCGCGGGCGTGTGGGCGTACGAGGCGCTGCGGATCGAGGGGCACCGGCCGCGCCTGGGTTTCGAGACCGATCACCGCACCATCCCGCACGAGGTGGACTGGCTGGGCAGCGCGGTGCACCTGCACAAGGGCTGCTACCGCGGCCAGGAGACGGTCGCCCGGGTGCACAACCTGGGCCGCCCGCCGCGCCGGCTGGTCTTCCTGCACCTGGACGGCACCGAGGAGAAGCTGCCCGGGCACGGGGCCGAGGTCCGCGTCGAGGGCCAGGACCGGCCGGTCGGCTTCGTCACCTCCTCGGCCCGCCACCATGAGCTCGGCCCGGTCGCGCTGGCCCTGGTCAAGCGCAACACCCCGGTCGACGCGGTGCTGCTGGCCGACGGCGTGCCCGGCAGCCAGGACGTGATCGTCCCGGCCTGACCGGTCTCAGACCTCCAGCAGGACGGTGAACGGCCCGTCGTTCACCAGCGACACCTTCATGTCGGCACCGAACCGCCCGGTCTCCACCTTCGCGCCCAAGGCGCGGAGTTCGGCCACCACGGCGTCCACCAGCGGTTCGGCGACCGGGCCGGGGGCGGCGGCGTTCCAGGTGGGGCGGCGGCCCTTGCGGGCGTCTCCGTACAGGGTGAACTGGCTGATCACCAGCAGCGGGGCGCCGAGCTCCGAGCAGGACTGCTCGGGGCTGCCGGGGAACAGCCGCAGCGTCCACAGTTTGCGGGCCAGTTGGGCGGCCTGCGCCGGAGTGTCCTCGTGGGTGGCGCCGACCAGGACGCACAGGCCGGGCCCCTCGATCGCGCCGACCGTCTCGCCGTCCACCGTCACGGCCGCCTCGGCGACCCGCTGCACCACTGCTCGCATGCCGCCCATTGTGCCCGCACGTCCACCCAGGGGGCGCGCACCCTCCGGTTGCACGCCGGGGTCGCATGCGGTGCGCCCCGATCGGTGCAGGTGAACCCATGGCGCGGATTCTTCGTACTAGCCAGGGGTGTTCGCCAGGGGGCCATCCGGGTACTCGGGCGTGCGGCGCCGGGGCCCGGAATGGCACGCTGTCCGACGGCCCGGGGCCATCCGGGCCCCGAGGGGGCGTCCGTCGTCCCGGCGAACCGCGTCACCCGCACGAGTGGCATCGCCCGCCGGGGGGAACCCTGAGTGGCGGGCGGCCGTGCGATCGGCGGGCACAGGTACTACGGCAGGTGGTCGGATTGATGGACGTGAGCGCGCTCGACGGGCTGGCGGGCCTGGCCCTGGAGGAACTGCGGGTGCTGCGCCGGGACGCCCTGGAGCAGGAGGCCGACCTGTCGTACCTGCGCCGCCTGCTGCACGGCCGGATGGACATCCTGCGGGCCGAACTCCAGCGCCGGGAGATCCCGTTGGCCGGCGCCAGCGAGGCGCAGTGCGCGCTGCTCGAC
Source organism: Kitasatospora sp. NPDC048662 (assembly GCF_055587065.1). Classification (NCBI taxonomy): domain Bacteria; kingdom Bacillati; phylum Actinomycetota; class Actinomycetes; order Kitasatosporales; family Streptomycetaceae; genus Kitasatospora; species Kitasatospora sp. NPDC048662. The sequence goes on along the minus strand of NZ_JBVJHA010000002.1, from coordinate 973,510 downwards.
CGGCTGCCCGCGATCCTGGCGGACGCCCCGTCCACCACCCGCCGCCCGGCCCGGCACCTGACCCTCGGCCCGCCCCGCGGCGAGCGCTACCGGCTGGAGGCGGACGCCCTGATGGGCGACGTGCAACTGGCCGACCTCGGCGCGCACGCCACCGCCGACCTGCTGGCCGCCGTCGAACGGCTGGCCGAGCACGAGCGCGAGGTGTCCGGCCGCCGCCAGACGCTGCAGCGCACCGCGGACGACTGCGGGGCGGAAATCACCCGCAGGTACCGTGAGGGGGAGGCCCGGGTCGAGGACCTGCTCGGCGGAGGCTGAGCGGTCGGGACGCGACCGGGGCCCACCCACCCTCACCGCACCGCACGTCCTGGAGACCGCCCGTGTCGCAGTCCGTCCTGCCCGCCCTCGCCGAGGTCATACGCTCCGGCTTCACCGAGGGCCGCCATCGCGGTTCGCTGGTCCTGCTCGACGCCGACGGCACCGTCGCGTACACGCTGGGCACCCCCGAGCAGCCGGTCTACCCGCGCTCCACCGCCAAGCCCTTCCAGGCGATGGCGACCCTGCGGGCCGGCCTGGAGCTGCATGGCGAGCAGCTCGCGCTGGCCGCCTCCAGCCACTCCGCGGAGCCCTTCCACCGGGCCGGGGTGCGCCGGATCCTGGCCGACGCCGGCCTCACCGAGGTCGCCCTGCGCACCCCCGCCGAACTGCCGCTGGACGAGGTCGAGGCGGAGGAGCTGCTGCGCTCCGGCGGGGAGCGGGCGCCGATCCTGATGGACTGCTCCGGCAAGCACGCCGGCTGGCTGGCCGCCTGCGCCGCCAACGGCTGGGACCTGGCCTCCTACCTCGACCCCGAGCACCCGATCCAGCGCCTGGCCCGCACCGCGCTGGAGGAGACCGCCGGCGAGCCGGCCGTGCACACCGGCACCGACGGCTGCGGCGCCCCGCTGCTGGCCGTCTCGCTGACCGGCCTGGCCCGCGGCTACCGCGCCCTGGTGATGGCCGAGCCCGGCACCGAGCAGCGCCGGGTGGCCGACGCGATGCGCGCCCACCCCGAGTACGTGGCCGGCACCCGCCGGGCCGACACCTGGCTGATGCGGGCGGTGCCCGGCGCGCTGTCCAAGATGGGCGCGGAGGCCGTCCAGGTGGTCGCACTGGCCGATGGCCGCGCCCTGGCCTTCAAGATCGAGGACGGCGCGGAGCGCGCCCGCGGCCCGGTGCTGGCCGCCGCGTTGCGCCGCCTCGGCCTCCAGGACCCGGTGCTGGAGCGGATCGCGTCCGCTCCGCTGCACGGTGGCGGCGCGGTGGTCGGCGAGGTCCGCGCGGCGTTCTGACGCCCCGTCGGGCGAAGCCGGGATGCCCCTTCCGGCGCCCTGGTGCACGGTGGACGGCGGGGGAGCGCCCGCCACCGCCGCACAGGGAGTACCTGCATGTCCGACCACACCTACCGGGTCACCGAGATCGTCGGCTCCTCGCACGAAGGGGTGGACGCCGCCATCCGCAACGGCATCGCCCGCGCCGACCGCACCCTGCGCAACCTCGACTGGTTCGAGGTGGTGCAGATCCGCGGCCACATCGAGGACGGCGCGATCAAGCACTTCCAGGTCGGCCTGAAGGTCGGGTTCCGGCTCGACGACAACGACGGCTGACCGACCGCCGGGAACGCGTGAGGGGCGGGAGTCCAACACCGGACTCCCGCCCCTCGCGCGGGCACTGCGGGCCGCCCCGAAGGGCGTGGCGGCTCAGTGGCCGCCCTGCTCCTGGAGGCGCTTGATCGAAGCCTCGACCTCGGCCTCGGCCTCGGCCCGGCCGACCCAGTCGGCGCCCTGGACGGACTTGCCGGGCTCCAGGTCCTTGTAGACCTCGAAGAAGTGCTGGATCTCCAGACGGTCGAACTCCGACACGTCCTGGATGTCCTGCAGGTGCGACCAGCGCGGGTCGGTCGCCGGGACGCACAGCAGCTTGTCGTCGCCGCCGGCCTCGTCGGTCATCTGGAACATGCCGATGGCGCGGCACTTGATCAGGCAGCCGGGGAAGGTCGGCTCATCCAGGATGACCAGCGCGTCCAGCGGGTCGCCGTCGTCCGCGAGGGTGCCCTCGACGTAGCCGTAGTCGGCCGGGTAGCGGGTCGAGGTGAAGAGCATGCGGTCCAGACGGAGCCGACCGGTCTCATGGTCGACCTCGTACTTGTTGCGCGAGCCCTTCGGGATCTCGATCAGGACGTCGAACTCCAACGCTTCCTCCAAGGGTGGGGACTGACAGAATCCAAGTGTCTCCTACGGCAGGGAGTGCTCGGGAAAGGGGCCGGTCCGTGAGATCAGGGTCAGGGGTGGGGCGCGGGCGCAGGACGGCGCTCGTCGGGGTCCTGGGGGTGGCACTGGCCGCGGGGGTGCTGACGGTCGCCGACCCGGCGCTGGCCCAGCCCTCGCCGGGCGCCAGCCGTTCGGACGGGCACGGCAAACACGCCGACGACGGGCACCGCCAGGGCGGGGACGGGCCGGGGCGCGGCAAGCAGGACCGACGCGGGAACCGGCAGCGCGCCGTCCCGGTCAAGGGCCCGGTGCTGTCCGCCGGGGACGCCGGCGACAGCCACCCGCCGACCGGCAACGGGCTGCGCGGGGCGCTCGGTGCCACCGTCCAGGACAAGTCGCTGGGCACCCTGAACTTCGCGGTCGCCGACGCCGCCACCGGCGAGTTGTTGTTCGGCGCGCAGGAGAACACCCCGGCCACGCCCGCCTCCACCACCAAGCTGGCCACCGCGGTCGCCGCCCTGGCGCTGCTGCCGGCCGGCCACCGGATCGCCACCACCGTGGTGCAGGGCGCCACCCCCGGCGAGATCACCCTGGTCGGCGGCGGCGACCCCACCCTGACGGCGCTGCCCATCGACCAGATCCGGATCGGAGGCGCCCCGGTGGACGCGGACAGCGCGCCCGCCTCGGTCGCCGAGCTGGCCCGCCGCACCGCCGCCGCGCTGAAGGCGGCCGGCACCACGAGCGTCAAGCTGTCCTACGACACCTCGCTGTACAGCGGCCCGCTGCTGCACAAGGACCACGACGCGATGAACATCGCCGCGGTCACCCCGCTGATGGTCGACGAGGGCCGGATCGACCCGCGCTCGCCCGACGAGGCCCCGGCCCGGGTGTTCGACCCGGCCGGGCAGGCCGCCGAGACCTTCGCGAACCTCCTGAAGGCCGAAGGCGTCACCGTCCAGAACAAGGCCGGCCAGGCCACCGCCCCCGCCGGGGCCAAGGAGCTGGCCCGGGTGGAGTCGCCGGAGATCGGACGGCTGGTGGAGCGGATGCTCACCGCCTCCGACAACCAGCTCGCCGAGGCCATCGCCCGGCAGGCCGCGCTCGCCGCCAAGCAGCCCGCCGGCTTCGAGGGCGCCGCGAGCGCCGTCACCGCCGAGCTCGGCAAGCTCGGGGTGCCGCTGACCGGCGTGCTGATCACCGACGGCAGTGGCCTGGCCAAGGCCAACCTGATCCCGCCGCTCACCCTGGTGAAGCTGCTCGCCGAGGCCGCCTCCCCGCAGCACCCGGAGCTGCGCCCGGTGATCACCGGCCTGCCGGTCGCGGGCTTCACCGGCACCCTGGCCGGCCGGTTCGGCGCCAAGTCCGGGGCCGGCGAGGCGGCCGGCGTCGTGCGTGCCAAGACCGGCACCCTGCAGGGCGTCAACACGCTGGCCGGCACCGTGGTCGACGCCGACGGCCGGGTGCTGGCGTTCGCGCTGATGACCCGCACCGGCGCCGACCCGACCGCGGCCCGCGCCGCGGTCGACCGGATCGTCGCGAAGATCGCCGCCTGCGGTTGCTGACCCGGGCCGGGTGACGCGCCGTCGGCCCGCTGACCCGGCGTCAGCGGGCCGACCGGGGCGGATCGGCCGACCCGGTTGTCTCCCCCGGGCGGGGGCGAGCACGTACCGTGAGGGCATGACGAGCGCGAACAGCGGTGCGGAGATGGTCGACTGGGATCTCGCGGTGGCGACCGCCGTGCGCCTGGCCCGGCCCGGGCCCCGGGTCGGCCGGGAGGAGGCCCGCGCGGTGGTCTCCGAACTGCGCCGGCACGCCGTCGAGGCCGAGCGGCACGTGCGCGAGTTCACCCGGATGGGGCTGGGCGAGGGCACCCCCGGCACCCCGGTGCTGGTGGTCGACCGGCCCGGCTGGGTGCGGGCCAACGTGGCGGGCTTCCGCACCGTGGTCCGCCCGCTGACCGACCGGCTGGCCGCCCGCCGCCAGGAGAGCCCGGGCACCGCTGCGGTCGGTTCGGTGGGCGCCAAGGCCACCGGCGTGGAGGTCGGCGCGGTGCTGGCGTTCCTGTCGGCGAAGGTGCTCGGCCAGTACGAGACCTTCGCTCCGGCCGGGCTGCCCACCGCTCCCGACAGCCCCGAGGGCCTGTTCGACCAGCCGCGCCGGGGCCTGGCGACGCCACCCGGGCGGCTGCTGCTAGTGGCGCCGAACATCGTCCACGTGGAGCGCGAACTCGACGTCGCCCCGCACGACTTCCGGCTCTGGGTGTGCCTGCACGAGGAGACCCACCGCACCCAGTTCACCGCGGTGCCCTGGCTGCGCGACCACATCCAGTCCGAGGTGCAGGAGTTCCTGGCCCAGACCGACGTCGACCCCTCGGCCCTGCTGGACCGGCTGCGCGAGGCGCTCGGCGGCCTGCCGGGCTTCGGCGGCCGCGGCAACGGCTCCACCGCGGGCAGCCTCACCGACCTGGTGCAGACGCCCGCGCAGCGGGAGATCCTGGCCCGGCTGACCGCGGTGATGTCGCTGCTGGAGGGCCACGCCGACGTGGTGATGGACGGCGTAGGCCCGGCCGTGGTGCCCTCGGTGGCGGAGATCCGGGAGAAGTTCCAGCGCCGCCGCGACCGCGGCAGTGGCCGGCTCGACCTGGTGCTGCGCCGGCTGCTCGGCATGGACGCCAAGCTGCGCCAGTACCAGGACGGCGCGGTGTTCGTCCGCGGCGTGGTGGAGCGGGCCGGGATGGACGGCTTCAACCGGGTGTGGACCTCGCCGAACACGCTGCCCACCAAGGACGAGATCCACGACCCGGCGTCCTGGGTGGCCCGGGTGGTCGGCTGAGCCGCCCGCCCGGGACCCTCGGGCGGGCGTCAGGTGCGGCCCGCGGTGGACGGTCAACCGGGCGAGTCGTACACCTGGCGGCAGACGTAACGTTTCTCCATTCACCCGTACGTGGGACCGTGGATCCGCCGTTGGCGCGGGGGGCGTGGGCGGTGGCCGGATTCTGCGACCATCTGTGAGCGCCTGGTGACAGAGAGCTGACAGGCGGCCGACGTAACCCCCCTCCGCCAAGGAGTGCCAACCATGGGCCCACACCCCGCTGTCGCGGCGATACGCCTCGCCGTCCGCCGTACCCTCGCCGAGCTCGCCGCCGAGGCGGGCGTCAGTCCGAGCGAGCCGGTGCGCGCCCCCCGCACCGCGCCGCCGGCGCAGTCCGCCCCGCTGCCGGCTCTGGCCACCACCGCGACGGTGCCCGGCACGCTGATCGGCAATGCCCGCCGCCACCCCTCCGGCCTGCCCCGCACCCCGGCCGCCCCCGGTTCCCCGCTGGTGCTGGTCGCGGTATCCGGCGGCGCCGACTCGATGGCCCTGGCCACCGCCACCGCTTTCGAGGCCCCCAAGCTCGGCCTGCGGGTCGGCGCCGTCACCGTCGATCACGGCCTGCAGGACGGCTCCGCGGAACGCGCCGAACAGGTCGCCGTCCGGCTGCGCGAGCTGGGTCTGGACCCGGTGGAGGCGGTCGCGGTCCATGTCGGCCGCGAGGGCGGCCCGGAGAACGCCGCCCGGGAGGCCCGTTACGCCGCGCTGGACTCCGCCGCCGAACGCCACGGCGCGCTCGCCGTGCTGCTCGGCCACACCCGCGACGACCAGGCCGAGACGGTGCTGCTGGGCCTGGCCCGAGGCTCCGGTGCCCGTTCGCTGGCCGGGATGCCCGCGCAGAAGGGCCGCTACCGCCGCCCGCTGCTGGAGCTCGACCGGGCCGCCACCCGGCAGGCGTGCACCGCGCAGTCCATCCCCGTCTGGGACGACCCGCACAACGCCGACCCGGCCTACACCCGCTCCCGGGTCCGCCACGAGGTGCTGCCGGTGCTGGAGAAGCACCTCGGCGGCGGCGTGGTGGAGGCACTGGCCCGCACCGCCCGGCTGTTCCGCGACGACGCGGACGCACTGGACCAGTGGGCGGCCCTCGCCGAGCAGGACCTGCGCGGCCCCGACGGTGCCCTCGACGTGGGCAAGCTCTCCGAACTGCCCCCCGCGGTGCGCCGCCGGGTACTGCGTCGCGCCGCCCTGCGCGCGGGCTGCCCGGCCGGCGACCTGTTCGCCCGCCACCTGGAAACCGTGGACTCGCTGGTCACCGGCTGGCGCGGCCAGGGCCCCCTGCACCTACCCGGGGGCGTCGAAGCCGTGCGCCGGTGTGGCACGCTGGTGTTTCGGCGGCAGGGCGACTGAGCACGAACCAGTCGTACCGCCGCCGCCGAACCCAGACCCCGAACGTTTGAGGACGTATCCCCGGTGGACCAGAACGACATGGGCGCAGACCTCGCGAAGGTGCTCATCAGCAAGGACGAGATCGACGCCAAGCTGGTGGAGCTGGCCGCGCGGATCGACCAGGACTACGCCGGGAAGGACCTTCTGCTGGTCGGCGTCCTCAAGGGCGCCGTCATGGTGATGGCGGACCTGGCCCGGGCCCTGCACAGTCAGGTGACCATGGACTGGATGGCCGTCTCCTCCTACGGCATGGGTACCAAGTCCTCGGGCGTGGTGCGCATCCTGAAGGACCTGGACACCGACATCGCCGGCCGCGACGTGCTGATCGTCGAGGACATCATCGACTCCGGCCTGACGCTGTCCTGGCTGCTCGGCAACCTCGGTTCGCGCGGCCCGGCCTCGCTGAAGGTGTGCACCCTGCTGCGCAAGCCGGACGCCGCCAAGGTGGAGATCGACGTCGAGTACGTCGGCTTCGACATCCCCAACGAGTTCGTGGTCGGCTACGGCCTGGACTACGCGGAGAAGCTGCGCAACCTGCCGTTCATCGGCACCCTGGCCCCGCACGTCTACGGGGGCTGAACCGATCGGACGACCGGTGGGAACAGTGCCCTGTTCCCACCCGTTGTGCGGGGGTAGGAAAATAGGTCGCACCGTGGTGTGATCCCGTCGTGAGCGGGGCCCGCTGCGGTACGGTCCAATCAACAGCTCGTCTGACGAGCACATATCGGATGCGCCGCGGCCCACGGCCGACCAGCGCCCGTTGAATGGCAGGAGGGACGGGGCGGTGACGCCCCGCATGGATGGACGTCAAGCGATACTTCCGTGCGCCGATCATGTGGGTCGTGCTGGCCGCCCTCGCCGTGTTCGCGTTGATGGAGCTCGTCTCGGACTCGAGCGGCTACAAGACTGCGGACACCGGTCAGATCATCAGCGCGATCGACAGCAACCAGGTGAAGTCGGCGCAGCTCACCACCGGTGACTCGAACCTCATCAAGATCCAGCTCCAGGACAACCAGAAGCTGAAGCCGGGCGCCAACGGCAAGTCGCCGTCCGGCAGCCGCTTCCAGGCCTCCTACACCGGCGACGTTCAGGCCGCCGACCTGGCCAGGAACCTCCAGACCAAGTACGCCGGCGGGCAGATCCCGGACGGCTACACGGTCAGCCCCGAGAAGCAGTCGACCTTCGTCAGCCTGCTGTTCTCGATGCTGCCGATCGTGATCATCGTCGTGGTCTTCCTGTTCCTGATGAACCAGATGCAGGGCGGCGGCTCCCGGGTCATGCAGTTCGGCAAGTCCAAGGCCAAGCTGCTCACCAAGGACACCCCGAAGACCACCTTCGCGGACGTCGCGGGTGCCGACGAGGCCGTCGAGGAGCTCCACGAGATCAAGGAGTTCCTGCAGGAGCCGGCCAAGTTCCAGGCGGTCGGCGCGAAGATCCCCAAGGGCGTGCTGCTGTACGGCCCGCCCGGTACCGGCAAGACCCTGCTGGCGCGCGCCGTCGCGGGCGAGGCGGGTGTCCCGTTCTACTCGATCTCCGGCTCGGACTTCGTCGAGATGTTCGTCGGTGTCGGCGCCAGCCGGGTCCGCGACCTGTTCGAGCAGGCCAAGGCCAACGCCCCGGCGATCATCTTCGTCGACGAGATCGACGCCGTCGGCCGGCACCGCGGTGCGGGTCTCGGCGGCGGTCACGACGAGCGCGAGCAGACCCTCAACCAGCTGCTGGTCGAGATGGACGGCTTCGACGTCAAGGGCGGCGTCATCCTGATCGCCGCCACCAACCGCCCCGACATCCTGGACCCGGCGCTGCTGCGCCCCGGCCGCTTCGACCGGCAGATCGCCGTCGACCGCCCGGACCTCCAGGGCCGGCTGGACATCCTCAAGGTGCACCAGAAGGGCAAGCCGATCGCGCCGGACGTCGACCTGTCGGCCGTCGCCAAGCGCACCCCCGGCTTCACCGGTGCCGACCTGTCGAACGTGCTGAACGAGGCCGCGCTGCTCACCGCCCGCTCGGACCTCAAGCTGATCGACAACAACGTGCTGGACGAGGCGATCGACCGCGTCGTGGCCGGTCCGCAGAAGCGCTCGCGGATCATGTCCGACAAGGAGAAGAAGATCACCGCGTACCACGAGGGCGGTCACGCCCTGGTCGCGGCGGCCTGCAACTACTCCGACCCGGTGCACAAGATCACCATCCTGTCCCGGGGCCGCGCGCTCGGCTACACCATGGTGCTGCCGGACGAGGACAAGTACTCGACCACCCGCAACGAGATGCTCGACCAGCTCGCCTACATGCTGGGCGGCCGGGCGGCGGAGGAACTGGTCTTCCACGACCCGACCACCGGCGCCTCGAACGACATCGAGAAGGCCACCGCCACCGCGCGGGCCATGGTCACCCAGTACGGCATGAGCGAGCGCCTGGGTGCGATCAAGTTCGGCTCCTCCGACTCCGAGCCCTTCCTGGGCCGTGAGATGGCCCACCAGCGCGACTACTCCGAGGAGATCGCCGGGCTGGTGGACGAGGAGGTCAAGAAGCTGATCGAGACCGCGCACAACGAGGCCTGGGAGATCCTGGTCGAGAACCGCGACGTGCTCGACAACCTGGTCCTCGAACTGCTGGAGAAGGAGACGCTGAACAAGGAGCAGATCGCCGAGGTCTTCGCTCCGGTCATCAAGCGTCCCCCGCGCCCGGCGTGGACCGGCTCGGCCCGCCGCACCCCGTCCACCCGGCCGCCGGTGCAGTCGCCGAAGGAGCTGGCGCTGAGCAACGGCGCCGTCTCCGGCAACGACAGCCCGGTCGACACCGTGAAGCTGCCGCCGGCCGACGGCGGCCAGGTCGAGAGCTGACCGACCGAGCACCTGTTCGGAATGGATGCCGCGTTTCCGGGGTTTGTACCCTGGAGGCGCGGCATTCGTGCTGCACGGAAACTGTTTCCCCCTTTGACGAGCAGCGAGGCACGCACGCATGATCGATCCGGTGACGCTCGACGGTGAGTTCCCCGTCGGCGAGTTCGACCAGAAGCGGGCCGAGAACGCGGTTCGCGAACTGCTCATCGCCGTCGGTGAGGACCCGGACCGCGAGGGCCTGCTGGAGACCCCGGCCCGGGTCGCGCGCGCCTACCGGGAGATATTCGCGGGCCTGTGGCAGCAGCCGGAGGACGTGCTCACCACCACCTTCGACCTCGGTCACGACGAGATGGTGCTGGTCAAGGACATCGAGGTGTACTCCACCTGCGAGCACCACCTGGTCCCGTTCCGCGGTGTCGCGCACGTCGGCTACATCCCCGCGGTGAGCGGCAAGATCACCGGCCTGTCCAAGCTGGCCCGGCTGGTCGACGTGTTCGCCCGCCGCCCCCAGGTGCAGGAGCGGCTCACCAGCCAGGTCGCGGACGCGCTGATGCGCATCCTGGAGCCGCGCGGCGCCATCGTGGTGATCGAGTGCGAGCACATGTGCATGTCGATGCGCGGCATCCGCAAGCCCGGCGCCACCACCGTCACCTCGGCGGTGCGCGGGCAGCTGCGCGACTCCGCCACCCGCGCCGAGGCGATGAGCCTCATCATCGGGCGATAACGGACGGCGAGGGGTGCCCCCGTCAGGGCCGCGGTTCGCGGTCCTGCGGGGGTGCGAGGTGGTCGCTGAGCCACTCCAGGGTGGCCGGCAGTTCGCGGCGCCAGGTGTCGAAGGTGTGGCCGCCGTCCGGCAGCAGCAGGGAGTCGATCAGGAACTCCGGGTGGTCGCCGGCCGCCTGTTTCGCGGCGCTGAGGAACTTCTCGGTCGCCGGGTAGTCGTCCTCGGCGTGGGTCGAGACCACCAGCAGGGTCGCGGCCGGGGCGGGCAGGTTCTTCAGCCGCCAGTTCAGGTCGGCCTGCTTGGCCGCCTCCGCGTCGCCGCCGAACAGGTCGCCGTCGGTCCAGCGGTCGTTCGGCACGGTGTAGTCCGGGTGCATCCCGGCCGCGTTCCGGTACACGTCGGGGTGGCGCATCGCCAGCCGCAGCGCGCAGGATCCGCCGGTGGAGTAGCCGAACACGCCCCAGGACTCCGCCGTGCGGCCCACCCGGTAGGCGGAGCGCAGCGCGGCCGGCACGTCCTTGACGAACCAGGTCTCGGTCTTCGGCCCGCCGGCGACGTCCACGCACTCGGTGTCCCGCGGCGGGGCGACGGTGGGGCGGGCCATCACGATCACGGTGGGGGCCATCTGGCCGGTGCGCTGCAGTTCGGCGGCGGTCTGCGGCAGCTGGAGGTTCTCGACCAGGTGCAGCGTCGGGCCGGGGTAGCCGGCCAGCGCGACCAGCACCGGGAAGTGCTGGCGGTTGTAGCGGGGGTTGAAGTACTCGGGTGGCAGATAGACGAACATCTGATCGGACAGGCCGGACTCGGTGCCGGTCAGTTTCACCGAGTCGACCCGGCCGACCTGTTCGGGCGGTCCGGCCGGCAGTACGTCCTTGACCGTCTCCAGCCCGCCGTCGGTGGTCGGCTGCACCAGCTTGTCGGTCTCCGGGGCTGCGCCGGGGGTGCGCCCGGAGTTCAGCGCCAACGGGGCGGCCTTTCCGGGGTTCAGCAGGTCGTCCCAGGAGGTGTAGAAGCCGTACGCGTTGTTCACGGACAGCAGCAGCACCGACAGCGCCGCCGCTTGAGTGACGGTCAACAGGCCCAGTCGCCCCAGTACCGGCAGCGGTCGCTGCCGGGAGAGCCGCGGCCACAGCCAGAGGGTGGCCGCCAGGGCCGCCGCGCCCACCACGATCAGCACGTACATCAGTGTCCGACTGGTCAGCTCCATGCCTTCCGGCCCTCCTCGACTCCCGCTCGGTCAACGTTGTTTGACGGTCCGTCGGGTGCGAGTGGGGGTAGTCTGACCGAGCGTCGGAAACCAGTACGACCGGATGACTGCACGAACGGGAACCGTCGCCCTAGAATGCGGCGTCCACGTGTTGGAATCGCGCCGAACCGCCGTGCCGGCGGCCACAGGTGCGGCATCGGTGGTACCCGCCGCGTCCCCCGGTCCGATGAGTGCAGCCGTTCGAACCGGGCCCCCGGGCGGGACCCTTCATCCGTCCGGTGGCCCCCTCTTGACGTGCGGATTGCCAGAAAAAGGAACAGTCATGAAGGTTCATCACAACCCGGCTCCCGGGGTGCGCGAGCAGCACCCGGGTGCCTCTAGGCTGGGTTCCCATGAGCGCTCCCGTGTCTGCTGAGACCACGTCCGACCAGCCCCGCCGGCGGGGACTGCAGACGCTCCGGTCCCAGGCATCCGCCGTACCGAGGCAATGGCTGCCGGGCGCGGTCGGATACGCCTGTCTGGCGATCGGCCTGATCAACATCACCTCGGCGGTCTTCCCCAGGTTCCGGGCCACCCGGGTGCACACCTGGGCCGGCCAGCTGCCCGGCGGCACCACCACGCTCGCCGCCGCCGGCACCCTGATGGTCGGCATGCTGCTGGTGCTGCTCGCGCACGCGCTGCGCCGCCGCAAGCGGCGCGCCTGGCGCGCCGTGTGCGTGCTGCTGCCGATCGGCGCCGCGCTCCACATGCTGCGCTGGCACCAGTTCGTCCAGGCCGTGATCTCGCTGGCGCTGTTCGTGGTGATGCTGATCCACCAGCGCGAGTTCTACGCCAAGGCCGACCCGCGTACCCGCTGGCGCGCGGTGCTCAACTTCGTCGTGCTCGGCGTCGTCTCGGTGCTGATCGGTCTGGCCATCGTCTCCGTCCGGTGGAAGTACGAGATCGGCGACCCGTCGCTGTACCAGCGGCTGGAGCACGTCGGCTACGGCCTGTTCGGCTTCGAGGGCCCGATCCACTACACCAGCGACCGGATCAGCGACCTGGTCGGCTACTCGCTCGGCGCGCTCGGCCTGGTCACCGCGCTCACCACCGCGTACCTGGCGCTGCGCCCCGAGAAGCCCGAACCCGAGCTCACCCCCGAGGACGAGCTCAAGCTCCGCGACCTGCTCGCCCGGCACGGCAAGCGCGACTCGCTCGGCTACTTCGCGCTGCGCCGCGACAAGAGCGTGCTGTTCTCGCCCACCGGCAAGGCCGCGATCTCCTACCGGGTGGTCTCCGGCGTGATGCTCGCCTCCGGCGACCCGGTCGGCGACGTCGAGGCCTGGCCCGGCGCGATCAAGGTCTTCATGGCCACTGCCCGCGAACACGCCTGGGTGCCCGCCGTCTGCGGCTGCTCCGAGGTCGGCGGCGAGGTCTGGACCCGCGAGGCCGACCTGGACGCGCTCGAACTCGGCGACGAGGCCATCGTCGACACCTCCACCTTCTCGCTCTCCGGCCGCGCCATGCGCAACGTCCGCCAGATGGTCAAGCGGATCGAACGCAACGGCTACTCCTGCAAGGTCCGCCGGGTCGGCGACCTCACCCTGGAGGAGAAGCGGCAGATCGCCGACGCGGCGGCCCGCTGGCGCGGCACCGACACCGAACGCGGCTTCTCCATGGCGCTCGGCCGCTTCGGCGACCCGAGCGACGACGAGTGCGTGGTCGTCACGGCGCACAAGGCCCCCGAGGACGGTTCCGGCGGCGAGGACCTGAAGGCGGTGCTGCACTTCGTCCCGTGGGGTGCGGACGGCATCTCGCTGGAACTGATGCGCCGCGACCGGGAGGCCGACCCCGGCCTCAACGAGCTGCTGATCGTCGCCGCCCTGCAGGAGGTCGGCGCGATGGGCATCCGGCGGGTCTCGCTGAACTTCGCGATGTTCCGCTCGGCGCTGGCCCGCGGCGAGCGGATCGGCGCCGGGCCGGTGCTGCGGGCCTGGCGCGGACTGCTGGTGTTCCTGTCGCGCTGGTTCCAGATCGAGTCGCTGTACAAGTTCAACGCGAAGTTCCAGCCCACCTGGGAGCCCCGCTTCCTGGTCTACAAGCAGACCCGGGACCTGCCGCGGATCGGGTTCGCCGTGATGCAGGCGGAGGCGTTCATCACGCTGGGCATGCCGCGATTCGGGCGCAAGCGCCAGCGGCAGGGGCTCATGCCGGAGGCTCCGGCTCAGCTGGGCCAGGCGGCGTAGGGAGAACAACCAGGGCGCGGGGAGACTCGCGCGAGCGGTTGGGTGCGAAAACAGGGGCGCGGGGAGACTCGCGCGAGCGGTTGGGTGCGAAAACAGGGGCGCGGGGAACTGCGCGACAAGCGCTCCCCACGTCCGCAAGGGCGCGATCACGTGCAGGTCATTGTCCTGCGTCGCGATCTTGCGGGTGGGTGCCTTCCGCCTCGCGCAGTTCCCCGCGCCCCTGGGTTCGCACCCGCTGCCGTTTCCGCGCCCCTGGGTTCGTGCCCGCACAGTTTTCGCGCCCGCCTGCCCGTACCCCGAGCGTCGATAATGGGTCGTATGAGCGAAAACCTCCCTGGCCTGCCCGTCCTTGACCGTTGTGCGGTGATGGGGGTGGTGAACGTCACGCCGGATTCGTTCTCGGACGGGGGGATGTGGCTGGATCCGGCGAAGGCGATCGCGCATGGGCTGGAGCTGGTGGCGCAGGGGGCGGACCTGGTGGATGTGGGTGGGGAGTCGACCCGGCCGGGGGCGTTGCGGGTGACGGAGGCGGAGGAGCTGCGCCGGGTGGTGCCGGTGGTGACCGAGCTGGCCCGGGCGGGGGTGGTGGTCTCGGTGGACACCATGCGGGCGGGTGTGGCGCGGGCCGCGGTGGAGGCGGGCGCGAAGATCGTCAACGACGTGTCCGGAGGACTCGCGGATGCGGAGATGGCCCGGGTGGTCGCCGAGACCGGCGCGCCGTTCGTGGTGATGCACTGGCGCGGGCAGTCGGCGGACATGTACGCGCAGGCGGTGTACGAGGACGTGGTCGCGGACGTGGTGCGGGAGCTGACCGTCCGGGTGGAGGATCTGCTCGCGGCGGGGGTGAAGGAGGATCAGCTGATCCTGGACCCGGGCCTGGGGTTCGCCAAGACGAGTGAGCACAACTGGGCGCTGCTGGGCCGGCTGGACGCGCTGACGGCGCTCGGGCGGCCGGTGCTGGTCGCGGCTTCGCGCAAGCGCTTCCTGGGTACGCTGCTCGCCAACCCGGAAACCGGGGAGCTGCGCCCGGCGCGGCAGCGGGACGACGCCACGGCGGCGGTCTCGGTGCTGTCGGCGAAGGCGGGTGCCTGGGCGGTGCGGGTGCATGACGTGTCCGGCACGGCTGACGCCGTACGAGTCGTCGCGGCCTGGGAGCAGGCGGAGCAGAGGGGGTAGGCGTGGCGGAGGCAGTGAGCGGCAACGATCGGGCGGCGGCGCTGGAACCGGACGAGGAAGCCGTGCTGGCGGCCAATCAGGCGCTGTACGAGGCCCTGGAGAACGGGGACCTGGAGGCCGTCGAGTCGATCTGGCTGGGCCCGGGCGAGGCGGACGACAAGGGCGGGGTGTTCTGTGTGCACCCGGGCTGGCCGGCGCTGGTGGGCCGGGCCCAGGTGACGCGTTCGTACATGCTGATCATGGCGAACACCGAGTACATCCAGTTCTTCCTGACGGATGTGGAGGTGGACGTGCAGGGCGATGTGGCACTGGTCACCTGCACGGAGAACATCCTGTCCGGCGGGGAGCCCGAGGAGGAGGGCGAGCTGGGGCCGCTGGTCGGCGGGAAGGTCGTCTCGACGAACCTGTTCCGGCGTACCGCGGGCGGCTGGAAGCTGTGGTCGCACCACGGTTCGCCGGTGCTGACCAGTGGCGACGACGAGGACGACGAAGAGGAATGAGAGCCGTCCGTCAAGGGCCGCGGTGGCCGGTCCGATCGGGTGGGCGGCCGGGGAGGCGGTCCGGGGCGGTCGGCACTCGAAGGTAGATTCGAGGGGCGGCGGGCGACGGTGCCCGCCGGTCCCCGCTTCGGCGGGGCCGTCAGCTGGGAGCAGTGATTCTTGTGCTGGACCGCGTCACCCTGCGTGGGCTCCGTGCCCGCGGCCACCACGGCGTGTTCGAACGGGAGCGGATCGAGGGCCAGACCTTCGTCGTCGATCTGACGCTGTTCCTGGACACCCGTCCGGCGGCCGAGAGTGACGATCTGACCCGCACCGCGCACTACGGCGTGATCGCGGAGGAGGTCACCGCGATCATCGCGGGCGACCCGGTCGACCTGATCGAGACGCTGGCCCAGCGGATCGCCGACCAGTGCCTGCGGCACGAGGTGGTCGAGGAGGTCGAGGTCGTCGTGCACAAGCCCGATGCCCCGATCACCGTCCCGTTCGACGACGTCACCATCACGATCCGCCGGGGCCGCGCCTGATGGCGCCCGGTGGAGCCCGAGTGGAGGGAACTCTCATGGCCACCACAGACCCGACCGCCACGCCGACCACGTTCGACCTGCAGGGCAAGGTGGACCGCGTGGAGTCCACCCTGCACGAGTCGCGGACCGCCGCGGTCGCGCTCGGCAGCAACCTGGGCAACCGCCTGGAGACCCTGCAGGGCGCGGTCGACGCGCTGGAGGACACTCCCGGCGTGCGGGTGACCGCGGTGTCCGCGGTGTACGAGACGGACGCCGTCGGCGGGCCCGCCGACCAGCCCGCCTACTTCAACGCCGTCGCGGTGCTGCGCACCTCGCTGCCGCCGCGGGACCTGCTGGAGCGGGCCAACGCCGTGGAGGACGCGTTCGGACGGGTACGCACCGTCCGCTGGGGGGCCCGCACCCTGGACGTCGACATCCTCACCTACGAGGGCGTGGTCAGCGACGACCCGCAGCTGACCCTGCCGCACCCGCGGGCCCACGAGCGGGCGTTCGTGCTGGCGCCCTGGCAGGACGCCGACCCGAAGGCCGAGGTGCCCGGGCACGGGCCGGTCGCGGAGCTGCTGGCGGGCCTCGGCGGGGCCGAGGGCCAGGGCGTGCGGCTGCGCTCCGACCTGCAGCTGCGACTGCCGGAGTGAGTGGTCCGGGAACTTCCGGCGGGGTGCGGGCGTAGCTCCCTGCGGGTGCGGCCCGGCCGGTACGGTGGGCTGGTCGCCGTGACCCGCCGGACCCCCGGGCCGTGAAGGCCGGGTCGAACCACTGGGAAGGAAGCCCGTCCGCGTGAAGCCGCTCCGTCTCCGCCTGCTGCTCGGCATCGTCGCCATCACGGGGCTGCTGTCCTGGGGCGGCGCCCGGCTGTGGGACTCGCTGGGCACGCTGCCCGGGGTGCCCGCGTACGCGCCGTTCGTGCTGGCGGCGATCGCCATGGTGCTGCTGGCCGTGGCGATCTCGCTGCGGTCCCGGCTGAAGGCGATCCGGGAGCGGCAGCCGGACGCGAAGCGGGTCGATCCGCTGCACGCGGCGCGGGCGCTGGTGCTGGGCCAGGCCAGCGCGCTGGTGTCGGCGGTGGTGACCGGGGTGTACGCGGGCGTCGGGGTGTTCCTGCTCGGCTCGCTGGAAGTCCCCGCCCGGCGGGCGCAGGCCGGGACGGCGCTGTTCTCGGTGCTGGCCGGTGCGGCGGTGATCGCGGTGGCGCTGTGGCTGCAGCACATCTGCAAGCTCCCCGAGGACCACGACGACCCGGACCACCCGCGCGGCACGGCCGCGTCCTCGCGCTGAACTTCGCGCCGGATCCGGTCGCGCTGCGTGGTGGGACGTACGCGTCCCGTGTTTCTGTCGGCGTGTCAAGGGCGGAATGGGGGCCGAGGCTGACAGCGCCTCGACTCGCACGCTAGTTTCTAGCCATGTCTCGCGGACGCCACCGTCATTCCTCCGTTCTGAGCCGGTCGCTGCCACCGGTCGCCTCCGGTGTGCTCGTGGTCGCGGCGGTGGCCGCGCTGGTGGCCAGTCCGGATCAGATCGTGGCCCGTTCGGTCGGGGTCGCCGCGGTGGTCGCGGTGGTCGGCCTGGCGCTGGTGCTGCGGCAGCGCGACCGGGCCGCCCGGGCCGCCGCCGAGGTGGCCATGGTGCGCCGGCTGCGCGCCGAGGAGAGCTACGAGGAGCAGATCGCCGAGGCCGAGTACGCGGCCGAGGTCGCCGAGGAGCGGGCCACCCGCTTCGGGCGGCGGCTGACCGCGGAGAAGTCCCGGCTGGCGAAGGCGGAGACCGAGATCGCCCGGCTGCTGCGCGAGCGTGCCGTGCTGGTCGCCGAGCAGGCGCTGAAGGAGGCCGAGGCGGCCCGCCGGGCGCTGGAGGCGACCCGTCCCAAGCACCCGGCCACCCCGGCCGCGTTCGTCCGCGCGCAGGCCGCGCTGCGGCACCTGGAGCGGCAGGCGGCGGCGGCCGAGGCGCGTCGCGTGGTCGACGAGCGGGCCCAGGTCGAGTTGCGGCCGCGGATGCCGGAGCCGGTGCCGGCCACCGGTTCGGCGGCGCTGCGCCCGGTCGGCCCGGCGCTGCCCGCGGCGCGCCCGCAGGACGGCGAGCAGACGGCCCCGGTGGCCCCGCAGCGGCCGCGGGCGGCGGCGTTCAGCTTCTTCGGCCGGCCGGGCACCGCCCGGGCCGCGCTGCGGGCGGCCGCGCCGGCCCCGGCGGTCGGTGACCTGGCGGACGTGGTGGGCGACGAGGCGGTGGCCGACAGCGAGCGCTACGCGGTGCTGGACGCCGCTCCGGTGGACGCCGGGCAGCCCGCGCACCGCGCGGTGGAGCAGTCGCCGAGCCATCAGCACGCGGAGTCCGACACCGAGCCCGGCGAGGTGGTCGATCTGACCGCGCACGACGAGACCGAGGTGCTGGACCTGCCGGAGCTGCGGGCCGGCCGCTCCTGAGGACGCGAGAGGGCCCCCGCTCCGGACGGAGCGGGGGCCCTTTTCACGTGCTGCGGGGAGCTCAGACGTTGACGCCGAAGTCCTGGGCGATGCCGGCCAGGCCGGAGGCGTAGCCCTGGCCGATGGCGCGGAACTTCCACTCGGCGCCGTTGCGGTAGAGCTCGCCGAAGACCATGGCGGTCTCGGTGGCGGCGTCCTCCGACAGGTCGTAGCGGGCGATCTCGGCGCCGCCGGCCTGGTTGAGCACCCGGATGTAGGCGTTGCGGACCTGGCCGAAGCTCTGGCCGCGGTTGTTGCCGTCGTAGATCGACACCGGGAAGGCGATCCGGGTGACGTCGGCGGGCAGCGCGGCCAGGTTGACGTTGATGGCCTCGTCGTCGCCGGCGCCCTCGCCGGTGCGGTTGTCGCCGGTGTGGACGACGGTGCTGTCCGGGGTGCTGGTGTTGTTGAAGAAGACGAAGTGGCGGTCGGAGTAGACCCGGCCCTCGCCGTTCAGCACGATCGCGCTGGCATCCAGGTCGAACTCGGTGCCGGTGGTGGTGCGCACGTCCCAGCCGAGGCCGACGGTGACCGCGGTCAGGCCGGGGGCCTCCTTGGTCAGCGAGACGTTGCCACCCTTGGAGAGGCTCACGGGCATGGTCTGTGGTGTCCCTTCGGTCGGTTTTGCCCTGAGAACGCGGGATGAGCGGCCATTGGTTCCGCTGCTTGGTGGACGGACGGATTTCTCCCCCGATCGGCCGCCCGACGTTGGCTCAGATTCTCGGGTACCGGCCCTGCACGGTCCAGGTGTTCGGATTGTCGGCCAGGTCCTCGTGCAGCTCGGTCAGGTCGGCCAGCACGTCCTGCAGGAAGTCCCGGGACTCCCGGCGCAGTTCGGCGTGCCGGACCACCAGCGGCTCGTCCTCGGGGCGCCAGGTGGCGGTGATCTCCACCCAGCCGAACCGGCGGGCGAAGCGCAGCAGTTCGGTGTTCTGGGTGAAGTCCAGGTCCTCGGTGCGCACCCGGGCCTCCCGGCTGCCGCGCGGGTCCTCGTCCAGGCGCTCGACGATGTCGCACAGCGCCCAGGCGAAGTCCAGCACCGGCACCCAGCCCCAGCGGGTTTCCACGCCGGCGCCGTCGTCGGTCTCCAGGTAGACGTCCCCGGCGAACAGGTCGTGCCGCAGCGCGCGGACGGGCGCGGTGCGGTAGTCGGTCTGCGGGGGGTCGGGGAAGCGGTTGGACAGGGAGTAGCCGAGCTCGATCACGCCCGCCATTGTGCCGGGTTAACCAGGTGACGGCCGCCGGGCCCGGGCGGGATGATGGCGGCATGACTGAGCCCGTGCGCGTACGGGGTTCGGTGGTCGTCCCCGACGCCGAGCTCGTCTGGCGCTTCTCCCGTTCCTCCGGCCCCGGCGGCCAGCACGTCAACACCTCGGACAGCAAGGTCGAGCTGCGCTGGGACTTGGCGGCCTCCGAGGCGCTGCCGCCGGTGTGGAAGGACCGCGCCCTGGAGCGGCTGGCCTCCCGGCTGGTCGACGGGGTGCTGGTGGTGCGCGCCTCCGAGCACCGCTCGCAGTGGCGCAACCGCGAGGTCGCGGCCGCCCGGCTGGCCTCGCTGCTCGGTGAGGCCACCGCGCCGCCGCCGAAGGCCCGGCGGGCCACCAAGCCGAGCCGGGGCATGGTGGAGCGGCGGCTGGAGAACAAGCGGCACCGGGCCACGCTGAAGCAGGGGCGCGGCCGGATCAAGCCGGAGTGACGGCCGGTCAGCCCAGGTGGCGGTAGCCGGCCCGGAAGTACACCAGTGGTTTCGCGGCCGGGGCGGGCACCCGCGCGGCCAGCACGCGGCCGAGCACCAGGGTGTGGTCGCCGGCCGGGATGCGCCGCTCGGTGCGGCACTCGACGGTGGCGAGCGCGCCGTCGATCAGCGGGGCGCCGGAGTGCGGGCCGCGCTGCCAGGCGGCGTCGGCGAACAGCAGGCGGTCGCTGAGCCGGCCCTTCATGGCGAACCGGGAGGCCAGCGTGCGGTGCTCCTCGCCGAGCAGCGACACCGCCCAGGTCTCGGCCCGGGTGAGCAGGTCGTCCATCCGGGAGTCCTCGCGCACCGAGATCAGCACCAGCGGCGGCTCCAGCGACACCGACAGGAACGAGGTGGCGGTCATGCCGGCGTCCTCGTCCTCCTCGGGGTCGTGCACGGTCACCAGCGAGACGCCGGCCGCCAGTTGGCCGAGGGCGGCGCGGAACTCCTCGGGAGTGGCGCCGGCCTCCGCGACCGGGGCGGGAGCGGAGGGGGAGGTGGGGGACTGCGGGGAGCTGTACACGTACCGCACGGTAGTCGCCGGGCGCGCGTGCCGGTATCGGGCCCTGGTCGTAGGCCGGGTCGGTCGCTGGGCCGAGCGCGCGGGCGGCGCGCCGCTGGAAGTCGCCTGCCGGGCGTCCTGTCGTTCCCTGCCGTTTCCGAATACGATCATCACTTCATCATTATGTGATTTGAGTCACACTGACAGCCTATTGCTGACCGAGCGTGCCTATCGGAGTGCTCGCTGTGATTCAGTTCTTCTGGCAATCGGACGACAACCTTTCAAGACCATCCGAAGCAGCCGGGGAGCCCCCGCATGGAAGCCGAGTCGGAGCCCTACGTCCGCCTCGCGACCCTCCGCACCTTGCACCGGGTCGTGGCGGACCTCAACGCTGCCCGGAGCCTGGCGGGAACCCTGCAGGCGGTCGTCGAGGGAGCGGTCCACGGGCTCGGATTCGACGCCGCAGCGGTCAGCCTGGTGCGGCCCGACGGCGACCTGGTGGTCGCCGCCGTCTGGGAGATCGAGGAGAGCACCTTCGGCGGCCCCGCCGTCCTGCTCGGCCAGGTCGGCTCGCGCGAGTCCTGGGACCGGATGCTCCAGGTCGCCGACCACTGGGGCACCCTGCGCTTCATCCCGCACGACCGCGGCTGGGCCATCGGCACCGACATCCCCACCTGGACCGGCGACGGCCCGATGCCCGTCTACGACAACGACTGGCACCCCGCCGACGTGCTGCTTGCCCCCATGTACAGCGCCGGCGGCGACCTGCTCGGCATCCTCTCGGTGGACCGCCCGCGCAGCGGCAAACGCCCCGGCGCCTGGACCCGCGAAGCGCTGGAGATGTTCTCCCTCCAGGCCTCCATAGCCATCGGCAACGCCCGGCTGCGGGCCGAGATGCAGCGCGCCCTGGCCCGGCTGGAGAAGGAGCAGCAGGCCCTGCGGGCCAGTGAGGAATCCTTCCGGCAGGCCTTCGAGTACGCCCCCAGCGGCATGGCCATCACCGAACTCCACGGCGACGGCACCGGCCAGCTCACCCGGGTCAACGACGCCCTGTGCCGCCTGCTCGGCCGCCCCCGGGCCACCCTGCGCCAGCAGCGTTTCGTCGACCTGGTCCACCCCGACGACCTGGAGCTGCTGCTGCGCACCAGCGCCGAGGGCGGCCGGGCCGAGCTGCGGCTGTCCCGCCGTGACGGCGGCTACCAGTGGGTGTGCCTGCGCAACTCGGTGGTCGCCGACGCCACCGAGGGGCCCAGCTTCCTGCTCACCCACGTCGAGGACATCGAGGAGCGCAAGCGGCACGAGCTGCAGCTCGCCCACCGGGCCAGTCACGACGCCCTCACCGGCCTGCCCAACGGCGCCGAACTGCGGGCCCGGCTGGCCCGCCGGCTCTGTTCCCGCCCCCCGCTGCCCGCCCCCGGCCCGCACGGGCAGGCGCTGCCGCCCGGCCACGCCGTCCAGGACGGCCCGCAGGTGCCCGTCGGCCCCGTCACCCTCGCGCACGGCTACGCGCCCCCCGACAGTGCCCTGGGACGCGACCGGGAGGCCTTCGCGTCCGGCGAGGTGTTCGGCGAGGACGGCGCCCCCGCGCACCATGCGCACGCCGTCGTCCCCGCCGACCTGCCGGCCGGCGAACTCTGGCACGGTCACCGCCGCCCCGGCGCCGACAAGGGGCTCGCCGTCCTCTACTGCGACCTCGACGGCTTCAAACTGGTCAACGACCGCTACGGCCACAACGCCGGCGACGCCGTGCTGATCGAGATCGCCCGCCGGCTCCTGCAGGTCGTCCGGGAGGGCGACACGGTGGCCCGGATGAGCGGCGACGAGTTCGTGGTGCTGGCCGACGGCATCGGCCGCGAGGAGGCCAAGGAGCTCGCCGGGCGGCTGCGCAGCGCCATCCTGCCGCCGATGCGGATCGACAACCGGGCCGTGCGGGTCGGCGTCAGCCTGGGCATCGGCTGGGCCGGCTGCGGCATGAGCATCGACGAGGTCCTGCACTCCGCGGACGAGCGGATGTACGACGAGAAGCGCACCCGCGGCAGCGCGGCCCGCGGCTCGCGCGGCGAGCGCTCGCACCGCCGGGCGGGCTGAACCGCTTACGCCGCCGTCAAGGACGGCAGGTAGGGTGCCCTGGGTACGAGAGCATCCAGTCCTGGGGAGTTGACCGTGACGACGGCCGGCAGCAACGACGGCGCGGACGAGGACGACCCGTTCGCGTACCTCTACCGCCCCGCCGAGGGCGAGCAGCCCGCGCCCGAGCGGCCCCGGACCGGCTACAGCCGCCCGATGGAGGTCGGCCGCGCCAACTACGGCGAACGCCCCGTCCACCCGCAGGCCCCGCCGCCCGGCGGCCCCGGCCACCCGCAGGCCGCGCCCGGGCAGGAGACCGCCGCGCTGCCGCACCAGTCCCGGTACGCCGAGCGCTCCCGGCCCCGGCCCGGCGAGGACCGGCCGGCCGGGCGCGGCAAGGCCGCCGTGATCGGCGCCGTCGCGGTGGTCGCCGCGATCGCCATCGGCGCGGGCGTCGCGCTGTCCACCGGCGACCCGGACGGCGGCAAGAACCAGGCCGCCGGCACCACGCACAGCCCGTCCGCCCCGGCCGGGCCCAGCTCGTCGGCGCCGTCCAGCCCCGCGCCCAGCCCGAGTGCCGCGAACGAGCCGCTCGGCGACGCCTCCAAGCTGCAGGCGCAGGGTGCGAGCACCGACTCCGCCGTCAAGGGCGCCGTCTCCGCGGACGGCAAGTACCTGACGCTGCAGGGCGGTTCGTCGTTCACCTGGACGGTCAACTGGGACACCGCCGGGCGGACCAAGGTCTGGCTGCACTTCAACAACACCGGCGCCGACCAGCCCGCGCAGGTCCTGGTGAACGGCAAGGAGCACCAGGGCGGCGTGACCTTCAAGAACTACTCGAAGAGCCAGGGCCAGGACCCGAACCAGTCCTGGTACAGCACCAACATATGGCCGGACCTGCAGGCCGGTGCCAACACCATCACCGTCACCCTGCCGGCCGGCGCGGGCACCGTGCTGCTCGACCAGGTCGCGGTGACGCCGATGTCGGTCAACACCTACCCCACCAAGTGATCACCGCGACGGGGGCGCCGGGAGAGCTTCCCCGGTGCCCCCGTCGGCGTGTCAGCGGCCGGTGACCACCCGGGCCAGCTGCTCGACGGTGCGGGCCATCGCGTCGCGGGCGGCGGTGAGGTACCTGCGCGGGTCGGTGGCGTTGGGGTGGGCCGCCAGGTGGTCGCGGACGGCGGAGGTCAAGGCCAGGTTGAGCGCCGTACCGATGTTGATCTTCACCATGCCGGCCGCGACCGCCGCCGTGAGCTGCTCGTCGGGGACGCCGGAGCTGCCGTGCAGGACCAGCGGGACGGGGACGGCGGCGGTCAGTTCGCGGATCAGGGCGAGGTCGAGGTCGGCGGTGCGCGAGGTCATCGCGTGCGAGGAGCCGACGGCGACGGCCAGCGCGTCCACGGCGGTGTCGGCGACGTAGCGGGCGGCCTCCGCCGGGTCGGTGCGGGCGCCGGGAGCGTGCGCGGACAGCGGCGGTTCGCCGTCCTTGCCGCCGACCCTGCCGAGTTCGGCCTCCAGATGCAGGCCGTGGCGGTGCGCCCAGGCGGCGGCCTCGGCGGTGGCCTTGACGTTCTCGTCGTGCGGCAGCGCGGAGGCGTCGAACATCGCCGAGGAGAACCCGGCGGCGGGGGCCGCGCGCAGCAGGTCGAGATCCTCGCAGTGGTCGAGGTGCAGAGAGACGGGCACGCGGGCGGCGGCGGCGATCTCCGCGCAGGCCCGGGCGATCGGCAGCAGGCGGCCGCCGCGGTAGGCGATCGCGTTCTGGCTGAGCTGGAGCACGACGGGCGTGCCGGCGGCTTCGGCGCCGGCGGCGATCGCCTCGGCGTGCTCCAAGGTGATCACGTTGAAGGCGGGCAGTCCGCGCCGGTCGGCGGCGGCGGAGGCGAGCAGGTCGGAGGTAGCGGCGAGCGGCAAGGGGGTCTCCCGGGTGGGGTGAGCAACGAGGCGCAGGTTTCCGCTGCTCACCCTCCGTGCGGACCCGCCCTTGCGGGCGGTGCCGGGTCAGGCCGGGTTGCCGGCCCTGGTGAAGCGGTCCGCGCCGACGATCCACTCGCCGCGGCGCATCACCGCGGCGAGCTCGTAGGTGTCGGAGTCGAGGACGACCAGGTCGGCGTTCTTGCCTGCCTCCAGGGTGCCGAGGGTGTCGGCCAGGCCCATCAGCCGGGCCGGGACGGTGGACAGCGAGGTGACGGCCTGGTTCAGGGACAGACCGAGCACGGTGACGGCGCGCCGGAAGGCGACGTCCAGGGTGAGGGTGGAGCCGGCGATGGAGCCGCCCTCGACCAGGCGGGCGACGCCGTTCTCGACCCGGACCTGGAGCGGGCCCAGCGGGTACAGGCCGTCGCCCATGCCGGCCGCGCCCATCGCGTCGGTGATCAGCGCGACCCGTTCGGCGCCGGCCGTGCCGTAGGCGAGTTCGAGCACCGAGGGGTGCAGGTGGATCCCGTCGTTGATCAGCTCGACGGTGACCCGCTCGTCCTCCAGCAGCGCGACGATCGGGCCGGGGGCGCGGTGCTGGATGCCCGGCATCGCGTTGAACAGGTGGGTGGCGACGGTGGCTCCGGCGTCGATCGCCTCCAGGGTGACCGCGTAGTCGGAGTCGGTGTGGCCGACGGCGGCGATGATGCCCTGGTCGGCGAGCATCCGGACGGACTCCAGGCCGCCGGGCAGCTCCGGGGCGAGGGTGAACATCTTCGCGTGGCCGCGGGCGGCGTCGGCGAGCTTGCGCACCAGCGCCGGGTCGGGGTCGCGCAGCAGGTCGGGGCGGTGGGCGCCGCACCGGCCCGGGGAGATGAACGGGCCCTCGAAGTGGATGCCGGCCAGGACGCCGTCCTCGACGAGTTCGGAGAGCACGGCCGCCTGGCGGCAGACCTCGTCGATCTCGCCGGTGACGGTGGAGGCCATCGTCGTGGTGGTGCCGTGCTCCAGGTGCGTGCGGGCGGCGGTGAGCGCCTCCTCGGCGACGCCGGACGCGTACGAGGCGCCGCCGCCGCCGTGCACGTGCAGGTCGACGAAGCCGGGGACGACGGTGCAACCGGTCAGGTCGAGGTCGCCGGGCGCCCGCTCGCCGCCGAGGTCCGCGATGCGCGGGCCCACGACCGTGAGCCGGCCGCCTTCGATCACCCCGCCGGGGACGACAAGTCGGGCTCCGGCCAGTGCAGTTCGGTCCGCGGTCACGCGGTCACCTCCATGGAGAGCAGATCCCAGGCGAGCAAACCGGCGCCCAGGGACGCGGCGGTGTCTTTGAGCATGGCCGGAACGACCTTCGGGGGCATCTGGAAGGTCAGGCGCTCGGTCACCGCCGCGCGCAGCGGTGTGAAGAGGGTGTCACCGGCCTCCGCCAGCCCGCCGCCGACGATCACCGTCGACGGGTCGAGCAGGCTCTGCGCCACCACGATGCCGTCGGCGAGCGCGTCCACCGCGTTCTGCCAGACCACCAGGGCCGCCGGGTCGCCGGCCTCGACGGCCAGCGCGCAGGCGGCGGCGTCGGCCTCCGGGTCGCCGGTGGCCTCGGCCCAGGCCCGGGACACCGCGGAGGCGGAGGCCAGGGTCTCCAGGCAGCCGCGGGCGCCGCAGCCGCACTGCGGGCCGCCGGGGCGGACCACCACGTGCCCGATCTCGCCGCCGTAGCCGTGGGCGCCGGCCTCGATGGCGCCGTGGATGCCGATCGCGCCGGCGATACCGGTGCCGAGCGCGATGAACAGGAAGCGGTCGACTCCCCGACCGGCCCCGATCCGGCCCTCGGCGAGCCCGCCGGAGCGGACGTCGTGGCCGAGGGCGACCGGGATGTTGCCGAGGCGCTCGCCGAGCAGCCTGCGCATCGGCAGGTCCCGCCAGCCGAGGTTGGCGGAGAAGACCGCGATCCCGTTCTTCTCGTCGATCGTTCCCGGCACGGCGACGCCTGCCGCGAGGGGGGCGGCACCGAACCGGGTGCGGCCCTCCTGCGCCAGGTCGGCGGCGAAGTCGAGGATGGTGGCGACGACGGCGTCGGTGCCGTGCTCCCGCCCGGTCGGTCGGCGTGCCTCGTACAGCACGGAGCCGTCCTGGGCGACCAGCGCGGCCTTCATGCCGGTGCCGCCTACATCAAGTGCGATGACGTGCTTCACGGGGGACAGTTTCCCTTGGCCAGGTCGAAGAGGTCTAGTCCAGTTGCTCGATTGGTCTGGTCCTGAGAGGTGAGCTTTGTCGCGCTATGCCGACTCCTGGGGGTTTTGCCGGGCCCGGGCGGACGGTCAGGCCAGGATGATCGAACGGGTCAGGTTGCGCGGTTCGTCCGGGTTCAGACCGCGGTGCGCGGCCAGCGCGACGGCCAGCTTGTGCACCCGGACCAGGTCGGCCAGCGGGTCCAGGCCGCCCGCGCCGGAGCCGGCCACCAGCAGGCCGCCGACCGCCGCCACCTCGTCCGCCAGTCCGGCCGGGAGGGCGCCGAAGGCCCAGGTGGCGCGGCCCGGAGCGGTGATCGAGATCGGACCGTGCCGGTACTCCATCGCCGGGTACGCCTCGGTCCAGGCCAGCGCGGCCTCGCGCATCTTCAGGCCGGCCTCCTGGGCCAGGCCGTTGGTCCAGCCCGCGCCGAGGAAGGAGATCTGTTCCAGCTCGACCAGCTCCTGCGGCACCTCCCAGGCGACGGCGCGCTCGGCGTCCGCGGCGGCCTCGGCGACGGTGGCGACGCCCACCGGGCGGGCCTCCTCCAGCTCCAGGTGGGCGCGGAGCAGGGCCAGCACGGTGGTGGCGAAGCGGGTCTGCACCACCGAGCGCTCGTCGGCGAAGCCCAGGTCGATCAGGTGCCCGGCGTCCGCGGCGACCGGCTGGTCGGGGCAGGCGGTGATCGCGGTGCTCGGCAGGTCGGTGTCGGCGAGCAGCCGCAGCACCTCGGTGGTGGTGCCGGAGCGGGTGATCGCCAGCACCCGGTCGTAGCGGCGCCCGTGCGGAAACTCGGAGGCGGCGAAGGCGTCGGTCTCGCCGTGGCCGCCGGCCTCGCGCAGCGCGGCGTACGCCTGCGCCATGAACCACGAGGTGCCGCAGCCGACCACGGCCACGCGCTCGCCGCGCTGCGGCAGGCCGGCCGGGCCGCTCGCCGCCAGCGCCGCGGCGGTGCGCCAGTTCTCGGGCTGGGTGGCGATCTCCTCGCCGGTCAGGGACGGGTGCGGCATGGTGCGGACTCCTTCGGCTGTCACCGGGCGGCTGCATTCCTGCAGCCGAGTGAGCGCGTGCGCAAATCTGATTGTTTTATAGCCTTTTCGCGCAGCATCGCGCAATGCATCCGCCGTGACCGGGTTGTGCGAAGCTTTCCCGACCGGGCCGCGGGGCGCGCGGTGGCGAGCGCGGAAGGAGCGGAACGGTGTCCAGGTACGAACGGTGGAACGCGCTGCTGGAACTGCTGGCCGAGCACGGCAAGCTGGACGTCGAGGAGGCGGCCGGCGCGCTGGACGTCTCGGCCGCGACCATCCGGCGCGACCTCGACCAGCTGTCCCGTCAGCAGATGGTCACCCGCACCCGGGGCGGCGCGGTGGCGCACAGCGTCTCCTATGATCTGCCGCTGCGCTACAAGACCGCCCGCAACGCCGACGCCAAGCAGCGGATCGGCGCCCTGGTGGCCGGCCTGATCGCGCCCGGCGAGGTGGTCGGCCTGAACGGCGGCACCACCACCACCGAGGTGGCCCGCGCCCTCGCCGTCCGGCCCGACCTGGCCGAGCACCCCGAGAACGGCCAGAGCCTCACTGTGGTCACCAACGCGCTCAACATCGCCAACGAACTGACGGTCCGTCCACAGGTGAAGATCGTGGTCACCGGCGGCGTCGCCCGACCGCAGTCCTACGAGCTGATCGGCCCGCTGGCCGCCCAGGTGCTCGGCGAACTCACCCTGGACACCACCGTGCTGGGCGTGGACGCGATCGACGCCGAACACGGCGCCACCGCCCACCACGAGGGCGAGGCGGCGGTCAACCGGCTGCTCGCCGAGCGGGCCCGCCGGGTGGTGGTCGCCGCCGACTCCTCCAAGCTGGGCCACCGCGCCTTCGCCCGGATCTGCGGCCTGGACCGGGTGGACATCCTGGTCACCGACGACCAGGTCGCCGACCCGGTGGCGGCCGCCTTCGCCGACGCACGGGTCACCGTTCTCAAGGCGTGAGCGTCCGCTATTCGGACAGTTTCTGATGGACCGTCACACTGAGCGCAACTGGATGTGACACTTCGTTAACTCCGTTCCAGCAGGCCTGGACCGGGCCGCCGGACGCCTGTCAGGGTCACGCTGTAACCCTTATGAAGGCGGTCCATCTGTGAAGCGATCAGCGCTGCTCCCCCTGCCCATCGTCGGATCCCTGCTGCTCACCGGCTGCGGAGTCCTGGACATGTCGGGGGGTGTCACGCTCAATCTGGTCGCAGCCGACTACGGCGACAACGAGACCAACTCCAGCTCGATCTACTGGAACGATCTGGCCCGCCGCTTCGAGGCGGCCAACTCCGGCATCAAGATCAAGGTCGATGTGGTCAGTTGGAACGACATCGACAAGCACCTCGCCGACCTGATCGCGAAGGGCAAGACCCCCGACATCGCGCAGACCGGCGGCTACGCGGACCAGGTCGTCGCCAACCGCCTCTACCCGGCCGGCGACGTGCTCTCCAACCGCACCCAGGTCAACCTGCTCGACTCCTTCGCCAAGGCCGGCCAGGTGCTCGGCAGCCAGTACGGCATCCCGTTCATCTCCTCCAGCCGGGTCTTCTTCTACAACAAGGAGATCTTCGCCAAGGCCGGCATCACCAACCCGCCCACCACCTGGGACGACGTGCGCCGCGCCGCCGAACAGATCAAGGCCAAGGTCCCCGGCGTCACCCCGTACGCGCTGCCGCTCGGCCCCGAGGAGGCCCAGGGCGAGGCGATGATCTGGACGATGAGCGGCGGCGGCGGACTCGCCGACAGCATCGGCAACTACACCATCGACAGCGCGGCGAACCGCGCCACCTTCTCCTGGCTGCGCACCAACCTGGTCGAGAAGCACCTCACCTACGACGACCCGGCCAAGGTCGACCGCAAGACCGCGTTCGCTGACTTCGCGGCCGGCAAGACCGCCATGCTCAACGGCCACCCCGGGCTGATCAGCAAGGCCGTCGCGGGGCACATCCAGTACGGCACCGCCACGATCCCGCGCAAGGACACCGGCATCAAGCCCTCGACGCTGGGCGTCGCCGACTGGGTGATGGCGTTCAAGGCGAACGGCCACCGGGCGGAGATCAAGAAGTTCCTCGACTTCGCCTACGCGAAGGAGAACACCCTCAAGTTCGACGAGCAGTACAACATGCTGCCCGTCACCCAGGACACCCTTGAGGACATGTCCGCCAACCCCGCGCACAAGGACCTCAACGAGTTCCTCAACGCGCTGCCGAGCGCGAGCTTCTACCCGCTCGGCGACCCGTCCTGGGACAAGGTCAACAGCATGCTCAAGCAGCGCATAGGCGAGGCCGTGCGGGCCGGCTCCTCGGACGTGCTCGGCGACCTCCAGTCCGCCGCCACGGCGGAGGCGTCGCGGGCCCGCAAGGGCTGACGGCCGCGGTGCCCGGCCGGGGGCTGACGGCTGCGGTGTCTAGCCTGGACACATGGCCGAACTGACCGACCGCGACCGGGCGGTACTCGAACTGGAAGCACGCGGGTGGCGGACCGCCGGCGCCAAGGAACAGGCGATCCGGCAGGAACTCGGCATCTCCGCCACCCGCTACTACCAGCTGCTCAACGCCCTGCTCGACCGGCCGGAGGCACTCGCCCACGCACCCGTCCTGGTCAACCGGCTGCGGCGGGTGCGGCAGGGGCGGCGCGACGCCCGGCAGTGACGCGATCGGGGCCCGTCGGCGGCCTGCGCCCGGTAGCGTCGGGGCCATGGGAATTGCTGAGCAGATCACGTCCCAGGCAGGGCGGTCCGGACTGGCGGGCCTGCTCGCCGACCCGGGCTCCGCGGTCGTGGGACTCGACTTCGACGGCACACTCGCTCCGATCGTCGCCGACCCCGAACTGGCCCGCGCCCACCCCGGCGTCGTCCCCGCCCTCACCGCACTCGCCCCGCTGGTCGGCTCGGTCGTCATCGTCACCGGCCGACCCGCCGCGACCGCCGCCGGGTACGGCGGCTTCGCCGCCACTCCCGGCCTGGAGCACCTGACCGTCCTCGGCCACTACGGCGCGGAGCGCTGGGACGCGCGCACGGGCGCTGTCACCGCGGCGCCGGCCCCGTTGGGCGTTGCGGCTGTTCGGGGTGAACTGCCAGTGCTGCTGGAGGAGTTGAAGGCGGCCGAGGGTGTCTTCGTGGAGGACAAGGGGCGGGCGCTGGCGGTGCACACCCGGCGCGCGGACGACCCCTCCGGCGAGCTGGAGCGGCTGCGCGCGCCGTTGGCCGAACTCGCCCAGCGGCACGGGCTGGTGGTCGAACCCGGGCGGATGGTGCTGGAGCTGCGCCCGCCCGGGGTCGACAAGGGCGTCGCTCTCCGGAGGTTCCTCGCCGAACGGGAGGCCGGGCCGGTGCTGTTCGCCGGCGACGATCTCGGTGACATCGCCGCGTACGAGGCTGTCGCCGAGCGCCGGGCGCAGGGCCACCCCGGCCTCCTCGTCTGCAGCGGCCCCGTCACCGGCGAGCCCCCCGTCCGGGAACTGGCCGAGCGCGCGGACCTGGTGGTGGCGGGGCCCGCGGGGGTGGTGGACCTGCTCAACGAGCTGGCACAGCGATTGGGTGCGTGAGCACGGCCCTGGGTTCGCCTCCGCGCAGGCCCCGGCACCCCAGTGGTGCTCGGCTCCCTGGGCTTGCTCACAACGCGTGGAGCTGGTCCAGGAACCACTGCTGGGGCGGCAGCGCTGTCGCCGCGGCCGCCAGGCGCTTGGTGCGGGCGGTGCGGTCGGTGGGGGGCATGGCGAGGGCCTGGGCCAGGGCCTCGGCGGTGGCGACGATGTCGAAGGGGTTGATGGTGATCGCGTCGTCGGCGAGTTCCGCGTGGGCGCCGGCCTCCCGGGACAGGACCAGGGCGCAGCCGTGGTCGGAGACGACGGGGACTTCCTTGGCGACCAGGTTCATGCCGTCGCGGACGGGGTTGACCAGGGCGACGTCGGCGAGCCGGTAGGCGGCGAGGGAGCGGGGGAAGTCGTCCTCGACGTGCAGGATCAGCGGTTGCCAGTCGGCGGTGGCGAATTCGCTGTTGATCTCTTCGGCGATCCGCTGCACGGCGGCGGTGTACTCGCGGTATTCGACGAGGTCGGTGCGCGAGGGGTAGGCGAAGGCGACGTGGACGACCCGGCCGAGCCATTCGGGACGGGTGCGCAGCAGGTGCCGGTAGGCGAGCAGGCCGCGGACGATGTTCTTGCTGAGTTCGGTGCGGTCGACCCGGACGATGGTGCGCCGGTGGCCGACGGCTTCGCGCAGGGCGGCGAGGCGTTCGTCGACGTCGGGCCGGTGGGCGCGTTCGCGCAGGAACGCGGCGTCGGCGCCGAGGCCGTGGACGCCGAGCCGGGTGGTGCGGCCGGCGTGCGTGACGGTGAGGGCGTCGCGGTCGATGCCCGCGCCGAGGACGGTTTCGCAGCAGTCGGCGAAGGCGAGCGCCCAGCGGCGGGTGAGGAAGGCGGCGCGGTCGGCGCCGAGGATGCCGCGGAGGACCTCGGCGGCGACGTCGTCGGGCAGCAGCCGGTAGTAGTCGGGCGGGGCCCAGGGGGTGTGCGAGAAGTGGCCGATGCGCAGGTCGGGGCGGAGTTCGCGGAGCAGCGCGGGGGCCAGGGAGAGGTGGTAGTCCTGCACCAGGACGGCGGCGCCGGGGGCGGCTTCGGCGGCGAGGGCCTCGGCGAAGGCGGTGTTGTAGGCCCGGTAGGCGGCCCATTCGGTGCGGAAGCGGTCGTCGAAGACGGGTTTGGTGGGGGTGTCGTACAGCAGGTGGTGGACGAACCACAGGGTGGAGTTGGCGACGCCGTTGTAGGCGCGGGCGAAGGTCTCCGGGTCGATGTCCAGCATCCGGACGGCCTGTCCGCCGACGTCGTGGCCGGCCCGGTCGAGGCGTCCGTCGGGGGCCTGCCGGGCGGCGGTGCGGTCGGCGGCGGAGAGGGCGGCGCAGACCCAGACGGCGTTCGGGTCGTCGATCGCGGAGAGCCCGGAGACCAGGCCGCCGCCGCCTCTGCGGAGGCTCAGCGCGCCGTCGTCCTCCGTGCGGAAGGACACCGGGCCGCGGTTGGAGGCCACCAGGATCGGGGCGGTTCCGGACTGCTTGGGGCGTTCGGACGCGTGATCGGCCATACAGCCAACCTTGCCGTGCGACCAGCGGACCAAACCACCCGGCACGGCTCGCGCCGGGTGAACAGTGGGGTCAGCCCTCCGGGAACGGGCGGGCCGGGCCGTGGTCGGGCAGCGGCGGCACCGAGGGCCACCACGGCGGCCGGCTGATCGGGCAGGTGGATGCCGTTCGCCGGGACGGGCGTGCGGTCGCGGTCAGCGGTTGCGGTACTCCGGGACGGTGATCATCGGCGGGCGTTCGGTGGCCGGCACGGGGTGGGTGCGGGGGGTGAAGCCGTCCGTGGTGCGGGTGTACTGGGTGAGCAGGGGGCGGACCAGGTCGTCGTCGGCCTTCAGGCGGTGGGCGCGGTCGAGGCGTTCCAGGGCGGTGCGGTAGATGGTGGCGGCCATCCGGCCGAGGGCCTGGCCGTCCTGGTGGCGGTGGTGCCGGACGCCGACGTCGACCTGGGCCAGCGCGTCCAGCCCGACCAGCTCCAACGCGTCGACCAGCAGGCCGAGTTCGACGCCGTAGCCGGTCGGGAAGGGCAGCCGCTCCAGCAGGCTGCGGCGGGCCGCGTACTCGCCGCCGAGCGGCTGGACGAAGCCGGCCAGCTGCGGCCAGTGCAGGTTGAGCAGCGGGCGGGCGACCAGTTCGGTGACCCGGCCGCCGCCGGCCGGGACGATGGCGCCGTCGGCCTCGAAGGGGCGGTCGTACATGGCCTTGACCAGGTGCAGGGCGGGGTCGGTGAGCAGCGGGCCGACGATGCCGGAGACGAATGCCGGGTCGAACTCGCGCAGGTCGGCGTCGATGTAGCAGACGATCGCGCCGCTGCTGGCGAGCAGTGCGCGCCACAGCACCTCGCCCTTGCCGGGGGCGGCGGGCAGCCGGGGCAGGATGGCGTCGCGGTGCACCACCCGGGCGCCGGCGGCGGCCGCGGCGGCGGCGGTGCCGTCCACCGAGCCGGAGTCGACCACCAGCAGTTCGTCGACCAGCGGGACGCGTTCCATCAGCTCGGTGCGGATCGTGCTGACGATCTCGCCGACGGTGGGTTCCTCGTCCAGGGCGGGCAGCACCACGCTGACGGTGCCGGCCGGGCCGGCGGCGTGCTTGGCGGCGAGCAGCCGGTCGAGCGGCCGGTCGGCGGCCGTCCAGGACCGGCGGCGCAGCCAGTCGGCCACTTCCGGCAGGACCCCGGGCTCGGGCTGCTCGGCCAAGATCTCGCTCCCTGTCTCGGTCTGTCTCGGGTGTCGGACGGTGAGGTTGGACTGCACCGGCCTTCCGTTACAGTCTTCGTACTGCGCTCGGACCTTCGCACGCCGGGGTCGCTCGCAGCGTACGACCACAACTTCACAGAGCTCATCCAGAGGGACTGAGGGAACGGCCCGTTGACGTCCCGGCAACCTTCTCGCGCGGCCTCGCAGGGCCCGGCGGGACAGGTGCCAATTCCGGCCCGGGCGCGACCGCGTCCCGGGGAAGATGAGGAGAAAGGGCCTCGCCACCATGGCTGTTGACACCCCCGCAGCTGCCGCCGTCGATCTCGGTCCGGCCACCGCACTGTCCTGTCGCGAGTGCGGCACCCGCTTCCCGCTCGGCCCGAGCTTCGCGTGCCTGGAGTGCTTCGGCCCGCTGGAGGTCGCCTACGACTACGCCGGCCACGACGCCGAGGAGCTGCGCAAGCGGATCGAGGCCGGCCCGGCGTCGATCTGGCGCTACGCCCCGCTGCTGCCCGTCCCGGCCGACGTCGCGGGCAAGCCGAACCTGAACCCGGGCTGGACCCCGCTGGTGAAGGCCGACAACCTGGGCCGCGAGCTGGGCTTCACCGCGCAGCTGCACATCAAGGACGACTCCGGCAACCCCACCCACTCGTTCAAGGACCGGGTGGTGGCCTGCGCGATCGAGGCCGCCCGCGCCTTCGACTTCACCACGCTGTCCTGCTCGTCCACCGGTAACCTGGCGGGCGCGGTGGGCGCCGCCGCGGCCCGGGCCGGCTTCAAGTCCTGCGTGTTCATCCCGCACGACCTGGAGCAGGGCAAGGTCGTGATGGCCGCTGTGTACGGCGGCGAGCTGGTCGGCATCGACGGCAACTACGACGACGTGAACCGGTTCTGCTCGGAGCTGATCGGCGACCCGGCCGGCGAGGGCTGGGGCTTCGTCAACGTCAACCTGCGCCCGTACTACGGCGAGGGCTCCAAGACCCTGGCGTTCGAGATCTGCGAGCAGCTCGGCTGGCGGCTGCCCGAGCAGATCGTCATCCCGATCGCCTCCGGCTCCCAGCTCACCAAGATCGACAAGGGCCTGCAGGAGCTGATCAAGCTCGGCCTGGTCGAGGACCGCCCGTACCGGATCTTCGGCGCCCAGGCCGAGGGCTGCTCCCCGGTCTCCGCCGCGTTCAAGGCCGGCCGCGACGTGATCAAGCCGGTCAAGCCGGACACCATCGCCAAGTCGCTGGCGATCGGCAACCCCGCCGACGGCCCGTACGTGCTCGACATCGCCCGCCGCACCGGCGGCGCCGTCGAGGACGTCACCGACGCCCAGGTGGTCGAGGCGATCAAGCTGCTGGCCCGCACCGAGGGCATCTTCGCCGAGACCGCGGGCGGCGTCACCATCGGCGTGCTGAAGAAGCTGGTCGAGACCGGGCAGCTCGACCCGGGCAAGGAGACCGTCGCGATCAACACCGGGGACGGCCTGAAGACCCTCGACGCGGTCGCCGACTCCGGCATGACCGCCGTGATCCGCCCGACGCTGGAGTCCTTCCGCGCCGCCGGTCTCGCCTCCGCCTGAACCCTCCCGGCCCGACCCCCCAAGTTCTTCGAGGAGCCAACCCCATGAGCGCCACCGTCCGCATCCCCACCATCCTCCGCACCTACACCGGCGGCGCCGCCGAGGTGACCGCCGAGGGCGCCACCCTGGCCGCCGTCGTCGCGGACCTGGAGGCCAACCACACCGGCATCGCCGCCCGCCTGCTGGACGACACCGGCAAGCTGCGCCGCTTCGTGAACGTGTACGTCAACGACGACGACGTGCGCTTCGCGGACGGTCTGGAGACCGAGATCAAGGACGGCGCCTCGGTGTCGATCATTCCGGCGGTGGCCGGCGGCTGCTGACGCCGCCCCGCGCATTCGCTCCGCCGCCGTCGGGCGCGCGCTCGGAATTCGATTTCCGAGCCGCCCGGCGGCGGCTCGGCGCATCGGCCGAGGGCGTGCGGGCAGCCGTGATTCCGACCCGGCGGGCCGCTGGAATTCCCGCCTTTGCGGGGGAGTAGAGTGCCGGTGGAGCCGTTCCCCGATACGGCCCGTTCCAATCCTCGTTTTTCCCCGCGCCGCACCTCGCGCCGGCCCCGTCCCGTCCCGCGCTCCGAGACCTGCGCCGGACCGTTCGCCGCTCGGCCTGTCAGGCCGCCGTCAGAATTCTTCCGGCGATTTGCGGGGACGCGTCCGTTATGTCCGGTGGCAATTGTCGCCCTGCATACCTTTCGCCCCGTCATATCCCCTGCCGGGCGCGGAGTTTCCGCAAAATTAGGCCCTGTTGCAGAGGGCGCATATCCGGATACATTCAGCCGCGACAGAGGCTGCGCCGTACGGGGGGGAGTCCCCACAGGCCGGCCTTCCAGACCTCCGGGTCCGCGTCCCGCGGATCTCTGAAGGGCCAGCACAGCACAAGGGGAGTTCGGAATGGCTCAGGGCACCGTCAAGTGGTTCAACGCCGAGAAGGGCTACGGCTTCATCGCGGTCGACGGTGGAGCGGACGTGTTCGTCCACTACAGCGCGATCCAGATGGACGGCTACCGCACCCTGGAAGAGGGCCAGCGGGTCGAGTTCGAGATCTCGCAGGGTCAGAAGGGTCCGCAGGCCGACATGGTCCGCGCCGCCGGCGCCTGACGGCCCGGTAGACCGCACCCACGACAGGTACGACCCGGCAGGTCCGGCCCCGGCGCGACGCGTCCGGGGTCGGGCCTGTCGGCGTTCTCCGGTCCGGCCTGCGGGTTTCCCGGGAGGGCTGTCGGAGGGCGCCGAATGGGCTTGCACTCGACACCCCCGAGTGCTAATCATTGGCGTTAGCACTCACAGCGTGAGAGTGACAACGGACCGGGCCGGTGAGGCCCCGGAAGCGGCGGGGACAGGACCCGCGCTCTCCTGGGCCGTCCGTCGCGGGCACCCCCTTGGTCCGAGCAGTCGACCGTGTCCCGGAGGACCACTTCTAATGGCCAAGATCATCGCCTTTGACGAGGAAGCCCGCCGCGGCCTTGAGCGTGGCATGAACCAGCTTGCCGACGCCGTGAAGGTCACGCTCGGCCCCAAGGGTCGCAACGTCGTTCTGGAGAAGAAGTGGGGTGCCCCCACCATCACCAACGACGGTGTCTCCATCGCCAAGGAGATCGAGCTCGAGGACCCGTACGAGAAGATCGGTGCCGAGCTCGTCAAGGAGGTCGCCAAGAAGACCGACGACGTCGCGGGTGACGGCACCACCACCGCCACCGTGCTGGCCCAGGCGCTCGTCCGCGAGGGTCTGCGCAACGTCGCCGCCGGCGCCAACCCGATGGCCCTGAAGCGCGGCATCGAGAAGGCCGTCGCCGCCGTCTCCGACCAGCTGCTGGCCCAGGCCAAGGACGTGGAGACCAAGGAGCAGATCGCCTCCACCGCCTCCATCTCGGCCGCCGACACCCAGATCGGCGAGCTCATCGCCGAGGCCATGGACAAGGTCGGCAAGGAAGGCGTCATCACCGTCGAGGAGAGCAACACCTTCGGCCTGGAGCTCGAGCTCACCGAGGGCATGCGCTTCGACAAGGGCTACATCTCCGCCTACTTCGCCACCGACCTGGAGCGCATGGAGGCGAGCTTCGAGGACCCGTACATCCTCATCGCCAACTCCAAGATCTCCTCGGTCAAGGACCTGCTCCCGCTGCTGGAGAAGGTCATGCAGAGCGGCAAGCCGCTCGTCATCATCGCCGAGGACGTCGAGGGCGAGGCCCTGTCGACCCTGGTCGTGAACAAGATCCGCGGCACCTTCAAGTCCGTCGCCGTCAAGGCCCCGGGCTTCGGCGACCGCCGCAAGGCCATGCTGGGCGACATCGCCATCCTGACCGGCGGCACCGTGATCTCCGAGGAGGTCGGCCTCAAGCTCGAGAACGCCGGCCTGGACCTGCTGGGCACCGCCCGCAAGGTCGTCATCACCAAGGACGAGACCACCATCGTCGACGGCGGCGGCGACAGCGACCAGGTTGCCGGTCGCGTCAACCAGATCCGCGCCGAGATCGAGAACTCCGACTCGGACTACGACCGCGAGAAGCTCCAGGAGCGCCTCGCCAAGCTGGCCGGCGGCGTGGCCGTCATCAAGGCCGGCGCGGCCACCGAGGTCGAGCTCAAGGAGCGCAAGCACCGCATCGAGGACGCGGTGCGCAACGCCAAGGCCGCCGTCGAGGAGGGCATCGTCGCCGGTGGTGGCGTCGCCCTGCTGCAGGCCGGTGTCGCGTTCGAGAAGCTGGAGCTGGACGGCGACGAGGCCACCGGCGCCAACATCGTCCGCGTGGCCCTGGAAGCCCCGATCAAGCAGATCGCCACCAACGCCGGCCTCGAGGGCGGCGTCGTGGTCGAGAAGGTCCGCAACCTGCCCGCCGGCCACGGCCTGAACGCCGCGACCAACGAGTACGTCGACCTGATCGCCTCCGGCATCATCGACCCCGCCAAGGTCACCCGCTCCGCCCTGCAGAACGCCGCCTCCATCGCGGCGCTGTTCCTCACCACCGAGGCCGTCATCGCCGACAAGCCGGAGAAGGCCGCTGCGGCCGCCGGCGGCGGCATGCCGGGCGGTGACATGGACTTCTGATCCGGCCCTTCGGACGGATCCGTCGTTCTCACGCCGTGAGGGCGGTCTCCTTCGGGAGGCCGCCCTCGCGGCGTTCCTGCTTGTCGCGGCGGTTTGGGACAATGGGCGGATGGCCAGCCCCCAGATCGAAGCCGCCCTGCACAACGCCCGCGCACTGATCCTCGCCGACCTCACCGCGCGTGACGTCGCCGACGCCGCGATCGTCTCGCTGGTCGAGGACGCCGTCACCCACCGCCGCTGGTGGCTCGAACAGTGGCCCGACGGCTGCGAGTTCGTGCTCGGGCTGATCGCCCAGGACGTACAGGACGCGCTGCTGGAGTCGTACGGGCGCTGGCCGCTCTGTTCCGCGTGCGCGGCGGAGGACGACCCGCACGCGCTCGGCGTGGAGCCGGAGTTGGGGGCGGATCCGCACTGGGTGTGCGGCAAGAAGGGGATGGTCGTCGCGGCGGTGGGTTCGCTGGAGTGAGAGTAGGGGGGCACGAGAGGGTGCGAACGCAGGCGGGCGCGACACCGGGGGCGCGGGGAGAACTGCGTGACAAGCGCAAGCCCGTCCGCAAGGTCGCGATCAAGTGCAAGTGACTGTCCTGCGTCGCGATCTGGCTGGTGGGCGCCTTCCGCTTCGCGCAGTTCTCCCCCAGCCCTAGCGGGCCGGGAGGTACCCCCACGCGCCCCTGTTTTCGCGCCCACCTGCTCTCGCGCCCACCTGTTTTCGCGCCCACCTGCTTTTGCGCCCCCTGTTTTCAGCCCCCCAGCTCCCTGAGTTCGGCCTGCATGTTCGCTCGCGCTTGCGCGTCGTAGCGGGTGTGGGCCTCGGGGGTGCGGTAGAGGGCGGGGAGGGCGAGGAGGTGGTGGAGGATCGCGGTGCGGCCCTCGCGGAAGGCGTCCGGGGGGACGAAGGAGTATTCCTCGCGGATGGCGGCGGTGTAAGCCGCGTAGCGGTCGGGGGGTGAGCCGAGGACGGCGAGGTCGGCGTCGCAGAGGACTTCGCCGTTGTGGTCGCCGGGTGCGGGGTGGTGGGTGAGGGTGAGCCGGACCAGGCGGGCGACCTCGTGGACCAGGGATTCGGGCAGGCCCGCCTCGCGCAGGGCGCGGCAGGCGAGGGCGGCGCTGCGTTCCTCGTTCTCGGAACGGTCGGGCCGGTAGACGGCGTCATGGAACCAGGCGGCCAGCCGGACGGCGTCCGGGTCCTCGGCGTGGTCGGCGAGTTCGTCGATCCGGTCCAGGACGGCCCGCAGGTGGTCGGTGGTGTGGTAGCGGCGCTGCGGTTCGGCCCAGCGGGCGAGCAGGTCGCGGGCGTACGGCTCCGGGTTGACGGTGGCGCCGCAGCGGGTGAGCAGGGCGTGCCAGCGCTCGGACAGCGATGCGGTCATGACGGTCATTCTGCTCCCTGCCGGAGGTGGCCCGGATGTGACCCACACTATAGGTAGTTCACCGACTTATGACGCAGACTTGAGTAGTCGTCGCGCGAAGGCTATACATACTCGGTATGCAAGACGTTCCGCTGTTCCGAGGGGGAGTCATGACCGGATCGAGCGCGCAGGCCGTGCTGCGCCTGGAGGGAGTCGGGCGGGTGCACGGCCGGGGCGAGGCCCAGGTGCACGCCCTGCATCCGATCGACCTGGAGGTGCGCGCCGGGGAGTTCCTGGCCGTGATGGGGCCGTCCGGCTCCGGGAAGTCCACGTTGCTCGCGCTGGCCGGCGGCCTGGACCGCCCGTCGGTCGGCCGGGTGCTGGTCGAGGGCACCCCGCTGGAGGGCCTGAGCCGGGCCGGGTTGGCCGATGTGCGCCGCCGTTCGGTCGGCTACGTGTTCCAGTCGTACAACCTGATTCCGTCGCTGACCGCCGCCGAGAACATCTCGCTGCCGCGCGAACTCGACGGCGTCTCCGCCCGGACCGCCCGCGCGGAGGCGCTGGCCGCACTGGAGGAACTGGGCATCGCCCAACTCGCCGACCGTTTCCCGGAGGACATGTCCGGCGGCCAGCAGCAGCGGGTGGCGATCGGCCGGGCGCTGGCGGGTGAACGCCGCCTGGTGCTCGCCGACGAGCCGACCGGCGCGCTCGACTCCGCCACCGGCGAGGCCGTGCTCCAGGTGCTGCGTTCGCGCTGCGACGCCGGAGCCGCCGCCATGATGGTCACTCACGACGCCACCCACGCGGCCTGGGCGGACCGGGTGGTGTTCCTCCGGGACGGCCGGTACCTGCGGGAGGCCGCGCAGCGCACCGGGGCCGGCCGATGAGCGCCTGGCGGGCGGTGCTGCGGATGGCGCGCCGCGACGCCTGGCGGGCCAAGGGCCGCAGCGCCCTGGTGGTCGCGATGATCGCGCTGCCGGTGCTCGGCGCGACCGGCGTGGACGTGGTGCACCGCAGCGGACAGCTCACCGCCGCCGAGCGCTCCGACCGGCTGATGGGCCGCTCCGACGCGCTGATCGGCGCCTACGACCCGGGCCGGAGCATCGAGCAGTCGGTGTTCCCGGCCGACGGCGTCCGCACCCTGCCACTGCGCCCCGGCAACGAGACGCCCGAGCAGAAGCGCGCCGCCGCCACCGAACCGACCGCGCTGCTCGGCGAGTTGCTCCCCAAGGGCAGCACCTTGATCCCCGCCCGCACCGGCCCGGTGGCGGCCGTGCAGACCAAGGACGGCCTGGCTCCCGTCGACACCTTCGAGGCCGATCTGACCGGCGAGCTCTGGCAGGGCCGGCTGAACCTGGTCTCCGGCCGGGCTCCCGCCGCCGCCCACGAGGCCGCTGCCACCCGGGCGTTCCTCACCGGCACCGGCCTGCGGATCGGCGACCGGGTCACCGTCCGCGGCCTGGAGTCCACCCCGTTCACACTGACCGGCACCGTCGAGCTCCCCGGTGACCTGAACAAGTCCGAACTGGTCGCCCGCCCCGGCGAGTTGTACCAGCAGCTGGACGCCGCTCAGGTCGTCGCCGGGCTCGCCCCGCAGAACCCGAGTGCCGAACAGGCCGCCGCCGGCAAGGCCGCCTGGCTGGTCCGGCTGTCCGCCGGGGCGCAGCTCGGCTGGGAGCAGGTGCGCGAACTCAACCGCTACGGCTACACCCTGGCGAGCCGTCAGGTCGCCGCGCACCCGCCGGCCGAGGTGCTGGCCGGGCAGGAGGCCGTCGGCGCCCAGGACGCCCGCGAGCGCCGGTTGATGACGGTCGCCACCACCGCCGCGATGGCCCTGCTGGAGGTCGCGCTGCTGGCCGGCCCCGCCTTCGCGGTCGGCGCCCGGCGGGCCCGCCGCCAACTCGCCCTGCTCGGCGCGGCCGGCGGTCGCCCCGGGCACGTCCGGGCCGTGGTGCTCGGCGGCGGCCTGGTGCTCGGCGCGGCCGGCGCGGTCCTCGGCACCGTGGTCGGCGCCGCCCTGGTCGCCGTGCTGCGCACCCGGATCGAGGAGTGGGGCGGCAGCCGGTTCGGGCAGCTCACCCTGAACCCGTCCGACCTGCTGGCGATCGCCGCCGTCGGCGTGGTCACCGCCCTGCTGGCCGCGCTGCTGCCCGCCCTGCAGGCCGGACGCCGCGAGGTGCTCGACGGCCTGACGGACCGTGACCCGGTGCGCCGCTCCGCCCGCTGGACGCCGCTGCTCGGCCTGGTCGTCGTGCTGCTCGGCAGCGGGCTCGCGCTGTACGGCGCGGTGGTCGCCCCGACCGGCGGGATGCCGGTGGT
The DNA here is from genome assembly GCF_055587065.1 of Kitasatospora sp. NPDC048662. NCBI lineage: Bacteria > Bacillati > Actinomycetota > Actinomycetes > Kitasatosporales > Streptomycetaceae > Kitasatospora > Kitasatospora sp. NPDC048662. The sequence goes on along the minus strand of NZ_JBVJHA010000002.1, from coordinate 931,318 downwards.
CGCCGGACTGTCGATACGCACCCTGGCGGTGCTGGGCGGCGCGACGCTCGCCGAACTCGGCCTGCTGCTGTTCACCCCGCTGCTGCTCGCCCTGCTCGGCCGGCTCGCCCGCCTGCTGCCCGTCGGCCCGCGGCTCGCGCTGCGCGACACCGCCCGGCACCGCTCCCGCACCGGGCCCGCCGTCGCCGCCGTGCTGGCCGCCGTCGCCGGAGCCGTCGCGGTCGGCGTGCACACCGCCGGCGCCGAGGCCCAGGACCGCGCCTCCTACCGGCTGGAACAGCCCGTCGGCGCCGTCCGGCTCACCGTGCACGGCGACACCGACGCCCTGCCGCAGCTGCGCACGGCCCTGGTCCAGGACCTGCCGGACCTCGGCGAGCGGGCCGACCTGTACGAGGCCCAGTACGTGTTCTGCGAGGGCTGCTCCAGCGTGGTGTACGCGGAGGGCGGGCAGCGCTACGGCCAGCGCGTCACCAGGCCGGCCGTGGTCGGCGACGTCCCGGTGCTGCACAACCTGCTGGCGGTGCGCGACCCGGCCGCCGAGACGGCGCTGCTCGCCGGGAAGGCCGTGGTCACCGACCCGTCCTACCTGCACGACGGCAAGGCGGTGCTGCGGATGCTGGGCAACGGCATGGAGGCCAAGGACGTCACCGTCGAGGCCGTCCTGGTCGAGCGGCCCGCCGCGCAGCGCTACGCGCCGCTGGTGATCGCGCCCGAGACGATCCGCGGACTCGGCCTGAAGGTCACGCCGGCCGGGGCGATCTGGCTGCCCACCACGCCCGTCCCCGACCGGGCCGAACAGCGGGCCGCCGCCACCGTCGCCCGGCTCGCCCCGCACTCCGAGTTCGGGGTGGAGCGCGGCTTCCGGCCGCAGGACAGCGTGGTGCGGGTCGCGCTCAGCGGCTTCGCCGCCCTGGTGGTGCTCGGCGCGGCCGTGGTCTCCACCGCGCTGGCCGCCGACGACGCCCGCCGCGAACGCGTCCTGCTGTCCGCGATCGGCGCCCGGCCGCGCACCCGGCGCACCGTCGCCGGACTCCAGGCCGGACTGATCTCCCTGCTCGGCGCCCTGCTCGGCACCGTCAGCGGCTTCGTCCCCGCCTACGCCCTGCTGCGCTCCCGGGTGACCGGGGTGATGGGCGCGCCCGCCGTGCTGAACACCGCCGACATCCCGTGGGCCACCCTGGCGCTGTTCGCCCTGGGGCTGCCGGTGCTGGCCGGCCTGCTCGGCGCGCTGCGCCGGGACGACCCCGCAGGGCGGAGCGGATCCGGATGGCGGGGATAGGAAGGTCGGCGATATATGTAGTCGTATGACTGAACGCGCCATGCAGGAACCCACCCTGCTGCTGCTCACCGCCCTCGCGGACGCCCCCCGGCACGGATACGCGCTGATCCAGGAGGTCGAAGCGATCTCCGGGGGGCGGGTCAGGCTCCGCACCGGAACCCTGTACGGCGCCCTCGACCGGCTGCTCCAGCAGGGCCTGATCGAGGTCGCCGCCGAGGAGATCGTCGACGGCCGGGCCCGCCGCACCTACGCCCTCACCGGCACCGGCCGGGACGTCCTGGCCACCGAGGCCGAACGGCTGCGCACCGTCGCCGCCGAGGCGCAGCGCCGTCTCGGCGGCGCCGCCCGTCCCCGGGGGGCCACCGCATGAACCTGGCGCTGCGCACCGCCCTCGCGCTCTACCCCGCCCGCTACCGCCGCGACCGGGGCGCCGAACTCGCCGAGGTGTTCGCCGACACCACCGCCGGCTCCGGCCGCCTCGCCACCGCCCGCGAGGCACTCGACCTCGCCGGCTACGGCCTGCGGCTACGCACCGGCCTGACCGAGACCGCGCTCCCCGGCCGCCTGCTGGTCGCCGCCGCCCCGCTGCTGGCCGGCACCCTGCTCGGCCTCGGCACCCTGCCCGGCACCGGCGACTGGCGGGAGTTCGGGATCACCGACGCCGCCCGGGCCGGAACGGCCGTGCCGTGGGCCCGACTGGTGGAGAACCTCGCCGTGCTGGGCCTCGTCGTCGTCCCGCTGCTGCTGGCCGCCGCCGCCGCGTTCGGCGCCTGGCGGGCCGTCCGGCTGCTCGGCGCCGTGGTGGCGCTGCTCGGCGTCGTCCGGATCGGGTACGCCGCGCTGGACCTGTTCGGCCCGAAGCCCGGCAGCGGCTGGTTCTTCCTCTACTCCGCCGTCGTCCTGATGCCCTACCTGCTGGGGGGCCTGCTGCTGGCCCTCGCACCGACCGGGCCGGGCGACTCCCGCGGCCGGGCCGACCGGCTGCTGGTCCTGGCCGGCGCGGCCGCCGGATTCGCCGTGACCCGGGCCCAGGGCAGCTACGACACCCGCTACCTGATGGACGGTTGGTGGCCCGTCGCGCTGCTGCTGCTCCCGCCGCTGCTGATGCTGTTCGCCGCCCGCGACCGGCTGCTGCCCGCCGCATTCGGCGTCGCGCTGCTGCCGCTGACCGCCGGGTTCAGCCTGTTCTCGCTCTGGGAGCAGCTCGGCGGGGTGTGGCGGGCCGCGCCGTACGCGTTCGGGACGGCGCTGGCGCTGCTGCTGGCGTTCCGACTGCTCGGCTCCGTCCGGCCGGCGGGGCGTCAGGTCGCGCCCCGGCTGGGCTGAACGGGGAGGGAGGCGGGCGAACGGGGAGGGAGACGGGCGAACGGGGCGCCGACGGGGAGCGAACGGGGAGAGGGCGCGGGGCCGAACGGCCGAGGGGGGTCGCCCGGGGCGGGCCGATGTGGCAGGCTGTCGGACATGTCTAGACCAATGTTCGAAGTGATCGCGCTGACCCCCCAGGACGCCAGGGCTGCCGAGTCGGGCGGCGCGGACCGCCTCGAACTGGTCACCGACATGGCCGCCGACGGGCTCACCCCCACCGTCCAGGACTTCGCCGCGATCCGCGCCGCCGTTTCGCTGCCGCTGCGGGTCATGCTCCGCATCCGCGACGGCTTCACCCCCGGCGACCTCGACGTACTGCTGGCCCGGACCGCCGCGCTGCGGGCCGAGGGCGCGGAGGAGTTCGTCTTCGGCTTCCTCACCCCCGACGGCGCGATCGACCTCGACGCGACCCGCGCCGTCGCCGACGCCGTCACCGGCTGCCGCTGGACCTTCCACCGGGCCATCGACCACAGCACCGACCGCTCCGAGGTCCGCGCCGCCGTCGCCGAGCTGCCCGGGCTCGACACCTTCCTCACCTCCGGCGACCCGGCCGGCGTGGACGCGGGCCGGGAGGTCCTCCTCGGCGAACTCGCCAAGTCCGGCGAACCCGGCTACCGCCAGCAGATCCTCGTCGGCGGCGGCCTGCGCGCCGCACACGTCCCCGAGTTGCGCGCGGCGGGCTTCGACGCCTTCCACATCGGTGGGGCGGTGCGCCTGGGCGGCTGGGCCGGGGCGGTGGACGCGACGAAGGTCGTGCAGTGGCGGGAGCTCATCGGGGAGTAGTGAGGTGCGCAGAGAGGGGCGCGGGGAACTGCGCGACAAGCGCAGGCCACGTCCGCAAGGTCGCGATCAAGTGCAGGTCATTGTCCTGCGTCGCGATCTTGCGGGTGGGTGCCTCCGCTGCGCGCAGTTCCCCGCGCCCCTGTCTTCGCGCCCACCTGCGTTCGCGTCCCCTGTCTCGCGCCCCTGCCTAGCCCAGCTCCTCCGGCAGCGGGTCCGTGTGGAGCACCGTCAGGCCGGACACCGCGCGGGTCAGTGACACGTAGAGGCGGCGCAGGCCGGTGCGGTGGTCGGGTTCGCCGGTGATGATCGCGGCGGGTTCGTCGAGGACGACGTAGTCGTATTCGAGGCCCTTGGCGAGGGAGGCCGGGACGAGGGTGAGGCGGGCGTCGGCGGTGGTCTCGGTGCCGGGCTCCAGCCAGGGCAGCCCCGCGGCGCTGAGCGTCTCCGCGAGGGCGGGGATGCGGGCGTCGGCGGCGATCAGGCCGACGGAGCCCTCGTGCCGGAGGGCGTCCTGGCAGGCGGCGAGGACGGATTCGTCCCGCCCGGAGGGGACGTGGCGGATGGTCAGGGAACCGGGGGTGTCGCGGACGGAGGTCGCGGGGGCCAGGCCGGGGGCGATCGCGGGGAGGAGGCGGGAGGCGTAGGCGATGACCTCGCCGGGGACGCGGAAGCCCTGGGTGAGTTCCTCGATGTGCGCGCCGTCCTTGCCGAGGTGGTGCAGGGCTTCCTGCCAGCTGGCGGTCGCCCAGGGGGTGGTGCCCTGGGCGAGGTCGCCGAGGACGGTCGCGGAGCCGGTGGTGCAGCGGCGGCCGACGGCCCGGTACTGCATGGGGGAGAGGTCCTGGGCCTCGTCGACGACCACGTGGCCGAGCGAGGGGGTGCGGTGGACCAGGTCGGCGGTCTCGTCGATCAGGACGGCGTCGGCGGCGGACCACGGTGCGGTGCGGGCGGAGCGCGGCGCCTTGGCCCACCGGATGGTGGCCTGTTCGTCGGCGTCCAGGATGCCGTCGGCGGCGGTGGCCAGGAACTCGGCGTCGGCCAGCAGGCGGTGCACCAGCTTCACCGGGTCGACGGCCGGCCAGCAGGCTTTGACGACGGCCTTCACGGCGGCGTTGCGGGCCACCGCGTCCTGCACCCGGTCGTCGGGGGCCTCGCCGCCCTGTTCCATCTTGACCAGCACGGCGTGCGAGATCCGCTGCGGGAGGGCCTCGGCGGCAGCCCCGTAGCGGATCTCGCGGTCCATCAACTCGCGGACGATCTCCTCGAGTTCGTACGCGGGCACGCGCCAGCGGCGGGAGCCGCGGACCACCACGCAGGGTTCGGTGGGCAGGGTGATGCCGGCCCGCACCGCGTTGCGCAGCACCTGGGCCATTCGGGCGTCGCCCTTGATCCGGGCGGCGTCGGCGGTGTCGGTGCCGCGCACCTCGACGTGGCCGACGAGCTCCTGCACGGTGGCCTGGGCGACGTCCAACTCGCCGAGCGCGGGCAGGACTTGCTCGATGTACTGGAGGAAGGACCGGTTCGGGCCGACCACCAGGGTGCCGGTGCGGGCGAGCCGCTCGCGGTGCGCGTACAGCAGGTAGGCGACACGGTGCAGGCCGACGGCGGTCTTCCCGGTGCCGGGGGCGCCCTGGACGCAGACGGTGCCGGTGATGTCGGCGCGGACGATCTCGTCCTGCTCGGGCTGGATGGTGGCGACGATGTCGCGCATCGGGCCGACGCGGGGCTTCTCGATCTCCGCGGCCAGCAGCGCGGAGCGGCTGTCGCCCTCGTCCGGGTCGGACAGGTTCTCGTCCTCGTAGGCCGTCAACTCGCCACCGGTGTAGCCGAATCGGCGGCGCTTCTCGACGTCCATCGGGTCCTTGCGGCTGGCCCGGTAGAACGGCTGGGAGACCGGGGCGCGCCAGTCGATCACCATCGGGTCGCCGTCGGCGTCGTGGACGTGCCGGCGGCCGATGTAGAACCGCTCGCCGCCGCTGCCCTCGGAGTCGGCCTCGCTGATCGCGTGCAGGTAGTCCAGGCGGCCGAAGAACAGCGGCGTGTGCGCGAGGTCGGCCAGCGCCTTGATGCGCTCGTCGATCTGCTTCTGCAGCACCAGCGAGGACACCCAGGTGCCGGTGACGTCACGCAGGTCGAGCGCCTCGACGTCCTCGCGCATCGCCTTCAGTGCGGCCCGGGAGGCGGCCAGGTGGGAGCGTTCGCGGCCCAGCGGATCGGTGGCGGCGAACGTGTCGGTGGGAGTGGGGGAGTGCACGGCGGACCTTCCCGGCCGCCCGGCATCCAGGGGCGGCGGACTCGTCTTGGCTCACGGTGAAGGACACCGGCCGGTTTCCGAGCGGCCGGTACCTCCCACGGCTGCCGACGCGGCACCACGGTTCGGGAGGGGCAGACGGACGATCCTAGACCCGGCGCCGTCCGGGTGCGAATCCAATTCCCGGGGACGACCCGGCCTTCGCCCCTGGGGGATCACCCCCTGACGGGCGTAGGGGTCGGTACGCCTCCAGGACGACCAACCGCCCGACAGGTACGGCCTTTCGGCTGATGCCTGCCGCCCGGATCCGCACGCACCATGGAGACATGACGAACGAACGAATGAACCCGCAGGTCAACGGCGCCCACGGCGTCTCGGAGCGCCGCCGGGGCCCGGTGGCCGCCGTCGTCCGCAACGTCGGCATCGTGCTCGACACCGCCGCGCGCGTCCTCTTCCTGGGCCGCGACGGCGTCAAGCTCTAACCGCGCCTACAGGTCGTCCGCGTCGACGATCCGGTACGCGTAGCCCTGCTCGGCCAGGAAACGCTGGCGGTGCGCCGCGAAGTCCTGGTCCACGGTGTCCCGGGCGACCACCGAGTAGAAGTGCGCCGCGTGCCCGTCCGCCTTCGGGCGCAGCACCCGGCCCAGCCGCTGCGCCTCCTCCTGACGGGAGCCGAAGGTGCCCGACACCTGGATGGCCACCGTGGCCTCCGGCAGGTCGATCGAGAAATTCGCGACCTTGGAGACCACCAGCACGCTGATCTCCTTCGACCGGAACGCCTCGAACAGCTTCTCGCGCTGCGCGTTCGAGGTCTCACCCTTGATCACCGGGGCGTTCAGCGCCTCGCCCAACTCGTCCAGCTGGTCGATGTACTGACCGATGATCAGCGTCTGGTCGCCCTTGTGCTTCTCCACCAGCCGCTCCACCACCCGGCGCTTGGTCACCGTGGTCGAACAGAACCGGTACTTCTCCTCCGGCTCGGCGGTCGCGTACATCAGCCGCTCCGAGTCGGACAGCGTCACCCGTACCTCGCAGCAGTCGGCGGGCGCGATGTAGCCCTGTGCCTCGATCTCCTTCCACGGGGCGTCGAAGCGCTTCGGGCCGATCAGCGAGAACACGTCGCCCTCGCGGCCGTCCTCACGCACCAGCGTCGCCGTCAGACCGAGCCGGCGGCGGGCCTGCAGGTCGGCGGTGAACTTGAACACCGGCGCGGGCAGCAGGTGCACCTCGTCGTAGACCACCAGGCCCCAGTTGCGGGCGTCGAACAGCTCCAGGTGCGGGTACACGCCCTTCCGCTTGGTGGTCATCACCTGGTACGTGGCGATGGTCACCGGGCGGATCTCCTTGCGGGTGCCGCTGTACTCGCCGATCTCGTCCTCGGTCAGCGAGGTCCGCTTGACCAGCTCGTGCTTCCACTGCCGGGCCGAGACGGTGTTGGTCACCAGGATCAGCGTGGTCGACTTGGCCTCCGCCATCGCCGCCGCGCCCACCAGCGTCTTGCCGGCGCCGCACGGCAGCACCACCACGCCGGAGCCGCCGTGCCAGAACCCGTCCACCGCGTGCCGCTGGTACGGGCGCAGCTGCCAGCCGTCCTCCTCCAGGTGGATCGGGTGCGACTCGCCGTCCACGTACCCGGCGTGGTCCTCGGCCGGCCAGCCCAGCTTCAGCAGCACCTGCTTGATCTGCCCGCGCTCCGACGGGTGCACCACCACCGTGTCCGGGTCCACCCGGGCCCCCACCAGCGGTGCGACCTTCTTCGACCGCAGCACCTCCTCCAGTACCGGCCGGTCCGTGGTGGACAGCACCAGCCCGTGCACCGGGTGCTTCTGCAACTGCAGCCGCCCGTACCGCGCCATGGTGTCCGCCACGTCCACCAGCAGCGCGTGCGGCACCGGGTAGCGCGAGTACGTCACCAGCGCGTCCACCACCTGCTCGGCGTCGTGCCCCGCCGCCCGCGCGTTCCACAGCCCCAGCGGCGTCACCCGGTACGTGTGAATGTGCTCCGGCGCCCGCTCCAACTCCGCGAACGGCGCGATCACCCGCCGGCACTCCGCCGCCTGCGGATGGTCGATCTCCAACAGCAGCGTCTTGTCGCTCTGCACGATCAGCGGTCCGTTCACGCCTGTGCATCCCCTTCCGCGCGGGCCAAACCTCCAGTGTGCCCCATCGCGCGAGGCCGGTCGCACGGATGATTCGGCGTATTTGTCAGCACTGAGTGTCCGCGTACGGGTGAACCCCCTAGAGATGCACTCAGAGAGCTTGTATCGTCACGTTTTGACGTGAGAGGCATCTACAAAGCATGCCCAGATGCATGTGGAGGTTGCCGTGCTGTTGCGGTTTCGAGTGGCCAACCATGCTTCACTGCGTGATGAGCAAGAACTCTCCCTGATCGCGGCGGATCGTCACCCCGAACGGGCGGAGCGTGGCGTCGACGGGGCCGGCGGCCTCCGCGTGGTTCCGGTGGCTGCCATCTACGGAACGAATGCTTCGGGCAAGTCGAATGTCATCGACGCCATCGGCTGGATGCGTTCGGCTGTCCTCTCGTCCTTCCGGAGCTGGGACCCAGAAGGCGGCGTACCTCGCCGTCCTTTCGTCCTGCGTCCCGACACCGCGTCCTGGCCATCGACCTTCAGCGTGGACTTTGTGGTGAACGGGGTCCGTCACGAGTTCGGCTTCTCCGTCGACGACGAGAAGATCCTGGAAGAGTGGCTCTACTACTATCCGGAGCGCAAGGCCAATCGTCTGTACGAACGTAAAGCGGACTGCACCGTCGCGTTCGGGCGCTCGCTCACCGGGCGAAAGAAGATCATCTCCGAGCTGTTGCGTCCGAACAGCCTCTACCTTTCCGTCGCTGCTGCCCAGAACCATGCCCAGCTGGGGGAGATCTTCCGGTGGTTCCGATCGGGTCTGCGACTGGCAACCGACAGAAACTACCGAGCGCGGATGGACAGCACTGTCCGGCTGCTGCTCGAAGAAGCGGGCGACGACAGTTCGTCGCCCGTCATGCAGCTGCTGAGGTATGCAGACCTCGGGGTCTCCGGACTGGCGGTCGAGGAACCCGATGAATCCGTGATGGACGAGTACCAACGGCTCCGTCAGGTCATGCGGGACGTTTTGGGCGACCGGGTCCGGGTCGAGTCTCCGGGCCTGCACACAGTGCGTGTGGAGCACCGGGCGGACGGCGGCGTCTTCCCGTTGGATCTGAACGAGGAGTCGAGCGGGACGAAGACCTGGATCGGGCTGATCGGGCCGGTCCTCGGTGCCTTGTCCACAGGATCGGTCCTCTGCGTGGATGAGCTCGACGCGCGCCTGCACCCGTACCTCGTGGACGCACTGGTCGGGATGTTCCAGTCACCCGAAGTGAATCGGACTGGGGCGCAGCTCATTTTCAGCACCCACGAGGCTGCGTTGCTGGGGAGGAACGTGCGAACGGAGCTCTACCGCGATCAGGTCTGGTTCACCGAGAAGGGTCACGAAACACTCTCGACCAAGATTTTCCCGCTGACGGACTTCCATGTGCGAGATTCCGTCGAGAATCTGGAAAAACGCTATCTTTCCGGGCGATACGGTGCCGTTCCGGCCCTGGACGACGAGTTGCTGGGTGAAATCGGGCGAAACGTCGTCGCCGGCAGGAACTCATGAGGCGCGGCAAGTCGCTCCAGAGAGGGAAGAGCACGCGTGCCGAGCAGCGCCGGTTCCTGATCTACTGCGAGGGCGAGTGCACGGAGTCCATGTACTTCAAGGGGCTCAGGAGCGATCTCAAGTCACTTCCCGTGACAATATGCCTGGGCGCGGACCATGGCGAGCCGAAGTCCCTGGTCCGAGCGGCGATCAGCCACAAGGACCGGGCCCCGTTCACAGCCGCCGACCGGTACACGGCCTACGACGAGGTCTGGTGTGTGGTGGACGTGGAGGCACCCAAAGCACACCCGTCACTTGACGAGGCACTCGTGCTGGCTCGGCGAGCAGGCGTCAAAGTGGCCTTGACCAATCCGTGCTTCGAGTTCTGGCTCCTGCTGCACCTCCACAACTTGACGTCCTACCAGACGACTGCGGCCGCGCAGACCGCCCTGGAGAAGTCCGGCGTGTGCGGCTACAGCGCCCAGCGGAAGCACTTGGACTACGTCGGCCTCCGCGGCCCGGGCGACGAGCGGTATATGAACGCGCGGGAGCGTGCCGGCCGACTTCGGGCACGTAGCGAGGACGCCCATCGCACCAATCCGTGGACGAACGTCGACGAGTTGGTGGACTTACTGCGGGACGCGCGCGGCGTCTGACGCACCGGGACCCGAGTCGGTCAGCCGAGGAAGAAGTTGTGGCCGACGTCCGGGGGGATGATCTCCTGGTACGGGGTGGAGCCGGGGCCGGGGAGGTGGGTGCCGGGGACGGGGGCGGGGTCGGTGTGGCGGAGGAGGGTGACGCCGTCCTGGTCGAAGAGTTCCTGGTAGCCGTGGGCGAGCAGGAAGGTGCGGTAGGCGGCCTGGTCCGGGTCCTTCTGGAACGGGAAGGCGCGCTGGGTGTAGCGCAGGATCACGTACTCCTGGCCGCGCGGGGTGCCGTCGGCCAGCATCACGTGGGTGCGGTTGGTCAGACGCGGCGCGACCTGGTTGTCGGCCTCCACGGTGGCGCCGTCCGGGATCAGCTTCGCCGCCCGGGCCAGCGCCGCCGGCGAGGCCTTCGGCTGCCACTCGTACGGGACGGCCAGGTGGTAGAGACCGAGGGTGGCCGCGGCGGTGAGCGAGAGGACGGCGGCGGTGGCGCCCAGCGCGCGGGCCTGCCGGTGCTGCCCGCGCGCCCACAGCACGCCCAGGGTCTCGATCGCGGCGGTGACCAGAATCGGCCACAGGAACGCGTCGTAGTGCCGGGCGATCGACCAGTGGTTCGGATTGTCGGACAGGATCCGTTCCGCGAGCAGCGGCAGCGCGACCAGCGAGGTCGCCGAACGGAACGGCAGAGCCGCCGTGGTGAGCACCAGCCAGCCGAGCAGCATCGGCTTCAGCGGGCTGGAGAACGCCGAGTCCACCAGCAGCCACGGGTTGCCGAGCACGTGCCGCAGCGCCTCGCCGCCGTCCGCACCGAGCTGCCCGTAGTTCCAGTAGTAGCCGGGTGCGCCGCCCATCGCCGGAATCAGGTAGGCGATCTCCACCGCGCTGGCCAGCGGACCGCCCACCAGCAACGCCCAGCCCAGCACCTTCGCCCACCGGTCCGTGCCGCCGCGCTCGCGCCACAGCAGCACCGCGCCGAACGCGCCGACCGCCAGCCCCAGGTCCTCCTTGGTCGCGCACAGCAGCAGCGCCGCGAGCGCCGCCGCGCCCCAACGCCGCGCCCCCGCCCGTTCGAACAGCAGCAGGAACAGCGGGACGGCGAACCCCACCTCGTGGAACCCGCTGCGTGAGGAGATCAGCAGCGGCCAGCCCAGCCCGTACACCAGCGCCGCGACGTCCATCACCCGGGTACGGACCCGCGCGTCGGCACCCGCGAACGCCCGGCTCGCGATCCGGCGCACCAGCGGAACGCCCGCCGCGAACAGCGCCGCCTGCCCGACCAGCAGCATCCGCGGGTCGTCCCACACCCAGTACAGCGGGGCGAGCAGTGCCAGTACCGGCGAGAAGTGGTCGCCCAGCAGGGAAAAGTCCGGGGGGAACTCGTGGTGCACGCTCTTCAGCGTTGACACCGGCAGCCCGAAATGCGCGTAGCCGCGTACGCCCTGGTCGAAGATCCCGAGGTCGAAGCCGCCCAACTGGAGCGACGTCCACTGCTGGACGCCCAGCGCCAGACAGGCCGCGAAACTCAGCAGCGTGAACAGGGCCGTCCGGCTCCGGCGGGTCAGCCGGACCCCGAACACGCGGCCGGTCGCCGCACGGGCGACGGGGGGCTGCACAGCGGGGGAAGTGGTCACGGCTCCGGTCCTGTCGGGGGCCGGCGAAGGCCCGGTTCCGGCGCGGGTGGACCCTCCCACCCCCGGCCGTTCCGCAGTCTAACCGCGACCCGTGGGACAGCCCGTCCGGATCGCCAAGCGGAGCCCGGCCTCCCGCAACAGTGACTCCCACGCGGCCGGCTCGTTGGGCAGGCCATGACCATGCGCAACCGATTCCTGGCCGGCCTCGCGCTTTCCGGCGCCGCCCTCGCCACCACCCTCGGGGCGACGCCCGCAAGCGCCGCCGGCGAGACCCCGGCCCTCGACCAGGTCGCCGACGTCGGCCAGCCCGGCGGCCTGCTCGGCACCCTCGCCTTCACCGGCACCGGCCTGCTGACCGGCGTGGAGCCGAAGATGCCGGACCCGCACGCGATCATGGAAGAGGCGAAGAAGCAGAAGGCGGAAGAGGACGCGAAGCAGCACGCCAAGAAGTGAGTACGGCCAGGGGCGCGTGGGGGTACCGCCAGGGCGTGGAGGTACCCCCACGCGCCTCGCCTGCCTAGGGCCTGTCCGGCCGATCTTGCCGGGCGCGCGACGCCGGATCATCCGCCCCCAGCCCTGGCGGGCCGGGAGGTGCCCCCACCCCCAGCCCTGGCGGGCTGGGAGGTGCCCCCACGGACGCACCGCCGAAACATCCAAGTACACCCAGTACGAGGACGTTCCGGCGGCACGCCCAGCCGGGCGCGAAATGGGGGTACCTCCCAGCCCCCAAGGGCTGGGGGAGCCGCGCGCTGATCCGACAAGATCGGCCGGACAGGCCCTAGTCGTCGACCTCGGCCACGCCGGTGATGCGGTGGAGGGCGAAGGTGCGGACTTCGTCGGTGAGGTGGTCGTAGGCGGTGACGAAGCCGCCCTCGACCTTGACCGGGTCGATGACGCGCTGCGAGGAGAGGCCCTCCGCGTTGATGTAGCCGATCCACATGCGTTCGCCGAGGAGGACCGCGGTCTGCAGGGAGGCGAGGGTATCGGCGGCTGCGGTGCGCGGGACGGCCGCGCTCGCGGGGCCGGCGACGGCGTCCTTGCGGGGGGCGGTCGCGGCGCGGTCGCCGGCCCGGATGGCGCGGACGGCGGCGGTGAGCAGGGTGTCGTCGGGGCGGGCGGGGCCGTCGGGGACGGGGGTGGGGGCGGTGCGTGGCGGGGTGCGGCGGGCGTCGGGGCGGGTGATCACCACGTCGCCCTCGGCGGACTCCGCGGCGGGCGCGTAGCCCATGGTGCGCAGCACGGTGAGCAGGGTGTCCGGCGGGGCCTGCGCGGCGAGCACGGTGGGGGCGAGCAGCCGTAGGCGCAGTTCCGCGGCGCGCCGGTCGGCGAGGACTTCGCCGAGCAGGCGGGGGTCGTCGCAGCGCAGGTAGGAGGACGCGGCGCCGACCCGCAGGATGCCGTGGCGGCGGGCGATGTCGTCGATCAGGTAGGCGAGCGGCTGCGGGACGGGTGTGCGGGAGTGCTGGGCGAGGAAGCCCTGCAGGTCGGCGGCGGTGCGTCCGGCGTCGAGGGCGCGGCGGATGCTGTCGGGGGTGAAGCGGTAGACGGTCGCGCCGCCCTTGGACTCGATGTCGGCGCAGAGCGCGAGTGTCTGGGCGAGCGGGGTGAGCAGCGGGCCCGGGGCGATCGCCGTGAGGTCGGGCTGCAGGATGACGTGGTCGAGGGGTTCGGGCAGCAGCGGGGCGAGGACGCCGGTGGGGTCGGTGCCGGCGAGCAGGGCGCGGGCGGGGGCGGCGAGTGCGCCGCGGCCGGTGATGCCGAGCAGTTCGGCCTCGTGCAGGGTCCAGTCGGTGAGCGTCTCGCGCAGGTCGCGGCCGTCGGGGCCGGTGGGGCCGCCGCGCAGCGGGCGGTGCCAGCGCAGGGCGGGCAGCAGGGCGTCGGCCCCGGCGGCGGTGCCGGGGGGCTGTTCGGCGAGCCGGGTGAGGGTGGCGCGGCGGACGGACGGGGCGAGGGTGCGGTCGAGTTCGGGGCCGAGGGCGGCGCGCGGCCGGCCCTTGCCGTCGGGGGTGCCGGTCAGGCGGCCGACCCGGGTGGCGGTGAGCCAGGTCCGGGCGAGCAGGGTCCAGCGTTCGGCGGTGTCCTGCTGTCGCCACTGGTCGTACGCGGGGGTCGGCGCCCACACTTCGTCGATCTCGCCGTCGGGGGCCAACAGCCCTGCGGTGTAGGCGAGTTCGAGCCAGAACGCGGCGTCGGACTCGGAGCATTCCAGGAGTGCGGCGGCGCGCTTGAGGTCGCGGACGCCGAGGCCGCCGGCCCGCAGGGTGGGCGGCGGGGTGAGGCCCCAGGCTTCGAGCAGCTCTTCGAGGGTCCGTACGGCGGTGGCGGCCTGTCCGGCGGCGGTGCGGTCGACGAGTGCGGGGTCGCGGGTGACGACGGGGGCGACGGCGGGCGGGGCCGGTTCGACGGCGCGGTGGGTGCGGCCGCCGCGCAGGTGCAGGGCGAGTTCGCGGGGCAGCACCACCGAGGTGGGGCTGGAGGGCAGCAGCAGGCCGCGGGCGAGCAGCCACTCGACGGGGCTGTGCGCGTCGTCGGCGGTGACCTGCCGGGCGGCGTCCGGGACGGTGCCGGTGGGCGGCCCCCAGACCAGGCGTTCCAGCAGGCCGAGGGCGGCGGGCGGGGCCTGGTCGAGCAGCGCGGTCAGGCGCTTGCGGTCGCCGAGCAGGGCGGTGAGCGCGGCGACGGCGGTGACCGGGTCGGGGGTGGGCGGCAGTCCGGCGCCGGCCAGCAGCTGCTGGAGGCGGGCGGGCGACATGCCGACGGTGGCCTCGGCGAGGGTCGGGCCGAGACCGGTGCGGCCCGGGTTGGTGGCGCTCGGGGCGAGTGCCTCGCGGACGGCGAGGACCAGCCGCAGCGCCGAGTCCGGGCCCCAGATCAGGGCCTGTTCGCGCAGCCGGGCGAGTGCGCCGGGGAGCGCGGCGGTGACGGCTGCGCGGTCCACCGGGTCGGCACCGGGGTGCGGCTTGACCCGGGCCGGCCCGGCCAGCAGGTTGCGCACGACGGTCTCGGAAGCGCCCTCGGGGGCGGCGGCCAGCGCCTCGGCGGTCTGCAGGGTGAAGCGGTCGAGCCGCTCCAGCGCGCGCAGCACGGACGCCCGGCTGGAGAGCCGGGCGGACAGCTGGGTGAGGTCGGTCGGCACCGGGTTCAGCAGGTCGGGGCGGGCCCGGAGCAGCGCCGCGACAGCGTCGTCCTCCCGGCCGCGGAGTTCCTCGGCCAGCGTGCGGGGGGCGCTTGCGCGGGTGGTGCGCGGCGCGCTCTGCGGTGCGGTCATCCGGTCCAGCCTAGTCAACGCCCCCGTCCGAGGCCCAGAACGGCGGAAGAACTCCCGGCGAAACCGGGGCGGTCCGGGCCCGGCGGGGCGTCGGCGTCCACTGGACGGGGCTCGCTTCGGGCGGCCGCGGGTGGGTACCGTCTCGATGCGGCGGGATGTACGACGTGAGGGCGGGTGGCGGGGCGATGGCGGGCGGCTCGTGGTGGCGCGAGGGCGGGTCGGCGGACGGCTCGGACGGCGGGGACAGCGTGTACGTGCCCGCGCCGGCGGCCGAGCCGCCGCCGGTGGCGGCCGTCCCGTCGGCGCCGCCGATGCCGGTGACACCTCCGCCGCAGCGCCGCGTCGAGTTCGACAAGCCGGTGCCGCCCCCCGTCGAGTTCGAGCTGCCGGCCGGGCCGTCCCAGGACGAGGTGGACCGGGCCGCGCACTGGGCGGAGGGGCGTGGCCGCGCCGACGTCACCTCGGTGTTCCCCGGCTGGACCGAGGTGTACTTCGACCTGCCGGCGGAGGAGCCGAAGGCCGAGCCCGAGCCCGAACCGGAGCCGGAGCCCGAACCCGAGCCGCCGGCCCCGGCCGAGCCGCGCCCGGGCCTGGCGGTGCGTGCCCTGCGCTTCCTCCTCGGCAAGCCGCAACCGGTTCCTGCTCCGGAGCCCGCACCCGCCACCGCCCCGGCGGCCGGCGGCGGGGCCCGGCGGCCCGCGCCACTGCTGCTGCTCGGCGCGGCGGTGCTGCTCGGCGGCGCGGTGACGGGTTCGCTGCTGGCGATGCTGCTGGGCTGGGGCCTGGCGTACCTGTCGAGCGGACTCTCCGACCTGCTGAAGAAGTTCGCCGTGCTGGGCATCCCGCTGATCACGGTGACCGGTCTGACGATATGGAACTGGGGCCGCGAGAAGGGCCGTTGGGGCACCCCGCTGTCCCCCGGCACCGACGCCGGCCACGCCACCTGGGCCGCCGCCCCGGACGTCCTGCGGGTGGCGGCGGTGCTGACGGCGCTGTTCCTGCTGGCGGTGACGCTGCGCCGGCGCAAGGCGTAGCGCGAGGCGTGCCGTCGAGGGTTGCCGCGGCCGGGTTCCGGGCCCCACTCGGTGGGCCGACCGTCGGGGAGTCCTGCGCGGTGATCCGTCGGCGTCCGGTTCCCCGGCGGTGTGTCGTACCGGCGGGCCGTCTCAGCTGGCGCCGAGCAGGTGGAGGAGTTCGGCGATCAGGAAGTGCGCGCCGGTGTAGCCGATGCCCTGGAACCAGAGCTGGTCGTTGACGGGGAAGGCCCGGTGGGCGCGGACGGCGCCGAGGGACTGCCAGGCGGGGGAGGCGAGGGTGGCGTTGAGGCCGTTGCGGTCGGGGTGGCCGTGGCCGGAGTAGAGCAGGAGGTCGCCGTCGGCGTGGGAGAGCTGGTCGGGGGTGGTTTCGAGGGCGAACTGGTCGGTGTTCTGCGGGTCGGGCCGGGGCAGACCGAGGTCGGTGAGGACGCTGCCGGGGAAGTTCTGCCGGGCGTACAGGTGGACGGTGGGGGAGTCCTCGACGAACCGGACCAGGCTGATGCGCTGCCCGGCGAGGCCGGCGGAGGCGATCGCCCTGGTGGCCTGGTCGAGGTGGCGGGCGTAGGCGCCGACCACGGCGGCGGCCTGTTCGTGGCGGTAGAGGGCGGCGGCGTGCAGTTGGAAGTTCTCCTTCCAGGGCGCGCCGGTGGTCTGGGTGAGCACGGTCGGGGCGAGGCCGCGCAGGGTGTCCAGGTGGGCGGCGTCGCGGGTGCGGTTGGAGAGGATCAGCTGCGGGCGCAGGCGGGCGATGGCCGCCGGGACGGGCGGGCCGCCGATGTCGCCGACCACGGTGATCCGGGCCAGCCAGGAGGCCGGCCAGTAGTCGGGCAGGCCGGGGTCGAGCGGGGACTTGGCGGCGCCGACGGGCGGGATGCCGAGGGTGATCGCGGAGTCCAGTTCGGCGGTGTCCAGGGCGATCACCCGGGTCGCCCCGCCGGGGACGGTGACTGCCCCGTCCGCGCCGTTGACGGTGACGCTCGGCGTCGGGCTGGGCGTCGGGCTGGGCGTGGGCGAGGGCGGCGCCGAGCCGTCGGCGGTCTGCGGCGGCGGCCCGGCGGGCGCCGGATGCGGGCCGCAGCCGGTGAGCAGGGCGGCGCCGAGCCCGGCGAGGGCGGCGCGGCGGGAGAACGGGGGCGGCACCAGGGACCTCCGGCGGCACGGGTCGGACTTCAGCGGTATGTCCATATTGTGGCTGCTCGTCCGGCTTTTCCGGGGGGAAATCGTGGCTGGTTAGGCTGGATCGCATGGCTCTGACCGTCGGCTTCGACCTCGACATGACACTCCTCGACACCCGCCCGGGCATCAAGGACACCTACGACGTGCTCTCCGCCGAGACCGGCACCTTCATCGACTCCGGGCTGGCGGTGAGCCGGCTGGGGCCGCCGCTGGCGCAGGAGCTGGCGCACTGGTTCCCGCCGGAGCAGCTGGACGCGATGGTGGACCGCTACCGGGAGCTGTACGTGGAGCACGCGGTGCCCGGCTCGCTGGAGCTGCCCGGCGCGCTGGCGGCGGTCGCGGCGGTGCGGGCGGTCGGCGGCCGGGTGCTGGTGATCACCGGCAAGTGGGAGCCGAACGCGCGCCGGCACCTGGACGGCATCGGGCTGGAGGTGGACGTGCTGCTCGGCGATCTGTGGGCGGAGGGCAAGGGCGAGGCGCTGCGCGCGCACGGCGCGAACGTCTACGTCGGCGATCACCTGGGCGACATCCGGGGTGCCCGGGCCGCCGAGGCCGTCGCGGTGGGCGTGGCCACCGGCCCGTACAGCGCCGCCGAACTGGCCGCGGCGGGCGCGGACGTGGTGCTGCGCGACCTCACCGAGTTCCCCGACTGGCTGTCCGCACACCTGGCCTGACGGCGGGTCACCGGGCGGCCGCGGCCTCCCGGGCGGCGGGTCAGCGTGCGGCCGCGGCCTCCCGGGCGGCGCGCCGCCGGCGGGACTCGGCGCGGGCGGTGGCGAACAGTCCGACCAGCGTCACCAGCAGCCCGAGCGGCATCAGCATGGACAGCCCCCAGGCGATGGACGGCAGGCGCGGCAGGTCGAGGACGTACGGCACGAAGGTCGCGATGACGGCGAGCGTGCCGAGGATGAACACCACTCCGCCGACGCGGACCAGGGTGTCACCGGCATCGCGGGACTGACGGGCCACTTCTGCACTCCTTCGTGCGGTCTTTGTGCCAGTTTCCCACGTACGCCCCCCGCCGATCGGCGGGGGCGCGGCGGTTCGCGCTCCACCTGAACGCTCAGGGTTCCCAGGAAACTCTCAGGCATCCTGATCCTTCGGGGGAAAACGGCGGGGAGTGAGGTCGCGCGGGGATATGGGTCTGACCAGTCACAAAGTGCTTGCGCTGTCGGCACTTTTCTCCGCGCTGATGGTCGCGGGCACCGTCTGGCTGTGGCCCCGGCTGGCCAGGCAGAGCTGGAAGGCGGTGCTGGGCCGGCTGGCCACCATCCTCGGCACTCAGCTTGCCGTGATGTGCACGCTGGGTCTGGTGGCCAACAACTACTTCGCCTTCTACAGCAGCTGGGCCGACCTGCTGGGCACCAACGACGAAGGTCCGGTGACCATCCAGAACCAGTTGCTCGGCCGCACCAAGGGTGTGGAGAAGATCAGCTCGGAGAACGTCCGCGACACCGGCGCGCTGGGCCGCGACCCGGCGCAGGTCGGCCGGCTGGAGAAGGTCCGGCTGCCCGGCGCGGCCACCGGCCTGTCCACCGAGGGCTATGTGTACCTGCCGCCGCAGTACTTCCAGCCCGCCTTCCAGGACAAGCACTTCCCGGCGGCGATCGCCATCACCGGCTTCCCCGGCGACGCCAAGAACCTGATCACCAAGCTGAACTACCCGGCGGTGCAGCTGAAGCTCAGCACCGAGGGCAAGGCCAAGCCGACGGTCCTGGTGCTGATGCGTCCGTCCCCGGCGATGCCCCGCGACACCGAGTGCGAGGACGTGCCGGGCGGCCCGCAGTCCGACCGCTACTTCAGCGCCGACGTGCCGGCCGCGCTGCGTTCCTCGTACCGGATCGCGGAGGGCCCCGGCAGCCTGGGGGTGATCGGCAACTCCACCGGTGGGTACTGCGCGCTGAAGCTGGCGATGCGGCACCCGGACGTGTTCTCCGCGGCGGTGTCGCTGTCCGGCTACTACAAGGCGGCCGAGGACCCGACCACCGGCGACCTGTTCGGTGGCGACCAGCAGCGCCGCGAGGAGGCCGACCTGAACTGGCGCCTGGCACACCTGCCGGCGCCGGGCACCGCGCTGCTGGTCGGCGGCAGCCGCGAGGGTGACGGCGACTACTTCTCCGAGACGGAGCGGTTCCGGGCCGCCGCCAAGGGCACCGCGACCACCGTCAACGCGATCACCCTGGACACCGGCGGGCACAACTTCAACACCTGGTCGCGGATGCTCCCGGCCTCGCTCGGCTGGCTCGGCGGGCACCTGACCGACCCCGTCTGACCGGCCCGGCGTCACAGCGCGCAACTCGGTGCGCGCAAAGAGTTTCGACCCTCGTCGGGGCCGGGTATGCAGCCATCGCGCGGGCGGACCAGCGGCTGGTCCATCGGGACAGGTCCCGGATGCCCGCCCGGAGCCCGATGGGGGGTGTGGACCGATGGAGGGCGCGACAGGCGCGAGGCACGGCCGCACCCCGGTCCGGAATCCCGTCGCCGCTGAGGCGCACGCTGAGGGATCATTGCCGCACTGAGTGGCCCCGGCGGCCCGTTCTGGCAGCCGAGCCGTACATCCATCCGCGACCCGACGAGGTCGCTCGCACCCGACACCGAGGACTTTTCGAGATGCCCACCGGCCAGGTCAAGTGGTTCAACGAGACGAAGGGCTACGGCTTCCTGTCGCGCGACGACGGCGGCGAGGTCTTCGTCCACACCAAGGCGCTGCCCGCGGGCGTCACCACCCTGAGGCCGGGGCAGCGCGTGGAGTTCGGCATCGCCGCGGGCCACCGCGGCGACCAGGCGATGAGTGTGACGCTGCTGGACGCGCTGCCGTCGGTGGCCGTGAACCAGCGCAAGAGCGCCGACGACATGGCCCCGATCGTGCAGGATCTGATCACCAAGCTGGACAGCGTGCTGCCGGGCCTCCAGCGCGGCCGCTACCCGAGCAAGCCGGAGGGGCAGAAGATCGCCATGGTGCTGCGCGCGATCGCCGACCAGTTCGACGTCTGAGCGGCCGCACTCCCCGTCAGGGGAAGGCCAGCGCGCCCGGGTCGACGGCGGGGACGAGTCCCTGTTCGGCGGCCCGGGTGAGCAGGCCGCGCACCGCCGCGTAGCCGTCCTCGCCGAGGTCGGCGGTGAACTCGTTGACGTACAGCCCGATGTGCTGCTCGGCGACGGCCGGGTCCATCTCCTGGGCGTGCGCCAGCACGTACTCCCGGGAGGCCGCCGGGTCCGCCCAGGCCTGCCGCACCGAGGAGCGCACGGTGGCGGCGAGTTCGCGCAGCCGTTCCGCGCCCAGCGAGCGCCGGGCCACGATCGCGCCCAACGGGATCGGCAGCCCGGTCGCCGCCTCCCAGGCCTCACCCATGTCGGCCAGGCAGTGCAGCCCGTACTGCTGGTACGTGAACCGGGCCTCGTGGATCACCAGGCCGGCGTCCACCCGGCCGTCCCGTACGGCCGGCATGATCTCGTGGAACGGCAGCACCACGATCTCGCCGAACCCGCCCGGTACCGCCTCGGCCGCCCACAGCCGGAACAGCAGGTACGCGGTCGAGCGCTCGCTCGGCACCGCCACCCGCTTCCCGGCCAGCCCGGCCGCGTCGATGGGCCCGGCGGTCAGCACCAGCGGTCCGCAGCCCCGGCCGAGCGCCCCGCCGCACGGCAGCAGCGCGTACTCGTCCAGTACCCACGGCAGTTGGCCGTAGGAGATCTTCAGGACGTCCAGTTCGCCGCGCTCGGCCAGCCCGTTGGTGATGTCGATGTCCGCGAACCGCACCTCGGGCGCGTCCGCGCCCGCGACCCGGCCGTGCGCCCAGGCGTGGAAGACGAAAGTGTCGTTCGGGCAGGGCGAGTAGGCGACACTCAGCGGCTCGGCCATCGGTCAGACCTCCTGGAGCAGGCGGGACACCGGCAGCGCCGCGAAGGCCCGCTCCAGGGCAGCCAGCGCCTCACCGATCCGCCACGCCGCACGGTCGCGCGGCCCGACGGTGTTGGACACGGCCCGCAGCTCCCCCGCCGCGAGCCCGAAACGGGCGGCCGCCTCGGCCACCCCGAACCCCTCCATGGCCTCGGCCAGCGCCTGCGGGTGACGCGCCCTCAGCTGCGCGGCGCGCGAGGCCGAACCCGTCACCGTGGAGACCGTCAGCACCTCGCCGACCGCCCCGCCGCTGGCCGCCGCGAGCAGCTCCACCACGCCGCCCGGAACCTCGTGCCGCACCGTGCCGAAGCCCAGCTCGGTGACGTCGGCGAAGCCCTCCGGGGTCTCGGCGCCCAGGTCGGCCGCCACCAGGGCGTCCGCCACCACCAGCGACCCGATCGGCGCGGCGGGCGCGAAACCGCCCGCGATGCCCGCCGACAGCACCAGCCGGAACCGGCCGCGGGCCAGCGCCACCGCCGTACCGGCCGCCGCGGCGGCCGGGCCGACACCCGCCGCCAGCACCTCGACCGGCGCGTCCTCGCCCAGACCCCGGCGGACCGCCTCGGCCTCCGCGGGCACGGCAACGACGACGAGCAGTCCGGCGGCGGGGCCGGACTGCTCGTCGTCGCGCTCAGCGGTCATCGACCGGTAAGTCAGCTCTTCTGGTTGTTCAGGTTGAAGAACCACACCGCGTAGTACTCGTTGGTGTCCTTGTCGACCGCCGCGACCGTCACCATGGTCACGTCGTCACTGGTCATCAGACCGGAGGCCGACACCGAACCCGAGTAGGTCAGGCCGGTGGCGCCGGTGATGATCGGCGTCCGGTTCTGGCCCGAGCCGGTGAACGCGTACCAGCCCTTGTCCGCCAGGTCCTTCGGCACACCGACGCCGACCCGGTCGCTCGCACGCACGTCCAGGTTGGTGAGCTTCTTCTGCTCGGAGTCCTTCGAGGCCTGCTGGGCGCACTTGGCGAGCTCGGAGTCGGAGATCGCCTTGCCGCCGTTGAAGCAGGTCGGTTCCGCCTGGACCGACGAGGTGCCGACGACCAGCGTGGCCTCGTTCTTGGGCGGCTTGCCGTTGTCCACGGCCTGGAAGACGCCGAAACCGACGAGGCCGGCACCGACGACGGTGGCGGCTGCAAGTCCGGCGGTGACGCTGGTGCTGAGGCTCATGCGCAAGAGGCTACTCGCCTTCGGTGATCACATGACAGCGGGGTGGCCGAGTCGCGCGAGGTTACGCCACGCGCGGACGCGCCGCCGACCGGCGCGGCCCGATCCGCAGCAGCGACCGGAACGTCCACACCAGCATCAGCGCCGTCACCCCCGCCGCCAGCGACAGCCCCAGCACCGCGTTCAACGGCAGCGAGATGCCCACCACGCCGCCCACCACCCAGCTCAGTTGAAGCGCCGTCTCCGAGCGGGCGAACGCCGAGGTGCGCACCGCCTCCGGCACGTCCCGCTGGATCAGCGCGTCCAGCGCCAGCTTCGCCAGCGACGCCGCCATGCCCGCCGTCGCCGCCACCACCGCCACCGTCACGATGCCGTACCAGAGCGCCGCCGCGCCCGCCGCCAGCGTCGCCAGCAGCAGCATCACCGTCACCGTCAGCTCGGAGCCGCGGGTGCGCAGCCACGAACCCAGCACCGACCCCAGCGCGTTGCCCAGGCCCGCCGCCGCCGCGACAATGCCCAGCGCCACCGTCTCCGGCAGCCCGCCCGGCGGGTTCTTGCGGATCAGGAACGCCAGGAACATCACCAGGAACCCGACCAGCCAGCGCAGCCCCGCCACCCCGCGCAACGCCATGATCACCGACGGCCCGACCGCCCGCAGCACCCCCTTCGGGCGCGGCTCGGACGGCTCCGCGAGCAGCTCCGCCCGCTGCTCGCCCTTCGCCGAGTCCACCTGGTGCGGCAGATGAAAGGCCATCAGGGTGCCGATCACGAACACCACGAACGCCCCGCGCAGCGGCCAGTCCGGCCCGATCAGGTGCAGCAACCCGCCCACCCCGCCCGCCACCAGCGTCGCCACCAGGCCCGCCAGCGTGACCCGCGAGTTCGCCTTCACCAACGACAACTGGGCCGGCAGCAGCCGCGGTACCACCACGCTGCGCACCACCCCGTACGCCTTCGACGCCACCAGCACACCCAGCGCCGCCGGATACAGGGCCAGCCCGCCGCCGGGCACCAGACCCGCCATCACCCAGGCCAGCACCGCCCGGGCCAGCATCGCCATCGCCATCGCGGAACGCCGGCCGTTCGGCAGCCGGTCCAGCAGCGGCCCGATCACCGGGGCCAGCACCGCGAACGGCGCCATCGTGATCACCAGGTAGAGCGCCACCCGGCCGCGGGCCTCACCGGTCGGCACCGAGAAGAAGATGGTCGACGCCAGCGCCACCGTGATCAGCATGTCGCCGAACGAATTCAGCGCGTGCAGCTCGATCAGCTTCGCCAGGCCCGACTCGCCCGCGCCCTCCGCGGACGTCGCCCGCCGGATCCGCCGCCCCGTGCCCTGCACCACCCGCCCCGTGCGCACCCCCGCCGCCGACGCGCCCCGCGCCCACACGCCGCGCGGCTTCACCGTCGGCGGCTCCGGCCCGTCCTGATGGGCGGTCGGGCGCGGCTCGTCCGCCTCCGGCTCGCCGGGGGCTACGGGATGCTGCCGCGGCGCGTTCGACGGCTCCGGCCGGTTCTCGTCCTGCCCGGGGCGCAGTCCGTGCTGCGGCGGGTTCTCCTCCGCCACAAGCCCATCCTGCCCGACAAACACACGCCGTACGAGTGATTGCCCGCGGCACGGCGCGCCCGCGGCCACGGCCCCGGACTGTGCTCCACCGCCGACCGGCGGGTAGCCTGCACTACGCGCCTGCCCGGCCTGCGCAGGGGGTGGCCGACCGGGGCGGCGCGGCCCGGCCACGGAGCGGTCCCCGGTCGAGCAGAATGGATCGGTCCCGCGTCAGCGGGGGTTGCTCTGGCGACGTGGCAGCGGCAACCGGCGCGAGCCCGCCCATGCGGGGGCCGTCTCGGGACAGACCGCAGGATGACAGGACTGGGAGAGAACCGACGCCGTGAGTGCTGCGATGCGAAGCCGTACCCCTGACCGGCTCTGTGCCGAGGCCGTCGATCTCGCCCGCCAGGCAGCCGTGGAGAGCGTCGGACAGTCCGTCGTCGGCTCCCACCTGAAGGCCAACGCGGACGCCGAGCGCCTGGTCACCCACACCTTCGAGTGCCTCGACCCCGCCTACCGGGGCTGGCACTGGGCGGTGACCGTGGCCCGCGCCCCGCGCGCCAAGAACGTCACCCTCGACGAGATCGCCCTGCTGCCCGGCCCCGACGCCGTCCTCGCCCCCCAGTGGGTGCCGTGGAGCGAGCGCCTGCTGCCCGGCGACCTCGGCCCCGGCGACCTGCTGCCCACCGGCGCGGACGACCTGCGCCTCGAACCCGGCTGGACCGGCGAGGACGAGCCCGCCCCCAACTCGGCGCTGGTCGAAGCCGCCGAGGAAGACCTGGTGATCACCGAGGCCGGGATCCAGCCGCCGCCGGCCCGCGCCGAGATCGGTGCCGTGGCCGACGAGCTGGGCCTGGGCCGCCCCCGCGTGCTCTCCCGGATGGGCCTGCACCAGGCCGCCGAACGCTGGGAGACCGCGTTCGGGCCGCAGACACCGATGGCGCAGTCCGCGCCGGCCTCCTGCAGCACCTGCGGCTTCCTGATCCCGATCGGGGGCTCGCTCGGGCAGGCCTTCGGGGTCTGCGGCAACGAGTTCAGCCCCGCCGACGGGCAGGTCGTCTCGCTCGCGTACGGCTGCGGGGCGCACTCCGAGGCCGCGGTGCTGCCGGCTCCGCCGGTGCCCTCCGAGCTGATCCTCGACGAGACGGTGGTCGAACCACTGCACATCCACCCGGACCGCGACTCGGGCTCCGTCGAGCCGGACGCTCCCGCGGAGGAGCTCGGGCACTCGTAGGGGCTGGGCGCGAAAGCGGGCGGGCGCGAGACCGGGGGCGCGTGGGGGTACCTCCCGGCCCGCCAGGGCTGGGGGAGAACTGCGCGACAGGCGCAGGCCCGTCCGTGAGGTCGCGAGCAAGTGCAGGTCGTTGTCCTGCGTCGCGATCTTGCGGTGGGGCGCCTTCCGCTTCGCGCAGTTCCCCGCGCCCTTGGTGGTGCTCCCTGGTTGTGGCTCTTGCCGTCATTGGCCCCTGGCAGAATGCCGACTCGTACGCAGACCACGCGAAGGGCGGCTCGGCACGTGGAGTCTCGGATCATCGGCAGTGCGGCGTCCCCCGAGGGGCCGGATGTGTTCGACACGGCTCGGCTGCGGCACACCGTGCTGGCTGCGTGGACGGCCGCGCCGGCCAGATTCCGGGAGGACGCGAATGCCGAGGAGGAGCTCGCGCTCGGTGGGTACCGGGACCGGCTGATCGTCGAGCTCGCGCAGAACGCCGCCGATGCGGCGGCCCGTGCGGGTGTCGCGGGGCGCCTTCGGCTGACCTTGCGGGACGGGGTGCTGGCGGCGGCCAATACGGGTGCGCCGTTGGATGCCGCGGCGGTGGAGTCGCTGTCGACGTTGCGGGCGTCCGCGAAGCGCGGGGACGAGCAGCCGGTGGTGGGCCGTTTCGGGGTGGGTTTCGCCGCGGTGCTGGCCGTCAGTGACGAGCCGGCGGTGCTGAGCCACCCCGGTGGGGTGCGGTGGTCGCTCGGCGAGGCTCGGGCGCTGGTCGAGGAACGGCCGGAGCTGGCCGAGGAGTTGACGCGCCGGGAGGGGCATGTGCCGCTGTTGCGGCTGCCGTTCCCGGCGCAGGGGCAGGCCCCGGAGGGCTATGACACCGTGGTGGTGCTGCCGCTGCGGGACAGTGCCGCCGAGGACCTGACGGGTCGGCTGCTGGCGGCGATCGACGACGCGTTGCTGCTGACGCTGCCAGGTCTGGCCGAGGTGGTGGTGGAGACCACCGAGGGCGTGCGCACGCTGACCCGTAGCGAGCGGGCGCCGCGGCCGGAGCAGTTGCCGACCGTCACCGTCACCGACGGGGAGCGCAGCACCGGCTGGCAGATCGTCAGCGCGTCCGGCACGGCGTCGGCGGAGTTGCTGGCCGATCGCACCACCGAGGAGCGGGCCCGGCCGCAGTGGACGCTGACCTGGGCCGTGCCGGTGGACGGGGAGGGCCGGCCGCAGCGGCCGGGTACTGCCGCCGTGGTGCACGCCCCGACGCCGAGTGACGAGCCGCTCGGGGTGCCCGCGCTGCTGATCGCCTCGTTCCCGCTGGACCCGACCCGTCGGCACGTCGCGGCCGGCGCCCTGACCGACTTCCTGGTCGAGCGCGCCGCCGAGGCCTATGCCGAGCTGCTGCGCGCCCGCGGTGCCGACGCGCACTCGCTGGACCTGGTGCCGTCCCCGCTCGGCGGGAGTGCGCTCGACAACGCGCTGCGCACCGCGATCCTGGACCGCCTGCCCGGCACGCCGTTCCTGCCGCACCCGCGCGGCACCGAGGAGGGCACCCCCGCGCTGCGCCCGCGTGACGCGCTGGTACTGGAGGGTGCCGACCACTCGGTGGTGGAGGCGCTCGCCCCGATCTTCCCCGGCCTGCTGCCGGCCGGTCTGGAGCGCCGTACCGAGCTGCGCACGCTGCGGGTGCGCCGGGTCCCGCTGGCCGAGGTGGTCGACCAGCTGGGCGGCCTGGAGCGCGACCCCGCGTGGTGGCGGGGCCTGTACGCGGCACTGGCCGGGGCCGACCCGGAGGCGCTCGGCGCGCTGCCCGTCCCGCTGGCCGACGGCCGCACGGTGACGGGCCCGCGCCGGGTGCTGCTGCCGTCCGACGCCGCCGACTGGGCCGGCTTCGAGGGCTACCCCGAGTCGCTGGCCGATGCCCTGGACCTGCTCGACCTGCGCCTCGCGCACCCCGAGGCCGCGCACCCGCTGCTGGCCAAGCTCGGCGCCGCCACCGCCACCCCCGCCGGCCTGCTGGAGACCCCCGAACTGCGCGCCGCGGTTGCTCGTTCGCTGGAACTCGGCGAGGACGACTACGACGCCGCGGTGGATCTCGCGGACGCCGTCCTGGCGGTGGTGAAGGCGGCCGCGCCGGCCCCGGGCGAGTACCCGTGGCTGGCCCGGCTGGCGCTGCCCGACGACGAGGGCGAACTCGCCCGCGCGGGCGAACTGCTGCTTCCCGAAAGCCCGTTGGCGCACCTCGCGGGCGAGGACGAGGCCGCGTTCGTGGACGAGGACCTGCTGGAGCGCTGGGGCCCGGAGGTGCTGGCCGCGGCCGGGGTGCTCACCGCGTTCACCCTGGTGCGCGCCGAGGACGTCGTGCTCGACCCCGACGACCTGGAGCGCCTCGACCCCACCGCCCCCGCCGACCGCGCGGCCGGCGGCGCCC
Organism: Kitasatospora sp. NPDC048662; assembly: GCF_055587065.1. NCBI lineage: Bacteria > Bacillati > Actinomycetota > Actinomycetes > Kitasatosporales > Streptomycetaceae > Kitasatospora > Kitasatospora sp. NPDC048662. The sequence goes on along the minus strand of NZ_JBVJHA010000002.1, from coordinate 904,000 downwards.
CCACCGGCCTGATCGACGAGGCGCCCGACGGCCTCGCCGACTGGTGCGAGGACGCCCTGGAGGCCCTGCACGCCGACGACGCCGGGGAGTTGGGCGTCCCGCCGGTGGCCGCCGAACTGCTCGCCGTCCGCGACCTCGACCTGGTCGCCGACGACGCCTGGCCCGAGGCGCTCGCGCTGCTCGCCCAACCGCCGTACCGGGACGCCGTGGTGACGCCGGTGCGCACCCTGCTGCCCGACGGCACCTACACCGACCTGCCGCCGTACACCGCCTGGTGGCTGCGCGACCACCCCGTGCTGGACGGCCGGGAGCCCGCCGGCCTGCGCGCGGCCGGCGCCGACCCGCTGCTGCGCGGTCTGTACGACGAGGCCCGGACGAATCTGGACCCGCAGTTCCTGCACGCGCTCGGGGTGCGCACCACGCTGGCCGCGCTGCTCGCCGAACCGCACGGCCCCGAGGAGCTGATCGACCGCCTCACCGACCCGCTGTCCGAGGTCACCCACCGCCAACTGCACGGCATCTACAGCGCGTTGGCCGCGCTCCCGGCCGAGCGGGTGGAGGCCCTGGACGTGGTGCGGGCGCTGGCCCCGCTGGACGACGGCACCGGACGCCGGGACGATCGCACGGTGATCGTCGACGCCACCGCCGCGGTCGTCGCCGACGCCCCCGACCTGGTCGAGCTGCTGCACGACCACCCGGTGCTGCCGGTCCACCCTGCGCTCGCCCCCGCCCTGGCGGAGCGGCTGCACGTCTCGCTGGCCAGCGAGGTGGCCGGCGGCCGGGTGCTCTCCGAGGGCACCCTGCACCGGACTCCCGCCGTGGTCCGCGAGCTGCTCCCCGGCTGCCCGGTCGTGTACGAGGAGCACGAGGAACTGCTGGTCGTCGGCCCCGACGGCGAGGACGCCCGGGTGGACTGGCGCTGGGACCCGGCCGCCACCGCGCCCGAACTGCCCTACGACCCCGAGGACATGGACGAGGCCGACGAGGCCGACGAGTTCGAGGTCCCGCCGGTGCCCGGCCTGCTGCACGCCTCGACCCCCGAGGGCCTGGCCGCCGGCCTCGCCTGGTCCGTCCAGCAGTGGCACCGCCGGTTCGAGATCCTCGCCGCGCTCACCGAACCCGACCGGGCCTACGAGCTGCTGGCGGCGCGCGACTACGAGTGACGCCGAGCGGGAGGGAGGCCTACGCCGGGTGGGCCTCCTTCCGTTCCACGAACACCCGCGAGGTGATCTCCAGCAGGCACCCGGCGACGCCCGCGATCGCCACGCCGATCAGCGGGTCGCGCCAGCCGACCAGCTGGAGCTGGAAGAAGTCGGACAGCCACGGCACCACCAGCACCAGCGCGAACGCGCCGGACATGGCGCCGATCAGCAGCAGCCGCCACCAGGTGTACGGGCGGGCGACGATCGCCAGCACCCAGATCGCGGAGATGAACAGCGTCAGGGTGGCGACCGAGGTGTCCGCCTTCAGCTCCGTGGCGTGGTCGGCGCGGGCCAGCGCGTAGGCGACGAAGGTGGCGGTGCCGCAGATCAGGCCGCCCGGGACCGCGAGGCGCAGCACCCGCCGCACGAAGCCGGTCCGGGCCCGCTCGTTGTTCGGCGCCAGAGCCAGGAAGAACGCCGGGATGCCGATGGTCAGCGAGGACAGCACCGTCGAGTGGCGGGGCAGGAACGGGTACGGGACCTGGGTGAACACCACCAGCAGGGCCAGCAGCACCGAGTAGACGGTCTTCACCAGGAACAGCCCGGCCACCCGCTCGATGTTGCCGATCACCCGGCGGCCCTCGGCGACCACCGACGGCAGGGTGGCGAACCGGTCGTCCAGCAGCACGATCTGTGCGACCGCCCGGGTGGCGTCCGAGCCGGTGCCCATCGCCACGCCGATGTCCGCGTCCTTCAGCGCCAGCACGTCGTTCACGCCGTCGCCGGTCATCGCCACCGTGTGGCCCTTCGACTGCAGGGCACCGACCAGCGCCCGCTTCTGCTGCGGGGTGACCCGGCCGAACACCGCGGTGCGATCGGCGACCTCGGCCAGCTGCTCGGGGTCGGCGGGCAGCTTGCGGGCGTCGGTCGCGGTCTCCGCGCCGGGCAGGCCCAGGTGGGCGGCGACCGCGCCGACCGACACCGCGCTGTCGCCGGAGATCACCTTCGCCCGGACGTCCTGCGAGCGGAAGTAGCGCAGCGTGTCGGCGGCGTCCTCGCGCACCCGCTGCTGGAGCACCAGCAGGGCGAGCGGTTCCAGCTGCGCCGCCGGGTCGGGGTCGTCCAGCGGCAGCGGGCTGCGGCCCAGCAGCAGCACCCGCAGGCCCTTCGCGCCGAGCTCGTCGACCTCGGCCAGCGCCGGGTGCCCGGCCGGCAGCAGGACGTCGGGGGCGCCCAGCAGCCAGCTGCCCTCGCCGCCGCCCGGCTCCAGCAGCTGCACGCCGCTCCACTTGCGGGCCGAGGAGAACGGGATCGCCTCCAGCACCCGCCAGCGGCCCTCCTCCGGCGGCCCGTACGCCTCGATGACGGCCTGCATGCTCGGGTTCGGCCGGGTGTCGGCCGCGCCGATCGCGCCGAGTGCCTCGGCGAGGCGGGCCTTGTCCGCGGCACCGATCGGGCGCAGGTCGATCAGGTCCATGCCGCCCTCGGTGAGGGTGCCGGTCTTGTCCAGGCAGACCGTGTCGACCCGGGCCAGGCCCTCGATCGCGGGCAGCTCCTGCACCAGGCACTGCTTGCGGCCCAGCCGGATCACGCCGATCGCGAAGGCCACCGAGGTCAGCAGCACCAGGCCCTCCGGGACCATCGGCACGATGCCGGCCACCATCCGCCGGACGGCCTCCTGCCAGTCGTGGCGCTGCACCGCGAGCTGGCTGACGATCAGGCCCAGCGCGGTCGGGATCAGCAGGTACGTGATGATCCGCAGGATCTGGTCGATGCCGGTGCGCAGCTCCGACTTGACCAGCGTGAACTTGCTGGCCTCCTCGGCGAGCTTGGCGGCGTACGCCTCCCGGCCGACCTTGGTCGCGGTGAACGCGCCCGCGCCGGCCACCACGAACGAGCCCGACATCACGTGGTCGCCCGGGTGCTTGTGCACCGGGTCCGGCTCGCCGGTCAGCAGCGACTCGTCGATCTCCAGGCCGTCCGCCTCGGTGACCGTGCCGTCCACCACGACCTTGTCGCCGATGCCGAGCAGCACGGTGTCGTCCAGCACGATCTCGCCGGTGGCGACCTGGACGGCCGCGCCGTCGCGCCGCACCTGCGGGCGGGCCTCGCCGATCAGCGCCAGGCTGTCCAGGGTCTTCTTGGCGCGCAGCTCCTGCACGATGCCGATCGCCGTGTTGGCGACGATGACCAGGCCGAACAGGCCGTCCTGGATCGGTCCGGCCACCAGGATGATGCCGAACATCACGCCGATGATCGCGTTGAACCGGGTGAACACATTGGCCCGGACGATCTCCCGCACCGAGCGGCTGGAGCGCGCCGGCACGTCGTTGACCTGCCCGCGGGCGATCCGCTCCGCGACCTCGGCCGTCGTCAGGCCGGGTTGGTACGACCCGCCCGCGCCGGAGGGGTGCGCGCCGGGGCTCGCAGGGGCGGTGCCTTCCGCTGGGTGCGTCATGGCACCGACTCTAGGTGGGTGATTTGGGCGGGGCGCCCTGCCTCGGCCGTTTCGTGCCGGACGAGTGGAGCGTCACACCTTCTGGTCGGAGTTCTCCGCCGACTCGGCGGCGCGGGCGCGGCGGATCGCGTCCCGGCGGGCCCGGCAGTACTTCAGGCCGATCAGACCGAGCAGGCCGCCGGACAGGCAGATCCACGGCCAGCTGCCGTGGCCGTGGTCGGACAGCCAGCTCTGGAACGGCAGCAGCGCCACGAAACCGACGAACCACAGCACCGTGCCGGTGCCGACGATGGCGACGTCGTTCGCCTCTAGCGGCGGGGGAGCGGAGCGCAGCGCGGTCTTGGGCATGCGCCTAGCCTACGGGGCGGGCCCGGTCGGGTGGCGCGGGTCCGGCGGGCCGTCCGGTGGGGCGGGGCGTGGCCGGTCTTTCGTATTCGATCGATGCTGGCCGTAAGGGCCTCGCTCTACGCGCGAAGATGGCGCGTCCACGACGGGGATCGCCATACTTGACACTCCCCCCACCCTTGCCTCACCCGATCGAGGACGCCCGAATGTCTCAGGCCCAGTCGACCACCGCGTCGCCCGAGCCCACCCAGCACGCGCCGCAGCCCTCGTCGGGCGCGCTGGACCGTTTCTTCAGAATCTCCGAGCGCGGCTCCACGCTGCCCCGTGAGATCCGCGGTGGTGTCGCCACGTTCTTCACCATGGCGTACATCCTGGTACTCAACCCGATCATCCTGGCCTCGGCCACGGACATGAACGGCACCCACCTCAACAGCGCCCAGCTGGTCACCGCGACCGCGCTCACCGCCGGTCTGACCACCCTGCTGATGGGCGTCATCGGCAACGTCCCGATCGGTCTCGCCGCGGGCCTGGGTGTCAACACCATCGTGGCGCTCCAGCTCGCCCCCAAGATGACCTGGCCCGACGCCATGGGCATGGTGGTGCTGGCCGGTGTCGCGATCATGCTGCTGGTCGCCACCGGTCTGCGCGAGCGCGTCATGAACGCCGTCCCGCTCGGGCTGCGCAAGGCCATCGCCATCGGTATCGGCCTGTTCATCGCCCTGGTCGGCCTGGTCGACTCCGGCTTCGTCTCCCGCATCCCGGACGTCGCCCACACCACCGTCCCGCTGCAGCTCGGCGTGGGCGGCCACCTGCACGGCTGGCCGGTCCTGATCTTCATCGCCGGCCTGCTGCTCACCATGGCGCTGGTCGTGCGCAAGGTGCCCGGCGCGATCCTGATCTCGATCGCCGTGATGACCGCCGTCGCCGTGATCGTCCAGCAGTTCGCGAACCTGGCCCCCGAGCACTGGGGCCTCACCGTCCCGGCCTGGCCCGGCAACCCCGTCGCCACCCCCGACTTCGGCCTGGTCGGCCAGGTCAGCCTGTTCGGCGGCTTCTCCAAGGTCGGTGTGCTGACCGGCATCCTGTTCGTCTTCACCGTGCTGATGAGCTGCTTCTTCGACGCGATGGGCACCATCCTCGGCGTCGCCGACGAGGCCCACCTGCTCGACGAGAAGGGCGACCTGCCCGGCATCAACAAGGTGCTGATGATCGACGGCATCGCCACCGCGGCCGGCGGCGCGACCTCCTCCTCCGCGAACACCTGCTTCGTCGAGTCCACCGCCGGCGTCGGCGAGGGCGCCCGCACCGGCTTCGCCTCCGTCGTCACCGGCGCGCTCTTCATGGTCGCCCTCTTCCTCACCCCCCTGGCGACCATGGTCCCGGCCCAGGCCGCCACCCCCGCGCTGGTCACCGTCGGTTTCCTGATCCTGGCGAACTCCATCAAGGAGATCGACTGGAGCGACTACACCATCGCCATGCCGGCCTTCCTCACCATCGTGATGATGCCGTTCACCTACTCGATCACTAACGGCTTGGGCATTGGGTTCATCACCTTCTGCATCCTGCGCGTCGTCGCAGGTCGCGGGCGCGAAGTGCAGCCTGCGCTGTACGCCGTGGCCGGTGTCTTCGGCTTCTACTACCTGATGCCCGCGCTCGGTCTGCTCTGACCGCGCTGAACGGCCAGAGGTGGCCCTGCACTCTTCGGAGCGCAGGGCCACCTTCGTTGTGGGCGGGTGTGGGTGTTCCCGTCACGCTCCTGCTCAGCCCACCGTCGATACCCCGCGCCCTCCAGCAGGTCATGGAGGACTTCTAGGCCGACCGCCTCGGCACCATCCCCGCTTCCCGAATCACAAAACCGCGACGGGCGGCCCGAAGGGACGCATCCAAGCCGCCCATCAATCTTTAGCCAATTAGCCCGCCCGGCAATTCATTTCCAGCAATAAAATACTTCCGCGCACTTTTGGATTCCAGCTTTTCCTTCGGATACATGACGGCGTATCCAGGGAGCACCATTACTCGCCACGGCTCCGGCAGCTGGGCACTCACGAAGCGAAAGAAGTCATTTGCCGTCATCTCCGACTGCTCGATGACCACTTCGTATCGGTCATAGTACGCGCTTTCAGTTTTGTTGCGGTTATATGCATACCTGAAGGTGTAGGGAAGTGCGGCCTTGGCGTGCTTCAAGACTGAGCCCAGACTGTGAACGCCCGGAGCGAAATCGCGTATCACCCAATCAAGATTGGCCGGATACAGTCGATCGAAGTGATCATCCGAGTAGAGTGTAGTATCGCGCTCGACTCCCGGGTCATTGATTCCGAAGCCATTCTCATTCCAGGGCGCCTGACCCTCGCCCTGGAACTTATCGATGAGAAGCTTTTCCGGAGCGACGGCCGCAAAATCCTCATCCACGGACAGGGCCGTGAAGGTCATCCACTCCAAGTGGATTTTCTCTCTGCCGCTGAGCTTCTTGAAATGCTTCCTCAGCCTCTGGCCAAGAGCAACGTCAGCCTTGCCGATGTACACGGGATCGCCGTGCTGGTAGAGCTGATACACCCCCTTGTGGTCCGGGAGGCGGTCGATGTTCTCCTCGGTCAGGGGCGCCGGACTCAACCCCCTCAGCGCCGTAGCCAGCTGATCGCCGAGTGCCTGCGTGATGCTCAGTTTGAACTCGGCGTGGTTCTCCGGTGACACGACCTGGCTCCCTTCGGGCGAGTGATCGCGATCACCTTAACCGTTGGGAGAGAGGCGCGAGTTGCGAACATTCGTGAAATGTGCTTGATGATCGCCAAGTCCGCGGTACACTTTTCCCATGCCTGAGCTGCGAGAAGAACGCCAAGATGTGGGGACCTGCGTCGAGCTGTTTGCTGGCGGCGGCGGACTCGCCATGGCTGTGCACGCCGCGGGCTTCCGCCCGCTCCTGGTGAACGAGTACGCCCCGCGAGCCTGTGAGTCTCTGCGGAACAACCCGCCGGACCCCAGCGAGCCGGAGAAGCGTTGGCCGCTCGTCCCCGGCGATGTGCGCGAGATCATCAACTTCACTGACCATGTCAAGGACGAGGTGGATGTCCTCGCTGGCGGACCGCCGTGCCAGCCCTTCAGTCTGGGGGGCGCCCACAAGGGCATGGAGGACGAGCGAAACATGTTTCCCGAGATGTTCCGCGCCATCCGCGAGCTGAAGCCGAAGGCGGTCATCTGCGAGAACGTGCGCGGCCTTCTCCGACCGTCTTTCAGGCCCTACTTCGAATACATCTTGAACGAGATGCGCCTGCCATTCGTCAAGCGTGAAAAGGGCGCCACATGGGAAGAGCACAGCGACGTCCTTGAAAAGATGATCGCCAACGACTCTGTCGAGCTGTCGCAGCGCTATGTAGTCAAGGAGATGGAGGTTAACGCGGCTGACTACGGCGTTCCTCAGATCCGGAACCGAGTCATCATCGTCGCGTTCCGTGCTGACCTCGAAATCGACTGGGCTGATTTCATGCCCAAGCCTACGCACTCCGAGGAGTCGATGATCCACTCCATGCGTGAGGGCGGACCTTACTGGGACCGGCATAAGGTGGACGCCGCCGCTCGCAAGCGCGTCATCGACAACCTTCCCGAACTCGACTGCGAGAACGAGAAGGTCAAGGAGAAGCTGAAGCTCGATCCGTGGCGTACCCTGCGTGACGCGATCGCGGGAATCGACGAGAACGAGGGAAGTCCGCTCCCTCCGGTTTCCGAGGAAGCGGTTAAGAACAAGATCATCGTTGGAGGCATCCCGGACCACATCGGCTGGCCTGGCGCACGTATGTACGCCGGGCACACTCCGAACCTCCTGGACCGGCCGGCGAAGACCGTGAAGGCGGGCGTGCACGGTGTTCCGGGTGGGGAATCCGTCATGAAGCTCGACGACGTCGACTTCGCCAACTTCGGCGGCGGGACTGGCTACCGATACATGACCGTACGTGAGACTGCGCGAGTTATGACGTTCCCGGACCGTTGGATTCTCGCCGGGCCGCGGGGAGAGAAGATGCGGCAGCTGGGGAACGCTGTGCCCGTCAAGCTCGGGATGGCCTTCTCCAAGGCTGTCGCCGACGCCCTCAAGTCGGTCCCGGAGAAGCGGAAGTGACCGAAGCCGCGAGCGGTCGGCAGGGGCGTTGGAACGATCAGATGCCCCCCGATCGGGCGTGGAAGCCCAAGCCGGGGATAACCAGGGACACGCGGGCGGCTGAACAGGACCGAGCCGCCGGCAGCCGCCTCACACGTGCGGTCGAAATCGGTGAGGGCCGATACGCGCGTGCGTCCATCGCTCTGCGTGTATACCGCAGAACCCGCCGCATCAGGGCCTACCTGCGGTGGTCGCAGGAAGGCGACACCCGGGAGCGGTACGTCGGCGAGGTGGACGCCGCCACCCGCGCCGCGAACCTCGCACAAGCGTGGGAGATGGCTCGTGCCGCCGGTTATGTCACCACCGAAGTCCTTCCGCCCGGCTCGTGGGCGTCCTCCCCCGCCTCCCACGCCGTCATGGCCGCCAACAAGGGACGGGACACGAAGCCCGAGATGCTGTTGCGGTCCGCACTCCACAAACGTGGTTTGCGGTATCGCGTGGGAGCAAGGCCCCTGCCGGAGCTCCGCCGTACGGCCGACGTGGTTTTCACCAAGGCGCGCGTCGCTGTCTTCGTCGATGGCTGTTACTGGCATGGGTGCCCAGAACACCTTCGCCCCGCTAAGAAGGGCGCGGCGTTCTGGCAAGAGAAGATCTCCGGGAATCAGGCCCGTGACGCTGAGACCAACGAGGCGCTGCGTGGCGCTGGATGGCTTGTCATTCGGGTGTGGGAGCACGAAGATCCTGAACTGGCCGCACAGAGTGTGGCCGAGGCCGTGCAGTCGAGGCTGAACACCACGCCGAGTGCCAACGCCCAGCACTGACCTGGGACGCTTCGGGGCCTTCCCTGCAACTGGGAAGGGCCCCGAAGCGTTAGCAGCGCCCTCCTGGGAGTGGACGAACCGCGAATCCTCTGATGATCGAGGCATCCAACCCGCACCCGACAAAGGAGTTCACCGCGCGGCTGGCGTGCGGACGATCGGCTCGTCGGCCCCGTTGAACGACGTGTTGAGCACCACAGGCAAGCCCGACAGCCGGCAGTACTTCTGGATGACCTCCCAGAGACCGACGCTGCTGGCCTGCTCGACCGTCTGCACCCGCGCAGACCCGTCGGCATGGACGATCGCCGGGATCTCCTCGCGCCGGTGTGGACATACGGGTGCCGTGGCGAGGCAAGGATGCTGCGGGCTCCGAGCGCGCGGGGCCCGAACTCCATGAGGCCCTGGAACCAGCCGGTCATTTGCTCGGCGTCCAGCAGCTTCGCCGCCTCCTGGCGGGGTCTCGGTGGTACGTCGCACCTTGTAGCGGCCCGCTGGAAGGCTGCTGAGGGTCTTCTCGATAATCACCAACGGCTTGGGTATTGGGTTCATCACCTTCTGCATCCTGCGCGTCGTCGCAGGTTGCGGGCGCGAGGTGCAGCCTGCGCTGTACGCCGTGGCTGGTGTCTTCGCCTTCTACTACCTGATGCCCGCGTTCGGTCTGCTCTGACCGCGCTGAACGGCCAGAGGTGGCCCTGCACTCTTCGGAGCGCAGGGCCACCTTCGTTGTGGGCGGGTACGGCATAGTTGCCGCACATTCGGCATCGCAGGCCAGACGATGCGCCAAGCCTCGATCCCATGACCAACACACCACCAACACGCTTGGCGGAACGGGCCGAGCGTGGGGGGAGCGTTTCGGGGTGCCGATCCGGCAGCAGTGGGCGGCAACAGCCGACGGTGTGGTGCGGGACGGCCAGCGCGGCAATGCAGGCGCCCCAGGTAAAGGTTCCGGTTTCCACAGATGCGATCTCGACGTTCCTCTCCCACCAGGGAATTCGCGCCTCTTCGCTACCAGGACCCGCAATTCCGGTCTACGCCGATCGAGCAGTGATCATTTCGCCGAACATCCTCAGTAGCTCAAGTTTCGCTCAAATGTTCTGCCCGAGTTTGCTGCTGATGAAATGCTTGGCCGCAGTTGACAGAGCACCAGCAACTGGGTTTTGCGAACAGTTCGAGGGGTTGTTTGCCGCCCTGTTGCTGGCCGGACAAACGAGGTGGAAAGTATGCGAAAGCTCTTAACGCTCGCGTCGTCGATCCTGCTTCTGGCGGGGGCGGCCACCGGTGCGGCACAGGCCGCACCCCCGAAGCCCGCGTCCTACGTCATGGCGCAGTCCGACGCCCGCGCTGAGGTGTCGGGGATGACGGTCGCTCAAGCCGCAGAGCTCCAGGCGCAGATCGACGACCAGCTCCGGAAGTCTCCGGGAGGCACTCAGATCAGTGCTACCGAGATCTCCTGGAATGGTGGAAACGTCGTCATGGAGTTTCCAGTTCCCGGACAGAAGCAGGCGTCCTTGACGAGTGCGAAGGCCCTTGGGCCCAACGCCGCGCGGCGGCCGGCGGCGGCCGGAGAGGTCGATCTGGTGGCGAGTGGAACCTGCTACGACACAGGCACGTGCCAGTACCAGAAGTGCCCCTACGGGTGGACCGATCAGTGGTACTGCCTGTACCAGGACAGCGACTGGGGTGGTCGGCGACTGCAGTGGAAGGACCACTACCCCTACGAGCAGACGCTGGACACCTGGAACTTCAGCTATCAGGCCTCTGGCTGGGTCAACACCAGCTTGAAGACGGTGGTGGAGGTCTGGGGTCCTGGCGGCCAGCGGCTGTGGTTCGAGCCTGCCCGTGACAACTTCTTCTCGGACCCCACCCACAACTCCTTCGTCGGATGGGATGCTAACGACAAGGCCACCTCGTTCACGTCCTACGGTGACGCCTAACGGTAGCTGAGTAGACAGATTGGTTGGTACGCCGCAGGGCCCAGGACTTCCCTGCGGCGTACTGTCGCCCTCGGGCGTACGAGAGAAAGGCGGCGAAGTGATTGTCGTCGGCTTCGCGTTCATGCAACTGCTGACCTTGGTCGCGGTCGTCTCCGCGCCCGTACGGCACCCCATCGGGCCCCGGGCCCGATTTGTCATGCGGTGGGGCTACGCGGTGTCCGGGGTCGGCGCTGCCGGGTTCCTGATGGGACTCGCGCTGTTCCGGGTCGGAGCGCAGCTGGTCCTCTGGTCGTCGCTGTCGTTCTTTTGGATGGGGACCATGATCCTCATCTTCAGCAAGTGGTGGGCCGTTGCGGACAGGCGAATGCCGTAACCGCCTGCGCATAGCGAGGGGTGAAGCGCCCCGGCCCGGTCGGGTCTTTCGGATGGAGCTCGGGAGTGGTATCCAGCTCCCGAGCCCATGAACATGCGGAATCTACCAATCCGCCTGGCCTGACATCCTCCAGAAAGCACTATCGGATCCCCTTTTATGGACTGTGCGGCGTGGCCACGAATGGTCCGATAACAAGACCATCCAATCCGCATCTCACGAATGTGTTGACCGCGTCGTCCGGAGTGCAGACGATCGGCTCGTCGGCCCCGTTGAACGACGTGTTGAGTACGACCGGCAGGTCAGACAGCTGGCGGTACTCCTGGATGACCTTCCAGAGGTCGGGGTTGCCGGTCCGCTCAACTGTCTGCATACGGGCGGACCCGTCGGCGTGGACGATCGCCGGAATCTCCCCGTGTCGGCGCGGGCGGACAGGGGCCGTGGCGAGCATGTACGGGTACACCAGCGCTCCGGCCGGGGACAGGTCGAAGTACTCGTCGGCGTGCTCGGCCAGGACCGCCGGCGCGAAGGGGCGGAATGCCTCGCGCTGCTTGATCATGGCGTTGATCCGCACTGCGGTCTCGGCCGAGCGGGGTGAAGTGAGGATGCTGCGGGCGCCGAGTGCGCGGGGTCCGAACTCCATGCGGCCCTGGAACCAGCCGATCACCTGCTCGGCGTGCAGCAGCCTTGCGGCCTCCCGATGGGGGTCGGTGGTCCGTCGTACCTCGTAGCGGCCCGCTGGAAGGCCGCTGAGGGCCTTCTCGATGGCCTTGGTGCCGAACTCCGGGCCAAGGAAGGCATTTTGGAGTGGTCGGCGCTCCTTGTACGCACCCGCGACCAGCGCGGCACCGATGGACGTCCCGGCGTCGCCGGCTGCGGGCTGGATGAAGACCTGGTCGAAGCGTCCGGAGTTGATGACCGCGGCGTTGGCGACGCAGTTGAGGGCTACGCCCCCGGCGAGACAGAGCGTTCTGCGTGGCACCAGTCGTTGGGCGTGGGCGATGTAGGCGCTCACCAGCTGCTCGTGGAGGTGCTGGAGGGCGTGGGCGACGTCGCGGTGCCGGTCGGTGATCTCGTCGCCGGGGTTCCGCGGTGGGCCGAGGAGTTCGACCAAGTTGCCGCTGTACAGGGTTCGTTGGGCGCTGGGCCTGCGGTGGTGGTCGAAGTAGCGCAGGTCCAGGCGTAAGCGGCCGGCCGAGGTGTCGAAGTGGGCCAGCCGGGCGAGCCGTTCGCGGTAGGTGCCGCTGCCGTACGCGGCCAGGCCCATCACCTTGTACTCGTCGCTCTGCGGCCGGAACCCCAGGTAGCGGGTGAGTGCGCTGTACAGGTAGCCGAACGAGTGCGGGTAGGTGATGTGGTGACGACGGATCAGTTTTCCGTCGATGCCGTCGAAGATGGCGGCGGTCTCGTACTCGCCGCGGCCGTCGAGCGTGACGACGAGTGCGTTGTCGAAGGGGGAGACGTGGTACGCGCTGGCCGCGTGCGCCTGGTGGTGGGGCACGGGTATCAGCGGCAGGTTCTTCGGTAGGAGACCGCTGCTGCGGATGGTGGCCGGCAACCGGCGGCGCTTGCGGTACTTGTCGAGGTCGGAGAACAGGGATCCGATGGACGCCGGCGTGCCGTGGCGGAGGTTGGAGGGGGCCAGGAGCAGGTGGAGCTTCGGGTCCACGAACAAAGCCACCTGGTCGAGGTCGTCGGCGCTGGCGCCCGCCAGGTCCAGACACGCCTGGATCGCGCGCGCGGGGAACACCTTGGTGTTCTTGATCCGGTTGAGGCGCTCCTCTTCGACGGCGGCGACCACCGTTCCGTTGTGAACGATGGCCGCCGCCGCGTCGTGGGTGCCGAAGTTCATCCCCAGCGTCAGGGTCAATCCCGCCTGCCGATCCATTCCTGTCCGCCCATGTAGGGCCGGAGCGCCTTGGGGATGTAGATCGTGCCGTCGGCCTGGACGTGGTTCTCCAGGATGGCCAGGGCGGCGCGGTCGGTGATGCCGGTGGACGAGATGGTGTGCGGGAGCACGGTCTTGCCGTCGCCGTCCTTGAACCGGATCTTGAAGCGGCGGGACTGGTAGTCCCACAGGTTCGAGTTCGAGTGCGTCTCGCGGTACAGGCCGAAGGACGGGAACCACGCCTCGGTGTCGTACTTCTTGTACGTGGGCGCGCCCATGTCTCCGAGGCACACGCGCACGACGCGGTACGGGAGTTCGAGGCCGTCGAGGATGTCCTCCACGTTGCGCTGGCACTCGTTGAGCCAGTGCTCGGACTGGTCCGGGTGGCACAGCACGATCTGCTCGACCTTGTGGAACTGGTGCGCGCGGAAGCCACCGCGGTTGGTCCGGCCCGCCGCGCCGGCCTCGGTGCGGAAGCACGGGGAGAACGCGGCGACCTGGATCGGCAGCTCCTCGGGGTCGAGGATGGTGTCGCCGTAGAAGCCGATCAGGGTCTGCTCGGTGGTGCCGATCAGGGAGAGGTCGGTGCCCTGCACCCGGTAGAGCTGGTCCTCGAAGAACGGCAGGAAGCCGGTGCCAAAGAACGTGCGCTCGCGCGCCATCAGCGGGGTCATCATCGGGGAGAAGCCGCGCTGCACCAGCAGATCCTGGACGTAGGAGAACATCGCCCACGCGAGGCGCGCGCCGTCTCCCTTCCAGTAGTAGAAGCCGGACCCGGCGACCTCGGCGGCGCGCTTGAGGTCGAAGATGCCCAGACGCTCGCCGATCACCTCGTGGGCGCGGGCCTCATCGGTCGGCTCCGGGGCTCCGACGCTCCGAAGCTCGACGTTGCCCTCGTCGTCGTCACCCAAAGGGGTGTCGTCCGGGAAGATGTTCGGCACGCGAACCCACAGGTCGTCGCGCTCGGCCTGGAGGTCGCGGACGCGGTCGTGGGCGGCCTGGACCCGGCTCTTGAGGTCGCGGGCCGCCTCGATGTCGGTGCCCTTGCCCAGCTTCTTCTGCTGCGAACGCAGTTCCTCGGCCTTGGTCTGCTCGTGACGGAGTTCGGAGTCCACCTCGATCAGGCGGTCAACGTTGACGTCGGAGCCCTTCGCCCGTGCGGTACGACGCACGAGGTCGGGGTCGGTTCGCAACAGGGCAATGTCAATCACGGGAGTTCTCTCCTTGGGATTCCGGTGCGGCCAGTGTAGGAAGAACAGGACCTTGATCGTTCCGAGTTGAGGACAGTGTCGATCACCTCGTTGACGTGGTCGGGGGTGGACATGGTCACCGCGAGGGCGGCGATGCGCGGTTCGCTCAGTGCCCACGTCAACGGCCGGAGCCGTGCTCGGATTGTGGGAGCGAACGCGTTCACCAGCGCTCCGCGGTTGAGCGGCGACATGCCGACGAACGCCTTGCCGGCCTTCTCCACCTGGGCGAGGTGTGTGCGGGCCCACGGTGAGGTGAGGTGGTACTGCGCGGCGACGGCACCGATCGCCTCCACCCTGAGCGCGGCGGCCAGCTCCTGGGGACCGTGGCAGTATGCGTACACCGCGTCCACCCGGCCGGACGCGAAGGCCACACGTGCGCCGTGGCGGAAGAAGCCGCTGAGCGCTCGCGGCCGGTGGAGCTGGTCGGTGCGTTCGGTGCGCTTGAGGTCGATTTCGAGAACGAGCGCGCCGATCCGGGGAATGCCGAGTCGGCCGGTGGTGACCTCGATGGCGGACTGGACACGGGCTTCGAGGTCGCCGTGCAACGGGCACTCGGCCTTGACGAGATGGCGGAGTCCCTCGACCGGCCCGATCCCCTCCAGCACCTCGCGGACGGCCCACTGGGTGTTGAGGTTGGGGTTCGAGTGGATCAGCCGGACGCCGGACTGGAGCGCCGTGCACAGTGCGGCCATCCCGGGGCCCGAGTCCTTCTGCGGGAACAGGCGGCCTGCCACGAAGGTGGAGGTACCGAAGCACAGGCGCTCCAGCCCGGTGGTCACGCCGTCATACCGCCTTCCATCTGCTCACGGGTGAGGATGGTGCGGAAGTGCGCGATGCTCTTCTGCTCGCCGACGACCTTGTCGAAGCGCAGTTCGCCGAGCTGGTCGCGGTAGTGCTTGCGGTTGGGGTTGTCGATGTCGAACTGCTCGCTGTCGCGGTAGCCCGTCAAACGCTTGAAGGTCTCCCGCTTCTCGTCGAGGCTCATCCCCCACAGGACGGGCGGGTTCTTCTGGCTGATGCACACCGTCGTCATGCCGTTGGGGCTGATGCGGAGCTTCCAGCAGCCCCCGCACGGGTAGTCCCAGGAGAACATCGCCAGGACGGCGACCTTCACCCCGGTGTCGCCGATCTCGTAGTAGTTGTAACTGGGGTTGTCGCCCTCGATCCCCTCGCGGCGCACCGGGTGGAGCTCCCCGGCCTTGGCGAGCGATTCGAGGATGGCCGACTCCTCCACGAACTGGTTCTTCCAGAACGCTTCGCCCTCGGCGCCGAGCTGGGCCGGGTTCGACGGGAAGAACTGGTTCAGCTTGATCGCCAACTGCCCTTCCCCACCGCGGTTGTTGAGTTCGCGGGCGTACTCGATGAAGGCCGGCAGCTCGTGCAGGGTGTCGCGCATGGTGACGCACGAGATCTTGGTGAGCGTGGGCAGCAGCTCGACGGAACGTTCGATGCTCCGGAGCGTGTCGCTGTGGAAGCCGCGGCGGGTGATGAACAGGTTTCGCTGCTCGTCGAGGGTGTCGATGCTGACGATCGCCCGGGTGAGGCCGGCGTCGATGGCCTCCTCGATGATGTGGTGCAGCCGGTAGCCGTTGGTGGTGACGATTTGCTGCGTGAAGCCGATCTCCTTCCCGGCCCGGAGCAGGTCCACGAAGTCGCGGCGCACGGTCGGCTCGCCGCCCGTGTAGTGGATGCGGGTGAACCCGATGTCGTGTGCGGCCTGGAGGACTTCGATGGCCTCTTCTAGGGACGGCTGGACGATGACGCCCTGCTTGCCCTCGGGCAGGCAGTACTGGCAGCGGATGTTGCAGCGGGAGGTGATTCCGAAGCGAAGGTTCCACTTGCGCATCCCCGGCGAGTACCGGTTGTCCATCACCTTCATGGCGTTTTCGCCCTTTCGGTTGTTGGGTCGGTCTAACACGAACGGTTCAGTGGTCTCGCAGGACCAGACCCTCCCGGCAAGCGGGAGGAGTCACACGCCCGAAGACCGGCGAGCGTCCCCACCGACCGACACAGAAGTCGTGGGGATCGCCTCCACCGGGAAGTGGAGACGCTCGAAGCAACCGCCGCAGTGGGGGATGCGGCTGAGTCCGCCCTGAGCACGGAGCTGACACGTGCCCAGGGCGGGGTGTGCGGCCCGGCCGAACTTGGGCTCGTCCGCCGGGATTCGGGAGCGGTCGCCCTGGTCCCGCAGCCAGGGCGACCGCCGGTGCGTGTTGGGCGCACCCGTCCGCCGTATGCCTGTTGGGGCCGGCGGGAAAGCCCGGACCGTGCAGGAGCGCTCCGGGAGATCAAGAGCGAAGGCGAGTCAGGGTTCCGGCCCAGCGGGCGAGTCGGCCGAACTGATCACGCAAGGTGGGGAAACGGTGGTGTTCGACAACGGCGAGCATGTCCCGCTCCGTCTCTGCCCAGTGCCAGCGGCAGAGGCCGAGTTCCAGCTCAATTCCCTGTCTCGTGACCATCGTTCCGGCTGGTGCGACGTCACGCACCAAGTGGCACCGGTAGCACCAGCCCGGGGCCCACGGCAGTCCGGCCGGCACTGGGGGGAGGATGCTCGTCTCGAACACCTCTATGAGGTCCGGTAGTTCAGCAGCGATCACGGTGCGATCCGTCCCCGGACGGCGTCCTTGCACGTGACCGCACCCCGCCTCCGCACAGCGCGGTCGTGCCGGCTGCGCCACCAGGTGAGCCAGTCGGAGCCGAACGCCGCTCCGAGCAGAGCGACCAGCACGGCACCGCACGTCCACAGCCACCGGCGGGAGTGGTCGGGGTCCGAAATGGTGAGCAGAACGGCCGGCACCGTGGGGCCCGCGCCCAGGACTACGGCCACCGCGCTGTCCCTGAGCGCTCGACGGTCGGTGCTCACTCTCACTCCAATCCTGACTCGATAGTTGCCCGCCCCGGTCATGACCTCACCTTGCCCCCGGGGCGGGCAGTTGCTCCCGGACCAGTCCCCCGTGACTGGTCCGGTGACCGCCTGGGCGAGGCGGATTCTCGTGGTGGCTGTGGGTGCTGCCGCAACGGCCGTCCTTCCCTCTGCTGCAAAAGTGGACGGCCGTCTCCGTGCACGACGGACACCGGTGCGACAGTGGGACAGCACCCACAGCTCTGCTGGTCGGCGGACCGGCCGTTCCACTCCTGACACGGGGGGCACCCGGGTGCCAGGTGGGGCAGAGCAGGCAGCCGACTTCTCCTCAGCCGCTGACCCGGGAACCGTAAACCGGGCTGACGGCCCCGTCGCTCGCAGAAGGGCGACGAGCACTCGGTTTTCCAGGCCGAGCGGGGCTGCTCACCCGCTTCGGCAGCCGAAGCGGGCAGTTCAAGGGGGCGCTACAGCGCCCGGTGCGCCGGCGTCGGGATGGGGACGCCGTGAACGGTCATGGCGAAGCCGCGTCCGGCCGTCAGCACTCGCAGCGCCTGGATGATTCGGAGCTTCTCCGGGTCATTGAGCTCCGCCTCGAAGATCTCGCTCACCGGCACGAACTTCACCTCCCCGTACGCGCTCCCGGGCATGGGTCGCATCAGCGCCGCCTCGGTGGGCGTGATGGTGCCCCCGTCGAAGATGATGTTGAGCCCCGGCGGGTAGCGGTCCGCCGGCACCCAGTCGTTGCCGAGCACGGTCGGGTACCTGTCCGACCGAACCCCCAGCCGCACCCCCAGGTGCCGGGCGGCGGTGTCGACGGGCGTCTCGTCCGGGTACGCGCCCCAGCTACCACCCGGGAGACCCCAACGCGGGGGGTCCAGCTCCGCCTTGTAGACCAGGACGAGCCGCGGTTCCTGGGCCGCGTCACCGTCCTCGGGCTGCTCGGGCCCCACCAGGAACGCGACGTGAGTACCGATGCGCACGTCTTCCGGGTCTGCCTTGTAGTCCCGTTCTACCGTGTCGTGGTCCGTGCCCGTTGTCATCGCAACCCCAGTTCCATGGTCGTGTGGATCAGTTGAGCGGTTAAGGTGCCGGCTTCGGTCTCGCAGGAAGGCGACGGAAGGGCTTTCCCTGCCTCGCACCGTCGGCCCAGCGGCCTACGCGGCTTCGTCGGCCAGGTGCACCTGGTTGCGGGGCACCTCCAACTCGGTGCCGCCAGCCAGGGGACGCAGGTAGACGAAGCCGCCTCGTACGTCCATGAGTTCCAGGGCCACCTCGCCGGGGCCGTACGTGACGTGGTCGCCGCGTTTGAGCGCAGGTCTGTCGGTCACCGTCTGCTTCCTATCTCTCGCCGGTGTGTAACCAGGATGGGCGCGGGGAACTACGATCGCTAGGTCTTGTCCGTTCATGGATCGGCGAGTTAAGGGGGGCAACGATGAAAGACCTCACAGAAGTTGACGGTTCGTCATCTCCTGCTTTGCGCTTCGGGGAGGAACTTCGCAGGTCGCGGAGGGGGCGAGGGTGGGCGCAGACCGACCTGGCTGACCGCATGCACTGCTCGGGCGGCTTGATCTCGTACATCGAAAGAGGGAAGAAGCCGATCAGTTTTAACTTCGCGGTCAAGGCCGACGAAGTATTCGGGGCCGGCGAGAGGTTCCAGGTGCTGTGGCGGCAGTACAACAACGCCAGCCTCCTGGAGGGCTTCCCCGAGTTCGTCGAGGCCGAGGCCCGGTGCCTCCGACTGTGCGCCTTCGAGCTGGGAGTCGTGCCGGGCTTGTTGCAGACGCCCGCCTACGCCACCGCGTTCGAAGCCGCAGGCGTGAAGCGCGGGCGGATCACTCAGGATCAGGCCGACGAGCGGGTCAAGTTCCTGCTCCAGCGGCAAGAGATCCTCACCCGGGCGCCGGAGCCGAGAGTCCACATCGTCATGGACGAGAGTTGCCTGCTCCGGCCGATCGGGGGCCGGGAAGTCATGACCGAGCAACTGGAGCACTTGGAGGCCCTGGCCGGCCGCCCGAACATCACCTTGCAGGTCGCGCCGTTCGAGATGGCCGAGTACCGATCGTTTCGGCTTCCCACCGTCCTGTTGACCCTCCCCGGCGGAGTGGCCGTGGGCTATGTGGAGTCCCAGCTTCGCGGCTACGTCGAGCGCAGACGTGACGCCGTGTCAGGCTTGGTCGAGGACTACCATCAGCTCCAGGTGGAGTCCCTATCCACTACGGCCTCACTGGCCAAGTTCAGGGCGGTTCGGGAAGGACTTTCATGCAGACCATTGACCTGACGATGAGTCGGTGGGTGAAGAGCAGTTACAGCGGTGGCGGCGGCAACTGCATTGAAATCGCCCCCGACGCGTCTGCCACGCACATGCCTGTACGCGACTCCAAGGACCCGGCGGGGCCAGCACTGGTCTTCTCCCGGGCCGCCTTCAACTCCTTCGTCGCGGCCGTCAAGGTCGGCGAGTTCGGCGACGTCTGACCCGGCAGTGACAGGCGTGGCAGCAAGGAAGCCCCCGCGGCCCGAGAACCTCGGACCACGGGGGCTTCTGACTTCAACGCGACGCCGACGCCGGCTTCCGCCGTTGCTTCGCCACGGGGGAGCCGACCTGATCACGGGCGGAGCTGTGGCAGCGGCACACGGGGCGCCACTTCGGTCGGGCCCCCCGATAGCTGCCGAGTCGTAGGGGCGGGCGGGTTCGGTCAAGGCCGCGCGTACGGACCTGCACGGGGCGACGGCGGCGAGCGGTGCGGGCTTGACGGGTTCCGACCGCCCCGGACAATCGGGCAGCGGGGGGCCCGAACGAACGGCGGGCAACCATCGGCCGTGACCCGGGCCCCGTGGGGCCGGACCGCCTGTCCGGGGTCGTCCTGGCCGACCGACCGCCTCCCGTTCCTAGCGCCGCCAGCGGGGCCGCCCATAGCGGGGCGGAGACAGGAGCGGCGGGCGGAAACGCGGCGGCGCGCGGCCCGCCTCTGGCGGGCCGCCTTGATCCAGTAATGAAACTTTGAACACGCTCCCCCTGCCCGCTTCGTCATCCTGCTTCTGGCCGCTCTCTGCCGGCCGTGCAACTTCCTGGCTGCTGCTGCACTGATCCGCCGCCTGCACCAGGAAATCCGCAGTGCCCTTCTTCGCGTGCCCTTCGCATGCCCCGACCTCGGTCCACTCGCGCGGCCGTGGTCCGCTTCGCCCTCCCCTCCGCCGCAGGCTGTTTCGACGGCTGCCGGTTGGGTGTCACACCGATTGCGCTTGCGGCACCTCTATGGCCCGTACGAGCCGTCTGGCCGCTGTGGCGGCCTACCACAAGATCGGCTCGATGCGTCGGGCTGCTGCGGGGCGAAGGTGGTGCGCGGTCGGAAGAAAGTTCGGCCGACTTGTCACACCGGCACCGGATTTCGGGCCTCTGGTTGTGACGGTGCGGACTGGTGGGACGAACAGGGAGGAACCGGCCATGTCGGGTACGGGTATGAGATCCGGGAAGTCTGTCCACAGGCTGTGCGTGGCTGGATGGTCCTACCGCGAGCGGGACGGCTTCTACCAGGAATCTCCGGCCGAACCCAACCGCGGAATGGCGGCATCGTGTCCCGAGTCCGGCCAGCCGAAGTGGTGGTGCCGAGTGTGTGGTGCACGCCACAGGGAAATTTTTCGAGCCTTCTGGAAGCGGGTGGTTTTTATGCGAACGTCTTACCGTGCAAGGGGCGATTACCACCTGTCATATCTCCCACTCAAGGAAATGGCCGGCCGTCAGGATGGATGTACCCGAGCAGGTCGGGGCCGACGAGACGAAGGGCCGGTGGGGAAACTGTTGCATCTGTGCTGTGATGTGCGCCACCAGACTTGCTCACCCGCCCTGCTCGGCGATTCCGGTTGGTGCCTGTCATCTCTCATAGCTGTTCTATCCGGAAAAGACTTCCAGGTTTCCCGGTTTGAATCGTCCGCCACCTTGCGGTTGGGTTCTTATCGGGCCCCCGGGGCGTGCGGACCTGACGGGACGTGTCCTCATGCAGGGTCAAGCAGCCTCGGAGGGCGTCTGGGGATGCCGGCCGCTGCCAGGGTGGCTGGCGTGAATCTCGGCGGTCGCTCACCTGCGGGGCTGTCTCACCTTGGTGGGCCGCCAAGCGAAACCTTGATGGCCAACCTTGCCGGGGGGAGTTACCGATTCGTTGCCCAACAGGGCTTCCGCGCCAAGGAATCCGCCAAGGGTTGGGGTGTTGAGTGCGGGAACTCACCAGCCCGGCACCCGAACTCACCGGCCTGCGTGGCCGTTCTCACCGGCCGCACCAGGCCGGCTGGAAACTCACCAGTCTTCTCACCGGCACCCGATACGCAACCGTTACGCGCGGTCGGGCCGGCTGGTGAGAAAAGCGGTGAGTTCCGGCGGGTTGAGTGGGGCCACCGAAAACGAACGACATGCGGGGGAAGGGATTCCAATGAACGGCGCAATCGGGGGACTGCTCGAAACGCTGGCGCGGCTCGGTGGTCAGCTGGCCGATCTCAACGAGGAGATGGCTCGACTCAACGAGCGTTTTTCTCAAATCGAGCGAGCTGCTGACGGAACTGCTGCTGCTCTTCCCGAAGCTGCTGCAACTGGGCTTCGAGCCCGGTGACGAGATCAACGATCTTGGCGAAGTCAGCGGCGGATACCTCGACGGTTCCGCCGGCCGTTTCAACCTGCTTGGCAGTGAGCTCCGGCTGAGGCGTGGCGCGCACGAAGGTGCCGACGCCCTGCACGGCATAGACGAGTCCTTCTTCGCGCAGGACTCGGACCGCACTGCGGGCAGTCATGTTGGCGATGCCGAACCGCTTCTCGATCTCCGAGAGGGCGTACAGCTTGTCGCCGGCCTTCAAGCGCCCCTCGGCGATGTCCTGGCGCATGGCGTCGGCGGCCTTCTGATACGGCGCCCGCTCCTCATCGTTACTGCGGCTCATGCTCCCAAGGGTAGCCCCCGCTAGCACACCCAAGCTCTGTCTCATTCGAAATTTCCCTTCGATCGGCATATTCATGGACCAACACTGCTAGCTCTGCTTGACAGTGACAGTCTCACTAGTGCTACAAATGACCTAGCACCGCTTAGCGGTCTAGCAGGGTCGGTCTTCTCCGGCCCCTCCACCACCCACCCCTGGAGTCCTCCATGGCCCGTATCACCATCCGCCCCGACCTGACCGGCACGACCCACATGGTCGCCGTCCCGCCCGTGCCGAAGCTGGCCGACGCCGCCACCGGGCAGGTCGCCACCGACCGCGAGACCGGCGCGACCCTCTACACGGTCCAGCTCCTGGAGACGTTCGAGGCCACCGCTCAGCTGATCAAGGTGACCGTGCCGGAGCCCGGTCTCGACGCCGGCCTCGTGCCCGGTGCGATCGTGCGCCCGGTCGGCCTGATCGCCACCCCGTGGGCGAACCTCTTCAACGGCCAGGTCAGCAACGGCGTGGCGTACCGGGCTGAGGCCCTGGTTCCCGCCGCCCCGGCGGCCCCGGCGTCGAAGTCGGCCGCCAAGAGCGCTGAGCCCGTCGCCTCGTGACCGGCACCCGCCCCGCCCGGATCGTCGGGCCCGTGGACTTCTCCTCCACGGGCCCGGCCCCGGCCGCCGACCCGGCCGTGTATCCGCTCCCGGCCCCGGATGGCGACCCCCGCTTCGCGCTTGGCCTGCTCTTCGACGACGCCAAGGTGCTGGAAGCCCACGGCTACCCGCCGATCACCTCCGGCCCGGACCTGCTGAACCTGCGCCAAGCCCTCTTCCGCTTCCTCTACCTCCCCAAGGACCCCACCTCGTGATCGCCGCCCCGTCGATGGCCACCACCGGCCCGCTCGACGCAATGCTGTGGCTGCCCTACGCTGCCGCGGTCGTCGTCCTCGGCCTGCTCGGCTGGCTGATCGTGATCGGTGTGCGCTTCCTGTCCGCCGACAAGGAGACACGCCGCTCGATTCGGCAGGCCGCCCGTATGCGCCGCACCTGGCCGCGCCTGGCCCGCAACCTGGGGCTCGTCACCCCCGACCGCACACCCACCTTCCTCCAGTCCCTCGCCAGCGGGGACAAGAAGCCCGAACCCCGCATCCTCACCCCGAGCCTCTCCACCAAGCCTGACCCGTACGGCGTCACGGTCACCGTGAAGACGGTGCCGAAGATCGGGCTGGAGGAGTTCCAGAAGCGCGCCGACCACCTCGCGGACGCCTGGGCCTGCACCCGCGTCTCCGTGAACCCGGACGGCCCCGGCAAGCTCCGCATCCGCGCCGTACGCCGTGAACCCCTTTTCGAGCCCTACGCCTTCACGCCCGACGGCAAGCCCCCGGCGGACCTGTCTGTATGGGACCTGGGCATCGACGAGTACGCCCTCGCCTCCGTCCTGCGCATGTCCAACGTGCCCGGCGTGTGTGTGGCCGGCCTGCCCGGCTACGGCAAGACCTCGCTGATCAACGGCCTGATCTCCCGTCTCGCACCCTCCGGCGCCGTCCAGTTCGCCGTGGCCGATGGCAAGGTGTCAGAGGCGCACGAAGGCGACTACGCCGACGTCGTGAACCGCCTGTTCGCCTTCGTCGGTGACGACCTGGAAGCCGCTAACAAGCTCTTCCGCCGCCTGGTGAAGCTGCGGCGCGCACGCTCCTCCTCGATCCGCCGGCTGCTGGGCACCACCAACATGTGGTCCAAGGGCCCCAGCGCGGAATGGCCGTTGGTCGTCCTGGTGGTCGACGAAGCGCACACCTACTTCCGCGAGTACAAGGGCTCCGACTCCACCACCAAGCGCCTTGCCCAGCTCGCGGCCGACAACGCGCGCTTGGTCGAAGACCTGGTCAAGAAGGGCCGCTCGGTGGGCATCGTGGTCGTCCTGGCCACCCAGAAGGCGACCGGCGACGCCATCCCCACCTTCATCCGCGACGTGTGCCCGGTCTCGCTGTCCTTCGCCCAGAAGACCACCGAAGCCGCGGTGGCCGCCCTCGGTGAGGACATCCGCAACTGGCCCGACGCCAACCCCGTCACGATGCAGGGCCCCGGCTTCGTCGGCGTCGCGTCCATGGTCCGGCAGGGCCACGAAGGCTTCACCCGCATCCGGGTGCCTTACGTCGAGCCCGACCACGTCGCCCGCGTCGCCGAAGCCTCCGCGCACCTGACGGCCGACCCCTTCGAGCTGCTGACCCTCCAGGCCGGACCGGGCCTGTTCAAGGATGGCCTGTTCAAGGACACCGACTTCGACACCACCGCCTGACCACCGTGGCACCAATGTGCAGAGCAGAGAGGAAAGTTGGCGATGCCCGCCACCACCTTTGCCACGCCCGGTCTGGCCGGCCCGGGAGCGTTCACCCGCGTCACGGTCACGGTGGTGATGGCGGTCATCGCCGCCCTGGCCTTCGTCTTCTCCTTCGGCAACGTCTGGGCCCTCGCCCTCCGCCTGGGCATCCCACGCCCGATCGCGCCCCTGATCGCCCCGATGGTGGATCTGTCCGTCGTCGGCCTCCTCGTCGCCCTCCACCACCTCATCCTGACCGGCACCGGCCCGGCCCAACTCGCCTCGGCCAAGCGGCTGATGCACCTGTGCGGCCTGCTCACCGTCGCCCTCAACATTGCCGATCCCCTCCTCACCGGCCACATCGGACGGGCTGCCCTCGATGCCGTCGCCCCCGTTCTTCTCCTCGGCTGGGGAGTTGTCGGCCCTGACCTCCTGCACCACCTCGCCAGCCCAACCACTTGTCTCAGCAAGGATGTTGCTCCTGACCTCCGTCCCGTCCCGCCCGCCGTCCTCGATCGGCCCGTCCCCGTACCCGCCGCGTCCCCGGCGGAACCCGCCCCGGCCGTTGAACCCCGCACCCCTGCAAACAGCACCGAACCCGAGCAGGGGCCCACACCGCCGCTGCCTCCGGCCGCTGACCTGACCGGCCCGGACGCCGAACCCGCACTCGCGCCGGACAGCGAACCTGATCCGGAACCCGCCCCGGTCCTGGTGCCCACGGCCCTGCCGAGCGTTCCGGCACCGCTCCTCGCGGCCGGACGCCGCATTGCCGACGACCACCACGTCCGCACCGGCACCGTGATCACCCCGGCCGAACTGCGCGTCCGCCTCGGCGTTCCCGCCACTCTCGCCGACGCCGTCCACACCCACCTGGCCGCCGTCCCGGCCTGACGCACCACCACTCCGCCTCGCGCCGACCGCGAACACCACACCCCTCGTGGTCGGCGCGACGGCACCCCCATGCCTCACCGCGCTGCCCGGAAGGACAGAACCCATGACCGCATACCCCGACCTCCTCGACCTGCGCGCGGTCGCCTCGACGGCCGCCCGGGACCTGATCCACCTCGCCAACCGTGACGACTTCGACCGCATCGAAGCCACCGTCGAGCGTCTGGCCGGCTGCACCCGGCCCATCCAACTCGTCGGCAGCACCTCGACGTTCGACACCACCAGCGGCGAACTGCTCCGGCAGTACTCCAGCACCGCTGAACCCCTCGGCCGAACCCTCGTCGCCTGCGGGAACCGCCGCTCCACCCGTTGCCCCTCCTGCTCCCGTGTCTACGCGGCCGACACCTACCAGCTGATCCGGGCGGGCCTCGCCGGTGGCAAGGGCACCCCGGATGCCGTCCGCACCCACCCCCGCGTCTTCGTCACCCTCACCGCCCCTTCCTTCGGCCCCGTCCACAACCGGCCCACCACCCGCACCGGCAAGCTCGTCCCCTGCCGCTGCGGCGTCCTCCACCCCGCCGAGCACCCCGCCCTCGGCACCCCGATCGACCCGGCCACGTACGACTACGCCGGGGCCGTTCTTTTCAATGCGCACGCCGGAGCCCTCTGGGCCCGCCTCACCACCTACCTGCGGCGCGAAGTCGCCCACGCCGCCGGCCTCTCGCTCAAGGAACTGCGCGACCACTGCCGCGTCTCCTTCGCCAAGGTTGCCGAGTTCCAGAAGCGCGGCCTGGTCCACTTCCACGCCATCGTCCGCCTCGACGGCCCGGAAGGCTCCACCACCGCGCCCCCGGCCTGGGCCACCACCGACCTCCTCACCGACGCGGTCCGCTCCGCTGCCGCCAAGGTGGCCGTCACCGTGACTGGCGACTCCATCGGCGAACGCGTCCTTCGCTGGGGCGCCCAGCTCGACGTACGGGTGATCCGCCGACCCGACGCGGACGACCGCGACGACACCCCGCTCACGGACGCCGCCGTGGCTGGCTACGTCGCCAAGTACGCCACCAAGTCCGCGGAGGGCACCGGCACCGTCGACCGCCCCCTCTACTGCTCCCCGTGCAAGGGGCGCGGACGCATCCCCACCGACGACGGTGACACCGAATGTCGCTCCTGCGACGGCACCGGCCTGGCCGAGCCCATCGCCGACCTCAAGGTTGCCGCGCACGTTCGCCAGATGATCCGCACCTGTTGGGACCTCGGCCGCCGCGTCACTGACTTCGCCGATCTCAAGCTCACCAAGTGGGCTCACATGCTCGGCTTCCGCGGCCACTTCTCCACTAAGTCCCGCCGCTACTCCACTACCCTCGGCACCCTCCGGGACGTGCGCCGCACCTGGCAGGCCGAACAGGCCCGCATCCGCGCCGGCCTCCCGGCCGTCGATCCCGACACCACCCTCGTTGTCTCCGACTGGCGCTTCCTCGCCACCGGTTACACCCCCGGCGAAGAACTGCTCGCCCAAACCGTCCGCGACAACCGCGCCGCCACTCTGCGCCTCAAGCGGGAGGGGGAAGCGGCGTGAAGTCTGAGCAGAGGGCCAAACCTGGTGGTCGGCCGCCAATGCCCAGCCCGGAGGAATGGGCGCGCGAACACCTCAAGCGCGCCCCGGAGCGGTCGGCCGAGTGGCGGCGGCAGGTGGCCATGATCTACGGCCTGGCAGTGTCGTGAACCCAATTGGGCACTAGCGGGAGACTCAAGAGCTTCCGCACCTTGGGATGGTGGCCGGCATGAGGGGCGGATGACTATTGCAGATATTAGGGAGTTTGACCATTCCTCGGCGGCCTCTGCCCAGAACCCGTAGCATGCGGGGCATGACCTCGGACGTGAACTCTGCCCTCTCCGGAACTCCTTATCTGATCCCAGAAGAAGCGAATGCAATATCGCGGCTTGTGATTGTTGAGAATAGATCATCCCTGGCTCGAA
This sequence comes from Kitasatospora sp. NPDC048662, assembly GCF_055587065.1. Lineage (NCBI taxonomy): Bacteria > Bacillati > Actinomycetota > Actinomycetes > Kitasatosporales > Streptomycetaceae > Kitasatospora > Kitasatospora sp. NPDC048662. Next base: position 876,762 of record NZ_JBVJHA010000002.1, on the reverse strand, counting down.
CTAAGGCAATTGAAGTTCAGGACCGGATTCAGAGGGAGGCGGATGATTTGCTTAAGCCTTACCTTGATGCCGTTCGTGCCGATCTGGTTGCCGAGAGCAACATGATCGAAGGGTATCAATGGTCAGCAGATCAGGTTCGAGAAGTTGTGGCGACGCACCGTGAGCTGCTAAACCAGCCAACTGCCACGATTGTGGAATCTGTCCGAAGTGATCCTCGTGTTTTTCAGGCTCTAGGGCTCTATAAAGCTCACGAGATTGCGGATAGCTGGGCCGAACAGGGTGCGACTCCGCGACAGTTTGAGGTGCGCGCGCTTCATGGTCTGATAACTGCGGGAGAGCATTATGCGGGGAAGTATAAGAGTGGGGATAATGAAATCGGGGGAACGACCCACAAGACTACTCCCCACTGGGATACCCAGCGCGCCATGGGGGATTTGTGCGATTGGTGGTCTGGCACTGATGCCGATCCGGCTCTGATTGCTACCGTCGTGCATGCCTGGCTTACCCATATCCACCCATTCGAGGATGGAAATGGTCGAATGGCGAGGCTGCTTGCAAACATGGCGCTGGCGCAAAACTCGTACCCGCCATTGCTCGTCAGGTCTAGCGCTGACCGAGGTCAGTACTATGACTGCCTGGCAGCGAGCGATGAAGGCGATATCCTCCCGCTCTACGATCTATTCGTCCAGATCCTCCGCCGCACTGTCAGGTCCATGAGTGCAGCCAACTATATTCGCGACATCGTGCAAGGTCGCTTGTTGACATCTTGGCAGAATAAGCTGGATATGTGGAAGCCTCTTGTATCTGCATTCATGGCCGCACTTGACCGTGAACTTTCTGGCAAGGGGTGGAGTTCTGCCGAGCAAGGGTATCCGGATGTTCGGTCGTTCTCGCTCCTTGCAGATCTTCACTCGGAGGGGAACTCTTGGTTCCTCAAAGTATTCAATGAATCGCGTCGCCCCGAATGGCTTTTGTGGTTCGGATTCAATAGTCACACCTATTGCGAATTGATGGGGAGGAAGTCCGAGTATCCGTCGATCTTTCTGTCCGTTAGGGATCCCAGCCCGGCATCGATTCACAAGTTTCTCCACGCCGAGGCAAATGATGGCCGGTTCCCTGATGAGATTGTGATTCGGCCGATCGAAAGCAGGCCGTGCATCATTCGCTGCGGATCTGAAATCCAGGAGATGGATATTCGCGATGCGGCAAGGTATGTTGCGGGAAAATTGACTGTGAAATTCTCGTAATTTCTTGTGGGTGCTCGCGAGGGCCATGGCGAGCTTTTGTGGGCTCGAGGCAAGTGGTGGACCGCACTCCTCTGCGGTCCGCCACTTCATCGTGCAGTCAGGCACCACCCTGTTCGGCCGGGTGCTCCTTCCAGATGGGTTCGATCTTGCTTGGGTCGAACACCCGGCTTCCGGGGCCGGTCGGATGGATCACGACCGCGACCAGACTCTGTCCGACGGCGGCCTGCCGCTGTTCAAGTGCGAAGTCCGGGTCGGCCCACTGCTGGCGGAGGTTGGGAATCGCCTCCATTTGGAGGGCTCGGGCAGCCTCGTGCCGCTGCCGTTCGTTCTTCAACTTCCGCTCGTCCGCCTCCAGTTCGGCCAGCAGTGGAAAGTAGCTGGCGCCGCTGATGTTGTTGGCGCGGTACTGCTCCTGTGACTCGCTGATCTTCTGGCGGACGATCCGCAGATCCTCGTCCTTCTCCCACGGGGGAAGCTGCTCGACCGCGCGGAGGGATGCGCGCTCATGGTCCTGAATCACCAACTCGGTGATGTAGCGGTCTACTTCGGCTCCACGACGGGAGCACCCTCCGCACCCGCCGTTGTTCTTCGAGCGGCACCAGTAGACGTGTCCGCCGTCGCGGACGCCGCCGCGCATCCGGGCGGTGCACTTGCCGCAGCGCACGAAGGGGGACAGCAGGTACTTGGTGGTGTGGCCTCGGCCGTCTCGGGGGTTGACCCGGGGGCCGGGGGTGGGGAGTAGCGGTTGGATGCTGTCGAACACCTCCTTCGTGGTGGCCGGCTCCCAGTCGCCGCGCACGTAGTCGCCGTTCGCGTCGTACAGGACTTCGCCCTTGTACGTCTTCGCGCCGTACAGGCGGGGGTTCGTGAGGATCTGCTCCAGCGTCCTCGTCAGCCAGCGCTTTCCGGTCACGGTCAGCTCTCCGCGCCCGTTCCACTCCGTGATGACCGTGGACGTCTTCTTCCTCTGCCGCACCTTCTCAATGGCTTCGAGGATGTTCTTGTGCTCGGCCGGGCGGAGAGTCTTCTTGTCGTCCTCCCAGCCATAGGGGCGATTCGCTCCGCCTGAGTTCCGCCCCTTCAAGGCGGCCTTGCGCTTGCCGTTGGAGATGCGGCGAGAGGTGTTCCGGGACTCAAGGTTGCGCTGGTTCACCTCGTTGCGGGCCATGGCGATTCCCGCGTCCGTGGTGAGGTCGAGGAACCCGGTCACCGAGATGACGAAGACGCCGTGCCGTTCGACCAGGTCGATCAGGTCTTCGAGGTCGCGGGGGTCGCGCATGCCTCGGTCGATGTTGGAAACGGCGAGCGCGTTACCCTCACCCCGGCGCAGGTCGGCGATGATCGAGTCCCACTTGGGACGGACCACCCGGTAGACGAAGGTGCCGTCGGGGAGACGGATGCGCTTCTTCTTGAAGGCGGAGGTGTCGTTCTCCAGCTCCTCGCGCCGAACCCGGCCACCGATGCCGGTGACCTCTTCGCGCAGGTCCACCATCTGGTTCTCGACCTGCTCGCCTGTACCTTCGGAGTCCTCCGACTCACGGGCGTAGAGAATCCAAACCAGCTGGTCAGGGTCTATGTCCAGCTCGGTGCGGCCGGCGAAGCGGCGAGGAGAGAAGGTAGCCATGCCAAGACCCTACCCAAGCTGTTAACCGCTTCCATCACCAACGGCATCGGCTTCGGCTTCATCGCCTTCTGCCTCCTCCGCGTGGTCGCCGGCCGCGCCCGCACCGTCCCCGTACCGATGTACGCGGTCGCCGCGGTCTTCGCCTTCTACTACCTGATGCCGGCCCTCGGCCTGCTCTGACCTCAGGTCGCCCGACGGCCCTTCCCCGCGAGTGCTGCGGGGGAGGGCCGTTGTCGTTGTTCCGGGCGGGGCAGCGCGGGTCAGGCGGTGGTGCGGGTGACCAGGTTGTCGATGGATTGGGCGGGGCGCAGGGTTTCGAAGTGGATGGCGCCGGAGGTGTCGGTGCGGGCGCCGTACACGGGGGGTTCGGGGAGGGAGTTGTAGCTGAAGTGGTGGGAGGCGTAGTACGCGCCGGTGTCGAGGAGGCAGACCAGGTCGCCCGGTTCCAGGAGGGGCAGCGGGTGGGCGCGGGCGACCAGGTCGCCGGCGAAGCAGCAGGGGCCGGCGATGTCCTGGGGGACGAGGGTGCCGTGCTTGGTGGCGCCGGAGGGCGTGTGGGCGCTGATGCGCAGTGGCCAGCTGTCGGGCATGAAGACGGTGCGGGTGGCGACCTGGGCGCCGGCGTGGCTGACGGCGATGGCCCGGCCGCCGGCCGTCTTGGTGTACTCGATGGAGGAGGCGAGGAAGCCGGACTTGGCGAGCACGGAGCGGCCGAACTCGGTGACCAGCCGGTAGCCGCCGTCGAAGAGCGCGGGGGCGTGCCGGCGCAGTTCGGCGACGTACGTGTCCCAGCCGGGTGCGATCCGGTCGTCGGTGAAGTTGACGGGGAGGCCGCCGCCGAGGTCGATGCCGGTGACCTGGCGGCGGCCGAGCTCGTGGTTGATGCGTTCGGCGAGGTCGACGGTCGCGCCGACGCCGGCCGCCATCCGGGACAGCTCGACGCCCTGCGAGCCGATGTGGCAGTGCAGCCAGGTCAGCCAGGGGCGGGCCCGGAAGGCGTCGATCAGCCGCTCCACGTTGCCGGGGTCGGCGAGCGGGATGCCGAACTTGGAGGTGGCGGTCGCGGTGCTCATCGCCGCGATGCTGCCGCCGCCGACCTGCGGGTTGACCCGGACGCCGATCCGGGAGGTGGTGGGGCGGTGCGTGAGCAGGTCGTCGACGCGGGTGAGTTCCTGCCAGTTGTCGATGTTGACGGCGACGCCGAGGTCCAGCGCGAGGGCCAGTTCGCGGCGGGTCTTGGCGGGGGAGTCGAGCACGATCCGGTCCGGCGCGAAGCCGGCCGCCAGGGCCTGCGCGAACTCGCCGGGGCTGGCGACCTCGCAGCCCATGCCGAGGCCGCGCAGTCGGCGCAGCACCGGTCCGAGCGGGTTGGCCTTGGCGGCGAAGGCGTGCAGCACGTCGAGCCGGGCGGGGAACGCGGCGTGCAGCGCGGCCACCGTCGCGGTGACGGCGTCGAGGTCGAGGAAGGCGGCGAGCGGGGTGTCCTCCGGGTCGAGCAGGCCGCGCCGGACGGCCGCGCGGAGGACGAGTTCGCGGCGCTCGGCGCCGATCAGGGGCTGGTGGTCGGTCATGGGGCACGCTCCGCGCGAGGTCGGCAGGAAGGGGACCGGGCCGGGTGGCGTTCCGGGCCGTGGTTCCAGCGTGCGGTTCGGGGTGCCGCCGTGTCCGTGCCCGCCGCGCCGGGTTTCGGCGGGCGGGGTGGGCCGCGCGCACCGCGGGGTGCGACGGTTCGGCCGGGGTCGGTGCGGGGCGGCGGCCGGGGCGGCCCGGGTGGGTGCGGGCCGCCGGATGACGGGGGAGACGGGGGCAGACCGGCGTCCGGGCACCGGTTCGACGGCCTGGTCCGGTGTCAGGACACGGGCAGGGCGCCCCGGCGTGGGGCCGGTGGCCGTGCGCACGGTGCGATGGTCCGGGCCTGCGTCGGAGCGGGGGCCGGGATTCCGGACGTCGGTCGGCGGCCCGGTGGGTGCGGGCGGGTGCCGGGTGCCGGGGAGTCCGGCGGAAGCCGCGTCCGGGCACCGGTTTCGTGGCCCGGCGCGGTGTCAGGGCGCGGTGGGGTCGTGGTCGAGCAGCCGGAGTTGGAGGTGGGCGAGCAGGCGGGCGTCGGGGTTGTCGACGTCCAGGCCGGAGATCTTGAGGACCTTGTTGTGGAAGCGGTTGGCGAAGGTGGTGCGGGCCACGCCCAGGGTGTCGGCGGCCCGGCCGAGTTCGCGGGAGTGGTCGAGGTAGGCGCGCAGCGCGTCCAGCGGGGCGCGGTCGCCCTTCTGGTCGGCGTGCGCGACCAGCCGGGACACCGAGGTGCGGACCGGGAGCGGGAGCTCGCGCAGGGTCTCGACGATGTGCCGCAGGGCCACCGCGTCGGCGACCTCGTCGACGGTGGCGCAGCCGAGTTCGGCGCGGCCGAACAGCAGCCCGCTGAGGGCGAGTTCGGCGGATTCGCGGGAGCGGGAGGCGTGGTCGAGGCGGTCCTGGACGGGGCCGAGGCCGGCCAGTGCGCGGGTCTTCAGACGGGCCGACAGGTCGGCGGCCAGCCGGCGGCCGAAGTCGGCGACCTGGAGTTCGGCGGTGGGCAGGTCGGGGGCGAGGCCGGCCAGCAGGATCAGGACGCCGCGCTCGGAGGGGAGCAGCAGGGAGCTGCGGCCGGGGCCGGCGGGGTGCCAGCCGGCGAGCCGTTCCAGCCGGACCCGCAGGTCGTCGTCGAGCGGGCCGGCCACACCGACGGCGAGGACGGCGCAGTGGCCGTCGGCGGGCATGCCGCTGTGCCGGGCGAGCAGGGCGCCGGAGCCGCGGCCGTCCAGGACCGAGCGGGCGGCCTCGGTGAGCAGTTCGCTGCGGCCGTGGTGGCGGGAGCGGTGGTGCAGCAGGTGGGCGGCGGCGAGTTGGGCGGCGACCTGCAGGGCCTCGGCGGCGCCGTCCGGGAGCTGCTGGCCGGACAGGGCGGCGACCCAGATCGAGCCGAGGCGTTCGCCGCCGGCCTGCACGGCCAGGACCAGCCGCTCCGGCACGTCGCCCTCGGCGCGGCGGTGCAACACCCGGTCCGTGGACCAGAGTTCCTTGAAGAAGCCGCCCTCGGACATCGCCTGCTGCCGTTCCTCGGGGACTTGGCCGGTGGTGACGGTGCGGATCCGGATCGGGTCGAGGTCGGCGCTCTCGGCGTAGTGCGCGAGGACCCGGGAGTCCGGGTCCTCGATGGTCACCGCGCCCCGCACCTGGACGGCGATCAGGCGGGCCAGTCCGCCCAGGTCGCCGAGCGGCACGTTGGCGCTGCCGGGGACGGGACCGGTGGCGGCGGCGGCCCGCAGGGTGGTGATCACCCGTGGCCAGTCCACCCAGGCGGTGCGGAACAGCAGTGCCGTTCCGGCCTGTTCGGCGACCGCCCGCAGCTCCTGCTTCCGTCCGCCGTCGCGGGCCTCGCGCAGCACCACGCCCGCCACTTTGGCCGCCCCGGCGTCGCGCAGCAGCTTCTCGGCCGCCGCGGTGTGCGGGTCCACGCCGACGGCGACCAGCAGGTCCCCGCGCCCGGCCGGCCGGTCGAGCGGGTCGTACACCAGCAGCTGCCGGACGGGCGTCTGCGCCCGGGGCAGCGTCGCGATCTCGATCAGCGGGCCGGCCAGGTTGAGCAGCCCCTCCAGGGACTGCGCCCGTGCCACCGGCCGCTCCCACGCGTCCTCGTCCATCGGACGGACCTCCCCAGGTGCGTACGCGTCTGCGATCGACCGTCAACTCCCCCTGGCCGCAGTCGAGTCGGGCCATCGTAGGCCCGAGGCGGGGGTGAGTGCGGCGGAAAACCGGAGGTGTCGCAGGTGGGCGGGCCGCTACGGTGGGCGCGTCCTCGGGCGGCTGTTTACCGCTCTATTCGTGGCGCGAACAACGCGTCCGCAACCCAGGGAGTTGCTGATCATGGTACGTACCCTCGTCGGCGAGTTGCCGTCCGCACTGGACCGGACGGTGACGGTCAAGGGGTGGGTGAACACGCTGCGGCTGCAGAGCAGGATGCAGTTCGTGGTGGTGCGGGACCACACCGGGATGGTGCAGGTGACCCACCGGCGCGGGGGTGGCGGAGACCGGCTCGACGAGGTGCTGCGGGGGTTGACGCCGGAGTCGGCGGTGGAGATCACCGGGAAGGTGGTCGCCAACCCGGTGGTGAAGCTCGGCGGGCTGGAGATCGTGCCGGAGCGGATCGAGGTGGTGTCGGCCGCCGAGCCGGGCCTGCCGATCAGCGCGGAGACCGGCCCGGAACAGCGGCTGAACTGGCGTTTTCTGGACTTGCGGCGCCCCGGGCGGCGGCTGGTGTTCGAGGTGCAGACCACCGTCGAGCAGGCGATGCGGGAGCTCGCGGCCGAGGAGGGCTTCACCGAGCTGCACACGCCGAAACTGATGGGCACGGCCTCAGAGTCGGGCGCCGAGGTGTTCAAGGTCGGGTACTTCGACCGGACGGCGTACCTGGCGCAGTCGCCGCAGTTCTACAAGCAGATGGCGATCGCCAGTGGCATCGACCGGGTCTTCGAGATCGGCCCGGTGTTCCGCGCCGAGCCCTCGTTCACCTCCCGGCATGCCACCGAATTCACCGGCGTGGACGTCGAGTTGGCCTGGATCGACAGCGTCGAGGACGTGATGTCCTTCCAGGAGCGGATGCTGCGCCGGGTGCTGGCCCGGGTCGCCGAACGGCACGGCGAGCAGATCGAGCAGCACCGGAACACCCGCGTCGTGGTGCCCGAACTCCCCTTCCCCCGGCTGACGATGGCGCAGGCGGTGGCGAAACTGCGGGCCGCCGGCTGGGACCAGGAAGGCGTCCGGGAGGACTTGGACCCGGAGGGCGAGCGGCTGCTCAGCGCGCTGGTGGCCGAGGAGAGCGGGCACGAGTTCGTGTTCGTCACCCGGTTCCCGGCCTCGGTGCGGCCGTTCTACCACCTGCGGCCCGCCGACGACCCGACCGTCACCGACTCCTTCGACCTGCTGTGGAAGGGCGTGGAGATCACCACCGGCGCCCAGCGCGAGCACCGGCACGGCCAACTCGTCGCGCAGGCCCGGGAGAAGGGCATGGACGCGAGCCCCGAGGGCCCGCTCGGCCGCTACCTGGACTGCTTCCGCTACGGGATGCCCCCGCACGGCGGCTTCGGCCTGGGCCTCGGCCGGGTGCTGATGCTGGCTCTCGGGTTGCCGTCGATCCGGGACGCGGTCTTCCTGTTCCGCGGCCCGAACCGGCTGGAGCCGTAGGGCAGTTCGGCTGCCGTCTTCGGGCGGTTCAGCTGCTCGTGCGGGCCGATCCGGGCGGCCAGAGCACGTGCACCGGCACCCCGGCGGCCCGGGCGGCGGCGACCATGTCGGCCGTCCCGCCCGGGCCGTTGCCCGGCCTGCCGTCCCAGACTGCGATCAACTCGTCGGCCAGCGCCAGCAGTTCGGCATTGGCGGCGACGTAGGCGGCGTCGTCGATCACGGCTGCGGGCAGTGTCAGCACCCGGTCGGCGGCGGCGCGCAGGCGGACGAAGTCGGCTTCGGCGGCCGCGGCCTGCGGGCCGGGGTAGGCCGGGCCCGGCAGTACGGCGATCAGGCGTCCGCCGCGGGCCAGGACGGCGTCCGCGAAGAGCGTGTCCGCGCCCGGGGCGAGACACGAAAGACCCGTCAACTCCCCGGCCGGGTAAGGCGCGAGTTGGGCGTCGAGGGCGGCGCGCACCGCGCGGGCGGTGGCCGGGGTGAGGCCCATGTGTCCGGTCACGGCGATGACGGGCATGGCGGTGCTCCCTCGCGCGGCGGATCGTGCTGCACCGGATCCTGCCAGGACGGCGTTGCCGGGCAGGCGAGTTGACCGGGAATTCGCCGAAAAGGCAGCAGTGCGGGCACAGTTGGGGATTGCGCCGGTCAGGGGCGCGCCGCACGCTGGACAGCCGCGCCCCGGGCGGCCGACAATCGCGCCATGAGCGCTCAGGAGTTCGGCACCGAGCTGGCCCGCCCCTCGCAGGGCGAGCGGGACAGCGCGCTGGAAGTGCTGCGGGACGGCGTCGGCAGTGGCCGGCTCTCCCACGACACCTTCATCCGCCGGATGGAACTGGTCCTCACCGCCCGCAGCCGCGCCGAACTCGCCGAGGTGGTCGGCGATTTGCGCACCTACGGCCCGGTCTCCCGGCTGCTGCTGCGCACCGTCGCCAAGGTCTCCGCGCTCAACGTCCGGCTGCGGCAGACCTGGCACGCCGAACAGCTCACCCGCCTCCAGCTCCCCGCTCCGGCCGTCGGCCGCCTGCTGATCGGCCGGATGACCGGCTCCGGCCTGCGCCTCGGTGATGCGACGGTCTCCCGCCGTCACGCCGAACTGCGCTTCGAGGGCGGCGACTGGGTGCTCTACGACCTGGGCTCCAGCAACGGCACCTTCGTCAACGACCGCCGCCTGGCCGGCGGTACCGTCGTCCGCCCGGGCGACCGCCTCCGCTTCGGCCGCCTGGGCTTTCAGCTCAGCGCGGACTGAACCCCCCGGGGGAGCGCGGCCGGCCGGGTGATCGAAATCAATTTTCTTTAGCCTTGGTAATGACGTAGGCTAAGGACATGCCCGAGATGTCCGAGGACGACCTGGTGGCGGTAAGCCAGCTGAGGTCGTCCGCGATGCGCTTGGCCCGGCGGTTGCGACACCAGCGGGTCGAGGAGTCGCTGAGCCCCACCGAGATGGGGGTGCTCGGCACGCTTGCCCGTTGTGGGAAGGCGACGCCCGGTGAGCTGGCGCGCAAGGAGCACGTCCAGCCGCCCTCCATGACCAGGATCATCGCGATGCTGGAGGAGAAGGGCCTGGTGCGGCGCGAGCCGCACCCCGAGGACCGCCGGCAGGTGGTGGTCAGCAGTACCGAACAGGCCGAGCAGATCCTCAACGAGTCCCGCAGGCGGCGCAACGCCTGGCTGGCGGAGCTCGCCGAGGGCCTCGACGAGGAGGAGTGGGAACGGCTGAAGGCAGCCGCGCCCGTGCTCTACAAACTGGCCCACCTGTAAGCCGACAGGCCGACCGTCTCAGGGCGAACGAAGGAGAACCGCATCACCGCAGCATCCACCAGCGCCACACACCGCGCCGCGGCCGTCGAAACGGCCGCGGCGCGTCGAGGGGAGACCACTGTGACACCGCCGGCCGCACGCGCCGCCACGATCCGCACCGCGACCATCCGCACCGACCTCCGAACCGACCCCCGACGCATCAGCGCCCGCCCCGCCGGGCAGCGCGCCGACGAGCCGTTCGCCGACGAGACGGCCGCCACCGAACCCGCGCCCACCGGCGCCCCCGCCGCGCAGAGCCAGGCGCCCGCTCCCACGGGCCTGCCGGGCAGCGGCGACGACGACCCCGAGGAACGCACCGCGGCGGAGATCCCCGCCGCTTCGCCGGGCCGGTTCACCCGCCCGGGAGGGATGTTCTCGTCCCTGCGCATCCGCAACTACCGGTACTACTTCGCCGGTCAGGTGGTCTCGAACACCGGCACCTGGATGCAGCGCATCGCCCAGGACTGGCTGGTCCTCAGCCTCACCGGCAGCCCCTTCGCGGTCGGCATCACCACCGCCATGCAGTTCCTGCCCATGCTGCTGCTCGGCCTGTGGGGCGGCGTCCTCGCCGACCGGCTGCCCAAGCGCCGCCTGCTGATCGCCACCCAGGGCGCGATGGGCCTGCTCGCCGCCGGCCTCGCCCTGCTCACCATCACCGGCACCGTCACGCCCGTCGCGGTCTACCTGTTCGCGCTGCTGCTCGGCCTGGTCACGGTGGTCGACAACCCGACCCGGCAGGCCTTCGTCAGCGAGATGGTGCCCGCCAAGGACCTGGCCAACGCGGTCAGCCTGAACGCCGCCAACTTCCAGACCGCCCGGCTGGTCGGCCCCGCCGTGGCCGGCGCGCTGATCGCCGCGGTCGGCAGCGGCTGGGCGTTCGCCGTCAACGCGCTGTCCTTCGCCGCGGTCATCGGCGGCCTGCTCGCCATGCGCAGCAGCGAACTGCGCCCCGTCGAGCGGATCGCCCGCGAACGCGGCCAGCTCCGCGAGGGCCTGAGCTACGTCCGGGAACGCCCCGAGCTGCTCTGGCCGATGGTGCTCGCCGGGTTCATCGGCACCTTCGGGTTCAACTTCCCGACCCTGCTCTCCGGCTTCGCCCATGACACCTTCCACGTCGGCGCGGGCGGGTACGGCCTGCTCAACACCGCGATGGCGGTCGGGTCGCTCACCGGCGCCCTGCTCGCCGCACGGCGCGGCGCGCCCCGGCTGCGCCGCCTGGTGTTCGCGGCGCTGGCGTTCGGCGCGCTGGAGATCACGGCCGCGTTCGCGCCCGGCTACTGGACGTTCGCGCTGCTGCTGACCCTGATCGGCATCTTCGGCCTGACCTTCAACACCTCGGTCAACTCGGCGCTCCAGCTCGGCACCGACCCCGAGATGCGCGGCCGGGTCATGGGCCTGCTGGTCCTGGTCTTCACCGGCGGCACCCCGATCGGCGCCCCGCTGGTCGGCTGGATCACCGCCGAATACGGCCCCCGCCTCGGCCTGCTCGCCTGCGGACTGGTCTCCGCCGCAGCCGCCGGTGTGGTGGCCCTGGTGCTCGGCCGGATCAGCGGCCTGCGGCTCAGGTTCGACCTGCACCCGGTGCGGGCCCGCGGCCGGGTGTTCTCGGTGGTGCAGAAGAGCGACCTGGCGACGGCCTGCTAGTCCTGCGGGACGCGCTGCTCCAGCACCTGGCCCGGCCACGGGCCGGCCGGCCGGTCGACGGTGAACGTGGCGGTCCGGGTGAACCCGAGCCGCTCGTACTGCTCGACCAGCCGGCCGTCGCCGCCCGCGTAGCAGTCCACCCGCAGCAGGTCGATGCCGCGGGCCCGGGCCTCCCGCAGGGCGTCCGCGATCAGTGCGGAGCCGATGCCGGAACCGCTGTGCACGCGGTCGGTGACCAGCCAGTGCACGTACAGCTCCCGCTCCGGCACCGGCGGGGCGTACGACGGGGCTTCCTCCGAGAGGATGCACATGCCCAGCGCGTCGCCCCCGCCCCCCGACCGCTCGGCGACCCGCACCAACTGCTCGCGACACGCCTGCTCGGCCCGGGCCACCGACTCCGGACGCTGCGACCACGGCACCGCCCCCCACTGCCCGGTACGGCCCTGCGCGGTCAGCCAGGCGACCGCGCCGTCGATGAGAGAGAGCAGGGCGGGAGCGGAGTCAGGACCTCCGGTGCGGATGCGCATGACCTCCTTTCTATCCGGTGGCGGCCGCCGGGCGGTAGGGCACGATGGCGGGATGAGGCTCTTCGTCGCCGTGAACCCGCCGGCCCGCGCCATCCAGGAACTCGCCGACGCGGCATCCTCCCTGCGAGAGCTCCCCGGTGCCGACCGGCTGCGCTGGAGCGGGAGTGCCGGGTGGCACCTCACGCTGGCCTTCCTGGGGGAGGTTCCGGCGGACGAAGTGCCGCTGCTTTCGGACAAGTTGGCGGAGGTCGCGGCGTCGCACCCGAGACACCGCCTGCGGCTGGCCGGCGGTGGGACGTTCGGCGACCGGGTGCTCTGGTGCGGCGTGACGGGCGAGACGCATGCCCTGCGACGGCTCGCCGACGCCGTCCGCGACGCACTCGACATCACGGACGACCACCCCTTCCACCCGCACCTCACCCTCGCCCGCAGCCGTTTCGGGGCGAGCGGGATGCGCGGGATGGCGGCCGCGATGGATCGCTTCCGGGGGACGGAGTGGGAGGCCGGGCGGATCCATCTGATGCGCAGCGAGACGGGGTTCGGACCGGCGCGGTACACCGTGGTGAAGGAGTGGCCGTTGCGGGGGTGACGGCCGGCGGGCGCGCGCCCCGGTTCTCGCGCCCGCCTGCTGTCACCCCAGCTCGGGTGCCTCCCGCAGCTCGATGCGGGAGGGCGCCGTCTGCCCCAGTTCCAGCAGGGTGAGCGTGTTGGTGCCCTCGCGGAGCAGCGGCTGCGGGCAGTAGAGGGTGACCTGGGGGCCCTGGCGGTCGTAGCGGCCGAGGAGGAAGCCGTTGATCCACAGGTAGCCGTGGTCGCCCTCGGGGACGGCGAGGAAGGTGTCGCCGGTGGTGTCCAGGTCGAAGGTGCCGCGGACGAGCAGCTCCGGGCCGGGCTCGCCGGGGGCGTACGCGGCAGCGGGCTGCGGGTCGAGCGCCAGCGGCTGGGCGTGCCAGCCGTGCAGGTACTGGCGTTCGTGGCGGACGCCGGTGATGCCCTTGGTTTCGCCGACCTGCGGGCCGTAGTTGACCCGGCCGAGCGATTCGACGAGCAGGGTGACCTGGTCGCCGCCCGTCGCGGTGACGGGCGGCGCGGGGACGCCGCGTTCGAGGGAGGCGGCGTGCTTGCCGGCGATCCGGAGCGCGGCCCGGTCGCGCAGGCCTTCGACGGTGAGCGGCTGGGTGTCGCTGATCGCGGGCACTGCCGCGGTGTAGCGGACCAGGCCGTGCTCCAGCCCGAGTTCCTCGAACAGTGGCGGCACGGGGGAGGCGACGGCGTCCCCGAACGGCAGCTCGGCGATCTCGGTGAGCGCGACCTCGCGTCCGCTCAACACGGGTGTTGCGGACGGCAGTTCGGCCACCCGGTCGTCCAAGTAGTGGACCAGCGACGGGTTTTCGGCCGCGAAGTCGGCGATGACTCGCCGGAAGGCGTGGAACTTGGGGGTGGGCAGGCCGCGTTCGTCGAGGGCGGCGTCGTAGTCGTAGGAGGTGGTGGTCGGCTGGTACGGGGAGTACGTCCAGTCGGTGGAGTTGAACGGGGCGTCCTCGTGGTTGGCGCCGGCCGTGGTGCCGAAGTTGGTGCCGCCGTGGGCCATGTACAGGTTGACGGAGCCGCCGGCGGCGAGGATGCGGCGCAGCGAGTCGGCGGCGTCGGCGGCGTCGCGGGTGTGGTGCGGCTTGGCCCAGTGGTCGAACCAGCCGTTCCAGAACTCCATGCAGAACGGCGGGTCCTCGGGGCGGTGGCGGCGCAGCGTCTCGAACGCGGCTTCGGGGTCGGAGCCGAAGTTGACGGTGGCCAGGATGCCGGGGACGGTGCCGCCGCCGAGCATGTGGTCCTCGGGGCCGTCGGAGGTGAACAGCGGGACGGTGATGCCGCGTTCGCGCAGGCCGCGGGCCAGGTGGTCGAGGTAGGTCCGGTCGCTGCCGAAGGAGCCGTACTCGTTCTCGACCTGCACCATCAGCACGGTGCCGCCGGGCCGCCCCCACTGGCGTTCGACGACCTGCGGCAGCAGCACGTCGAAGAACGCGTCGACCGCGGCCAGGTACTCGGGGTCGCTGGTGCGGGCCCGGCGTCCGACCTTGGCGGTCAGCCAGCCGGGCAGCCCGCCGTTGTCCCACTCGGCGCAGATGTACGGGCCGGGCCGGACGATCGTCCACAGGCCCTGGCGGTGTGCCTCGTCGAGGAACGCGCCGAGTTCGTCCAGGCGCTCGAAGCGGCCGGGGGAGGGCTCGTGCAGGTTCCACGGCACGTACGTCTCGACGGTGTTCAGCCCCATCGCGCGCAGCGTGGCGAGGCGGGCGGGCCACTGCTCGGGGCGGGTGCGGAAGTAGTGCATCGCGCCGGAGAGGATGCGCAGCGGGCGGCCGTCGAGGCGGAAGCCGGTCGAGTCGTAGGTGAGCATGCCTCCTAGCCTGCAAGAAGGCATCGGCCCGGACCATGGACAAAGCCGGGCGGCGTGTTGGACTTGTCCGGGAGACGACCGGGGACGGAGGACGATGGAGCGCTGGTGGCACTACCTGACGCCGGGGCCGGCGCAGTTGGGCACCGGCCTGGCGTGCCTGGGCGTGGGCCTGCAGCGCGGGCGGCTGCCGGTGGTCGGGCCACGGGTGCTGGACCACTGGGTGGCGGTGGTGGTCGGCTCGGGGCACGGCTGGTACGCGCTGCCGGGCGGCCGGCGGTTGCCGGTGGTGGCGCCGGCGGTGCTGTGGCTGCGGCCGGGGGTGCCGCACCACTACGGGCCGGGCGCGGACGGCTGGGCGGAGTCCTTCGTGGACTTCACCGGCGCGGGCACCGCCGGGTACGCCGAGCTGGGGCTGCTGCCGGAGGCCGAGGTGGTGCCGCTGGACTCCGCGGAGACCGCGCTGCGGGTGATCGCCGGGATCGCCGCGGTCTGCCGCCGGGGCGGTCCGACGGCCGGCCCGGAGGCGTCGGCGGCGGTCCACGAGCTGCTGGTGGAGCTGCACCGGCACCGGGCCGACCTGGGTCCGGAGGGTGCGCCGGTGATGGAGGTGCTGCGCCGGGACGCGTGCCTGCCGCTGTCGGTGGCCGAGCACGCCCGGCGGGTCGGCATGGGCGTGGAGGAACTGCGCCGCGCGGTGCGCGCACAGGGCGCGACCAGCCCCAAGGAGTACCTGCTCACCGTCCGCCTGAACGAGGCCAAGCACCTGCTGGCGGCCAGCGAACTGCCCGTCTCCACGGTGTCCCGCCGGGTCGGCTACCAGGACCCGGCGTACTTCACCCGCCTGTTCACCCGCCGCGTCGGCGTCGCCCCGACGGTCTTCCGGCAGCGCGAGTACCGAGGCCGCGCCCAGCCGGCGAACGAGGGGCCGGAGCAGGGGTAGCTCGGGCGACCGACTAGTCTCGAAGCGTGGACCCGAAGACCCGTATGCGGATCGTGACCGGCGCGTTCGTCCTGCTGCTCGCCGTAGTGATCATCAGCGCCCTCGTGCAGAAGTAGCCCCGGCCCCTCGTCGGCGGGCGGCTGGTCCGCAGGGTGGGCCGGGAACGGTGTGGCGGTACGACGAAGGCCCCGGTCCGTGGACCGGGGCCTTCGAGCGGGCGGGGGTCAGTCGTTCAGGTGCTCGACCACGTAGTCGATCGCGCCGGTGAGCTTCTCGACGTCCGCCGGGTCGATCGCCGGGAACATCGCGATGCGCAGCTGGTTGCGGCCGAGCTTGCGGTACGGCTCGGTGTCCACGATGCCGTTGGCACGCAGTGCCTTGGCGACCGCGGCGGCGTCCACCGACTCGTCGAAGTCGATGGTGCCGACGACCTGCGAGCGCTCCTCCGCCTTGGCGACGAAGGGCTGCGCGTAGGAGGACTTCTCGGCCCACGCGTACAGGATCGAGGAGGACTCGGCGGTACGGGCCACCGCCCAGTCCAGACCGCCCTGGCCGTTCATCCACTCCAGCTGGTCGGCCAGCAGGAAGAGGGTGGAGAGGGCCGGGGTGTTGTACGTCTGGTCCTTCGAGGAGTTGTCGATCGCGGTCGGCAGGTCGAAGAACGGCGGGATGTACCGGCCGGAGCCGGCGATCTCCGCGGCGCGCTCCAGGGCGGCCGGGGAGAAGGTGGCCAGCCACAGGCCGCCCTCGGAGGCGAAGGACTTCTGCGGGGCGAAGTAGTAGACGTCCGTCTCGCGGATGTCGACGGGCAGGCCGCCGGCGCCGGAGGTGGCGTCGACCAGCACCAGCGAGCCGGCGTCCGCGCCCTCGGGGCGGCGGATCGGCATGGCGACACCGGTGGAGGTCTCGTTGTGGGTGAGCGCGTAGACGTCCACGCCCGCCTCGGCGACCGGCAGCGGGTGGGTGCCCGGCTCGGTCTTGATGACGGTCGGTTCGGCCAGCCACGGGGCGGCCTTCACGGAGGAGGCGAACTTGGAGGAGAACTCGCCGAAGTTCAGGTGCTGCGACTTCTCGCGCACCAGGCCGAACGCGGCGATGTCCCAGAACGCGGTGGAGCCACCGTTGCCGAGCACGACCTCGTAGCCCTCGGGCAGCGAGAACAGCTCGGCGACGCCCTGGCGGACACGCTTGACGATGTTCTTGACCGGGGCCTGACGGTGGGAGGTGCCCAGCAGGGAGGTTCCGGTGGCGGCGAGGGCACTCAAGGCCTCGGGGCGCACCTTGGAGGGGCCGCAGCCGAAGCGGCCGTCGTTGGGCAGATTGTCGGCGGGGATCTGAATCTGAGCCACACCCGCACCCTATCGCCCCGAATTGCCCGGCTGTACGGCCGTCCGGCCGCTGAGACGTGATCTTCGCGGCACCGGACAGCGCTCACCGGAGCGCGCGCCGCCCCTGGTCAGGGGTGGTACGCACGCCCGGTGGCGGTGTCACGGGTGCTGATGGCCCGTCAGGCGTTCACCTGATCGGGTGTCAGTGGGCGATCTGGTCCCAGCCCTCGATCTCCTGCGGCTTACGGCTGCCGGGGCCGATGTAGCGGGCGGCCGGGCGGACCAGGCGGCCGGTGCGCTTCTGCTCCAGGATGTGCGCCGACCAGCCGGCGGTGCGGGCGCAGGTGAACATCGAGGTGAACATGTGCGCCGGGACCTCGGCGAAGTCCAGCATGATGGCGGCCCAGAACTCGACGTTGGTGGCCAGCACGCGGTCGGGGCGGCGGTTGTGCAGCTCCTCCAGCGCGGCCTTCTCCAGCGCCTCGGCGATCTCGAAGCGCGGCGCGCCGAGCTCCTTGGCGGTGCGGCGCAGCACCCGGGCGCGCGGGTCCTCGGCGCGGTAGACGCGGTGGCCGAAGCCCATCAGGCGCTCGCCCTTGTCGAGGGCCTTCTTCACGTAGCCGACCGCGTCGCCGGTGCGCTCGATCTCCTCGATCATGCCGAGCACCCGGGACGGGGCGCCGCCGTGCAGCGGGCCGGACATCGCGCCGACCGCGCCGGACAGCGCGGCGGCGACGTCGGCGCCGGTGGAGGCGATCACCCGGGCGGTGAAGGTGGAGGCGTTCATGCCGTGCTCGGCGGCGGACGTCCAGTAGGCGTCGACGGCCTTGACGTGCTTCGGGTCCGGCTCGCCGCGCCAGCGGATCATGAACCGCTCGACGATGGTCTCGGCCTTGTCGATCTCACGCTGCGGGACCATCGGCAGGCCCTGGCCGCGGGCGGACTGGGCGACGTAGGACAGCGCCATCACGGCAGCCCGGGCGAGGTCGTCGCGGGCCTGCTCGGCGGAGATGTCCAGCAGCGGCTTGAGGCCCCAGACCGGGGCGAGCATGGCGAGCGCCGACTGCACGTCGACCCGGATGTCGCCGGAGTGGACCGGGATCGGGAACGGCTCGGCGGCGGGCAGCCCCGGGGCGAACCGGCCGTCCACCAGCAGGCCCCAGACGTGACCGAAGGAGACCTGGCCGACCAGGTCCTCGATGTCCACCCCGCGGTAGCGCAGCGCGCCGCCCTCGCGGTCGGGTTCGGCGATCTCGCTCTCGAAGGCGACGACACCCTCAAGGCCGGGTACGAAGTCCGACATGTAGAACGGCTCCTTCAGTGATCCGACACGACGTGCGGCCGTGGTGGGGCGGCACGCCGGTGACCGATGGTGGGTTGGCACTCGGTGTCAGAGTGGCAGGCACGGAGTGCATTGCGCCATACACCACGACGGTGATGTTTCCCCCAGACGCCACTCGAACCCCCGCCCGCCCCGGTGCTGCCGGCGGATTTCCTGGGCACTCCGCCGCAAACCGGACGATTCGCCGGGCTTTGGCGGTGCGCCGCCATGTCCCCGGGTGTTTGCGTGGACGTAGCGGCGCCCGGCGCTTGTCGTACGGGATGATGTTGGCGTGCCTACCGCGGAACGCCACAGTCACCCGAGCGCCCTGTCCACGCCGGCCGAGGAGCGGCCCGTGCCGGACCTGACCGTGATGCGCAAGCATTACCAGCACGAGGGCCTGGCCGAGGACCAGCTGGCCGGGGACCCGTTCCGGCAGTTCGCCCGCTGGTTCCACGAGGCCGTCGAGGCGGGCGTGGTGGAGCCCAACGCGATGGTGGTCTCCACCGCCGACGCCGACGGCCTGCCGTCCTCGCGCACCGTGCTGCTCAAGGGCTACGACCCGCGCGGCTTCGTGTTCTTCACCAACTACGGCTCCCGCAAGGGCACCGACCTGGCCGCCAACCCGAACGCCTCCCTGCTCTTCCCGTGGATCGGGCTGGCCCGCCAGGTGGTGATCGGCGGCCGGGTGGAGAAGGTCGGCCGGGACGAGACCGCCGCCTACTTCCGCACCCGCCCGCACGGCTCCCAGCTCGGCGCCTGGGCCAGCGAACAGTCCAGCCCGGTGGCCGGCCGCGAGGTGCTGGAACAGCGCTACGCCGACCTGGCCGCCCGCTACCCCGAGGGCGAGGGCGTCCCCGTCCCCCCGTTCTGGGGCGGCTACCGCGTCGTCCCGCGCACCGTCGAGTTCTGGCAGGGCCGCGAGAACCGCCTCCACGACCGCCTCCGCTTCGTCGCCCTGGAGGGCGAGGGCGGCGGCTGGCGGGTGGAGCGGCTCTGCCCCTGACGGAGTGTCAAGTTTGCTGCCCCGTAAGTCAACCAGGTGGAGTAACCTGCCCCTCTGACGGGCTAAAAAACTAGTGGTTTGGACCACTGAAACGTGGGTAGCGGCGTTACAGTCGCTCCGGGTGAAATTCTCGGCACAGGACGCCGAGGCCTGTCTCGCGCCGACAGGCGCAGAAACGAGTCATCATGGTCGCCGCCACCAAGCCCGCCGACAGCGCGCGCGTCGAGGAGTCTGCTCCCTCGCTGGCAGCTCTGGCCTCCATCGGTGTCGAAGAGCTCACCGCCGAGCTCTATCGCGCCCTCCCTGGCGGTGAGTCCGGCCAGGTGGCCGTCGCCGCCTTCAACTCCTCCATCTGAACCGGTCGACCGAGCGCAGACGACGCGACGTCACCCCGATTCCCGTGCCGCGCCCGCTGGTGCCGTTCTCGCAGTACGTGATCAAGATGCACGCCCGTTGTGATCTTGCCTGCGACCACTGCTATGTGTACGAACACGCCGATACCAGTTGGCGCGGCAAGGCCCGCGCCACCAACGAGACAGTGCTCGCACGCACTGCCGAGCGGATCGCCGAACACGCCCGCACCCACCGGCTCCCCGCCGTCCACGTGGTGCTGCACGGCGGCGAACCGCTGCTCGCCGGGCCCGCCCTGCTCGGCCGCGCCGCCGAACTGCTGCGCGCCGCCCTGCCCGCCGACTGCGTCCTCGACCTGCGCATCCACACCAACGGCGTGCTGCTCTCCCCCCGCTTCCTCGACCTGTTCGCCACCCACGGCATCAAGGTCGGCATCTCGCTGGACGGCGACAAGGCCGCCAATGACCGGCACCGTCGCTTCGCCGACGGCCGCAGCAGCCACGCCAAGGTGCTCGCCGCCGTCGAACTGCTGCGCCGCCCCGCCTACCGGCACCTGTACGCCGGCCTGCTGTGCACCATCGACGTGGAGAACGACCCCGTCGCGGTGCTGGACGCGCTGGTCGCCCTGGAACCGCCCCGGGTGGACTTCCTCCTCCCGCACGCCACCTGGGACCAGCCGCCGAAACGCCCCGACGGACTCGGCGAAACCCCTTACGCCGACTGGTTGTTGGCGGTCTACCGGCGCTGGGAGGAACTCGGCCGACCCGTTCCGGTGCGCACCTTCGACTCGGTGCACCGCACGCTGCGCGGCCGTTCCAGCCTCACCGAGTCGCTCGGCCTCGACCCCGCCGACCTGGTGGTGGTGGAGACCGACGGCAGCTTCGAGCAGGCCGACAGCCTGAAGACCGCCTACGACGGGGCCCCGGAGACCGGGTTCACGGTGTTCGAGCACACCCTGGACCAGGTCGCCGCGCACCCCGGCATGGTCGAACGGCAGTCCGGGCTGGCCGGGCTCGCCGAGCAGTGCCGCGGTTGCCCCGTGGTCCGCTCGTGCGGCGGCGGCCTGTACGCCCACCGCTACCGGGGCGACGGCTCCGGCTTCCGTAATCCCTCCGTCTACTGCGGTGACCTGATGCGACTGATCACCACCATCCGCGACCGGATGGCCCCCGCCGTTGTCCTCCCCGTCCAGGACACGCCCGGCGCCACGCTGACCGACGGCCAGCTCGACGAACTCGCCGCCGGGTACGGCGGCGCCGACACCGTCCGGGCCCTGGCCCGCGCCCAACTCGGCCTCACCCGGCGGCTGGTGGCCGCCGTCGGGGCGGCCTCCCCGGCCTGGGCGCTGGTCACCTCGCTGGACGCCGGCGACACCCCGGCGCTGGACGCGGTGCTCGCCCACCCGTACACCCGGGCCTGGGCGGTGCGCTACCTGCAGGGCGACGCCGCGCGCGCCGACCTCGGCGGGATGGC
This sequence comes from Kitasatospora sp. NPDC048662, assembly GCF_055587065.1. NCBI lineage: Bacteria > Bacillati > Actinomycetota > Actinomycetes > Kitasatosporales > Streptomycetaceae > Kitasatospora > Kitasatospora sp. NPDC048662. The sequence continues at coordinate 855,892 of NZ_JBVJHA010000002.1, read as the reverse complement.
CGAGGTGGCCGCCGCCGCTGCGGTGCGTGCCGGGCGGGCCTTCGAGCTGCCGCTGCCGGTGCGCGGCGGAGCCGTCCACCTGCCCACCCTCGGGCGGGCGCTGGTCGGCGGCGCGGGCGAGAGCGTCGTGACCGGTGATGCGGAGGGATTCACCGTCGGCGGCCGCCGGATCGGCCCGGACACCCCCGCCGACGCGCACTGGCAGCCGGTGCGGCGGATCGCGCTCGCCGACGGCTGGACGCCCGTGCTGGAGGACACCGATCCGCAGCGCGACAGCCACCAGTGGCCGGTCGAGGACCGGCTGCCGGACGCCGAGTACCTGGCCTGGGCCGGGGCGCTGCGCGAGGCCTGGGAACTGATCGGCCGCGACCTGCCCGGCTACGCGCCCGGCATCCGGGTCGGCCTGTCCACCCTCACCCCGCTGCGGCCCGGCCCGGCGGGCCGCGACGTGTCCGCCGCCGCCCGGCAGGCGTTCGGCGCGGTCGGCATCGCCCGGCCCGCCACCGCCCCCACCCTCGCGCTGCTGATCGCGCACGAGTTCCAGCACGTCAAACTGGGCGCGGTGCTGGACTTCCACGACCTCTACGACCGGACCGACGAGCGGCTGTTCCACGCCCCGTGGCGGCCCGATCCGCGCCCGCTGGAGGGCCTGTTCCAGGGCACGTACGCGCACCTCGCGGTGACCGAGTTCTGGGTCACCCGGGTGCGGGCCTACGAGGGGCTGCGCAACGGCCCCGCCCAGCACGCCCGGGTCCAACTCGCGACCTGGCGGGCACACACCGCCGCCTCGATCGCCACTCTCGCCGACTCCGGAGCCCTCACCCCCCTCGGCACCCGCTTCACCGACCGGATGCGGACCGCCGTGGAGCCCTGGCTCGCCGTCCCCGTCGGCGCCGCCGCCGAGACTGCGGCCCGGGAAGCCGCCGCCGAGAACCTGGCCCAGTGGCAGGCCCGCGAGGCGGTCGCGGGGCCGCACTGAACCGGCTCCGGCCGAGTGAACTCATCGTCAAAATCCGGGAACCGGCGCACCACCGGACGTCGAACGGCGAATCCCGGACCGGGATTCGGCCGACCCGGCCGATAGGGTTGGCGGCTTCGACCCGTGGCTGTGGGAGGTTCCGTTGTACTCCGTTGCCGAACTCGTCGGGGACCTCGACAAACTCGGCATCCGGCCGGGGGAGACGCTGCTGGTGCAGGCCTCGCTACGGTCGGTCGGCCAGGTCGCGGAGGGCGCATCCGGGGTGGTACGGGCGCTCCGGGAGGCGCTCGGGGCGGACGGCACGCTGGTCGTGTACACCGCTACACCCGAGAACTCCCGCACCTCCTCCTACTACCGGGCCGCCACCGCCGGTCTCACCCCCGCCGAACTGCGCAAATACCATGCCGCCATGCCCGCCTGGGACGCTGTCACCACCCCCGCCTCGCCCACCATGGGGCGCCTCGCCGAGGAGGTGCGGCTGCTGCCCGGGGCGCTGCGCAGCCGGCACCCCCAGACCTCCTTCGCCGCGATCGGTCCGCGCGCCCGGCAGCTGACGGAACGCCACCTGTGGCGCAGTCACCTCGGCGAGGACTCGCCCGCCGGCCGGCTCTACCGAGGCGGTGCGCGGTGCCTGATGATCGGCGTCCCGGTGTGGTGCTGCACCCCGCTTCACCTGCTCGAGTACTGGCAGCCGGGCCGGCAGTCGCAGCAGTACCGGTGCGTGGTGCGCACCCCGTCCGGTGAGCGGCGCTGGCGGACCTTCACCGGACTTCGGCTGCAGGACGAGCACTTCCCGGCGATGGGCCGGGTGCTGGCCGGCGGGCTCGGCGGGGTGCTGGAGTCCGGGCCGCTCGGCGACGCGCACTGCTACCTGATGCCGATCCGCGAAGCGGTCGATCTCGCGGACAACTGGTTCAGGAGCGGGCAGAGTTGACGGGGCATCGGATCAAGGCCCTATTCCATTTGGACGGCCGCCGTTCCTACACTTGAGTCCCTTTCGGGGAACAGGTGGCAGGCGGGCTCGGGGGAGGCGCGTGTGAACAGCCCAGCGGGCCGGGGGAAGGAAGCACCGAGGCCGTACTTCTTCCTCAGCTACGCGCACACCCCGCGGGTGAACTCCAGAGGTGCGGCGGATCCGAACCTCTGGGTGGCGAAGCTCTATCAGGACCTGTGCGAGGCGATACTTCAGATCACCGACCTGCCGGCCGGGCATCCGATCGGGTTCATGGACCGGTCCATGCACCAGGGGCAGAAGTGGGCCGAGCGGCTGTCGCGGGAGCTCGCCAGCTGCCGGGTGTTCGTGCCCCTGTACTCACCGCGCTACTTCAAGTCCGAGGCGTGCGGCCGGGAGTGGCACCTGTTCACCCGCAGGTCGGTCTACCAGCGTCGCCCGACGGCCGAGCGGATGACCGGGATAGTGCCGGCGCTGTGGGTGCCGATGGACCACTATCCGCTGCCCCGGGTGGCCGGCGAACTGCAGTTCAACCACGACAGTTTCGGCGACGACTACGCCGCCGAGGGGCTGTACGCGCTGATGAAGATCACCACGTTCAGTTCGCAGTACCACACGGCGGTGTGGCGGCTCGCCCAGCGGATCGTCGACGTCGCCGAACAGACCGTCATCCCGGCCGGGCAGGTCTTCGACTTCGAGTCCCAGCCGTCCGCCTTCGATCCGCCGGACGTCGCCGACAAGGTCCGGATCTCGGTGTTCTCCTACAACCAGCCCGAACTGCCGCCCAACCGCTCCGGCGCCTGGTACGGCGAACAGCGCACCGACTGGCAGCCGTTCCGGCCGGACTCCACCCGGCCACTCGCGCAGGACGCCGCCGACGTCGCCAGGAACATGGGATTCCAGCCCACCGTACGGGAGTTCGAGGAGGAATCGGAGCAACTGCTGACCGGCGAACGCCCGTCCGCGCCGTGCGTGCTGCTGGTCGACCGGTGGGCGTTCCTGGACGGGCGGCGGGTCGAGGCGGTGCGCCGGCTGGACCGGCGCAACCTCGGCTCGGTGGCCATCATCGAACCCTGGAACCGCGAGGACCAGCAGAGCCGCGACCACGAACGGATGCTCAACGAACTCGGCGACAGCGTGCTGGCCGTCAGCCGCGGCGCCCTGCAGAAGCCCAGCCTGCGCGACGACGCCGCGGCCGGCGCCCCCGGCAGCCTGGAGGAGTTCCGCGGCGAGATGGAACGCGCCGTCATGCGCGCCTGCACCGCCCACGAACAGCACTACCGCGACCGGCCCGACGACGACGGGCCCACGGACCGCAGACCCAGCATCGGACCATAGGCCGCCCCCGGAGCGGGAGCGGGCGACAGCAGGACGCCGGACGGTCGGAACTCCGTTCGGCGGCACGGCGTGCGGGAACCACGACGGGCACCAAGGGCCCGGGGGAGGGAACGTCATGACCGAGAGGCCGGCGAAGGGCCCGCAGATCCAGGCGCGCCGCCGCGACGCCACCGTGGAGAACCGCCACGGACGGATCGTCACCTTCTACTCGTACAAGGGCGGCACCGGCCGCACCATGGCGCTGGCCAACACCGCCTGGATCATGGCCGCCAACGGCTACCGGGTGCTGGTCGTCGACTGGGACCTGGAAGCCCCCGGGCTGAGCCAGTTCTTCCGGCCGTTCCTCAACCCCGAGATCGTCGGCGCCACCACCGGCATCATGGACCTGTTCGCCGACTACCTCGAAGAGGCCCGGCGCCCGGTCGAACGCGACCCCGACTGGATCGAGGACTTCGCCCGGATCCACCCGCACGCGCTCTCCCTCGCCTGGCCGCACTTCCCCGGCGGCGGCCGCATCGACCTCGTCCCGGCCGGCCAGCAGAACCGCGACTACTCCGTCACCCGCCTCGACTGGGATCTGCTCTACGAGCGTTACCAGGGCCGGCGCTTCATCCAGTCGCTGCGCGCCGACATGAAGCGCCGGTACGACTACGTGCTGATCGACAGCCGCACCGGACTCACCGACACCGCCGACATCTGCACCGTCGAGATGCCCGACGACCTGGTGGTCTGCTTCACCCTCAGCGACCAGTCCATCGACGGCTCCTCCCGGATCGCCCGGGTCATCGAGGACCGCTACGGCGACCGCGACATCCGCATCCTGCCCGTACCGATGCGCATCGACGAGGGCGAGAAGGAGAAGGCCGACGCGGGCCGGGCGCTCGCCCGGATCAAGTTCGGCGGACTGCCCGCCGGCTTCGGCGAACCCGACCTGGCCCGCTACTGGGCCGGCGTCGAGATCCCCTACCGGCCGTTCTACGCGTACGAGGAGATCCTCGCCCCGTTCGGCGACCAGCCCGGCCTGCCCGGCTCCATGCTCGCCGCCAACGAACGCCTCACCCGGGAGATCACCCAGGGCCGGGTCGCCGGACTCCCGCCGATGCCCGAGGACCTGCGGCTGCGCCACCTCGACGGCTTCGCCCGCCGCCGCCCCACCGCCCCCGCCGACCTGTACCTCAGCTACGTGCCCGAGGACCGCGCCTGGGCGGACTGGATCTCCGCGCTGCTCACCGACGCCGGTTACCGCGTCGTGCCGCGCGACCTCGGCGCAGGCGCCAACCCGCGCGAGGCCACCGGCCGCGGCATCGACTCCGCGTACCGCACCGTCGCCCTGCTGTCCGCCGCCTACCTGCAGTCGCCGCAGGCCCAGGCGCTGTGGGACCGCACCGTGCTCGCCGACCCGGCCGGCGCCCGCCGCCAGCTCATCCCCGTCCGGGTCTCGGACGTGCGGCTCAACGCGCCCTACAACAGCCGCAATCCGGTGGATCTGATCGGGCGTGACGAACAGGCTGCCGCCACTGTCCTGCTGCGCGCCCTCGGCCGCAGCGAGACCGAGCTGCCCGACCGCACCCCCGGCGCGCCCCGATTCCCCGGCACCAAGCCCACCTACTGGGAAGTACCGCAGCGCAACCACTCGTTCACCGGCCGGGTCAAGGTTCTCGACGACCTGCGCGCCCAACTCGCCGGTGGCACCACCGCCGTGCTTCCGCCGCCGCAGACCCTGTACGGCCTCGGCGGCGTCGGCAAGACCCAGGTCGCGCTGGAGTACGCGCACCGCTACATGTCGCACTACGACCTGGTGTGGTGGATCGACGCGGAGCAGAGCGAGAACGTCGCCGTCGGCCTCGCCGAACTCGCGGGCCGACTCGGCCTGCGGGTCGGTGAGAACGTCAACGAGGCCGCCCAGTCCGCGCGTGACGCGCTCCGCCAGGGGCTGCCCACACCCAACTGGCTGCTGATCTTCGACAACGCCGACGAGCCCGGCGAGATCCGCCGGTTCTTCCCCGACGGTCCCGGCCACATCCTGGTCACCTCCCGCAACCAGGGCTGGTCCGGGCAGGCCGGCGTGCTCAACGTCGACGTCTTCGACCGCACCGAGTCCGTCGACCACCTCACCCGGCGGGTCCGCGGCCTGACCCGCGCCGACGCCGACCGGGTCGCCGAGGCCGTCGGCGACCTCCCGCTCGCCGTCGAGGTCGCCGCCGCCTGGCTGGAGACCACCCGCACCCCCGTAGACACCTACGTCAACCAGCTCAAGGCCGAGGCCACCAAGGTGCTCGCCGCCGGCGAGACCCCCGTCGACTACCCCACGCCCGTCGGCCTCACCTGGAACGTCTCCATCACCCGGCTGCGCGAACAGTCCCCCGCCGCCGTCCGGCTGCTGGAGCTGTGCGCGTTCTTCGCCCCCGAGCCGATCTCGCTCAAGCAGTTCTTCTTCTCCGAGCAGATGCGCCTCGCGCTCTACCCCTACGACGAGGAACTCACCGACACCTTCCTGCTCGGCAAGGTGCTGCGCGCCGTCAGCCGCTACGCCCTCGCCAAGACCGACGCCGGCTCCGACTCCTTCCAGGTCCACCGGCTGGTCCAGGCCGTCGTCCGCAGCGGCATGAACGAGGCCGAGCGCAACCTCGCCATGCACCAGGTGCACCGCATCCTGGTCAACGCCCGCCCCTCCCGCGGCGACACCGACGACCCCGCCAACTGGCCCACCCTGGAAGCCATCTGGCCGCACCTCTCGCCGTCCCGCGCACAGGACTGCGACGAGAAGGACGTCCGCGAGATGCTCATCGACCGCGTCCGCTACCTGTGGAAGCGCGTGGACCTCGACCAGGCCCTGCAACTCGGCCGCCAGCTCGACATCAGCTGGACCGCCCGGGCCGAGGCCGAGACCGACGCCGGCGAACAGCGCCTGTGGCGGCGGCAGATCTACAGCCTGCGCTTCCAGGTCGCCAACGTGCTGCGCTCCCAGGGCTTCTACAACGACTCCCTGGCGCTCAACCAGGAAACCCTGGACGGCCAGCGCGAACTCCTCGGCGAACACCACCCGTACGCCCTGATGACCGCCAACTCGATGGCCGCCGACCTGCGGTACCTCAACCGCTTCCAGGAAGCCCTCATCCTCGACCAGGACACCTACAACCAGTTCATCGAACTCTTCGGCGAGGACGACCCGCGCACCCTCTCCGTCGCCAACAACCTCGCCATCGACCACCGCCTGGTCGGCAACAGCGTCGCCGCCCGCGACCTCGACCAGGACACCGTCGAACGCCGCTCCGCAGTCCTCGGCGCCCGCCACCCCTACACCCTCAGCTCCAAGTCCAACCTGGCCCGCGACCTGCGCGAAATGGGCGACTACAAGGGCTCCGCGGAACTGCTCCGCGAAGTCACCGAGACCTTCGCCGCGGTCGACGCCTCCGGCCTGCCCGAAGAACTGCGCAACGCGAAGTCGCTCGCCGTCTCACTGCGCCGCGCCGGACAGTACGCCGAAGCCCGCGAACTCACCGAACGCACCTACGAACGGTACGTCGACCTGTACGGCCCCGAATTCCCCGACGCACTCGCCTGCCGGCTCAACCTCGCCGCGGACTTCAGCGCCGCCGGCGACAAGGAGACCGCCCGCGACATCGCCACCGACGCCTACGAGGGCCACCGGCGGCTGCTCGGCGACGAACACCCCTTCACCTTCGCCTGCGAGAACAACCTCGGCATCTACCTGCGCGGCTCCGGCGACACCGAGGGCGCCGTCCAGCACGGCCGCTCCGCCGTCGACGGACTCAGCCGGGTGCTCGGCGCCGACCACCCCTTCACCCTCAACGCCGTCATCAACTTCGCCAACGCGCTCGCCGAGAACCGGCAGCTCGACGAGGCCGAACAGCTCGGCCGCAGCGCGTACGACGGCCTCGCCGCCCGCTACGGGGCCACCCACCCCGACACCCTGATCTGCCAGGCCAACCTCGCCATCACCCTCCGCGCGGCCGGACGGCGCAGCGAGGCGGAGAGCCTGCGGATGCAGGCGGTCGCGGCGCTCGTCGAACTCTTCGGCGAGGAGCACCCGTCCGTCGTCGCGGCCCGCAGCTGGCAGCGCAGCAACCGGGACCTGGAGCCGCAACCGCTCTAGGCTGCGCAAGCCGAGGGGCGCGAAAACAGGTGGGCGCGAAAACAGGGGCGCGGGGAACTGCGCGACAAGCGCTCACCACGTCCGCAAGGTCGCGATCACGTGCAGGTCATTGTCCTGCGTCGCGATCTTGCGGGTGGGTGCCTTCCGCTGCGCGCAGTTCCCCGCGCCCCCGGTTTCGCACCCTCACAGTTCCCCGCGCCCCTGTCAGCGCATCTCTGTTTAGCTGCTCGCGGCCCAGCGGATCGCGTCCGTCATCTCTTTCAGGGACCCGAAGTGTGCCGCGCCCGGCTCCAGGTAGAGCTGTGCGCCCGGGATGTGGTCGGCGAGCCAGCCGGAGTGGCCGACCGGGGAGAACTTGTCGTCCGCGCCGTGCCAGATGCGGACCGGGATGCGGATGGAGTCGACGGCGAAGCCCCAGTCGGTGATGAAGGCGAGGACGTCGTCGATCCAGCCGTCGGCGCCGTAGCGGAAGGCCTGGCGGTAGGTGGACTGGAGCATCCGGCGGATGCCGATGTCGGCGACGACGGTGCGGTCCGGTGGGGTGAGTTCGGGGACCAGGTTGCGGATGAGTTGGGCGGGGTCGCGGCGGATCACCTGGGAGCGGACCTGGAACGGGCCGGCGATCCGGGGTTGGCCCAACTCGGCCTGGCGGTAGGCGCGTTCGTTGGAGGGGGTCATGCCGGCGAACCAGTCGAGGCCGTCCGCGTGGCGCGGGGCGAGGGACACCTGGGTGGCGGCCCGGACCACGCGGTCGGGGAGCAGGGCGGCGCAGGCGAGCGCGTGCGGGCCGCCGCCGGAGCGGCCGACCACGGCGAAGTGGTCGAGGCCGAGGGCGTCGGCGATGGTGGTGACGTCGTCGGCGGCGGCGCGGACCCGGCGGCCGGGCAGTCGGGTGGACTCGCCGTAGCCGGGGCGGTCGAAGGAGATCAGCCGGACCCGCATTCGGGCCAGGACGGCGCTGCGCGGGGCGGGGCCGACCCGGCTGCCGGGGGTGCCGTGGAGCAGGAACACCGGCCTGCCGGAGGGGTCTCCGGACATCTCCACCGCGAGGATGCCCCCGTCCGGTGTGTCGATCCTGCGGGTGGCCACGCGGTGCCTCCAGGTCAGCTGGGGATGTCCAGGCTGCGCACTTCGCGGCGCGCCTGCCAGGTGGTGTGTTCCCGGGAGATGGCGTCCTCGGCGTCCCGGGCGAGCCTCGCCCAGTTCTCCTCGGCGTCCGGGGCGGACAGGTCGACGGCCGCCAACTGGGCTTCGACCTTGGAGAGTTCGGCGGCGGCGAGGGTGTAGGCGGCGGCCTGTGGGCGGTACTGGCGCAGCTGGGCCCAGGCCGAGATGGAGGCGGCGACGGCGGAGATCGCGCCGAGTGCGTCGAAGCTGAATTGGCCGAGTGCGCGCAGGACGGCGAGCAGCAGGCCGGCGGCGGGCAGCACGATGGCGAGTCGGCCGACCCGGCGGGTGGCGTTGCGGCACTGGATGGCCTTGGCCTGGTACCACTCGCGCTGGCTGTGCACCCGTTCGCGCAGGTAGATCTCGCGGCGGACGGTCAGTGGCTGGTCGCGCAGCCGTTCCATGGTTTCGGTGATCTGCGGGTGCCGGGCCGGGGCGCGCCAGGTGCGCAGTTCCTCGGCGACTCCCGGGGTGACCCGGTTGGTGTCGAACTCGCTGAGGATGCCCGCGAGTTGGATGTCGTAGAGGCGTTCGGCGTCGGGGAGTTTGCGTGGTGGCGGCTGGTAGGAGTCGGCGCGCACCGCGTACTTCCACACCAGGGTTTTCACCGACTCGGCGACCGCCCGGCCGTCGTACCAGAGCCGCTGCGGGTTCTGCCAGGCGACGGTGACGGCGATGAACAGCGCGCCGAGGTAGGCGACGGCGGCGAGCCAGGCCCACAGCGGGCCGTCGGCGGAGCCGGCGAAGGCCGCGCCGACCAGTAGCAGCAGCTCCCAGCGGGACAGCGCCACTGCCCGGGCCTGCCCCTGGAGGGACGCGCCGTCGGCGGCCCAGAACAGCCGCGGCAGCAGGTCCTGCTCCCGTACGAAGCCGATCGAACGCCCCGCTCCAGTTGCCATGTTTGCCCCCGCAGCGCCGTCTCACCGGTCTCGGGAGTCCTTCCCAGTGTCGGTCGAACTTACGCGACCGGCACCGGAGTTGGCCGAATGCGCGGGGTTGCGCCGGGGGCGCGGGGCGGTCCGGCGGGCGGTCACCAGGCGTAGAGGACGCGCTCCGCGTTGTCGGCGATCACCTTGTTGTTCCATTCGGTGCCGCCGTCCACGTTGCCGGAGCGGAACAGCGGCGGGGTGATGCCGCGGTCGGCGAGCTTGGCGGTGGCGGCGGCCATCACGGACTGCATCAGCGCGCTGGTGACGATGGTGGAGACCGAGCCGAACGGGGTGCCCGCGCCGGGGTGGTCGAGTTCGCCGTCGCCGGGGGCGATCTTGCTGTCCAGCACCAGGTCGCAGTTGTCCTTGAGGTAGGTGCCGGACGGGTGGTTGGAGCTCACTGCGGCGGGATACGCCAGGGAGGTCACGCCGATCACCTTCAGGCCGCGGTCGCGGGCGTGCCGGGCGAGTTCGACCGGCATCACCTGGCGGCCGGACAGCGAGATCAGGAACAGCAGGTCGCCGCTGCGCGCGGGCGTCAGGTCGAGGGTGGTGGTGGCCAGCCCGGAGACCCGCTCCAGCGCGCTGCCCAGGTGTGCGGGCATCACGTTCACGCCGGTCATGCCGGGCACGTTGAGCAGGTTCATCACCACCAGGCCGCCGGCCCGGTAGACCACGTCCTGGGCGGCCAGCGAGGAGTGCCCGGCGCCGAAGGTGAAGATCCGCCGGCCGTGCTCGACCGCCTCGGCCAGCAGCTCGGCGGCGGCGTCGATGTTCTCGCCCTCCTCGGCGCGGATCCGCTCCAGGTGGGCCACGGCGGCGTCCAGGTACCGGCCGACCAGTTCGGTCATCTCGTGCTCCGTCCGAGCGCGCGGGCGGTCCGGGGGCCGGGCCGCGTGGGGAAAGCTACGGCGTGCACGGTGGCCCCTGCCGCGCCCGGCTGTCAACCGTCGGGCGGGGCGCTCCGGTGCCTGCACCGGGCCCGCGCAGGCCCGGGCACAACCGCGCAGCGCACCGGGTTGTCATCTCCGTACGTCAGAATTGGCGGTGAGGACACCGAAGAACGGAGCCAGGGGCGATGTCAGGGCTGATCGACACCACTGAGATGTACCTCCGCACCATCCTGGAGCTGGAGGAAGAAGGCATCACCCCGATGCGTGCCCGGATCGCCGAGCGGCTGGAGCAGTCCGGCCCGACGGTGAGCCAGACGGTGGGCCGGATGGAACGCGACGGCCTGCTCCAGGTCGCCGAGGACCGGCACCTCGAACTGACCGTGGAGGGCCGTCGGCTGGCGGTGCGGGTGATGCGCAAGCACCGCATCGCCGAGTGCCTGCTGGTGGACGTGATCGGCCTGGAGTGGGAGCAGGTCCACGAGGAGGCCTGCCGCTGGGAGCACGTGATGAGCGAGACGGTCGAGCGCAAGGTGCTCGCCATGCTCGGCCACCCCACCCAGTCCCCGTACGGCAACCCGATCCCGGGCCTGGACGAGCTCGGCGACACCAAGGCCGAGGGCGAGGGCTTCGACGCCGGGCTGGTGACGCTGGAGTCGGTGGCCGGCAAGGACGGCGCGGACGTGGTGGTGCGGCGGATCGGCGAGCCGATCCAGACCGACGGCGAGCTGATGCGCACCCTGCGCCGCGCGGGCGTCCGCCCCGGCGCGACGGTGCGGGTGGCCCCGGCGGCCGGTGGTGTGGTGGTCGGCACCGGCGACGGCGCTGCCGAGCTCGGCAAGGAGATCGCCGCGCACGTGTTCGTCGCCCAGCCGTAGCCGACGGGCGCCGCTCCCGGGGCCTCGGCGCACGCTTCGGGGCCCGGTGTCCCCGCACCGGGCCCCTCGCGCCCTCCCTCCCCCGACTCCCTCCCTGATCCCCTCCGGTTCCCTCCCGCTGCCGCACTCGGCTTCCCCGACCGAACGCCCTCCCGGCAGTCCCCCACGCTCTCGGCCCGCCCGCTCCTTCCGCTCCATCGACCCCGTGCCGACGCTGAGGATGATCCCCTCGGTCGCCGCGGCCAATCCTTGAGCGCTGTCACCCGATCGGTTGGCTTGTCCCGCTGACCTGCGGGTATGACGACTCATTTCCGGAAGATCGCGCTCCGAACGCCCGGCGGCGCGGCACCCGGGCTCACCGCGGGCCCGCTCAGTGCACCGCGGCGGCCTCCCGCAGGACGGGGCGCGGGGCCGACGGGTCGCGCCGGCAGGCGTACGCCAGCGGGCTGACCAGCTCCACCGCGTCCGGCAGCCACCGGTTCTGCGCCGTCGGCGGCCTGGCCCACAGCGCGGACGCGTGCCCGCCGAACCGGGACGGCGGGGCCACCACCCAGTCGCCCTCGCCGCGTGCCACCAGGTCCAGTCCGTCCGGGGTGCAGCCGATCTGCCGCAGCAGCTCCGGCAGCTTGGCGACCGCGCCGGGCAGCACCAGGAAGTGCAGCCGCCGGCCGCGCCGCCCCGCCGCGGCCGGCACCGAGACCACCGGGCCGAGCTGCAGCCCCATCCGCTCCATCCGGGCCATCGCCAGGCAGCCCGCCACCTCCGGCACGTCCAGCACGTCGAACGCCCGGCCGGTGGGCAGCAGGATCGACGCCTGCGGCTGCTCCGTCCACCACCCGCGGACCACCGCCGATCCGACACTGGCCAGCAGCCCCCAGTCCGCGCCGACGGGGTGTGCGCCGGGGAGTGCGCAGCGCGGATCGCCGCAGGAGCAGCGGGTGCGACCGTCGTCGACCAGCCATGCCCCGGGGACCACCTCCCAGTGGCGGACCTCGGCACAGCGGACGGCTTCGGCCAGCAGTGACGTCGGGTCGGGTTCGGGGGCTTGGGAGGCGTTGTCCACGTGGAGCACAACTACCGTCCGTGAGTGGGGGTTACGGGCCGCCGACGAACGATTCGAACGGGGCGCGCGTTGTCACCCGGGACGGTGATCCTGGTCGGAACCCCCCGTTGCGAGAGGGGCGGTAACGGGCGCAGTGGGGGCGCACAGGGGCATTCAGCAGGGCGCGTGGGGAGTGGGTACGTCACCGTGGGTATTCCGCATGGTGTTGCACAGTCGTCGCCCTCCGGTCGGGTCCGGACGGCGTTGGGGAGGCGGAAAAATCCCATGGCCGCGAGACCACTCGTCGCACGAGAGCCGAACGAGCGTCTGCAGCAGCTGATCCAGGAGGCAGGCTGCTCCAACGCGGGCCTGGCCCGCCGGGTCAACCTCTGCGGAGCCGAACACGGGCTCGACCTGCGATACGACAAGACGTCCGTCGCCCGCTGGCTGCGCGGGCAACAACCACGCGGGCAGGCGCCCGCCGTCATCGCCGAGGCCCTCGGCCGCAAGCTCGGCCGCGGCGTCACCGTGGACGAGATCGGCATGGCCGACGGCAAGAGCCTCAGCTCCGCCGTCGGACTCCAGTTCGCGCCCAGCCTGGCCACCGCGCTGGAGCAGATCTGTGAGCTGTGGCGCAGCGACGTCGGCAAGCGCGACTTCCTGGCCGGCACCACCGTCGCCGCCTCCGCCCTGGTCGAACCCAGCCGGGACTGGCTGATCACCCCGCCCGACCCGGTGGTCGCCCGCACCGGCGGCACCCGGGTCGGCCTGGCCGACGTGGCGGCGATCCGCGCCACCACCCAGATGCTGGTCGACCTCGACCACCGGTTCGGCAGCGGCCACGTCCGCCCCGTCGTGGTGCACTACCTCAACAGCGTGGTCTCCGGCTTCCTCGGCGGCTCCTACCGCGACGAGACGGGCCGTCAACTCTTCGGCGCCGTAGCCCGGCTGACCGAACTGGCCGGCTACATGGCGGTCGACACCGGCCAGTCCGGCCTCGCCCAGCGCTACTACATCCAGGCGCTGCGCCTCGCCCAGGCCGCCGACGACCGCGGCTACGGCGGCTACGTGCTGGCCGCCTCGATGAGCCACCTCGCCGCGACCCTCGGCAACCCCCGGGAGATCGCCCAACTCGCCCGCGCCGCCCAGGAAGGCGCCCGCGCGGTGGCCACCCCCACCGCGATGGCGATGTTCTACGCCGCCGAGGCCCGCGGCCACGCCCTGCTCGGCGACGCGTACGCCTGCGAGGCGGTCGCCGCGAAGGCGCTCGCCGCGATGGAGCGCCGCAACCCCGCCGACGACCCGGACTGGATCGTGCACTTCGACGAGGCCTACCTGGCCGACGAGTTGGCGCACTGCCACCGGGACCTCCAGCAGGGCGAGCGGGCCGAGCACTACGCCCGCACCGCGCTCGAACTGCACCCCGCGCACCGGGTCCGCCGGCGCGCCGTCGACCTGGTGCTGCTCGCCACCGCCCAGCTCCAGCAGCGCGACCTGGAACGCGCCTGCGAGACCGGCACCGAGGCGGTCCGGCTGCTCAGCGGGCTGCGCTCGAACCGGGGCGTGGAGTACCTGGACGACTTCCGCAGCCGACTGGAGCCGTACCGGAGCCACCGGGCGGTCCGCGAGTTCCACGCCCGGATGGACGGGGAGGCCGCGTAGCAGGTGGGCGGGGCGGGCCGGTACAGGTGAGGCGACTGGGCTTCGTGAAGCAATAGCACAGAACAGCAGCCCACGTAGTCACCTGTGCCGGTGAACCGGTAGCGTGGCCTCGCAGTTGTGGTCCGTCGTCAGCAACCCGGCGGGGCAACCGAAAGGCCCGGGATCCCGGTGCCGTGCACAGGTGAGGTAATCGCGTTGAGCCAGCGCCGCTCGTATCCGAAATCCGGCGACTTCAATCTGGACGACCTGTTCCGGCCGGAGCCCGCCACGGACGGTCAGGGCACCGGTACCCCGGTGCAGGCCGCCTCGCAGCCCCCGTATGCCCAGCCGCAGCCGCCGAGCCCCGTTCCGCAGCAGCAGTCCGTCCCGCCGCTGGGGCAGAGCGGCAGCCCCGAGTACTGGGGCGCGCCGCAGCAGGCCGCCCCCGCCGCGCCGGGTGCTCCGCAGGGCGACGCCGGGGCCACCCAGTACCTGCCGCCCTACCCGACGGGCGACCCGTCCGTGGCGGCCGCGCCGAACGCGCCGACCCAGATCGGATTCCCGCAACAGGGCTACGCCGGAGGGACGTTCGGCGGGCAGCAGCAGTACCCGTCGCCCGCCCCCGCGCAGCCGAGCTACGGCGGCGCGTACGGTGCGGTCCCGCAGCAGCCGCAGGCGCAGCAGCCGTACCAGGCGGCGCCGGAGCCCGGGCGCGGCGGGTCGGCGAACGGGGGCGGTCGCAAGCCCAACACCAAGGTGCTGATCGGTGCGGGCGTGGCCGGTGTCGCGGTGATCGCGGTGCTGATCGGTGTGTTCGCCAGCGGCGGTGGCGGCGGCGACGACTCCAAGAAGAACCAGGCCAAGGCCAAGAGTTCGAGCAGCCAGTCGGCGTCCGCGCCGGCCGGTGGTGGCGGCGGCGGGGACGGCGCGGTCGGGCCGGAGGTGAAGGCGCAGGCGCAGGCGATGTCCGACCTGCTCGGCACCGCGAGTGCCAGCCGCACCTCGGTGGTCAACGCGGTGACGGCCGTGGGCAAGTGCCAGGGTCTGCCGGACGCGCAGGCCGCGCTGACGGCGGCCGCCGCGCAGCGGCAGGACCTGCTGAAGAAGCTCGGCGACCTGAAGGTGGACCAGCTCACCGACGGTGGCAAGCTGGTGGAGCAACTGCAGAAGGCGTGGCAGGCGTCCTCCACCGCCGACTCCGAATACGCCCTGTGGGCCGGGGACATGGTCGCGGGTTGCGACGGGGGCAAGGCGAAGGACAACGACCACTACCGCAACGGCAACACGGCGAGTGGCTCCGCGACGACGGCGAAGGAGCAGGCGTCGAAGCTGTGGAGCGCGATCGCGTCGAAGACGGGGCTGCCGGAGAAGGGCGCGACGGAGCTGTAGCAGGGGCGCGGGGAGCTGCGCGAGCTGGCGGGTGCGAGATCAGGGGCGCGGGGAACTGCGCGACAAGCGCTCGCCGGTCCGTAAGGTCGCGATCAATGGCAAGTCATTGTCTGCGTTGCGATCTTGCGGTTGGGTGCGTTCCCCTTCGCGCAGTTCTCCCCCAGCCCTGGCGGGCCGGGAGGTACCCCCACGCGCCCCTGGTTTCGCACCCGCCTGCTTGCTTCTCCTAGCCTGCGAGGATGGTGCGGACGTTGGTGAAGCCCTGGTGCTTTTCGACCAGGCGGCCGTTCTGGACCTGTTGGAAGGTGACGGAGGTGTTCACCAGGCGGGGGGAGTCGGCGGTGGGGAGCATGCTGGTGACGCCCCAGCTGAGGGGTGGGGTGGTGCCGCCGGTGTCGATGGGGTCGCCGCTGTCGAGGACGGTCTGGAGGGCCTTCGCGGTGAGTGGCCGGGAGGGGTCGATGCGGCCGGCGGCCTGGCGCAGGACGGTGTAGGCGACCCAGGTGGTCTGGACGCCGGGGTCGGTGACGTCGATGGTGGTGCCGTTGCCGTAGGTGCGGGCGGTGGCGCGCAGGTTGTCCCAGACGGGGGAACTCTCGGCGGGGAACCAGCCGGTGGCGTACGCGCCGCGCAGCGGGCCGTTGTCGCCGCCGGTGGAGTCGACCACGGACTGCTGGAACGAGCCGATGACCGAGGCGAGTTGGGTGTTCTTCGGGTTGGCCCGGCGGTAGGGGTCGAGCAGGTTGGCGGTGGGTTCGGCGCCGAGCGCGGAGAGCACGCAGTTGCCGGGCCGGTCGTCGCCGATGGCCCGCCGGGCGTAGGGGGAGTAGTCGTTGGACTTCTCGGGGGCCTTGACGTCGGTGATTTTGATGCCGGTCTGCTTGACGGCGGTGCCGAGGTAGTTGACCAGGGCGTCACCGGCCCGGCTGTCGGGGCGGATCAGGGCGATCTGCTTGCAGCCGGCCTCGATCAGCTGGCGGCCGCTGCCCGCGACCAGGGCGGGGGTGCCGCCGTTGACGGGGTAGGACAGCGGGCTGCTGAACTCGGGGGTGGAGAGGCCGTAGCCGCCGATGAAGGGGATGCCGGCGGCTTCCAGGACGGGGATGAAGTTGCCGCCGTACTGGCTGGCGGAGCCGACCACGGCGACGGCGTGCGCGTCGGCGGCCTGGTTGGCGCAGGCGGTGGCGCCCTCGGTGGTGTCGTGTTCGTTGCAGGTGAGGATGTGGACCTTGCGGCCGTTCAGGCCGCCGTGCGCGTTCAGGTCGCGGCCGATGGCTTCGGCGAGGGCCGTCATGCCGGGCCGGTCGGCGGCGCCGGTGCCGGACGGGGCGAAGGTCATCACAGTGACGTCCCGGTCGGTGGCGTCGGCTGCGGCCGGGCCGCCGCACGCGGTGGCGGAGAGCAGGGCGGGCAGCACCAGGCCGGCGGCGAGGGCGCCGGTGGTGCGGTGGTGGTGGCGGCCGCTGACGGCGGGTCTCGGGTGGGGGGTTCCGGTCCGCGTCATGGTGCTCTGTTCCTCCCTGGACATGCTGCGGGGACTGACCCGTGCTTCGTTGCGCAGGTTCGGCGGGTCCAGGGTGGTGCGGCCCGCGCACGGTGAGAGGGACGCGATGTGAACGGTCCGCCAACGGGGGAGGAACACGGAGTGCGCGGGTGTGATGACGACGCGTGTGGAGGCCGACCGGCCTGGGAACGTACGATCATCTCCCGTGTCCGACAGCGTGGATTCTCCGTACCGTTCTGCCCGAAACTCTTCTCGAACGGGCGGCCGCTCCAGCACGATGGGCGTCATGCCCCTGACTGACCTGCCTTGGTGGCGCTGGCGCGCCCGGATCCGTTCGGCGTTGCACATGCTCTCCGACCCCGGCTTCCAGCAGTCGGCCTGGCTGGACGGACAGGGCGACTACGGGGATCCCGGCGACGCGGTGTACCGGCTGGTCGAGGACAGCTGGCTGGATCGCTGGTCGGCGGAGAAGTACGTGGGTTCGGTGTTCCGGGATTCCGCGGAGGCGGTCGCGGTGGACGCGGCGGTGCTGCGGGTGCTGCGGATCGTGCACCAGGTCGGCGAGGACGCCCCGGCGGCCGTCTACCTCGGGCACCCGGACTGGCCGGAGGCGGTGCGGGCGGCGCGTGAGGCGCACTATCGGCTGGCCGTCAACGACGGTACGGATCCGGACCTGCCGCCGTCCACGCCGGCCGAGGTGCGGCAACTGACCGCGCACCGCTGAGCGGTGGGGGTGCCGCGCGGTCTCGGGTGGCGGGCGGTGGCCGCGCGGCGGGCGGATTTGTGCCAGGCTGGGCGATCCGTCCGCACCAGAGCCGAGAAACGGGACCCCGCGACATGGAAGAGACTGCCCACTCCCAGTACGCTCTCACGCTGTCCTGTCCCGACAAGCAGGGCATCGTGCACGCGGTCTCCAGCTATCTGTTCATGACGGGCTGCAACATCATCGACAGCCAGCAGTTCGGCGACGCCGGTACCGGGCTGTTCTTCATGCGGGTGCACTTCACGGCCGAGCAGCCGGTGACGGCGGAGAAGCTGCGGGCGTCGTTCGCGGCGGTCGGCGCCTCGTTCCGGATGGACTGGCAGATCCACGAGTCCGCGGAGCGGATGCGGGTGCTGCTGCTGGTCTCGAAGTTCGGGCACTGCCTGAACGACCTGCTGTTCCGGACCCGGATCGGGGCGCTGCCGGTGGACATCGTCGGTGTGGTGTCCAACCACACCGACTTCCGGGCGCTGACCGAGTCCTACGGTGTCCCGTTCCACTACGTACCGGTCACCAAGGACACCAAGGCGCAGGCCGAGCAGCAGCTGCTCGACCTGGTCGAGCGGGAGCGGGTCGAACTGGTGGTGCTGGCCCGCTACATGCAGGTGCTGTCGGACGGGCTGTGCAAGGAACTGTCCGGCCGGGTGATCAACATCCACCACTCGTTCCTGCCGAGCTTCAAGGGCGCGCGCCCCTACCACCAGGCGCACGCCCGGGGCGTGAAGCTGATCGGTGCGACCGCGCACTACGTCACCGCCGACCTGGACGAGGGCCCGATCATCGAGCAGGAGGTCGCCCGGGTCACCCACGACGTGACGCCGGAGCAGCTGGTGGCGCTCGGCCGGGACGTCGAGTGCCAGGCGCTGGCCCGCGCGGTGAAGTGGCACAGCGAGCGGCGGGTGCTGCTGAACGGCACCCGGACCGTGGTGTTCGCCTGACGACATGCCCGGCGTTCGAGGAGCGCTGGACATTTGTAGGAAGGGTGGTTCGCTCGTGGCGGCCCGGTGGTGACGGGGCGTGGGGAGTACGGTCGGGGTTACCCGCGGCGGCGGTGCCGCCGACCGGTCGTGCGAACCCCGGCAGGGTGAGCGGGACAGTATGCACCGAGACATCCCCCGAACGCTGGAATATGCCCGAAGCGCTTGCTGCGACCTGGTCCCGGAATCATTCTGGGGCGTATTCGTGTCGATGCCATGGGCAGTACGGATCGGCGGCCTCCGTGAGGCGCGGCCGACCGGACCGGCGGGATCAAGCGGGCCGAATACCGAGTGCGGGTGGTGGAACGGTGCAGGTACTTCAGGTACAGCTGGCGGTCCAGGCGGACCCGGCGGAGGTCTCACGGGCCCGGCGCTGGGTGCGCGCCCGGTTGGAGGCCGGGGGGCTCGACCCGGACTCGCCGGTCGCCGAGACACTGGTGCTGGTGGTCTCCGAACTGGTCACCAACGCGGTGGTGCACACCGGCTGTCCGGCGGTGCTGCGCCTGTTGATGCCGGCCGGCCCGGACGCCCCGCCGGGGGTCCGGGTGGAGGTCGCGGACGCCAGCTGCGCCGCCCCCGCCCCCCGGCACGCCGGGGCCGACGCGGAGGCCACCAACGGGCGCGGCCTGGAGCTGGTGGAGCTGCTGTGCGAGCGCTGGGGCTGGTACCCGGACGGCTCAGGCAAGCGGGTGTGGTGCGAGATCGGCCCGGTGGCCGCGGTGTCCGAGCGGGCGGAGCAGCCGGTCGTCACGGCGCGCTGAACGCCTGACGGCGGGTCCGGGCGCGCCACGCGTGCGCTCTCCGCGCTCCCGGTGATCCATCTGAATTTCGGACAACCCATTGACGTGACGTATCCGACTGATCACTCTTGGGTGCGGCGTTCCGTTGCGAGGGGACGCCGAGGGAGCCCGGGCGGTGCCGACACTCAGGGGGTCGTTGGCCGCATCCGCCCGGAACCTCGGCGAGATCGGGACGCCGGGCGTCACGGCTTCAGGGCCCGGACGCAGACCCGGACGACAGCCCGCCGTGCCGTGCTCGGGGCGCGCGCGGCGAGCTGTCGTCCGGTCAGTTGCCGCTCGGACGCCGCATCGTGATCCAAAAGCACTGGAAACCGGCGGTGGTCTACACCAAAACTGTGGGTCGTGACCGCACCAGAACTCGACGCCGCCCCCACCCTGCGCGTCAGTACCCCCACCGGGCCCGCCATCTGGTCGGGCAATTTCCGGCTCTACTTCACCGCCCGCTCGGCCGGCCTGCTGAGCGACGCGATGCTCCCCGTGGCCGTCACCACCGGACTCCTCACCACCGGCCACTCGCCCTCCACGGTCGGCTACGCGATGGCCTTCCTGCTCGCCCCGTTCGCCGGCCTGGTGCTGGTCGGCGGCGTCCTCGCGGACCGGTTCACCGCCCGCCGGCTGATGATCTTCGCCGACCTGCTCAACCTCACCACCCGGGTGCTGCTCGCGGTGCTGTTCTTCCGCGGCATCGACGAGATCTGGCAGCTGTACCTGCTGCTCGCGCTGGCCGGCACCGCCGCCGCCATGTTCCAGCCCGGCGCCGCCTCCACCGTCCCGCTGGTGGCCCGCGACGTGCAGGGCGCCAACGGCATCCTGCGCATCTCCGAGGCGCTCACCACCCTGGCCGGGCCGCCGCTGGCCGGCCTGCTCGCCGCCGCCTCCACCGGCTGGGTGATGGTCATCGCCGGCCTGATGTACGCGATCAGCGCCGGCTCGCTGCTGGCCCTGCGGCTCGGCCCCGTCCCCGCCCCGCCGCCCGGCGACAGCCTGTGGCGGAACCTGGTCGAGGGCTGGCACGAATTCCGCTCCCGCAGCTGGATGTGGGGCGTCATCCTGATCTGGATGATCTTCACGGTGCTCTCCTGGGGCCCGCTCACCCCGCTGCTCGGCTCGCTGATGGTGCCCGCTCACGGCGCCACCGTGTTCGGCATCCTGAACGGCATGTTCGGCGCCGGCACCGTGATCGGCGGCCTGATCGCGATCCGGCTCAAGCCCGCCCGCCCGCTCGCGGCCGGCGCGCTCGCCCTCCTGGTCTTCCCGCTCCAGCAGTTCGCGCTCGCCTTCGACCTGCCCTGGCCGGCCATCGGCACGGCCCAGCTGATCTCCGGCATCGGCATCAGCTTCTGGGGCGTCATGTGGGCCACCAGCGTGCAGACCCAGGTGCCGGGCGAGGTGCTCAACCGCATCCACGCGTACGAAGTGGCCGGCTCCGTCTGCATGTTCCCGCTCGGTTCCGCCCTGGCCGGACCCGCCATGCAGGCCTTCGGCGCACAGCACGTCCTGGTGGTCGGCGGCGTGGTCACCGTGCTGACCGCCGCCGCGCTGCTGCTCAGCCCGCCCATCCGCGGCCTGCGCCGGGTCCCCGACGCCGGACCGGTCGCCGGCGGCCACTGACGCGTCAGGATCTCGACGGGAGATGGCAGCAAACCCCGTCGTGGCGGCGGGGCCCGGAACCGCAGACTCGGCGGGTGAACGAACTCACCACCACACCCGTCGCCGACCCGGCCCCGCCACGGCCCGCCCCGCGCCTGCACTACGGCTGGATCGTCGCCGCCGTCTCGCTGGTCGTCCTGGTCGGCTCCGCCGGATTCCGCTCCGCGCCCGGCCTGATGATGGACGCCCTGCACAACGAGTTCGGCTGGTCGCACGCCACCATCTCCAGCGCCGTCTCCGTCAACCTCACCCTCTACGGCCTCACCGCCCCCTTCGCGGCCGCCCTGATGGACCGCTTCGGCGTCCGCCTGGTGGTGGTCTGCGCGCTGCTGACGATCTCGGTCGGCGCCGGGCTCACCGTCCTGATGACCGCGGCCTGGCAACTGATCCTCTGCTGGGGCGTCCTGGTCGGCCTCGGCAGCGGCTCGATGGCGGGCGCGTTCGCCACCACCATCTCCGGACGCTGGTTCCAGGCCAGGCAGGGCCTGGTCACCGGCGTGCTCACCGCCGCCGGCGCGGCGGGCAACCTGATCTTCATGCCGGTACTGGCCGCGTTGGTCGAACACCAGGGCTGGCGGACCGCGGTGGTGGTCATCTCGCTCGCCGCCACTGCCGTCGCCGTCCCCGTCCTGGTGCTGATGCGCGAACGCCCCGCGGATCTCGGCCTGCTGCCGTACGGGGCCACCGAGGCGCCCGCACCGCCGGTGGTCGACGGCTCGGCGATCGCCCGCTCGCTGCGGGTGCTGCGCGAGGCCACCCGCAGCCGGGCGTTCTGGCTGCTCGCGGCGTCCTTCGCGATCTGCGGTGCGACCACCGCCGGTCTGGTCGGTACCCACTTCATCCCCGCCGCCCACGACCACGGCATGCCCGTCACCACCGGGGCCTCGCTGCTCGCCCTGATCGGGATCTTCGACGTGGTCGGGACGATTGCCAGCGGGTGGTTCACCGACCGGTTCGACTCGACCCGGCTGCTGATTGCCTACTACGGTCTGCGGGGTCTGTCGCTGGTGCTGCTGCCCTCGCTGTTCGGGGAGAGCCTGCGGCCGCCGATACTCGCCTTCGTCGTCTTCTACGGCCTCGACTGGGTGGCGACCGTGCCGCCGACCGTTGCGCTGTGCCGCCGGTACTTCGGGGCGGATGCGCCGATCGTTTTCGGGTGGGTGCTGGCGGCGCACCAGATCGGCGCGGCGATGGTGGCCGGGTTGGCGGGCCTGGCCCGCGACAGCTTCGGGAACTACGACGCGACCTGGTACGCGGCGGGCGGGCTGTGTGCGGTGGCGGTGGGGTGCTGCGTGCTCCTGCGGGGCTCCCCTGGAACCTCGAGGGTGTGAGGTCGTGCTTCACTGGGAGGGCCATTACCCCCTCGCGCTTCCCGGCGCGACCCGGCAGTGAAGGACGATCCCCGGTGAGCAGCAAGATCAACGCGACGCTCCGCTACACCTCGCTGCGGGCGAGCATCTTTCTGGCGTGCTTGCTGGTGGGGCTGCTGCTGGCGCATTTCGGGGTGGTTCCGGTGGTCGGCGACCTCGGGCTGATCCTGCTGGTCGCCATGGCGATGGTGGCCTCGTCGGCGATCAGTTATGTGGTGCTGAGCAAGCAGCGGGACGAGATGTCGGCGCAGATCGCCAACCGGATCGAGAGCCGCAAGGCCCGTTCGGTCGCCCGGGACGCTGCCGAGGACGACGCGGACGAAGCGGCCCGGGCCGCTGCCGCCCGGCAGGCGCAGGCCGGCTGACGGGCGTGTCGGACTCGGGGTCCGGCGAGGGGGCGCGGCGGCGGCCGACCGGGCGGGACGTGGCCCGGCTGGCGGGGGTGTCGCAGGCGACGGTCTCGCTGGTGTTCTCCGGCAGCGCCGGGCACCGGGTCTCGGACGCCACCCGGCAGCGGATCACCGATGCTGCCCGGGAGCTGGGCTATCGCCCGCAGGCGGCCGGCCGGCAGTTGCGGTTGGGCCGCAGCGGGATGGTGCTGCTGGCGGTGCCGAACCTGCTCGGTCCGTTCTTCGGCCGGGTGCTGACCGGTGTGCACGAGGAGGCGGCCCGGCACGGCCTCTCGGTGGTGGTCTCCAGCGGTTGGGACGCGGCGACGCTCGCCGAGGCCGCCGCCGCGGGCCGTTTCGACGGTCTGCTGATCTGTTCCCCGGACGACAAGCAACTCGGCGCTCTGCCCGCCGACACCGCGGCGGTGTTCCTGGACGCCGACCCGGCGGCCAACCCCGGCCGTCCCACCGTCGAGCTGGACCTGACCGCGGGCATGCGGGCCGCCGTCGATCACCTGGCGGCGCTGGGCCACCGGCGGATCGGCTACCTGCGGTCGGTGCACTCCGCGTACACCTTCCGGGTCCGGCAGGCGGCGTTCGCGGCGGCGGCCGCGGAGTTGGCCGTGCAGGAGCGGGCGGTCAGTCTGAACGAGGGCAGCCGGGAGGCGGCGCGGGCGGCCCGGGAGCTGCTGGCCGGGCCGGACCGGCCGCGTGCCGTGGTGTGCGACGACGACGTGGTGGCGTCCGGGCTGTACCAGGCGGCCGACGAGCTGGGGCTGCGGATTCCCGGCGACCTGTCGGTGGTCGGCATGGACAACATTCCGGTCGCGGAGCTGCTCAGCCCGCCGCTGACCACCGTCGATCTGCCGGGGGAGCAGCTCGGCCGGACCGGCCTGGCCACCCTGGTGGCCCTGCTGGGCGGTGAACTGCCGCCGCCGGCCGCCCCGTTGGCGACCTCGCTGGTGGTGCGGCGGTCCACCGCCCCGGCCTGAGCCCGGTCACTGCTCGCCTAGCAGCATCCACTTCTCCGGCAGGGCGAGCGGGGCGAACCCGACCTTGGCGTACACCTCGTGGGCGTCCCGGGTGGCCAGCAGCAGGCGGCGCAGACCGAGTCCGGCCAGCTCGTCGCGGACGGCGGCGGTGAGCGCGGTGCCAAGGCCCAGGCCGCGGGCCGGCGGGGCGATGTACACGTCGCACAGCCAGGCGAAGGTGGCGTGGTCGGTGACCACCCGGGCGTACCCCAGCTGGGTGCCGGTGGCGTCCTCGTACAGGCCGAAGTTGAGCGAGTGCTCGATCGCCCGGTCCTGCTTCTCGCGGGGCCGTCCGAGCGCCCAGTAAGAGTCCTCGGAGAGCCATCGGTGCACCGCCTCCCGGTCGAGGAGTGCCGGATCGGTGGAGACCGTGTAGCCCGCGGGCAGCTGGATGCGCGTCATAGCGCATCCAAGCAGTCCGCGGGCGGGGCGGGCCAGCGGTTTCGGTCCTTAGGCGGCCAGGGCGAGCGGGGCCCGCAGCCGGGAGCGGGTGGCGAGCAGCAGCAGGCCGCCGAGGGCGGAGCCGGCCACGGCGCAGAGCGCGACGGCGTGCAGCGAGGTGTCGACCAGTGCGCCGGAGACCGCGTAGCCGGCCGCGTTGCCGGTGGCGAACAGGGTGATCAGCCAGGCGAACGCCTCGGTGACGGTGCCGGCCGGGGCGAGTTCGGCGACCAGGACGAACGCGGCGGCCAGCAGCGGGGCCAGGCCGAGGCCGGAGAGGAAGGCGAGCGCGGCCATCGGCAGCGGGCCGGGCAGGAGCAGCAGCGGCAGGTAGCCGAGCGCCATGCCGAGGGCGAGCACCCAGGTGCGGGTGGCGGTGTCGGCCTTCCAGGTGGCCGCGCCGTAGCCGAGCGCACCGAGCAGGCCGGCCAGTGCGGCCAGTGCCAGCAGGGTGCCGGCGCCGCCGGGCAGGGCGCCCGGGTGCCGTTCGGCGTAGGCGATGAACAGCACGTTCTGCGCGCCGACCGCCCAGCCGGTGCCGGCCAGGCCGAGCAGCAGCAGGACCAGCCCGGGGGAGCGCAGCGGACCGAGCAGTCCGGCGGACGCGGCGCGCGGCGGGGCCTGCCAGTGGCGGGCGGGGGCGGTGGTGGCGACCACCAGCGAGCCGAGCAGGCCGAGCACGGCGGCCGTCCACAGGGCTGTGGACGGCGAGAACGCGGCGGCGAGCCCGGCGACGGCGAGCGGCCCGGCCACGTACAGCACCTGCTGGGAGGCGGAGTCGAAGGCGTAGGCGGTGTCGAGCTGCTCCTCCTCGACGACGTCGGGCCACAGCGAGCGCAGGCAGGGTTCCAGCGGGGGCATGCACAGGCCGGCGATCGCGGCGCCGAGCGGGGCGGCGACGGGGGAGCCCGGGGCGAGTGCGAGCAGCGCGTAGCCGCCGCCGGCCAGGGTGGCGGAGGCGAGCAGGACGCGGGGCTGGCCGGTGAGGTCGACGATCCGGCCGAGGACGGGGCCGCCGATCGCGGCGGCGATCGCGTACGCGGCGGTGGCCAGGCCGATCCGGCTGTACGGGGTGCCGGCCTCGCGCAGGGCGAGGGCGATCACCAGCGCGGTCATGCCGGCGGGCAGCCGCCCGATCAGGGTGCCGACCAGCAGCCGGGTGACGTACGGGGCGCGGAGCAGTGCGGCGTAGCCCATGGGCGTCCTTCTCGCGGGGTCTCGGTGAAGCCTCAAGTTATACGTATAACTGGAAGGGCGTCAAAGCTGCCCGGTGTGGGGCGTTCGGGCTGATGGTCCGTCAGGGGCGGATGGTTCGGGAACGATCTCAAACAAGTACTTTGAACATCTCAAAGGTTTGTTGCTAATCTACGGGGCATGACCACCGCAGACGCCGCGCGCCAGACCGGGACGAGCACCCCGCTCATGTCCCGCTGCCCGCGTCTGCCCGGCGCCGTGGACGGCCCGTGCCGCTGTCGCTCCGGCGGCTGTATGCGGGCGGCACGCCGCTCCTGACGCGCCGACAGCTCCGCTGTCGGCTCCCCGGGTCTCCCCACCCGGCCCGCGTCCGGCGTGCCGCCGCCTCCGCCCCCCCACCCCGAACCCCCGCACCTCACCGGAGTCGCACACCCATGTCCACCGCGCCCGCGCCCGCGCCCAGCCTGCTGGGACGCATCCGACGCACCCCGTTCTGGGTCCAGATCGTCGGCGGCCTCGTCCTCGGCCTGCTGCTCGGCTGGATCGCCCGGTCCGGCGACATATCGTGGCTGAAGACCACCCTCGACACCGTCGGCAAGACCTTCGTCCAGCTGCTCAAGCTGGCCGTCCCGCCGCTGGTCTTCACCGCGATCATCGTCTCGGTCGCCAACCTGCGGAACGTCACCAACGCCGCCCGGCTGGCCGCCCGCACGCTGTTCTGGTTCCTCGCCACCTCGCTGATCGCGGTCGCCGTCGGCCTCGGCCTCGGCCTGCTCACCGACCCCGGCAAGGGCGCGAACATCTCCACCGCCGGCGTCAAGGGCGTGGAGAAGGGCGGCAGCTGGATCGACTTCCTGACCGGCATCATCCCGACCAACATCGCCGACGCCTTCCTGAAGGTGAACGTCCTCCAGATCGTCTTCCTCGGCGTGGTCGTCGGCGCGGCCATCCTCAAGCTCGGCGACAAGGCCGCCCCGGTCCGCCAGCTCTCCGAGACCGTGCTCGAACTCGTCCAGACCGCGCTGTGGTGGGTCATCCGGCTCGCCCCGCTCGGCACCATCGGCCTGATCGGCAAGGCCGTCGCGCTCTACGGCTGGGACCTGCTCAAGCCCTTCACCACCCTGACCATCGACGTCTACGTCGGCTGCGCGATCGTCATGTTCGGCGTCTACTCGCTGCTGCTGCGCTTCGTCGGCGGCCTCAACCCGCTGAACTTCTTCAAGGGCGCCTGGCCCGCGATCCAGCTGGCCTTCGTCTCCCGCTCCTCCGTCGGCACCCTGCCGGTCACCCGCCGCGTCACCGAGCGCCTCGGCGTTCCGTCCGAGTACGCCTCGTTCGCCGCGCCGTTCGGCGCCACCACCAAAATGGACGGCTGCGCCGCGATCTACCCGTCGCTCGCCGCGATCTTCGTGGCCCAGGTGTACGGCATCGACCTCGGCATCAAGGACTACCTGCTGATCGCCTTCGTCTCGGTGATCGGCTCGGCGGCCACCGCCGGCCTGACCGGCGCGATCGTGATGCTCACCCTGACCCTCTCCACCCTGGGCCTCCCGCTGGAGGGCGTCGGCCTGCTGCTGGCCATCGACCCGATCCTCGACATGATGCGCACCGCCACCAACGTGGCCGGTCAGGTCGTCGTCCCGATCCTGGTCTCGGCCCGCGAGAAGACCCTCGACCTCACCGCCTACAACCGCCCCACCGGTGACCTCCTCGCCGAGGACCACCCGACCGCGGTTCCGGCCGCCGCCTGACGCGGCTTTCTGCCCGACGGCCCGCACCCCTTCTCGGGGGGTGCGGGCCGTCGCTCGTTGGAGTGAGAGCGCTTGGGGTACGGCGGACCGGTCAGTAGCGTGAGGCCGACCGTACGACGGCCCGCATGGAGCGGCTGAATGCCGCCAGCCGGTTCGAGGCGGGCATCAGGGCAGTGCAGCGCGGCCGGCTCTGAGCGGCCCGCCGCCGGTCAGCGGCGGCGGGCGTGGCGGACGCGCAGACGGCCGAAGCCGGAGGTGCCGGTGATGCGGATGTGCGGGCCGCCCGGGGTGGCGTGGCGCGGCGGGCGGTAGCGGGTTCCCTTCCAGCCGCCCTGGACGCCGTCCAGGTCGACGGTGGCGTGGTGCGGGACGGTGATGGTGGCGCGGCCGAAGCCCAGGCCGAGCTCGATGTCGATCACCGGGTGCTCGATGATCGCGTGCGACAGGTCGAGCCGGATCTTGCCGAAGGCGGAGGCGACCTTCAGGAAGCGGGGCACCCGCCAGGCGCCGCGGCGGACGATCCGGCCGCCGCCGGCGGTGAGGGTGGCGGTGTCGGCGGCGGCCGGCCGGTCCGCAGGCAGGTCCGCGGTGACCAGGTCGAGTTCGGCGCGGGTGGTGGCGGTGAGCGCCTGCTGCAGGCGCTGCTCCATCTCCTCGTGGGTGATCCGCTCCTCGGCGTACGCCTGCTGGAGGCGTTCGGCGGCGGTGTCCCGTTCGGCGGCGCCGACCCGGGTCTGCGGGGAGTCGGGCAGTGAAGTCACCCGTGCAGCGTAGTCGCTGACGGTGCGTCAGGGATATGCCGGGCCCAGCGCTGGGCGAGCACGGTGCAGACCATCAGCTGGATCTGGTGGAACAGCATCAGTGGCAGCACCGTCAGCCCGACCGAGCCGGCCGGGAACAGGATGACGGCCAGCGGCAGGCCGTTGGCCAGGGACTTCTTGGAGCCGCAGAACTGGATGGTGATCCGGTCCGGGCGGGAGAAGCCGAGCCGCCGGGAGGCCACGCGGGTGAAGCCGAGGACGGTGGCCAGCAGCACCGACGACAGTGCCACCAGTGCCAGCAGCTGCCCCACCGTGACCCGGCCCCAGATGCCCTCGCGGACGCCCTCGCCGAACGCGCTGTAGACGATCAGCAGGATCGAACCCCGGTCCACCAGCCGCGTCACCAGCCGGTGCCGGACGATCCACGGCCCGACCCAGCGGCGCAGCAGCTGGCCAGCGGCGAACGGGACCAGCAGTTGCAGCACCACGTCCAGCACCTGGCTGCCGTCCACCGTGACGCCCGACGCGCCGGAGAGCAGCCAGGCGGCGAGCAGCGGGGTCAGCACGATGCCCAGCAGGCTGGAGAAGGTCGCGGCGCAGATCGCGGCGGCCACGTTGCCGCCGGCGATCGAGGTGAACGCGATCGAGGACTGCACGGTGGACGGCAGCAGGGTGAGGAACAGGACGCCGGTGAACAGCTCCGGCGGCAGCACCGCGTCGGGCAGCAGCCGGGTGGCCTCGCCGAGCAGCGGGAACAGCACGAAGGTGCAGCCCAGGATCAGCAGGTGCAGCCGCCAGTGCCGGGCGCCGGCCAGCGCCTCCTGCGGGGAGAGCCGGGCGCCGTACAGGAAGAACAGCAGGCCGACGGCGAGGTGCACGGCGCCGGAGACGGTGCTCGCGGCGGCGCCCCGGGCGGGCAGCACGGTGGCCAGCAGGACGGTGCCGAGCAGCAGCAGGAGGTAGGTGTCGATGCCGATCCGGCGCAGCGCGCGGTCGAGGGCCCGGTGGGCGGATCGGAGGTGGTGCATGTCTCGATGATCCCTCCGCCGGGCCGCGGTGCGGGACACAGAGTGGGGGCCGTGCCTTGACGGCCGGGGGATTCTCCGGAAATGCGTCCGGAATGCGGACGGAACGGCCGGCCGGGAAATGCGCGAGGGTAAAAGGCAGGGGGCCCGCCGGTGGGCGGGCCCCCTTGGGGACTTCTACTCATACGGACCCGAGGGGCCGTGAGCGATCAGAAGTGCAGAGATGTCAGATAGCGACGACGTTCTCGGCCTGCGGGCCCTTCGGGCCCTGGGTGACGTCGAAGCTGACCGCCTGGTTCTCCTCCAGCGAGCGGAAGCCGGTCGCGTTGATGGCGGAGTAGTGGACGAAGACGTCGGGGCCGCCGCCCTCCTGGGCGATGAAGCCGAAGCCCTTCTCGGCGTTGAACCACTTGACGGTTCCGGTCGCCATACCGTTCTCCTTGCAAGGGACGTAGTGGACACCACACCTTGTGGCGCCCGGGTCCGCTGCGCTGATCGCCCTGCCTCCGGACGAGCCCGGAGTTTTTCGCACAGTGCTCAATCAATGCTCAATTGATGCCTGATACTGCTGAAAAATTACAAAAAGCCTGCGGTTACATGCTCCGCAGGCTCCAAGTACTGCAAGGGGAATCAAACTGCAACTGGTGTGAACGGTAGCACGCGGTGGCGGCCCCGACCAGGGGCCAAGGACGGTGTCGGAGAGCGTGTCGGAGGGCCCCCGAACGGTGTGTCGGGCACCGGGTGCGGGCCCCTCTGAGCGGCGGGCATACCCTGCCGGGAGAGCACCAACGGCAAGGGAGTACACGGTGAGCAGTCGGGACGCCGAACGGCCGGTGGCCGCGGTCAGGCCGCGGGTCGGACACATTCAGTTCCTCAACTGTCTCCCCCTCTACTGGGGGCTGGCGCGCACGGGGAACCTGCTCGACCTCGACCTCACCAAGGACACCCCGGAGAAGCTGAGCGACCGGCTGGTGGCCGGCGAACTCGACCTCGGCCCGATCACCTGCGTGGAGTACCTGCGCAACGCCGACCGGCTGGTGGTCCTCCCCGACATCGCGGTGGGCAGCGACGGGCCGGTGATGTCCTGCGTGATCGTCAGCAAGCTCCCGTTGGACCAGTTGGGTGGCCGCAGGGTCGCGCTCGGCTCGACCAGCCGCACCTCCGTCCGGCTGGCCCGGCTGCTGCTGGAGGAGCGCGAAGGGGTGCGTCCCGAGTACTTCAGCTGCCCGCCCGACCTGGACGCGATGCTCGCCGAGGCCGACGCCGCCGTGCTGATCGGCGACCCCGCGTTGCGTGCCTCGCTGGAGCAGGCCCCCCGGCGGGGGCTGGCCGTGCACGACCTCGGCGCGATGTGGAAGGAGTGGACCGGCCTGCCCTTCGTCTTCGCGGTCTGGGCCGCCCGCCGCGAGTACGCCGAACGGCATCCGGAGCTGACCGCCGCCGTGCACCGGGCGTTCCTGGAGTCCCGCGACCTCTCGCTGACCGAGGCCGCCAAGGTGGCCGAACAGGCCGCCCGCTGGGAGGAGTTCGACGCGCCGCTGCTGGAGCGGTACTTCAGCGAGGCGCTGGACTTCTCGCTGGGCGAGCGCCAGTTGGCGGGCCTGGCCGAGTTCGCCCGCCGGGTCGCGCACGACAGCGGCTTCGCGCCGGACGTGGCGATCCGGCTGCTGGAACCGGCGGTGGCACAACCTGCCGTGCCCGCCTGAGAATTGGCGCCCCGGACCGCCCGTCATTTTGGGATGATCGGACCGGTTCGGGCGGGGGCGTCGAGGGGCGGCGGCCGGTGCCGGAGGGGGAACGGTCATGGAGCTGCTGACGGCTGACGACCCGTTGACGATCGGCGACCACCGGCTGCTGCGGCGGCTCGGCGCCGGCGGCATGGGGCGGGTGTACCTGGGCCGGACGGCGGGCGGGCGGACCGTGGCGGTCAAGGCCGTCCGCCCCGAACTGGCCGACGACCCGGAGTTCCGGGCCAGGTTCCGCCAGGAGGTGGCCGCCGCCCGCCGGGTCGGCGGCCGGTGGACCGCGCCCGTCCTGGACGCCGACACCGAAGGCCCCCGCCCCTGGGTCGCCACCGGCTACATCGCCGGCCCCTCGCTCGGCGCCGCCGTGCACACCGGCGGCCCGCTGCCGACCGCCTCCGTGCACGCCCTCGGCGCCTGGCTGGCCGAAGCCCTGGAACAGGTGCACGCGCTGGGCCTGGTGCACCGGGACGTCAAACCGTCCAACGTCCTGCTCACCTTGGACGGACCCCGGCTGATCGACTTCGGCGTGGCCCGGGCGCTGGACGCCGCCGCCTCGCTCACCCACAGCGGGTACGTGGTCGGCTCGCCCGGCTTCATGTCGCCCGAGCAGGCCGCCGGTTCGCCGGTCGGACCGGCCGGCGACATCTTCTCGCTGGGCGCCCTGCTCGCCTTCGCCGCCACCGGCACCGCCCCGTTCGGCGAGGGCGTCAGCGCCGCCGTCCTGCTCTACCGGGTGCTCCACGAGGAACCGGAGCTGCGCGGCCTGGACGGAGAGTTGCGCGAGATCGTGACCGCCTGCCTGGCCAAGGACCCGGACCGCCGGCCCACCCCCGCCGAACTGCGCGCCCGGCTCGCCCCCGGCGCCGCCGCCGTCGGCCCCGAGACCTGGCTGCCCGGCCCGCTGGCCGCCGCGGTCGGCCGCGCGGCCGTCGAACTGCTCGACCTGGAGGCCGACGGCGCGCCCGGCGGCGGGCCCGCGATGCCCGCCGTCGCGGATCGGGTGCCCACCGCGCTGGACGGCGGGCCGGACGCCGTGACGAGGGTGGTGACGCCCGGCCGGCGCCGGGTGTGGGAGGCGGTGGCGGCCGGGGCGGTGCTGCTGGGGGCGCTGTACGGCGCTCTGGCCGTGAGCGGGAAGCTGCCCTGGCAGTCCGACAGGGGTTCCGCGCAGGACGCGCGCACCGACGGGAAAACGCTTCCGGACGCGTTCCTCGGCACCTGGAAGGGCACCATCACCACCAAGGTCGTTCCGCTGCCGTCCACCTTCACCGCCACCTTCACCGCCGGGAAGGTCGGTGAGGACGTCGGGCGGACCAGCAACGCCTCGGCGTTCAGCAGTACGGTCTGCCGCGGGGTGCTGACCCTGGTGACCGTCGAGGCCCGGACGATCACCTTGCAGGAGCGGCTGGACGGTCCGCAGTCCGGGTGCGGCGTGGTGTCGGAGAAGCAGACGTACACCGTGCTGGACAACGGCGCGGGCCTGCGCCTGACGGTCACCGGGGCGCAGCTCGGCAGCGACCCGGAAGGGGACCTGCTGAAGCAGTAGCGGGGCTGGGAAGGGGCGGAAATGCCCTGGCGTAGGCTGAGCGGGACGCCCCTTCGACGATGAAAGCAGGCCCGCCAGGTGTCCGAGCAGAACCTTTCCGCCGCCCAGCTGCAGGCCGTTCTGGACCGTGCGGCCGAGGGCGGTCGGATCACCGCCGAAGAGGCGCTGGAGCTGTACCGTTCGGCCCCGCTGCACGCGCTCGGCGCGGCCGCCGACGCGGTGCGCCGGCGGCGGTACGCGGGCGTGGAGCACATCGCCACGTACATCATCGAACGGAACATCAACTACACCAACGTCTGTGTGACGGCGTGCAAGTTCTGCGCGTTCTACGTCCCGCCGAAGAGCGACAAGGGCTGGTCGCGGGAGCTCGACGAGGTGCTGCGCCGCTGCGCGGAGACCGTCGAGCTGGGCGGCACCCAGATCATGTTCCAGGGCGGGCACCACCCCGAGTACGGCGTCGAGTACTACGAGAAGAACTTCTCCGCGATCAAGGAGCGCTTCCCGGAGCTGGTGATCCACTCGCTGGGCGCCTCCGAGGTCGAGCACATGGCGAAGATCTCCGGCGTCTCCATCGAGGAGGCGATCACCCGGATCCACGCGGCCGGCCTGGACTCGTTCGCGGGCGCCGGCGCCGAGCTGCTGCCGGAGCGGCCGCGCAAGGCGATCGCCCCGCTGAAGGAGTCCGGCGAACGCTGGCTGGAGATCATGGAGACCGCGCACCGCCTCGGTGTCGAGTCCACCTCCACCATGCTGATGGGCACCGGCGAGACCAACGCCGAGCGGATCGAGCACCTGCGGATGATCCGCGACGTGCAGGACCGCACCGGCGGCTTCCGGGCCTTCATCCCCTACACCTACCAGCCGCAGAACAACCACCTGAAGGGCTCGACCCAGGCCACGGTGTTCGAGTACCTGCGGATGATCGCCATCGCCCGCCTGTTCCTCGACAACGTCGCCCACATCCAGGGCTCCTGGCTGACCACCGGCAAGGAGGCCGGCCAGCTGTCGCTGCACTACGGCGCGGACGACCTCGGCTCGGTGATGCTGGAGGAGAACGTGGTCTCCGCGGCCGGCGCCAAGCACCGCTCCAACCTGCACGAGCTGATCCACCTGATCCGGACGGCCGGCCGGGTGCCCGCCCAGCGCTCCACCACCTACCAGCACCTGCGCGTCCTCGACGACCCGGCCAACGACCCGGTGGACCCGCGGGTCGCCTCGCACATCGCCTCCACCGCGATCGAGGGCGGGACGGCGCACCCCGAGCTGACCATCCTGGCCACGAACTGACCACTCCGTGCTGACGCTGCATCGGGCCGGTCTGGTGCTGGCCGATCCCACTGCCCCGCCGATCCTGGACGGGGCGGTGCTGGTCGACGGGACGACCGTGGCCGCGATCGGGCCGTTCGCCGAGCTGGCCCAGGGGCCGGCGCGGGTCCGTGAGTGGGGCGGCGTGCTGGTGCCCGGGCTGGTCAACCGGCACGGTCGCTGGCTGCTGGAGAGCGCCTACCATCCGGACCCGCGCGAGGAGTTGGGGGACCGGCCGCTGCTGCCGTCCGGGGAGCTGAGTGAGGAACGGTGGGGCGGGAGTGCCCGTCGTGGGCTCCAGCGGATGCTCGGGTTCGGGGCGACAGCCCTGACGGGCCCGTTCGACCGGCCGTCGGTGCGGACCGCCGTGGCGCGGTCCGGCTTGCACGAGATCGCGGGTGACGGGGCGCCGGGGGAGCTGTCGCCGCTGGCGGGGCAGTCGCCGGCGGCGGCGGTGCACCGGCCGTTGGCGGTGGGTGGGGCGGCGGACTTCGCGGTGTTCGACGCCCGCACCGTCGAGGGTGTGGAGTCGGGGACGAGGTGTCTGGCGACGGTGCTGGGCGGGCGGCTGCTCCACCGCAGGCGGTGAAGCATTTCCCTGGTCGTCGGTCGCAAATCCTGACGCATCGTGACCTGATGGCCCACCAGCGGCTACGATCCCGGTTCAGTACTTCGCCGAGCCAGGAACAGGACGCATGCGACCCGCCACCTCCGATCGTCCGCGGACCAGGTCCGGCCGGGGGTGGTACGTGGGGGCGGTGCTGAGCGCGGTGGTGGCCGTCACGATGTGTCTGCTGGGGTGGCGACAGGCGGACCAGGCGGACCGGATCAACGCGCATCCGGTGCGGGTCGAGGGCACGGTGACCCAACTGCCGGGCGGCAGCGGGACGTACAGCCAGGTGAGTTATCTCGCGGACGGGCGGAAGCTGACCGCCGCGGACCTGTGGCTGCCGGAGGACGCGAAGCTCGGCGATTCGATCTGCCTGGAGCGGGCGGCGGACGACGCGGGTGCGGTGCGGGTGTGCGGGAAGCGCTATCCGCAGCCGGTGGGTGTCGGGTTGGCGCAGACGAGTGTGCCGGTGGCGGTGCTGCTGTGCCTGCTGTGCCTGTACCGGATCCGGCGGCTGAAGCGGGCGTACCCGGCGGACGGGCGGGGCGAGGCGGCCGGGTTCACGGTGGCGTTCGCGGCGGAGGGGATGCCCGCGTTGACCCAGGGCAAGCGCTCGCGTCGGCGCCGCAAGGGGGGCCGCCGCGCGCTGCGGTGAGCCCGGGTGACGGTCGTCCGGGGGCTGGGTTAAGAATGGGGGCGTGACCCGAGCCCATCTGGACAAGCAGCCGCACGATGTCGCCGCCATGTTCGACGACGTCGCGGCCAAGTACGACCGCACCAACGACGTGCTCTCGCTGGGCCAGGCCCGGCTGTGGCGCCGCGCGGTGGCCGATGCGGTGGAGGCCGTGGCGGGCCAGCGCATCCTGGACCTCGGTGCGGGCACCGGTACCTCCTCGCTGCCGTTCCTGGAGGCCGGTGCGGACGTCGTGCCGTGCGACTTCTCGATCGGGATGCTGACCGAGGGCAAGAGCCGCCACCCCGAACTGGCGCTGACCGCGGGCGACGCGACCCGGCTGCCGTTCGCGGACGAGTCGTTCGACGCGGTGACGATCTCCTTCGCGCTGCGCAACGTGCAGGACCACCAGGGCGCGATGCGCGAGATGCTCCGGGTCACCAAGCCCGGTGGCAAGCTGGTGATCTGCGAGTTCTCCACCCCGACCTGGACGCCGTTCCGCACCGTGTACACCGAGTACCTGATGCGGGCGCTGCCGCCGGTGGCCACCAAGGTGTCCTCGAACCCGGAGGCGTACGTCTACCTCGCCGAGTCGATCCGGTCCTGGCCCGACCAGCCGTCGCTGGCCGCCGAGTTGCAGCAGGTCGGCTGGACGAAGGTGGCCTGGCGCAACCTGACCGGCGGCATCGTGGCCCTCCACCGCGGCTTCAAGGCCCCGTAGACTGCGAGGGTTCGGCGCTCCGACTCCGTTTCCGTTTCCGTTGACGGAGGGTCCGGACCCGACCATCCGTGACCCCGACGCGCTCAGGAGAGAGCCGAATGACCGAGACCGCCGTGGAGTCCACCGCCGACGTCATCGTGGTCGGGGCCGGTCCGGCCGGCTCCACCACCGCGTACTGGCTGGCCCAGGCGGGCCTGGACGTGCTGCTGCTGGAGAAGACCGAGTTCCCGCGCGAGAAGGTGTGCGGTGACGGCCTGACGCCGCGCGCCGTCAAGCAGCTGGTGGACATGGGCATCGACGTGTCCGCCGAGAACGGCTGGCTGCGCAACAAGGGCCTGCGGATCATCGGCGGCGGCGTCCGGCTGGAGCTGGACTGGCCGGAGCTGGCCTCGTTCCCCGACTACGGACTGGTCCGCAAGCGCGCCGACTTCGACGAACTGCTGGCCCGTCAGGCGCAGAAGGCCGGCGCCCGGCTGTACGAGAACTGCAACGTCAGCGGCCCGATCCAGGACCGCACCGGCCGAATCACCGGCGTCACCGCCAAGCTCGGCCCGGAGAAGCGTGAAGTCGCCTTCCACGCCCCGCTGGTGGTCGCCGCCGACGGCAACTCCACCCGGCTGTCGCTGGCCATGGGCCTGCACCGGATCGAGTCCCGGCCGATGGGCGTCGCCTACCGGACGTACTTCACCTCGCCCCGGCACGACGACGACTACCTGGAGTCCTGGCTGGAGCTGTGGGACACCCGCGGCGGGCAGAAGAAGCTGCTGCCCGGCTACGGCTGGATCTTCGGCATGGGCGACGGCACCTCCAACGTCGGCCTCGGCATCCTCAACTCCTCGCCGGCGTTCGGTGACCTGAACTGGCGCGAGGTGCTGAAGAGCTGGTGCGCCGGCATGCCCGAGGAGTGGGGCTACACGCCGGAGAACATGACCGAGCCGATCCGCGGCGCGGCCCTGCCGATGGCCTTCAACCGCCAGCCGCACTACACCCGGGGCCTGCTGCTGGTCGGCGACGCCGGCGGCATGGTCAACCCGTTCAACGGCGAGGGCATCGCCTATGCGATGGAATCCGGCCAGCTCGCCGCCGGCGTCATCGTCCAGGCCATGGCCCGCATCACCCCCGAGGGCCGCGAGCGGGCGCTGGCCCGCTACCCGCAGATCCTCAAGGACACCTACGGCGGCTACTACACCCTCGGCCGCGCGTTCGTGAAGCTCATCGGCAACGACCGCGTCATGCGCATCGCCGCCGAGCGGGGCCTCACCCACCCGGTCCTGATGAAGTTCGTCCTCAAGCTCCTCGCCAACCTCACCGACCCCACCGGCGGCGACGCCGCCGACCGCATCATCAACGGCCTCGCGAAGGTCGCACCCCGGGCCTGATCCGGGAGGCTGCCGAACAACGGCGGCGGGCAGGCGGAGATCGCCTGCCCGCCGCCGTTTCGCGTGCCGGGGGGCTGCTGGCGCCGTCGGGGGGCGGGGGTGCTCGGGAGCTTGTGAATGAAGGGTCAAGCGGGTGCCGTGCGGGGTCCACCTGGCGGGTGAGGTCCTCTATCACGTAAACGCGATCACTCCGAAATTTGCTTGTTCCGCCGCAGAATTGATATAGGCCGTGGTCAAACAGCGGTCGCTTCGCGGTGGGTTGCGACTGTATGTGGCCAATTGCCTGCTCTGGGTCGAACAGTGGTGCCCCATCCTGCTCCGTGCGGGTTCGTCGGGTGGCGAAGGTCACAAAGATCGTCGGGAACTGCGTGTCGCAGATCACAAGCGGACAGGCATAGGATGCGCTCCTACCTGGCTTTGTGAACTGCCTCACATGGAGCCGGATCTCACGAAGTGGATCATCGGTTCACCGCTGGTGACCTGGTGGTTCCGATCTGCAGTCAAGGACGACTGGACGGAGGGAGCGGGGGCTATGAATGCCTACGCGCCGATCCTCGTACTCGGTGCCATCGCCGCGGCGTTCGCGGTCGGCTCCGTCGTGATGGCCTCGCTCACCGGCCCGAAGCGCTACAACCGGGCCAAGTTGGAGGCGTACGAGTGCGGCATCGAACCGACCCCGCAGCCCGTGGGCGGCGGTCGGTTCCCGATCAAGTACTACCTGACGGCGATGCTGTTCATCGTCTTCGACATCGAGATCGTCTTCCTCTACCCGTGGGCGGTCAGCTTCGACGCCCTGGGGATCTTCGGGCTGGTCGAGATGCTCCTGTTCATCGCCACCGTGTTCGTCGCCTACGCCTACGTGTGGCGCCGCGGCGGCCTGGAGTGGGACTGACCCCCGACCCCGTTTGTGCTGCGTCGCTTGTGAACTGGCGGACAAGCCACCGGACTCGAAGGCATTGAGAGGGAACTGATGGGTATCGAGGAGAAGCTGCCGAGCGGCTTTCTGCTCACCAGCGTGGAGGCCGCCGCGGGCTGGGTGCGGAAGGCTTCGGTCTTCCCGGCCACCTTCGGGCTCGCCTGCTGCGCGATCGAGATGATGACCACCGGCGCGGGCCGTTACGACCTGGCCCGGTTCGGCATGGAGGTGTTCCGCGGTTCGCCGCGGCAGGCCGACCTGATGATCGTGGCCGGCCGGGTCAGCCAGAAGATGGCCCCGGTGCTGCGCCAGGTGTACGACCAGATGCCGAACCCCAAGTGGGTCATCTCGATGGGCGTGTGCGCCTCCTCCGGCGGCATGTTCAACAACTACGCGATCGTCCAGGGCGTCGATCACATCGTCCCCGTGGACATCTACCTGCCGGGCTGCCCGCCCCGCCCGGAGATGCTGCTGGACGCGATCCTCAAGCTGCACGACAAGATCCAGCACGAGAAGCTCGGCGTGAACCGCCGCCGGGCCGAGGAGGAGGCCGAGCGCCTCGCGCTGCAGGCCACCCCGACCAGTGAGATGCGGGGGCTGCTGCGATGAGCGAGCAGGGCAAGGCCGAGAACGAGAAGGCCGAGAACGAGAAGGCCGAGGTTCCGGCGACCAGGCGGGAGATCCCGGTCGAGGTGGTCGGCACCCGGCAGGGGATGTTCGGTGCGCACGGCACCGGCGACACCTCGGGTTTCGGCGGGCTGAACGCCCCGATCGTGCTGCCCGGCCCGAGCGAGCGCCCGTACGGAGGCTACTTCGACGAGGTGGCGGACGAGTTCGAGGGCGCGCTGGAGGAGCAGGGCCTCGACGTGGACGAGGTGATCGAGAAGACCGTCGTGGACCGCGGCGAACTGACCTTCCACGTCGCCCGCGAGCACCTGCTGAAGGCGGTGCGGATCCTGCGCGACGACCCGGCGCTGCGGTTCGAACTGTGCCTGGGCGTCAGCGGTGTGCACTACCCGAGCGAGGTGGGCCGGGAGCTGCACGCGGTCTACCACCTGCGTTCGATCACCCACGGCCGGCTGATCCGGATCGAGGTGACCGCGCCCGACGCGGACCCGCGGATCCCCTCGGTGGTGAGCGTCTACCCGACCAACGACTGGCACGAGCGGGAGACCTACGACTTCTTCGGCCTGGTCTTCGAGGGCCACCCGGCGCTCACCCGGATCATGATGCCGGACGACTGGCTGGGGCACCCGCAGCGCAAGGACTACCCGCTCGGAGGCATTCCCGTCGAGTACAAGGGCGCCCAGATCCCGGCGCCCGACCAGCGGAGGTCGTACACCTGATGAGCAGCACACACTACGAAGCGGGCTCCAGGGAGACCACCGAAGGACGGGTGTTCACCGTCACCGGTGGCGACTGGGGCGAGGTCGCCGAGGCCGTCGCGGGCGCCGACGACGAGCGGATCATCGTCAACATGGGCCCGCAGCACCCGTCCACCCACGGTGTGCTGCGGCTGATCCTGGAGATCGACGGTGAGACGGTCACCGAGGCCCGCTGCGGCATCGGTTACCTGCACACCGGCATCGAGAAGAACATGGAGTTCCGCAACTGGGTGCAGGGCACCACGTTCGTGACGCGGATGGACTACCTCACTCCGCTGTACAACGAGACCGCCTACTGCCTGGCCGTGGAGAAGCTCCTCGGGATCACCGCCGACATCCCCGAACGGGCGTCCGTGATCCGGGTGTTGATGATGGAGCTGAATCGGATCTCCTCGCACCTGGTGGCGCTCGCCACCGGCGGTATGGAGATCGGCTCCACCACCCTGATGATCTACGGCTTCCGCGACCGCGAGGTCGTCCTGGACATCTTCGAGCTGGTCACCGGCCTGCGGATGAACCACGCCTACGTCCGCCCCGGCGGGCTGGCCCAGGACCTGCCGCCCGGCGCGGTCGACAAGATCCGCGAAGGCGTCAAGCTGCTCCGCTCCCGGATGCACGAGTACGACAAACTCGCCACCGACAACCCGGTGTTCAAGGCCCGCCTGGTCGACGTCGGCTTCCTCGACCTGCCCGGCTGCCTGGCGCTCGGCGCCACCGGCCCGGTCCTGCGCTCCACCGGGCTGCCGCACGACCTGCGCAAGACCGACCCGTACTGCGGGTACGAGAACTACGAGTTCGACGTCGCGACGGCCGACAGCTGCGACTCCTACGGGCGGTTCGTCATCCGCCTGGAGGAGATGAAGCAGTCGCTGCGGATCGTCGAGCAGTGCCTGGACCGGCTGAAGCCCGGACCGGTGATGGTCGCCGACAAGAAGATCGCCTGGCCCGCCCAACTCGCCGTCGGCCCCGACGGCATGGGCAACTCGCTGGACCACATCCGGAAGATCATGGGCACCTCGATGGAGGCCCTGATCCACCACTTCAAGCTGGTCACCGAGGGCTTCAAGGTGCCGGTCGGCCAGGCGTACGCGGCCGTGGAGTCGCCCAAGGGCGAGCTCGGGGTGCACGTGGTCAGCGACGGCGGCACCCGGCCCTACCGGGTGCACTTCCGCGACCCGTCGTTCACCAACCTGCAGACGATGGCGGCGATGTGCGAGGGCGGCCAGGTGGCCGACGTGATCGTGGCAGTGGCCGGGATCGACCCGGTGATGGGAGGCGTGGACCGGTGAGCAGCACAGAACTCGGACTGCCGGCGCTGCCGGCCAAGCCCTACCCGCCGGAGGTGGAGCAGCGGCTGGCCGCCGACGCCGCCGAACTGATCGCCCGTTACCCGCACTCCCGCTCCGCGCTGCTGCCGCTGCTGCACCTGGTGCAGGCCGAGGAGGGCTACGTCTCGGCGACCGGAATCCGGTTCTGCGCCGAGCAGTTGGACCTCACCACCGCCGAGGTCACCGCGGTCGCCACCTTCTACACCATGTACCGGCGCCGCCCGGCCGGCGAGTACCACGTCGGGGTGTGCACCAACACGCTGTGCGCGGTGCTCGGCGGCGACCAGATCTTCGACGAGCTGAAGCAGCACCTGGAGATCGAGAACAACCGCACCACCGAGGACGGCGCGATCTCGATCGAGCGGATCGAGTGCAACGCGGCCTGCGACTACGCGCCCGTGGTGATGGTGAACTGGGAGTTCTTCGACAACCAAACCCCGGAATCCGCACGGGAGTTGGTGGACCGGCTGCGCGCGGGCGAGGAAGTCCGGCCGACCCGCGGCGCGAAGCTCTGTTCGTTCAAGGAGACCTCCCGGATCCTGGCCGGCTTCGCCGACGAACGCGAGGGCGCGGTCGACGAGTCCGGCGCCGGCGGCGCGCCCTCGCTGGCCGGCCTGCGGCTGGCCAAGGGCGAGGCACTGCCCGGCACCCCGGGCGCCAAGGTGGTCTCCCCCCGGCACGAAGGGACGGAAGCGTGATGACCTCCGCCGAGCCGGCCGAGAAGCTGCTCTCCCCCGTCCTCTCCGCGTCCTGGGACGACCACCGCCCCTGGACGCTCGAAACCTACCGCCGGCACGGCGGCTACGACGGCCTGCGGGCCGCCCTGGCGATGGCCCCGGACGACGTGATCGCCCTGGTCAAGGACTCCGGCCTGCGCGGCCGCGGCGGCGCCGGCTTCCCCACCGGCATGAAGTGGCAGTTCATCCCGCAGAACGACGGCAAACCGCACTACCTGGTGGTCAACGCCGACGAGTCCGAGCCGGGCACCTGCAAGGACATTCCGCTGCTGTTCGCCAACCCGCACGCACTGATCGAGGGCATGGCGATCGCCTCGTACGCGATCCGCTGCAACCACGCCTTCATCTACCTGCGTGGCGAGGTCGTTCCGGTGCTGCGCCGCCTCCACGCCGCCGTCGCCGAGGCGTACCGGGCCGGGTTCCTCGGCAAGGACGCCCTCGGCGAGGGCATCGACCTGGACATCACCGTGCACGCGGGCGCCGGCGCGTACATCTGCGGCGAGGAGACCGCGCTGCTGGACTCGCTGGAGGGCCGCCGCGGCCAGCCCCGGCTGCGCCCGCCGTTCCCGGCGATCGCCGGCCTGTACGCCTGCCCGACGGTGGTCAACAACGTCGAGTCGATCGCCTCGGTGCCGCCGATCCTGGCCCGCGGCAAGGACTGGTTCAAGTCGCTGGGCACCGAGAAGTCGCCCGGCTTCACGCTGTACTCGCTGTCCGGGCACGTCACCAACCCCGGCCAGTACGAGGCCCCGCTCGGCATCACGCTCCGCCAGCTGCTGGAGATGTCCGGCGGCGTCCGGTCCGGGCACCGGCTCAAGTTCTGGACGCCGGGCGGCTCGTCCACCCCGATGTTCACCGACGAGCACCTCGACGTCCCGCTCGACTACGAGGGCGTCGGCGCGGCCGGCTCGATGCTCGGCACCAAGGCCCTGCAGGTGTTCGACGAGACCACCTGCGTGGTGCGGGCGGTCACCCGGTGGACCGAGTTCTACGCCCACGAGTCCTGCGGCAAGTGCACCCCCTGCCGGGAGGGCACCTACTGGCTGGTCCAGCTGCTGAAGCGGATCGAGGCCGGCCAGGGCGTGCCCGGCGACCTGGAGAAGCTGCTGGACATCGCCGACAACATCAACGGCAAGTCCTTCTGCGCGCTGGGCGACGGCGCCGCCAGCCCGATCGTCTCCTCGCTGCAGCACTTCCGCGCCGAGTACGAGCAGCACATCAACGAGCACCGCTGCCCGTTCGACCCGGCGGCCTCCACCGTCTGGGCCGACCAGGCCTCCGTCCACGAGTCCGCCACCGAGAGGGAGGTGCACGCGTGACGGTCACAGAGCCTTCGTCCACCCGGACCGAGCTGGTCACGCTCACCATCGACGGCGTCGAAGTCAGCGTCCCCAAGGGCACGTTGGTGATCCGCGCCGCCGAGCAGATCGGCACCCAGATCCCGCGCTTCTGCGACCACCCGCTGCTCGACCCCGCCGGGGCGTGCCGCCAGTGCATCGTGGAGGTCGAGGGGCAGCGCAAGCCGGTCGCCTCCTGCACCATCCCGGTCGCCGAGGGCATGGTGGTGCGCACCCAGCTGTCCTCGCCGGTCGCCGAGAAGGCGCAGCGCGGCGTGATGGAACTGCTGCTGATCAACCACCCGCTGGACTGCCCGGTCTGCGACAAGGGCGGCGAGTGCCCGCTGCAGAACCAGGCGATGTCCACCGGCGACGCGGAGTCCCGGTTCGAGGGGGTCAAGCGGACGTACGAGAAGCCGATCCCGCTCTCCACCCAGGTGCTGCTGGACCGGGAGCGGTGCGTGCTGTGCGCGCGCTGCACCCGGTTCTCGCAGCAGATCGCCGGTGACCCGTTCATCGACCTGGTCGAGCGCGGCGCGCTCCAGCAGGTCGGCACCGGCGTGGACCAGCCGCTGGACTCGTACTTCTCCGGCAACACCATCCAGATCTGCCCGGTCGGCGCGCTCACCTCCGCCGCCTACCGGTTCCGCTCCCGCCCGTTCGACCTGGTGTCCTCCCCGTCCGTGTGCGAGCACTGCTCGGCGGGCTGCGGGCAGCGCACCGACCACCGGCGCGGCAAGGTGCTGCGGCGGCTGGCCGGCAACGAGCCGGAGGTCAACGAGGAGTGGGACTGCGACAAGGGCCGGTTCGCGTTCCGCTACGCCCAGCAGCGGGACCGTTTCACCTCGCCGATGGTCCGCCAGGACGGCGAACTCGTCGCCGTGTCCTGGCCGGAGGCGCTCGCCAAGGCCGCCGAGGGGCTGCGCGGCAAGCGGGCCGCGGCGCTGGCCGGTGGCCGGGTCACCGTCGAGGACGCCTACGGCTGGGGCAAGTTCGCGCGGCTCGCGCTCGGCACCAACGACGTCGACTTCCGGGCCCGCCCGCACAGCGGCGAGGAGGCCGAGTTCCTGGCCGCGGTCGTCGCCGGGCACGGCACGGACGTGGACGGCGGCGGCGTGACGTACCGCGAGCTGGAGGCCGCACCGGCCGTGCTGCTGGCCGGACTCGAGGCCGAGGAGGAGGTGCCGATCGTCTTCCTGCGGCTGCGCAAGGCCAACCGGGCGAGCGGGCTGCGGGTGTTCTCGATCGCCTCGCACGCCAGCCGCGGCCTCGCCAAGCTGCACGGCGCGCTGCTGCCCGCCGCCCCCGGCACCGAGGCCGAGTGGCTCGGCGCGCTCGCGGGCGACGAGGTGCTCGCCGACGACGCGGGACGCTGCGCCGACGCGCTGCGCTCCCCGGGCGCGGTGATCCTGGTCGGCGAACGGCTCGCCCAGACCGCCGGCGG
The DNA here is from genome assembly GCF_055587065.1 of Kitasatospora sp. NPDC048662. Taxonomy (NCBI): domain Bacteria; kingdom Bacillati; phylum Actinomycetota; class Actinomycetes; order Kitasatosporales; family Streptomycetaceae; genus Kitasatospora; species Kitasatospora sp. NPDC048662. The sequence continues at coordinate 811,788 of NZ_JBVJHA010000002.1, read as the reverse complement.
CCTGACCGCCGCGCTGCGCCTGGCGCACACCACCGGGGCGAAGCTCGCCTGGGTGCCGCGCCGGGCCGGCGAGCGCGGCGCGGTCGAGTCGGGCGTCCTGCCCGGGCTGCTGCCCGGCGGCCGGGCCGTCGAGGTGCCCGCCGCCCGCGCCGAGGCCGCCGCGCACTGGGGCGTCGACGAGCTGCCCGCCGCCCCCGGCCGGGACACCGGCCGGATCCTGGCCGCCGCCGCCGAGGGCGAGCTGGACGCGCTGGTGATCGGCGGCGTCGGCCTGGACGACCTGCCGGATCCGGCGCTCGCCGAACAGGCCCTGGAGCGCGCGGAGTTCGTGCTCTCGCTGGAGCTGCGCCCGTCCGCCGTGACGGCGCACGCCGATGTGGTGCTGCCGGTCGCCGCCGTCGCCGAGAAGGCCGGCACCTTCCTGGACTGGGAGGGCCGGGTGCGGATGTTCGAACCGGCCATCAAGCCCGACCAGCTGATGGGCCGGCACCTGCACGCGGACGTCCGGGTGCTGTCGATGGTCGCGGACGCGCTGGAGCGGCCGATCGGCCTGCCCGACGTCCGGGCGGCCCGGCTGGAGCTGGACCGTTTCGCCCCCTGGCAGGGCGACCGCCCGGCCGAGCCCGCCGCGCACCCCGCCGCGCTGCCCCGCCCCGTCACCGGGCAGGCCGTGCTGGCCGGGCACCGGATGCTGCTCGACAACGGCTCGCTGCAGGACGGCGACGAGCACCTGGCCGGCACCCGGCACCCGGTGGTGGCCCGGCTGTCCGCCGCCACGGCCGCCGAGATCGGCGCCACTGGCGCGCTGCTGCGGGTCTCCGGCCCGGCCGGGTCGCTGACCCTGCCGCTGGAGGTCACCGACGCGATGCCGGACCGCACGGTCTGGCTGCCGCTCAACTCGACGCCCGGCGGCGGCGTGCACCGCACGCTCGGCACCACGCTCGGCCACCTGGTCACCATCGCCCCGGCGGAGGAATCATGCTGAGTCTTGCCGCGGAGCAGCCCAGGATGGTCGCTGCCGCGTACGACACCCTCGGCTACTTCGGCCGCGACCCGTGGTGGCTGGTGCTGCTGAAGGCGGTGTTCTGCTTCGCCTTCCTGGTGCTGACGGTGCTGATCGCGATCGTCTGGGAGCGCAAGGTCGTCGCCTGGATGCAGCTGCGGATCGGCCCCAACCGGCACGGGCCGTGGGGGCTGCTCCAGTCGCTGGCCGACGGTGTGAAGCTGGCGCTGAAGGAAGACCTGGTGGTCAAGGGCGCCGACAAGGCGGTCTACCTGCTGGCGCCGATCGTCGCGGCGATCCCCGCGTTCATGGCGTTCGCGGTGATCCCGTTCGGCCCGGCCGGCAACGAGGTGTCGATCTTCGGCACCCGCACCCCGCTCCAGCTCACCGACCTGCCGATCGCGCTGCTGTACATCCTGGCCACCGCCTCGGTGGGCATCTACGGCATCGTGCTGGCGGGCTGGTCGTCCGGCTCGACGTACCCGCTGCTCGGCGGTATCCGCTCGTCCGCCCAGATGATCAGCTACGAGATCGCGATGGGCCTGTCGTTCGCGGCGGTGTTCATCTACTCGGGCTCGATGTCGACCTCGGAGATCGTCTCCTCGCAGCAGCCGACCTGGTTCGCGGTGCTGCTGCCGGTGTCCTTCATCGTCTACATCATCGCCATGGTCGGCGAGACCAACCGCGCCCCGTTCGACCTCCCGGAGGCCGAGGGCGAGCTGGTCGGCGGCTTCAACACCGAGTACTCCTCGCTGAAGTTCGCGATGTTCATGCTGGCCGAGTACGTCAACATGGTCACCGTCTCGGCGGTCGCCTCGACGCTGTTCCTCGGCGGCTGGCGGGCCCCGTGGCCGATCTCCACCTTCTGGGAGGGCGCCAACCACGGCTGGTGGCCGATGCTGTGGATCGTGCTGAAGATCCAGCTGCTGCTGTTCTTCTTCATCTGGCTGCGCGGCACGCTGCCCCGGCTGCGCTACGACCAGTTCATGAGGCTCGGCTGGAAGGTGCTGATCCCGGTCTCCCTGGTGTGGCTGGTGATGGTGTCCGCGGTGCGGGCGCTGCGCAACGAGGGCTACGACTTCACCAAGGTGCTGCTGTACGTGGGCGCCCCGCTGGCGGCGATCCTGCTGATCGCGCTGGTGGCGGACGTGGTCCGGAGGAAGCCCGCGGAGCCGCCCGCCGCCGCCCCGCCCGAGGCGTTCGACCCGATGGCCGGCGGCTACCCGGTGCCGCCGCTGCCCGGTCAGGAACTGCCGCCCGTCCCGCGCCGCCGTCGCCGGAACCCGCAACTCCAGGACGCCCTCAACGGGGCCGACCATTCCGAAGGGAGCTGAGCCCCACCATGTCTGACGAATCCTCGGAGAAGTCGGTCCTCGGGCCGGCCGCCGGCTTCGGCGTGACCTTCAAGGCCATGTTCAAGAAGCGGCTCACCGAGCAGTACCCGGAGTACAAGAAGCCCACCGCTCCACGCTTCCACGGCCGCCACCAGCTGAACCGGCACCCGGACGGCCTGGAGAAGTGCATCGGCTGCGAGCTGTGCGCCTGGGCCTGCCCGGCCGACGCGATCTACGTCGAGGGCGCCGACAACCGCGACGAGGAGCGGTACTCGCCCGGCGAACGCTACGGCGCGGTCTACCAGATCAACTACGCCCGCTGCATCCTGTGCGGGCTGTGCATCGAGGCCTGCCCGACCCGGGCGCTCACCATGACCAACGAGTACGAGCTCGCCGACTCCACCCGGCAGGACCTGATCTTCACCAAGGAGCAGCTGCTGGTCGGGCTGACCGAGGGCATGGTCGACTCGCCGCACGCGATCTACCCCGGCGCCGACGAGGGCGCCTACTACCGGGGCGAGATCACCGGCGCCGCGCCGGGCACCGTGCAGCAGGAGAAGCACGCGCGCGACAAGGAGGCGCAGTCATGACCTCCACCGGCGAGGCCGTGCAGTTCTGGGTGCTGGCCGTGATCGCGGTCGGCGGGGCGCTCGGCATGCTGCTGATGAAGAAGGCGGTGCATTCGGCGCTCTGCCTGGCCGCCACCATGCTGTCGCTGGCGGTCTGCTACCTGGCGCAGGGCGCGGTGTTCCTGGGCGTGGTGCAGATCGTGGTGTACACCGGCGCGATCATGATGCTGTTCCTGTTCGTGGTGATGCTGGTCGGCGTCTCCTCGGCGGACTCGTTGAAGGAGCAGCTGAAGGGCCAGCGGATCGCCGCCGTGCTGTGCGGCGTGGGCTTCGGCGTGCTGCTGATCGCCGGCCTGGCGAACGCGAAGCTGTCGCACTTCACCGGCCTGTCCGAGGCGAACGCCGAGGGCAACGTGCAGGGCCTGGCGAAGCTGATCTTCACCAAGTACGTCTGGGCGTTCGAGGTGACGGGCGCGCTGCTGATCACCGCGGCGATCGGCGCGATGGTGCTGACCCACCGCGAGCGGATCCGCGAGCGCCTGACGCAGCGTCAACTCGCCGCGCAGCGCGTCAAGGACAACATCCAGGTGCCGCCGCTGCCCGCCCCCGGCGTGTACGCCCGGCACAACGCGGTGGACGTCCCGGCGCTGCTGCCCGACGGCACCGTCGCCGAGGACTCGGTGATGGGCACCCTGCGCGAGCGCGGCCAGATCCGCGACGTCAGCCAGGAGATGCTGGAGCGGATGGCCGAGCTGGAGGAGAGCACCGCCGACTGGCTCGGCCGGCCGTCCTCCGCCCGTCCGAAGGTCACCGGACCCCGCCAGGCGCTGGAGACCGTGCCGACCCCGACCAAGGAGGAGGCGGAGTGAACCCGGTCAACTACCTGTACCTCGCCGCGCTGCTGTTCACCATCGGCGCCTCCGGCGTGCTGATCCGGCGCAACGCGATCGTGCTGTTCATGTGCGTGGAGCTGATGCTGAACGCCTCGAACCTGGCGCTGGTCACCTTCTCCCGGCTGCACGGCAACCTGGACGGCCAGATCCTCGCGTTCTTCACCATGGTGGTCGCGGCGGCCGAGGTCGTGGTCGGCCTCGCCATCATCATCGCCATCTTCCGGACCAGGCACTCCGCTTCGGTCGACGACAGCAACCTGATGAAGCTGTAGGCGGAGGGCCCTTCAGTGAACTCTCTCATTCCGCTGCTGGTCGCGGCGCCGCTGGCCGGCGCTGCCCTGCTGCTGCTCGGCGGACGGGCCCTGGACCGGTTCGGGCACTGGATCGCGACCGCACTCGCGGCGCTGTCCTTCGCCTTCGGCCTCGCCCTGTTCGCGGACATGCTCGGCCGCGACACCGCGCACCGGGCCGTGATCGAGCGGCTGTACACCTGGATCCCGGTGGACGGCTTCCGGGCCGACATCGCCTTCCAGCTCGACCAACTGTCCATCACCTTCGTGCTGTTGATCACCGGCGTCGGCAGCCTGATCCACCTGTACTCGGTGGGTTACATGGCGCACGACGAGCGCCGCCGCCGGTTCTTCGGCTACCTGAACCTGTTCCTGGCCGCCATGCTGATCCTGGTGCTGGCCGACAACTACCTTCTGCTGTACCTCGGTTGGGAGGGCGTGGGTCTCGCGTCGTACCTGCTGATCGGGTTCTGGCAGCACAAGCCGAGCGCCGCGACGGCCGCCAAGAAGGCGTTCATCGTCAACCGGGTCGGCGACATGGGCCTGTCCATCGCGATCATGCTGATGTTCGCGGAGTTCGGCTCGTTCACCTTCGGCCCGGTGTTCGGCGCGGCGGACGAGGCGAGCCAGGGCAAGCTCACCGCGATCGCGCTGATGCTGCTGCTCGCCGCCTGCGGCAAGTCCGCCCAGGTGCCGCTGCAGTCCTGGCTGGGCGACGCGATGGAGGGTCCGACCCCGGTCTCCGCGCTGATCCACGCCGCCACCATGGTCACCGCCGGCGTCTACCTGATCACCCGCTCCGCGGCGATCTTCGACCTGGCCCCCGACGCGCAGCTGGTCGTCGTGGTGGTCGGCGCGGTGACGCTGCTGTTCGGTGCGATCGTCGGTTGCGCGAAGGACGACATCAAGAAGGCGCTGGCCGGCTCGACCATGTCGCAGATCGGCTACATGATCATGGCGGCCGGCCTCGGCCCGATCGGCTACGCCTTCGCGATCATGCACCTGGTCACCCACGGCTTCTTCAAGGCCGGGCTGTTCCTCGGCGCCGGGTCGGTCATGCACGGCATGAACGACGAGGTGAACATGCGGCACTACGGCGGCCTGCGGAAGTACATGCCGGTCACCTTCGCCACCTTCGGCCTCGGCTACCTGGCGATCATCGGCTTCCCCGGTCTGTCCGGCTTCTTCTCCAAGGACAAGATCATCGAGGCGGCGTTCGCGAAGGGCGGCACCGAGGGCTGGATCCTCGGCCTGTGCGCCCTGACCGGCGCGGCCGTCACCGCGTTCTACATGACCCGGGTGATGGTGCTGACCTTCTTCGGCGAGAAGCGCTGGCAGCCCGACGCGGACGGCAACGAGCCGCACCCGCACGAGTCGCCGAAGACCATGACCATCCCGATGACCGTGCTGGCCTTCGGCTCGGTGTTCGCCGGCGGACTGTTCGCCTTCGGCAGCTCCTTCCTGCACTGGCTGGAGCCCGTCACCGGCCACGAGGAGGGCCACTCCCCGCTCGCGCCGATCGTCGTCACCGCGCTCACCACCGTGTGCATGCTGGCCGGCGTCGGCCTGGCCTGGCTGATGTACGGCCGCAGCCCCGTCCCGGTGCAGCCGCCGGTCGGCTCGCTGCTCACCCGGGCCGCCCGCCGTGACCTGCTGCAGGACGACTTCAACCACGCCGTCCTGGTCCGGCCCGGCTCGGCGCTCGCCGCCACCCTGGTCTGGTTCGACAGCAGGGGCCTGGACGGCTTCGTCAACGGCCTGGCCGCCGCCATCGGCGGCCTGTCCGGCCGGCTGCGCCGGATCCAGACCGGATACGTCCGGACGTACGCGCTCTCCATGTTCGGCGGCACGCTGGTGCTGGTCGCCTCCACTCTCCTGATGAGGTCGGTCTGATGAGCTACCTCCTCTCCGCCACCTGTGCCGTCCCGGCCGCCGGAGCAGTGCTCACCGCTGCCCTCCCGGCCGGCACCAGCGAGTCCCGGCGGCGCACCACCAAGGCCGTCGCGCTCGCCGTCTCGGCGGCCACCCTGGGCCTGGCGATCGCGGTCGCCGCCTCCTTCGAACCCGACGGCCCCCGTTACCAGTTGACCGAGTCCTACAGCTGGATCAGGTCCTTCGGGATCAACTTCTCGCTCGGCGCGGACGGCATCGGCACCGTGCTGGCCCTGCTCACCGCCGTGCTGGTGCCGCTGGTGATGCTGGCCGGCTGGCACGACGCGGACCCGGCGGCGCCCGAGGGCTCCTTCGAGTCCAAGCGCCGCACCCAGGGCTTCTTCGCCCTGATCCTCGCCGTCGAGGCGATGGTGCTGGTGTCCTTCCTGGCCACCGACGTGTTCGTGTTCTACGTGTTCTTCGAAGCCATGCTGATCCCGATGTACTTCCTGATCGGCGGCTTCGGCGACCGGGCCGGCGGACCGGAGTCGGCCCGCCAACGTTCCTACGCGGCAGTCAAGTTCCTGCTGTACAACCTGCTCGGCGGGCTGGTCATGCTGGCCGCCGTGATCGGCCTGTACGTGGTGGCCGCGGACCAGGGTCTGGCGACGTTCAGCCTGCCCGCGCTGACCGACGCGATCTCCTCCGGCAAGCTGGTGATCGACCCGACCGCGCAGCGCGCGCTGTTCCTCGGCTTCTTCTTCGCCTTCGCGGTGAAGGCCCCGATGTGGCCGCTGCACACCTGGCTGCCGAACGCGATGGGGGAGTCCACCGCCGGAACCGCCGTGCTGATCACGGCAGTTGTCGACAAGGTCGGCACCTTCGCGATGCTCCGGTTCTGCCTCGGCCTGTTCCCGGACGCCTCGAAGACCTTCGCCCCGGCGATCCTGGTGCTGTCGCTGATCGGCATCGTCTACGGCGCGCTGGTCGCGATCGCACAGAAGGACATCAAGCGGCTGGTCGCCTACGCGTCCATCTCGCACTTCGGGTTCATCATCATGGGCATCTTCGCGATGACCAGCCAGGGTCAGTCCGGCGCCACCCTCTACATGGTCAACCACGGCATCTCCACCGCCGCGTGGATGCTGGTCGCGGGCTTCCTGATCTCCCGCCGCGGCTCGCGCCTGATCGCCGACTACGGCGGCGTGCAGAAGGTCGCCCCCGTGCTGGCCGGGACGTTCCTGATCGGCGGACTCGCCACCCTGTCACTGCCCGGGATGGCCCCGTTCGTCAGTGAATTCCTGGTCCTGGTCGGCACGTTCACCCGCTACCCGGTGATCGGCATCATCGCCACCTTCGGCATCGTGCTGGCCGCGCTGTACGCGTTGATGCTGTACCAGCGCACCATGACCGGCCCGGTGAAGGACTCCGTGCAGGGCATGCCCGACCTGAAGGCCCGTGAACTCGCCGTCGTCGCCCCGCTGGTGGCCCTCACCCTGCTGCTCGGCGTCTACCCGCAGCCGCTCACCAGGATGGTGAACCCGGCCGTCAACGACACCCTCAGCCAGGTCCACCGGATCGATCCCGCGCCCGCCCACCCGGTGGCCGCCACCAACGGAGGTGAGCAGAAGTGATCGCCACCCACGCGCTGGCCGCCGCCGGCGGCAACAGTCCGAGCATCCCCGCCCCGCACATCGAGTACGGCCAACTCTCGCCGATGCTCGTGGTGTTCGGCGCCGCCCTGGCCGGCGTCCTGGCCGAGGCGTTCCTGCCGCGCCGGCTGCGCGCCTCCGCCCAGCTGGGCATCTCCCTGGTCGGCCTGGTCGGCGGGTTCGTCGCCGTGGTGGTGCTCGCCGCCCAGGGCCACGCCTCCACCAGGGCCGGGCTGTTGGCGATGGGCTCGGTCGCCATCGACGGCCCCGCGCTGTTCCTGCAGGGCGTCATCCTGCTGACCGCCGTCCTCGCCGTCCTCACCTACGCCGAGGGCCGCCTGGAGCCACGCATCAACGGCCACCGGATCGACGCGTTCACCGCGCAGGCCGCCGCCGTCCCCGGCGGCGAGCAGGAACGCGAGGCCACCCGCGAGGGCCTGCGGACCACCGAGATCTACCCGCTCACCCTGTTCGCGGTCGGCGGCATGCTGCTCTTCCCCGCCTCCAACGACCTGCTGACCATGTTCGTGGCACTCGAAGTGCTGTCCCTGCCGCTGTACTTGATGTGCGCGATCGCCCGGCGCCGCCGCCTGCTCTCGCAGGAGGCCGCCGTCAAGTACTTCCTGCTCGGCGCCTTCGCCTCCGCGTTCTTCCTGTTCGGCACCGCCCTGCTGTACGGCTACGCGGGCACCCTCCGGCTCGGCGAGATCGCCGACGTGGTCTCCGGCGTCGCCCCCGTCACCCCCGCACTCGCCGTCACCACCCGGAACGACGCGCTGCTGCTGATCGGCCTGGCCATGCTCGCCGTCGGCCTGCTGTTCAAGGTCGGCGCGGTGCCGTTCCACTCCTGGACGCCGGACGTCTACCAGGGCGCGCCCACCCCCGTCACCGGGTTCATGGCCGCCGCCACCAAGACCGCCGCGTTCGGCGCGACACTGCGGCTGTTCTACGTCGCCTTCCCCGGCATCCGCTGGGACTGGCGGCCCGTCCTGTGGGGCGTGGCGATCCTCACCATGGTGGTCGGCGCGATCCTGGCCGTCACCCAGCAGGACGTGAAGCGCCTGCTCGCCTACTCCTCGGTCGCGCACGCCGGCTTCATCCTCACCGGCCTGATCGCCACCGACCGGCGCGGCGTCGCGGCCGTCCTCTTCTACCTGCTGGCCTACTCCTTCGTCACCCTCGGCGCGTTCGCCGTGGTCACCCTGGTGCGCGATTCCAAGGGCGAAGCCACCCACCTGTCCCACTGGGCCGGACTGGGCCGCCGCTCGCCGCTGCTCGCCGCGGTGTTCGCCCTGTTCCTGCTGGCCTTCGCGGGCATCCCGCTCACCTCCGGCTTCACCGGCAAGTTCGCCGTCTTCCAGGCCGCGGCGGGTGGCGGAGCCACCCCGCTGGTCATCGTCGGTGTGCTGTCCTCCGCGATCGCCGCCTTCTTCTACATCCGCGTCATCGTCCTGATGTTCTTCTCCGACCCCCAGCCCTCCGGCCCCGCGGTCGCCGTCCCCAGCGCCCTCACCGCCACCACCATCGCCTTCGGCGTCCTGGTCACCCTGGGCCTGGGCCTGCTCCCGCAGTACTTCCTCGACCTGGCCACCAAGGCCTCGGTCTTCATCCGCTGACCTTCCGCTTCGCGATCCGGCCCCCGCCACCACCCGGCGGGGGCCGGACTGCTGTTCGGAGGGTGAACGACGCGACGGTGAACCGATTCGGCAGCCATTGGCCGCCATAGGGTCGGCTCATAAACTGGGCACAGGAGGTGACCATGACTGCCGAACCGATCGACTGGACGTCCCCGCCCTCGGGAGGCTGGACCTACGACCAGGTCAAGGACCTCGATCTGCCCTTCGAGTTCGAGCTGGTGGATGGGGCGATCGTGGTCCGCGGTATGACCAAGCAGTGGCACGATTCCGTGCGGGACAAGCTGTACGTGGCACTCGAGCTCGCTCGGCACGATCCGTACGAAGCCAATTCCGAACGCTGCGTCATGGTCGACCCCTACAACGTGCCCAAGCCCGACGCGATCGTCTTCGACCGCCGCGGGCTCGACTTCTTCACCCTGGAGTGCGTCCCCGTTTCGGCCGTCGCGCTGGCCGTCGAGGTGGTCTCCCACGGTTCGCGCAGCGACGACCGCTTCCGTAAGCCCGGAATGTACGCCGAGGCGGGGATCCCGTTCTTCTGGCGGGTCGAGCGCGGCGAGGACGGCGACCCCGTGGTCTACGAGTTCCACCTGGACGAGGAGACCGGGGTGTACGCCCCCGCGCCGGGAGTGGCTGTGCACCACGGCAAGTTGATCACCGCCGTGCCGTTCCCGGTCGAACTCGACCTCACCCGGATCGTTCCGCGCTGACCTGCGCTCCCTGCGCCCGGCACCGCCCCGGCCCCGCCACCAGCGGCGGAAGGGCCCATGCCCGTGCAGTGATCCACTCGGGACCGGATACGCTGCCTTGTATGTGCATCGGCGGCGCTGAGGGACCGGCCCGCTGGATCGACCAGGGACAGGAGTGGTCAGCGTGACCGTCGTGGGGCCCTTCGGGCTGAGCGTGCAGGACCGCGATCTGACCCGCGACGTCCAGGCCGGGATGGAGGCCGTGGAGGCCGCCCTGATCGAGGCCGTCAAGTGCGACGTGCCCTTCATCACGGTGACCGCCAGCCACCTCATCGAGGCCGGGGGGAAGCGGTTCAGGCCGCTGCTGGTGATGCTCGCCGCCCAGTTCGGCGACCCCGGCGCGCCCGGGGTGGTGCCGTCCGCGGTGGTGGTCGAACTGACCCACCTCGCGACGCTGTACCACGACGACGTGATGGACGAGGCCCCCGTGCGGCGCGGCGCGCCCAGCGCCAACAGCCGCTGGGACAACTCGGTCGCCATCCTCACCGGCGACTTCCTGTTCTCCCGCGCCTCCCAGGTGCTCTCCGGCCTCGGCCCCGACGCCGTCCGGGTCCAGGCCGACGCGTTCGAACGGCTGGTCACCGGCCAGATCCTGGAGACCGTCGGGCCGAGCCCCGAGGACGACCCGCTGAGCCACTACCTGGACGTGCTGTCCGGCAAGACCGGCTCGCTGATCGCCGTCTCCTGCCGCTTCGGCGCGCTGATGGCCGGCGCCGAACCGTGGATCGTCGACCTGCTCACCCAGTACGGCGAGCGGATCGGCACGGCGTTCCAGCTCGCCGACGACGTCCTCGACATCGCCAGCGACGGCGACGAGTCCGGCAAGACCCCCGGCACCGACCTGCGCGAAGGCGTCCCCACGCTGCCGGTCCTGCTGCTGCGTCAGATGCCCGTAGACCCGGCCGACCCCGAGGACGTCCGGCTGCGCGAGCTCCTCGACACCGATCTGGCGTCCGACGACGCCGCCCACGCGGAAGCGCTGCGCCTGCTGCGCCGGCACCCGGCGCTGGAGCGGGCCCGCCGCGAGACGCTGCGCTACGCCGAGGAGGCACGGGCGCTGCTGGGCCCGCTGCCGGACGGGCCGGCGAAGGCGGCGTTGCAGGATCTGTGCGACACGGTGGCCATCCGCACGATGTAGCGGCTCCGAAGCGGGAGGCGCCCCACCGCAAGATCGCGACGCGGGACAATGGCTTGCATGTGGACGCGACCTGACCGTTGCGTCGGCGCTTGTCGCGCAGTTCTCCCCCAGCCCTGGCGGGCCGGGAGGTACCCCCACGCGCCCCTGGATTCGCACCCGCCAGCTTTCGCGCCCGCCGGCCTTTGCGCCCGCTAGGGTTCGTCTCATGTTGCGTGTGGTGATCGCCGAGGATTCCGTGCTGCTCCGGGAGGGGCTGACGCGGTTGCTGACGGACCGGGGGATGGAGGTCGTGGCGGGGGTCGGTGACGGGGAGGCGCTGTTGCGGGCGGTGGACGGCCTGCACGGGGAGGGCTCGTTGCCGGATGTGGTGGTGGCGGATGTGCGGATGCCGCCGACGCACACCGATGAGGGGGTGCGGGCGTGTGTGGAGTTGCGCAAGCGGCACCCGCAGCTGGGTGTGCTGGTGCTGTCGCAGCACGTGGAGGAGCAGTACGCGGGTGAGCTGCTGGCGGGTTCGACCCGCGGGGTGGGGTACCTGCTGAAGGACCGGGTCGCCGAGGTGCGGGAGTTCGTGGATGCGGTGACCCGGGTCGCGGAGGGCGGTACGGCGCTGGACCCGGAGGTGGTGCAGCAGTTGCTGAGCCGCAGCCGGCAGGTGGACACGCTGGCGAACCTGACGCCCCGTGAGCGCGAGGTGCTGGGGCTGATGGCGGAGGGCCGGACCAACGCGGCGATAGCCAAGCAACTGGTGGTGTCCGACGGTGCGGTCGAGAAGCATGTGTCGAACATCTTCCAGAAATTGCGTTTGGGTCCGAGCCAGGAGGATCACCGGCGGGTTCTCGCGGTGCTGGCGTATCTGGAGTCCTGACCGGCCCGTCAACCCGCGGTGGCGGTCTTCGCGAGTTCCCTTCCACCGGTGCTCTGCCCGCTTAGGATTCCCTTGGTGCGCCAGGCGGACGGGGCACACGGCTCACGCCCGCTGCTGGCTCCCCTTCGAGGAGGTCCGCGGCAGTGACCAGTCAGGTCGATCAGTCAGAGGCAGTGGACGGCCCGGGCGGCGAGCGCCGGTCGGGTCCGGCCTCGGCCCGGTCGGGGCCGCAGGGCGGGTCCGGGCGGGCGGCCAAGCCGATTCGGCGGTTGGACCGGGTGATCATCCGGTTCGCGGGTGACTCGGGCGACGGTATGCAGCTCACCGGCGACCGGTTCACCTCGGAGACGGCGGCGTTCGGCAACGACCTGTCCACGCTGCCGAACTTCCCGGCGGAGATCCGTGCCCCCGCAGGCACCCTGCCGGGTGTGTCGAGCTTCCAGCTGCACTTCGCGGACCACGACATCCTGACGCCCGGCGACGCCCCCGACGTGCTGGTGGCGATGAACCCGGCGGCGCTGAAGGCGAACCTGCCGGACCTGCCGGCCGGCGCCGAGATCATCGTCAACACGGACGAGTTCACCAAGCGGGCGCTGGCGAAGGTCGGCTACGACAAGGACCCGCTGGCGGACGGTTCGCTGGAGTCGTTCCGGCTGCACCCAGTGCCGCTGACCACGCTGACGCTGGAGGCGCTGAAGGACAGCGGCCTGGCGCGCAAGGACGCCGAGCGGGCGAAGAACATGTTCGCGCTGGGCCTGCTGTCCTGGATGTACCACCGGCCGACCCACGGCACCGAGCTGTTCCTGCGGCAGAAGTTCGCGAAGAAGCCGCAGATCGCCGAGGCGAACGTGGCCGCGTTCCGGGCGGGCTGGAACTTCGGCGAGACCACCGAGGACTTCGCGGTCTCCTACGAGGTCCCGCCGGCCAAGCTGCCGGCCGGCACGTACCGGAACATCTCGGGGAACCTGGCGCTGTCGTACGGCCTGGTCGCGGCGGGGGAGCGGTCCGGGCTGCCGGTGTTCCTCGGCTCGTACCCGATCACCCCGGCCTCGGACATCCTGCACGAGCTGTCGAAGCACAAGAACTTCGGCGTGCGGACCTTCCAGGCCGAGGACGAGATCGCCGGTATCGGCGCGGCGCTCGGCGCGGCGTTCGGCGGCGCGCTGGGCGTGACCACCACCTCCGGCCCGGGCGTGGCGCTGAAGTCGGAGACCATCGGTCTGGCGGTGTCGCTGGAACTGCCGCTGCTGGTGGTCGACATCCAGCGCGGCGGCCCGTCCACCGGCCTGCCGACCAAGACCGAGCAGGCGGACCTGCTGCAGGCGATGTTCGGCCGCAACGGCGAGGCCCCGGTGCCGATCGTCGCCCCCGCGACGCCCGCCGAGTGCTTCGACGCCGCGCTCGACGCCGCCCGGATCGCGCTCACCTACCGCACCCCGGTGTTCCTGCTCTCCGACGGCTACCTGGCCAACGGCTCCGAGCCGTGGAAGATCCCGGAGATCGACGAACTGCCGGACCTGCGCGTGGAGTTCGCCACCGAGCCGAACGGCCCCGACGGCACCTTCCGCCCCTACCAGCGCGACCCGCACACCCTCGCCCGCCCCTGGGCGGTGCCCGGCACCCCCGGCCTGGAGCACCGGATCGGCGGCATCGAGAAGCAGGACGGCACCGGCAACATCTCCTACGACCCGGCCAACCACGACTTCATGGTCCGCACCCGGCAGGCCAAGGTGGACGGCATCGAGGTGCCGGACGTCGAGGTCGACGACCCGAGCGGCGAGGCCCGGGTCCTGGTGCTCGGCTGGGGCTCCACCTACGGCCCGATCACCGCCGCGGTGCGCCGGGTCCGGGCCGACGGCGGCCAGGTCGCCCAGGCCCACCTGCGCCACCTCAACCCGTTCCCGGCCAACCTCGGCACGGTGCTGCGCCGGTACGAGCGGGTGATCGTTCCCGAGATGAACCTCGGGCAGCTCGCCCTGCTGCTGCGCGCGAAGTACCTCGTGGACGCGCAGTCCTACAACCAGGTGCGCGGCCTGCCGTTCAAGGCCGCCCAACTCGCCGACGTGCTGCACGCGGCGATCGGCACGCTCGACGCGGAGGCGACCCGATGACCGACTTCCCCGCCCTGCGGCTCGTCCCGAAGGCCGACGGCCCGCAGTCCGCGAAGGACTTCAAGACCGACCAGGAAGTGCGCTGGTGCCCCGGCTGCGGCGACTACGCGATCCTGGCCGCCGTCCAGTCCTTCATGCCGGAGCTCGGCATCCGCCGGGAGAACACCGTCTTCGTCTCCGGCATCGGCTGCTCCTCGCGCTTCCCGTACTACATGAACACGTACGGCATGCACTCGATCCACGGCCGCGCCCCGGCGATCGCCACCGGCCTGGCCGCGTCCCGCCCGGACCTGTCGGTGTGGGTGGTGACGGGCGACGGCGACGCGCTGTCGATCGGCGGCAACCACCTGATCCACGCGCTGCGCCGGAACGTCAATCTGAAGATCCTGCTGTTCAACAACCGGATCTACGGACTGACCAAGGGTCAGTACTCGCCGACCAGTGAGGTCGGGAAGATCACCAAGTCCACGCCGATGGGTTCGCTGGACGCGCCCTTCAACCCGCTGTCGCTGGCCATCGGCGCGGAGGCGAGTTTTGTGGCGCGGACGATCGACTCGGACCGGCAGCACCTTCAGTCGGTACTGCGGGCGGCGGCGCAGCACGAGGGCACCGCGCTGGTGGAGATCTACCAGAACTGCAACATCTTCAACGACGGAGCGTTCGAGCTCCTGAAGGAGCCCGGCACCCGGGACGAGGCGCTGATTCGGCTGGAGCACGGGCAGCCGGTGCTGGTCGGTGCGGACCGGCACGTGGTGCGCGGGGCGGACGGGGAGCTCCGGATCGCGCCGCGGGCCGAGGGGGAGGCCCTCGTGCACGACGCGCATGCCGGTAGCCCCACGACGGCGTTCGCGCTCACCCGGCTGACGGATGCGGACATGCTGCACCACACGCCGATCGGGGTGCTGCGGGACGTGAAGCGGCCGGTGTACGACACGCAGATGGCGGACCAGCTGGCGTTGGCGGAGGAGCAGAAGGGGCGGGGGGAGCTGGCCGGTCTGCTGGCGGGATCCAGTACCTGGACGGTGACTGGCTGAGGGGCCGGAAACACCACCCCGTCAGCAGCAAAAGTGCCGTTTGGGGATGACACCTTCACCCGCGTGCCGCTACCTTTCGTAGGACGTTTCGTGCGCGGGTGAAGGGCGGGCCATGGCGGAGAGCGGGCGGGAGGCCAGGGTCGGGCTCTGGAACGGCTTTGCGGCGTACGGGATGTGGGGGTTGTTCCCGCTGTTCTGGCCGCTGCTGGAGCCGGCCGGGGCGGTGGACATTCTGGCGAACCGGATGGTGTGGTCGCTGGTGGCGGTGGCGGTGATGCTGCTCGTACGCCGGCGCTGGGGGTGGATACGCCCGCTGCTGCGGCAGCCGCGCAGGCTCGCACTGCTGGCGGTGGCGGCGGCCACGGTCTCGGTGAACTGGGGCGTGTACATCTGGGCCGTGAACGCGGGGCATGTGGTGGAGACCAGCCTCGGGTACTTCATCAATCCGCTGGTGACGATCGCGTTCGGCGTGCTGGTGCTGCGTGAGCGGCTGCGCACCGCACAGTGGGCGGCGGTCGGGGTCGGTGTGGCCGCGGTGGCGGTGCTGACGGTGGCGTACGGGCGGCTGCCGTGGATCGCGCTGACGCTGGCGCTGTCGTTCGCCACGTACGGGCTGATGAAGAAGAAGGTCGCGCTGGGCGGGCCGGAGAGCCTGGCGGTGGAGAGCGCGGTGATGTTCCCGTTCGCGCTGGGGGTGCTGGTGTACCTGGGGGTGCGCGGCGAGGGCAGCCTGGGGCACTACGGCTGGGGCCACACCGCGCTGCTGATGGCCAGCGGGGTGATCACGGCGGTGCCGCTGATGTGCTTCGGCGCGGCCGCGCTGCGGGTGCCGCTGACCACGCTGGGGCTGTTGCAGTACCTGGCGCCGGTGTTCCAGTTCCTGATCGGGGTGACGGTCTTCCACGAGTCGATGTCGCCGGCCCGCTGGGCGGGCTTCGGGCTGGTGTGGGTGGCGCTGGTGGTGCTGAGCGTGGACGCGCTGCGCCGGGTGCGGGCGGAGCGGCGGCCGGTCGCGGTCGCGGCGCCCGCGGAGGCGGCGGTCTCCAACTGACGACGCGGGGCCCCGGGAGGTGATCCCGGGGCCCCGCGCACCGATCGTGGTTACTTGCCGGAGGCCGCGGCCTGCTCCAGGGTCTCCGGGGTGACGGCGCCCATGTAGATCTTGCCGTCCTTGGTGATCAGGGCGTTGACGACGCGGGTGGACACCAGGGTGCCGCCCTTGACCTCGCGGCCGGCGAACTTGGCGATGCCCTTCGCGGCGTCCGCGCCGGCCTCGCCGCGGGCGATGGCCGTCCAGCCCTCGCCGATGACGCCCGCCTTCGCCCCGTCGGCGCCGCCGGTCGGCAGCGAGGGCAGGCCGGGGACGGACGGCATCGGGTTGGCGGCGTGCTCCTTCGCGGACTGCTCGACCACCTTGGCGCCCTTGGGCACGCTGAACTCGAAGGTCTTGGCGTCCGGCTTGGCGTAGGACAGCGTGCCGAAGCGCACGTCGAACGCGGTGGCGCCGTCCACCGTGCGCAGCTGCACGGCCAGCGGCAGGCCCTTCTCGGCGTCGATGGAGACCCGGATCTCGGCGACGGTGGAGCCGGCCTGCTTGGGCTTGATGCTGAGCTTGTACGCGGCGTGCCCGGCGACCCGCTCGGTGCCGTCCACCGTCACTGAGGTGGTGGCGGAGGAGTGTTCGAGGAGCTGCTTGGCGATGTCCTGCGGGGTGATGGAGCCGATCCCCTCCTTCCCGTCCGGGCGGTGGCCGTCGGTGCCCGCGCCGGTCAGGTGCAGGGCCTGCTGGGAGCTGCGGTCGTAGGCCCACACCTGGTCGCCGTTGTGGACCAGCTCGTAGCCGGACTTCTGGCCGGACAGGGTGAGCCGCTGGCGGTCCGGGCCGTCGGAGACGACGGACAGGGTGTGCGAGCCGCCGAGCAGTTCGACGGCCTTCATCTGCGGGTCGGCGCTGCCGGTCTTGGCGCCGGCGCCGCGGGCCATCTCGCCGAGCGGGCCGGAGCCGGAGGCGAGGTCGGTCAGCGCGGTGGGCAGGCCCAGGTCGGCGTTGACCCGGACGGTTCCGCTGAAGGTGTCGGTGTTCGCGGAGAGGGCCTTGGCGATCAGATCCTGGGCGCTGATGGCCGGCAGGTTCGGCGACTCGTCGCTGGCCAGTGCGGGCACCAGGCCGATGCCGGTGGCGACGACGGCGGCAATCGCCACCGGCACGCCGATCCGGACGGCGGTGCGGCGCCTGCCCGCCCGAGGTGCCGTCAAGTTCTGTACTGCGGTGGCTTCCTGGTCCACTGCGGCCCCCTTCAGAGCTCGTCTGCTGTCACTGTCCATTGAAGCCCCGCGGCCCCCCGTGTCGCGTCGCCCGCCGGCAGCAGATCGCGCTACGTCTCGCGTTGTATCCGGAGTATGGCGACCCTGAGACGCCCTCAGGGTTCGGTAGTTCCACAGGCGTACACCTCGCGTAGGGTCGGGCCCATGAGTCACGAGCCCTCGCTGCCCGTCCCCTCTTCCCCTACGCCGACCGCGATGCGGCGCGCGCTGCGCCGGGCCCGGGACGGGGTGGCGCTGGATGCCGCGGAGGCGGCGGTGCTGCTCCAGGCGCGCGGCGCGGACCTGTCGGAGCTGTGCGGGGTGGCCGCGCGGATCCGTGACGCCGGGCTGGAGCAGGCGGGCCGCCCGGGCGTCATCACGTATTCGCGCAAGGTCTTCATCCCGCTGACCAGGCTGTGCCGGGACCGCTGTCACTACTGCACCTTCGTCACCGTCCCCGGCAAGCTCCGCAAGGACGGCCACGGGATGTACCTGTCCCCGGACGAGGTGCTGGAGATCGCCCGGCAGGGCGCCGAACTCGGCTGCAAGGAAGCCCTGTTCACGCTCGGCGACCGCCCCGAGGACCGGTGGCCCGAGGCCCGCGAGTGGCTGGACGCGCACGGCTACGACGACACCCTGGCGTACCTGCGGGCGATGGCGGTGCGGGTGCTGGAGGAGACCGGGCTGCTGCCGCACCTGAACCCCGGCGTGCTGTCCTGGACGGACTTCCAGCGCCTCAAGCCGGTCGCTCCGTCGATGGGCATGATGCTGGAGACCACCGCCACCCGCCTGTGGTCGGAGCCCGGCGGCCCGCACCACGGCTCGCCGGACAAGGAACCGGCGGTGCGGCTGCGGGTGCTGGAGGACGCCGGGCGCAGCGCCGTGCCGTTCACCACCGGGGTGCTGATCGGCATCGGCGAGACGTACCAGGAGCGGGCCGAGTCGCTGCTGGCGATCCGCAAGGTGGCCCGGGCCTACCAGGGCGTGCAGGAAGTGATCGTGCAGAACTTCCGGGCCAAGCCGGACACCGCGATGCGGGCCATGCCGGACGCCGAACTGTCCGAGCTGGCAGCCACGGTGGCGGTGGCCCGGCTGGTGCTCGGCCCGGCGGCCCGGATCCAGGCGCCGCCGAACCTGGTGGACGCCGAATTCGCGCTGCTGATCGGCGCCGGTATCGACGACTGGGGCGGCATTTCGCCGCTGACGCCCGACCACGTCAACCCGGAGCGCCCCTGGCCGCACATCGAAGAGTTGGCCGAACGGACCGCCGAATCCGGGTTCACCCTGCGCGAGCGGTTGACGATCCATCCCGAGTACCTGAAGCGCGGCGAGCCGTGGCTCGACCCCCGCCTGCTGCCGCACGTGCGGGCGCTCGCCGACCCGGCCACCGGCCTGGCCGTCGAGGGCCGCCGCCCCGCGGGCCTGCCCTGGCAGGAGCCGGAGGAGCCGATGACCGGCGGCGGCCGCACCGACCTGTTCCGCACCGTCGACACCGAGGGCCGCACCGGCGACCGCCGCTCCGACTTCGACGAGGTCTACGGCGACTGGGAGTCGCTGCGCGAACAGGTCGCCGTCCCCGCCCCGCGCCGCCTGCCCGCCGAGGTCCGGGCCGCGCTGTCCACCGCTGCCGACGACCCGAGGAAACTGACGGACGATCAGGCCCTGGCGCTGTTCCAGGCCGACGGGGACGCGCTGGACGCGCTGTGCCGGATCGCCGACGAGCTGCGCCGCGACACGGTCGGCGAGGAGGTGACGTACTGCGTCACCCGGAACATCAACTTCACCAACGTCTGCTACACCGGCTGCCGGTTCTGCGCGTTCGCGCAGCGCCGCACCGACGCCGACGCGTACACCCTGTCGCTGGACCAGGTCGCCGAACGGGCCGAGCAGGCCTGGGAGGTCGGCGCGACCGAGGTGTGCATGCAGGGCGGCATCCATCCGGACCTGCCGGGCACCGCGTACTTCGACATCGCCCGGGCCGTGAAGCAGCGGGTGCCGGGCATCCACGTGCACGCGTTCTCGCCGATGGAGGTGGTCAACGGCGCCACCCGCACCGGACTTTCGATCCGCGACTGGCTGACCCGGGCCAAGGAGGCCGGGCTGGACTCCATCCCCGGCACCGCCGCGGAGATCCTCGACGACGAGGTGCGCTGGGTGCTCACCAAGGGCAAGCTGCCCGCCGCGACCTGGGTGGAGGTGGTCACCGCCGCGCACGAGCTGGGCCTGCGTTCCTCGTCCACCATGATGTACGGGCACGTCGACACCCCGAAGCACTGGCTGGGCCACCTGCGGCTGCTGGCCGAACTCCAGCAGCGCACCGGCGGGTTCACCGAGTTCGTCACGCTGCCGTTCGTGCACACCAACGCCCCCGTGTACCTGGCGGGCATCGCCCGGCCCGGCCCGACCGCGCGCGACAACCGGGCGGTGACCGCGATGGCCCGGCTGCTGCTGCACCCGCACATCCCCAACATCCAGACCAGCTGGGTGAAGCTCGGCGCGGAGGGCGCCGCCGAGATGCTCCGCAGCGGGGCCAACGACCTGGGCGGCACGCTGATGGAGGAGACCATCTCCCGGATGGCGGGCTCCGGTTGGGGTTCCTACAAGTCGGTCCGCGATCTGGAGGCGATCGCCGCCCTGGCCGGCCGTCCGGCCCGGCAGCGCACCACCGACTACGGGCAGGTGCCCGCCGAACGGCGCGCGGCGGCCCTCGCCTCGGACGGCCACCTGCCCCGGCTGCTGCCCGTGCTGGAGTAACGGGCCCGCCCTGGCCGCCCGGCGGCGGGCGGATGGATGTTCGGTGGAGCCCGGCGGTTTCGAGCGAGCCTTCGAATACAGTGCGTCTGCTGTCCGACGCCGCCGACCGAAAGGCCCCCACCCGTGATGCCCCTGTGGTCACGCGCCCAGCAGCAGGATTTCCGCAGCCGGGTACGGGGCTGTCTGCTCGGCGGCGCGATCGGTGACGCCCTCGGCGCCGGCATCGAGTTCGAACAGCTGGAGCAGATCCGGGCCACCCACGGCGCGGCGGGCGTCACCGGTTACGTCCGCGCCTACGGGCGGCGCGGCGCCGTCACCGACGACACCCAGATGAGCATGTTCACCGTGGACGGCCTGATCCGCGCCCACATCGGCCGCGACAGCGGCGCCTGGCACCCGCCGTCCGACGTGCACCGCGCCTACCTGCGCTGGTACGCCACCCAGCAGGACTGGGGCCCCGACGAGCGCCGCAAGGACCTCGGCTGGCTGGGCCGTGAGGAGTGGCTGTACGACCGCCGCGCCCCCGGCAACGCCTGCCTGTCCGGCCTGGCCGGCACCGGGGACGGGCCGCTGCCCACCGTCGAGGAGCCGCGCAACCCGAACTCCAAGGGCTGCGGCACCGTGATGCGCGCCGCCCCGTTCGGGCTGCTCACCGCCTGGGACCCGGCCCTGGTGTTCCAACTGGCCGTCGAATGCTCGGTGCTGACCCACGGCCACCCCACCGGCTACCTGTCCGCCGGGGCCTTCGCGGTGATCGTCCACGCGGTGGCCCGCGGCGGCACCCTGGAGGAGGGCGTCCACCTCGCCCTGGCGCTGCTGTCCGAGCGGCCCGGCCACGAGGAGACCACCGCCGCCCTGCGCGCCGCCCTGGACGCCGTCCGGGCCGGTGTGCCCTCCGCCGAACGGGTCGAGGAACTCGGCGAGGGCTGGACCGCCGAGGAGTCGCTCGCCATCGGCCTGTACTGCGCCCTGGTCGCCGAGGACGTCCGCAGCGGCCTGCTGCTGGCGGTCAACCACTCCGGCGACAGCGACTCCACCGGCTCCATCTGCGGCAACCTGCTCGGCGCCCTGCACGGCGAGACCGCGCTGCCGCCCGAGCTGCTGGCCGAGCTGGAGGGCCGCGGCGCGATCCTGGAACTCGCCGACGACCTGGTGCTGGAACTGCTGCACGGCCCCGCCCTGCACGGCACCGAGGGCTGGAACACCCGCTACCCGGTCGGCAGTTGAGGCCCGGGCGGGCGGCTGCGACGGTGCCCGCCGCAGCGGCCGGGGCCGGGCGGATGCCACGGTGCCCGCCGCAGGGGGAGCGACGGGCACCGTGGGGTGGGCAGGGAGCCGTGGATCAGACCTCGCCGAAGGCGCCCGCGGCGGCGGCGGCCGCGAAAGCCGCCCAGCTCGCGTTGGAGAAGTGCAGCTGCGCGCCGTGCGGGTCCTTGGAGTCCCGGACCGCGATCGAGGCAGAAGACGGGACGGCGATCTCGACGCACGCGCCGTTGCCGCCGCTGTAGCTGCTCTTGCGCCAGGTCAGGGTCTCGGTGGCCTTGCTCATTGCATGAACTCCTCTGCCAATTGGGTGATCATCGACCGGCTTTCCGTGACACTCAGCGCCGCGGCTCGCAGGTGGTCGTAGAGATTGGTATAGCGGCGTACGTCGGCTTCCTTCTCCAAGTAGAGATCGGCCGTCACTCCTTCGAAGTAGACGACCGTGGAATCTGCTGACTCGGGGAACTCCATCAGGGAGAATGTCCCGGTCATCCCGGGGTGGGCACCGTTGCTGAACGGTATGACCTGCAGGTTGATGTTCGGTCGTTCGCCGAGCTCGACCAGCTGGAACAGCTGCTCCGCCATCACCTGCGGCCCGCCGACCTGGCGGCGCAGCACCGCCTCGTCCACCACCACCCACAGGCTGCCGAGCTGGTCCTCGCCGTGTATCCGGTGCTGGCGCTTGAGCCGCACCTCCACCCGGCGGCGGATCGCCGCCGGATCGGTGTCCGGCTGGGTGCCGGTCACCACTGCCTCGGCGTACTGCGGGGTCTGCAACAGCCCGGGCACGAACGAGGATTCGTAGGCCCGGATCGACGAGGCCTCCGCCTCCAGTCCGATGTACACGCTGTACGGGATGTCCCCGAACTCGTGCCACCAACCGCGCTGGCGCGACTCCTTGGCCATCTCCATCAGTCCGTTGCGGACCCGCTCGTCCTCGACCTCGTAGACGTCGCACAGGTCGCGCACATCGCGCGGGCTGATCGAGCGGCGGCCGTTCTCCAGTCGGCTGATCTTCGACTGGGAGACCATCAGGCGGCCGGCCACCTCCTCGGCGGTCATCCCTCGGAGTTCGCGCAGCCGCCGGAGCTCGGCGCCGAGCCTGCGGCGGCGGACCGTCGGGTTCACGCTGGCGGACACATCGACCTCCGGCCCCACTACTGGCAACAGTGCGGTAATTGGTACCAACCCCCTGACGCTGAGCAGCATGCCACCTCAACTGCGGTCCACGCCCGGGATTCGCCGCAGCACGGTAGAACAGATCATCGGAAAATAGCTCAATGGGGGCGGTGGTACTTGCGGACCCCCCGCCCCACGCGCTAAAGGGCATCCCTTGTGCCCCAGGGCACTTGACGCGGGGTCGGACATCGGCCGGCGGGCGAGAACGGGGAAAGGCGGTCGGCCCGGTGCATCGCACCGGGCCGACCGCCCTTGAACCGCCTCGAACGCTAACGGCGTACGCCGCTCATCGCGCGCCCACCCGGCTGGCCACACCCCGCCCCGCGGCGGCGGGCCGACCGGCCGGACCCCGCGAACCCGCGGGCGCCGACCTGCCCTGCTGGGCCGGCAGACCGTTCTGCACGTCCATCACCGCATGGGCCACCATCCCGCCCAGCGGGTCGTACCTGATCAGATCCCGCAGCCGGGAGCGCGAGGACCGCCCCTCGTTGCCCGGGTACAGGTGCTTGCCCAGACCCACCGCGTGCGCCAGCGCCGCCAGCGCCGCCGTCCGCGGGTCCGGCGGCACGCCGGTGCGGATCGCGGTGTCCAGCCGCTGCTTGATCGCCGCGTTGGTGCAGTCGTCCGACGCCTGGTAACGGGTCGTCGGCAGCACACCGCACACCTGACCCGGCACCGCCGTCACCATGCCGCACCGCTCCAGGTGCGCCAGGTACGTCTGCCTCAGGCCCAGGCGCGGTCCGCCGATCCAGTGCGCGGCACGCACCGGACTGCCACGCCTGCGCAACAGCTCCAGCGCGTGGTCCAACGTCGGGTCACCGGTCGGCCGTGGCACCACCACGGCGATCCGGTCCCCGTCCGGGACTATCCTTCCGGCCAAGGACAGCTCGACAAGCTGCGCCCCGGCAAGTCCGAGGTCGAGGGTCTGCGGCTGCGCGGTGGTACCCGTGGCCGGGTCCAGTGCGAGCAGCAACAGCTCCTCGGGAATAGTTCTGCGGCTCCTGCCCATCCAAGCCTCCCCGCGTGGATGAATGACAGGGTGACGCCTCTCACACAGCCTTGTCGAGTACGCCTCCGAATCGTGACCTTGCTCGGGCAGGCTGGAACCACCGTCCGACGCCCCCGCGTCTGATCCGGAAGGGGCCTGCACCGGCAGGAAAAACCGCCGGTGGGGCGGGGTGCGGCAGGCCATCGCGGCCACGGTGCCGGAGACTGTACAGGTACCCGGGCGGGTCGAGAACCCGCCCGAAAAAAACCAGCTTGTGTGATCGGACCGGCAACCGCCGGGGCGGACGAGGAGGAGTGGGTTACGTGGGCGAGTCCCCGCAGAGCGAGCCGCGCGACGACAGGACGCGGCCGGCCGAGGCCGAGGAGCGAGCTCCTCGCGAGGGCGGCTCCACTGTGCACCTCCGCGCCCGTGAGACCTCTGCCGAGTCCGGGTCCGGGTCCGACCTCGACCTGCCCGAAGCCGGTGCCGCGCTCACCGTCGAGGCTCCGGCGAAGGAACCGGAGGGGAAGGGCGAACCGGAGGGGAAGGGCGAACCGGAGGAGGAGCCGGAATCCGAGGAGGCTGAGGAGGAGTCCGCTCCGGTCGCGCCCGGGCCCACCATGCCGAAGGCGGAGAAGCCGGAGGAGGCCGAGGAGGAGTCAACTCCGGTCGGGCCCGAGCTCACGATGACCTTGCGCGTCGAGAAGGTCGAGGAGTCGGACGAGGCGGACGAACCGGAGGGGGAGCCGGAATCCGAGGAGGCTGAGGAGGAGTCAACTCCGGTCGCACCCGAGCCCACCATGACGCTGCGCATGGAGAAGGTCGAGGAGCCGGAGTCGGAGGATCCGGAGGGGGAGTCGGAATCCGAGGAGGCCGAGGAGGCTGAGGAGGAGTCCGCTCCGGTCGCGCCCGAGCCCACCATGACGCTGCGCATGGAGAAGGTCGAGGAACCGGAGGCGGCCGAGGAGGAGTCCGCTCCGGTCGGGCCCGAGCTCACGATGACGCTGCGCATCGGGAAGGTCGAGGAGCCGGAGGAAGACGCTCCGGCCAAGCCCGAGCCGACCATGAACCTGCGGGTGGACAAGGACCGCCCCGAGCAGACCGTCATGCTGCGGCTGCCCAAGGACGAGGCCGCCCCCAAGCCGGCCCCGGCCCCGAAGCCCGCACCCGTCGCGCCGAAGCCCGCCGCCGTGCCGAAGGCCGCTCCCGCTCCCGCTCCCGCTCCCGCGGCCGTCGCCGCGCCGGCGCCCGTCGCGCCCGTCGCGCCCGTCGCGGCGCCCGCCGCCCCCGTGCCGGCCGGCCCGGAGAGCACCGTCGAGGCGCTGGAGGTGCTGAAGTCACTGAGCGCCCGCCCGGTGAGCCCGTTGCGGCGGGCGATGAAGCGGGTGCTGATCTGGGGCATCTTCCTGGCCGTGGTGCTCGGTGTGCTGTCGGCCGCGCAGTTGCTGCGTCCGCTGCCCACGCCGAAGGCGAAGCTCGGGATGGCGGACTCGTTCACCTTCCAGGGCGAGCAGTTGAACATCCCGTGGCCGACCACGGGGCAGGCCGCGGCCGAGGTGATCGGGGTGGGTGGTCTCGGCGCGTCCGGCGAGGAGAAGGCGGTGCCGATCGCGTCCGTCACCAAGGTGATGAACGCGTACCTGATCCTGCAGGCGCACCCGCTGAAGAAGGGCCAGACCGGCCCGATGCTCACGGTGGACAAGCAGGCCGCGTCGGAGTCGACGAGCCTCGACGAGTCGAGGGTGACCCTGACGGAGGGCCAGCAGCTCAGCCAGTACGAGGCGCTGGAGATGCTGATGCTGCCGTCCGCGAACAACGTGGCCCGACTGCTGGCGCGTTGGGACTCCGGCAGCGAGGAGGCGTTCGTCAAGAAGATGAACGACACTGCCAAGCAGCTCGGCATGACCAACACCACGTACGCCGACCCGGCAGGGTACAACAACGACACCAAGTCGACCGCCAAGGACCAGCTGAAGCTGGCCGAGGTGGTGATCAAGGACGAGGTGTTCCGGCAGGTCATCGCGGAGCCCGACACCAAGTTCAACGGCCAGCGGATCTACAACACCAACAAGCTGCTCGGGAAGAACGGCATGATCGGCGGCAAGACCGGTTCGTCCTCCCCCGCGCAGTCCTGCTTCATGTGGGCGGCGGTCAAGGAGGTCGGCGGCGTCAAGCGGACCCTGGTCGGCGTCACCCTGGGCCAGCCGGTGAGCACCGGGTACGACCTCGTGACCGCGGCCCAGCCGGTCAGCCAGAAGATCAACGTGGCCGCGCAGTCCGTGCTGACCGGGCAGACCCTGGCCAAGCAGGGCGACGTGGTCGGGTACGTCGAGGACGGCATCGGCGGCAAGGTCCCGGTGGTCGCCGCCAAGGACCTGACGGTGGCGGGCTGGTCCGGCATCACCGCGCACCTGACGCTCACCCCGATCGGCAAGATCGCCCACACCCTGCCGGCCGGCACCCAGGTCGGCACGCTGTCGGCGGGCGACGGCGCCGACCGGATCGAGATCCCGGTCACCCTCCAGAAGGACCTGGCCCCGCCGTCCATCAGCGCCCGGCTGCTGCGCCTCGGCTGAGCCGCGCGGCCACCGACGGTTCCTCGGCGATCACCCTGCCCAGCACCAGGGCCAGGGTGATCGCCGTGAACAGGACGATCAGCCAGGACAGCACGGTGAACACCACGCCGTACGGGCCGAACCTGGCGATCGACGCCGACATCGCGTGCGGCAGGTACACCTGCGAGGCGACCCCGAGGACGACCTGCGCCAGGCCGCACAGCACCGCCCCCGGCAGCAGCGGGGCCCAGCGGATGCGGGCGCCGAGCAGCAGGTGCTGAGTCCACCACCACACGCAGGTGGAGACCACGAAGGTCAGCGGCAGGCCCAGCCACAGGCCCGCGCCGAACCCCTCGCGCAACGGCACCTGGAACACCAGGAACACCAGCCAGCCCAGCAGCCACACCACCCAGCGCCACAGCGCCAACCGGGTGCTGCGGTGCGGCAGCTCCCAGGCCCGCTCGCAGACCCGCTGGAGCGCCCGGCTCATCGCTGTCGCGGAGGCCAGCGTGACCAGCGCGCCGACCGCCCCGAACGCCTGGGCGGCGCCGTCCGGGTGAGTGTTCATCAGCTGCTCGACCTGCTGCTGGGCCGCACCCTTCAGACCGAGCTGAGTGCGCAGCGAACTGGTGAGGCCACGCTTGACGGCGGCCGGCGCGAACACCGCCACCACCAGCAGCGCGGGCAGTCCGGACAGGAACGCCTGGGCCGCCAGCCGGGTCGCGTTGTCCAGCAGGTTGACCCGGAGCAGCTCACCGGCCGTCCGGCCGAGCAGCGGAATCCGCTCGCGAGCGCCCTTCGCCGAGGCGGCCAGCCGCGCCGCCCGGGCCTTGGCGGACGTCCACCGGCCGCGGCGCCGCTTCGATGGACGCGGTGGCTCTGTCACGCCGAAACCTCCGTCACGCCGTAACCTCCGTCGGGCCGTAACCCTCCGTCGGGCCGTAACCTCCGTCAGGCCGTAACCTCCGTCAGGCCGGGAACGCCCGACCTCGCGGGCCGGGAACACCCATCCTCAGGGGTCGGAACGCTCAGCGCTTCCGGGTGAGCCGGGCCACCCGGTCGGAGACGCCCCAGGCGGTGACCCGCCAGAGGGCCTCCGCCACGATGCTGCGGCTCATCTTCGAGGCGCCGTGCTCGCGCTCCACGAAGGTGATCGGGACTTCGGTGACCTTGAACCCGGCCTTGACGGCCCGCCAGGCCAGATCGACCTGGAAGCAGTAGCCCTGCGAGGCGACCTGGTCCATTCCGAGGCCCAGCAGGGTCTCCTTCCGGAACGCCCGGTAGCCGCCGGTGACGTCGCGGATCGGCACGTTCAGCATCAGCCGCGAGTACGTCGAGCCGCCCTTGGACAGCAGCAGCCGCGACTTCGGCCAGTTCACCACCGCGCCACCCGGCACCCAGCGCGAGCCCAGCACCAGGTCCGCGCTGTGCAGCGCGGCGAGCAGCCGTGGTAGCTCCTCCGGCTGGTGCGAGCCGTCCGCGTCCATCTCCACCAGCACGTCGTACCCGTTCTCGATCCCCCACCGGAACCCGGCCAGGTAGGCCGCGCCGAGGCCTTCCTTGCCCTTCCGGTGCAGTACCTTCACCTGTTCGTCGTCCGTGGCCAGGGCGTCGGCCAGCTTGCCGGTCCCGTCCGGGCTGTTGTCGTCGGCGATCAGCACATGGGCCTCCGGCACGGCGGTCCGGACCCGGGAGACGATCCGTTCGACGTTCTCCGCCTCGTTGTAGGTCGGAATGATCACCAGGATCCGGCCGAGGCCGCCGAACGGATTCTGAGCAGAGGAAGTCACGGGACCGGTGCCTTTCGGAGAGGTCGGATCTGTCACAAGAAGGAACAAATCCACCGTAAGGCCACACACCGCACCCGGCCCGCCCCTCCGGCACCGGCCACCGGGCGGGGCCGATCCGCTAGGCTGTGAGCGGTCGTCGGGTGTCCCGCCGACCGCGCCTCAGTAGCTCAGGGGATAGAGCACGGCTCTCCTAAAGCCGGTGTCGCAGGTTCGATTCCTGTCTGGGGCACAGCAGAACCACAGGTCGCAGGCCCTCCGCCCGTTCGGGGCGGGGGGCCTGTGGCGTTTTCGGGGCTTGTGCGCGGATCGGTCCAACTTGCCCGCGAATACGGTCGATCGGGGTCGCTTGTCGAGCGGAATGCGACTGTTTCAGGCGGGAGGGTGATCGGTGGGCGATCACGTCGATCTCCCGTCGCGCGCTGTGCTACGTTCCGTGCTCGAACCAACACACAAGTGACCCCGGCGGTGCTACCAACACCCCGGGGTATGGCAACAGGAGCGAAACCTCCCGATGCGAGTCCATCGTAGCGCCCACGCGCGCAATTTCACCGTGCTGCCCAACGACATGTTGCAGTTCCGGATGCTGTCCTACACCGCCAAGGGTCTGCTCGTTGACCTTCTCTCCCGCCCCGACGGCTGGCGCGAGGACAGCCGGCTCATGGCCGACACCAGTCCGCAGGGGCGCGGCGCGATCCGTAAGGCCCTGAGGGAGCTGACCGCCGCCGGCTTCTACCGGGTCGAGAAGATCCGGATGCCCGACGGCACGATCGTCTCCGAGAACCACGTCTACGACACCCCGCAGCCCGTGCCGCAGCCGAGTACCACCCGTCCGGTACCCGGTGCGGCGAACTCCGGCGGTTCTGACGCCCTTATAAAGAACCGGTACCAAGAACCCACCCTCCCCGCCGAAGCGACAGCCGTCGAAGCGGCAGTTGCCGAAGTGACAGCCGCCGAAGCGGCAGTCGCCGAAGCGGCAGTCGAGCCACCCGGGGAGGCTCCGGCGGTGCCGGACGAACAGACCCGCGCGGCGGTCGCCGCGCTGTACCGGGCGATCCGCCCCGAGCCGCGCCTGCGCCTCGGTGAAGCCGAGGCCCGCACGCTCGCCCCGCTGGTCGCCCAGTGGCTGGAACGCGGTGCCACCCATGCCGACCTCGCCCGTGCCTTGGTGCCCGGACTCCCCGTCCCGATGCACTCCCCAACCGCCATCCTCCGCGACCGACTTGAGCGCAAGATGCCACCGGACCAACCCCCCGCCCGCCCGGCAGCGGCCCGCCTCCCCGAGTGCATCAAGTGCCACGATCCCGTCCCCGAACCCGGCATCTGCCGCCCCTGCGCAGGCCTCGGCACCCCCCGCCGCCCAGCCGTCGGAGGCGGCGCATCGGCCACCCTCGCGGGCGCCGCACGCGTCCGGGACGCGATGCGCGCGGCGCGGGCGGCACTGCAGAGCTCCGTAGCGCCCTGGGCGGCGGAGAACTCCCCGACCGTGCCGTGAGAAGCGCCGAGGTGCCGGACACGGGCGGGACGGAGGCCGAGGCTCAGAGGAGGACGACGCACCCGCGCTGTTCGAGGTCGGGGATCCAGGCCGGTAGGGGGTCGATGAGGTTCCACCGCAGGTCGAGCTTTTCGAGGTGCGGGAGGTGGGCGAGGGACTCCGGGAGCCGGGTCAGCGCGTTGTTGCGCAGGTCGAGGTGGGTGAGAGCGGTCAACTCGCCGACGGAGGCGGGCAGTTCGCGGACGCGGTTGTTGCGCAGGTCGAGGATCCGCAGCCGCTCCAGGCGGCCGATCTGCTCGGGGAGGCCGAGCAGGTGGTTGTCGGTCAGCCGCAGTTCGCGGAGGTCCGTCAGGCCGGCGAGGGAGTCGGGCAGGGTGGTCAGCCGGTTGCCCATCAGGTGTGCCTCGCGCAGCCGGGACAGCCGGCCGATCGAGGCGGGCAGGGTGGTGAGGCGGTTGTTGTAGAGGCGCAGTTCCTGGAGTGAGGCCAGGTCTCCGAAGCGGTCCGGGAGGCTCTGGAGGAGGTTGTCGGTGAGGTTCAGGTAGCGCAGCCGGGTGAGCTCGCAGAGTGCGGCCGGCGCGCTGGTGAGTCGGTTGTTGCTGGCGTAGAGGTAGCGGTCGAGACCGGCGAGTCGCCCGATCGACTCGGGCAGTTCGGTCAGCGCGTTGTGCCCCAGGTCGAGGGTGTGGAGGCTGCTCAGCGCGCCGATCTCCTCGGGGACGCGGGTGAGCCGGTTGTCGCCGAGGTTCAGGTGGCGCAGGCCGCGGAGGTTCGCGATCCAGGCGGGCAGGGAGGTGAGTTCGTTCTTGTACAGCGTCAGTAGTTCGAGGCCGGTGAGCTCGCCGACGGGCTGCGGCAGTTGGCGGAAGGCGTTGCGGTCGAGCCGGAGTTCGGTCAGTCGGCGGAGGGCGGACAGGCTCTGGGGCAGGTCGCTCAGCCGGTTGCCGGAGAGGTCGAGCCGGCGCAGGCCGGGGAGGTCGGTGAGCTCCGGGGGTGCCTCGTCCAGTCCGGCGTCGCGGGCCGACAGGTCGGTGATCTCCTCGGCCGGTTCGCCGGAGGAAAGTTGACTGTCCGTCAAGTACGTTGCCACGTCGCTCCTTTGCTGGCTTTCGGCTCACGGTAGCGGAGGCCGCGTGGGGCGGTGCCCGATCGGCGGCCTCGACGGACCGGACGGAAGTTCATCTGGTTCGTCAATGCAGGCTGCCCTAGGTTCCTGGTCACGATTCGGCGGTCAGGAGAGGAATCGCGATGGTAGCGCCCCACAGTCATGCGGATCCGGCCCAAGGACTCGAAGAGCTGCTCCTCGCGAGCTTCGAGGAGGCCGCCGCAGGCGACTTCGACGTCATCATCGTCGGTGGCGGGGCCACCGCGGCGGTGACGTTGAAGAAGTTGCTCCAGCTGGCTCCCGGCACCCGGGTGCTGCTCCTGGAGCAGGGCCCGTACCTGCTGCCCGATCATGTGCAGAACCTCGGCTCGGTCCTCCAGCCGCTGATGGACCGCGCGGTGGCCAAGCCCTGGCGCTCCGAGGGGGATCTCGAACTGATCTTCCAGGTGCCGTATCTCGGCGGGCGGACGCTGTTCTGGAGCGGGGCCAGCCCGCAGCCGACGGCGCAGCAACTGGCCGGGTGGCCGAAGGCCGTGGTCGACGAGCTGGACGGCGAGTGGGCCGAGGCGAAGGAGATCGTCGGCGTCCGCCGGGCCTCGGAGCTGGGCCGGGAGTTCGGAAACCTGAACTCGCAGCTCCGGCAGCGGATCCACCAGGGGACCGGGCCGGACTCGGACCTCGCGCTCCCCGAGGACCCGGGCCTGCTCGACGCGCCGCTCGGCATGGCGGCCACCACCGCACCCGGGGCGACCAGGAAGTTCAGCGCCGTCCCGGTGCTGCTCGCGGCGGCGGCCGGCCACCGTGGCTCGGTCGCCATCCTGCCGAAGTGCAAGGCCGTCGGGCTGACCTGCGAGGACGGCCGGGTGACCGCCGTCCGCACCACGCGGGGCGAGCTTCCGGTCGGCGGCGCCCGGATCGTGCTCGCGACGGGCACCGTCGAGAACACCGAGCTGGTGCTGCGCTCGCTGCCCGCCTCGTCCACCCGGCTGGCGGGCGCGAACCTGGCCGGGAACGCCGCGAGCTTCTTCAACTGCCGGGTACCGCGCGCGGCGTTCGAGGACCTCGCCACGGACCGGCCCGAACTCGCCGCGCTCTACCTGGACGGCGCCACCGATGACCGCGCGTTCGTGCTGCACCTGAGCGCGAGCGCGACCGTGGACCCGGGCAGGGACGTGGAGACCGTCTACCGTCTGCTCCCCGACGTCTTCGGCGAGGGCACCCCGGAACGGCTGACCGATCCCGACCACGTGGTCTTCCTGGTCAACGGCGTGACCGAACTGGGCGGCGTGCGGGCGGCCGACTCCCCGAGCCGGGTCTTCCTCGACCAGGACGGTGCCACCGTGGGCGCCTTCCACCTGGACGAATCGGACCGCCGGGCCTGGGACGCCCTGGACCGGACGACCGACGAGGTGCTGAGACTCGTGGCGCGGGGTTCGGCGATGGAGTTCTGGTCGCCCGAACGCGGGCAGTGGGAGTCCGAACCCCCCGCCGCCGGCCGGCGCATGCCGTTCGCCTTCCTGGAGTCCGGGACGCTCTGGATGGGGGAGTCGCCGGAGGACTCGGTCACCGACCTGCACGGCCGGCTGCACGCCCTCGACAACCTCTACGTCACCGGCGGAGCGCTGTTCCCGACCCGCGGATCCTGGAATCCGCTGCTCACCATGGCCGCCCTCGCGCTGCGGCTGGCCCGTCACCTCGCCCGGTGACCGACCGGGTCCACCACTCTCAAGGAGCTTTCCCGATGCGGGACTTCAAGCTGGGTGTGCAACTTCAGCCCGAACGGACCGAACTCGACCCGCTGCGCGACGCCTGGCGGGAGCTCGACCGCGCCGGAGCCGACTCGATCTGGGTTCCCGACCACTTCCTCCCGGTGTCCCCGGGCGATCCGAACGGCCCGAACTTCGAGTGCTGGTCGCTGCTTGCCGCGATGGCCGTCGACACCTCGCGGGCCGCGTTCGGCGCGCTGGTGAGCTGCGTCTCCTACCGCAACCCGGACCTGCTCGCCGACATGGCGCGGACGGTCAACCTGCTGAGCGGAGGCCGGCTGGTCCTCGGTCTCGGCGCGGGCTGGTGCGAGCGCGAGTACGTCGAGTACGGCTACTCCTTCGGGAGCCCCGCCGTCCGGCTGCGCGAGTTCGAGGACGCGCTGGTCCGGATCCGGTCGCGGCTCCCCAGGCTCAACCCGCCCGCACCGGGCCTGCGCACGCTGATCGGCGGCGGAGGCGAGAAGGTGACCCTGCGGCTGGTCGCCGAACACGCGGACCTGTGGAACGCGTTCGGCCCGGCGGACGACTACCGCCGGAAGAACAAGCTGCTGGACGAGTGGTGCGAGCGGATCGGCCGGGACCCGTCCACGATCGAGCGCTCGGTGTTCGTGGACGTGTCCGAGACCGACCGGATCGAGGAGTTCCTGGCCGCCGGGGCCGAGCACGTGATCGTCGGGCTCCCGGCGCCGTTCGACCTGTCCTTCCTGGACCGCCTCTAGGGTCCGTTCCGGGTCCTTTCAGACCGTGAGCACCGCCTCCAGCGGCGCCTCGCCGAGTGCGGGCGTCAGGCGGGAACGGCCTGCCAGGAAGCCGAGTTCGAGGAGGACGGCGACGCCGGCCACCTCCGCGCCGGCCCGCCGGAGCAGGCCGAGCGAGGCGTCGAGGGTTCCCCCGGTGGCGAGCACGTCGTCGACCACGACGACGCGCTCGCCGGGGGCGAAGGCGGAGCGCTGGATCTCCACCTCGGCCGCCCCGTACTCCAGCTCGTAGCCCTGGGCCAGGGTGGGGCCGGGGAGCTTGCCCGCCTTGCGGATCGGGACGAAGCCGAGGCCCGCCCGCAGCGCCACCGGGGCGGCCAGGATGAACCCGCGGGCCTCCAGACCGGCCACCTTGTCGGCGCCCACCGCCACGCAGAACCGGGCGAGAACGTCGACGAGCGGGCCGAAGGCATCGGGGTCCGCGAGGAGCGGCGTGATGTCCTTGAAAACCACGCCCGGGCGCGGATGGTCGGACACGTCCGTGATCCGCTCCAGCAGAAGTGTGCGGATTTTGTCGTCGATTTCCTCGATGGAGGCCATGGCGGAGATATTTCCCTCGGTCGGCGGGGTCGCAGTGGAATTCGGAGAAGCCGCCCGAATGCGGCCCTGCCAATCATGGAGCACGGCTGCGCGCGCCCGTAGGTGCACCATCGGCCGGTCCGATCGACCGGCTCCGGCGGGCGCACCGCCGACCTGTCCGAGTGTCCGCCCCGACCGGCCGCCCGGGCGGCCACCACCTTCGAATACTTGTCGCGCGTCCGGCGTGGCTGGCTAGATAGGACGGTGATCCAAGTCGGCGCGAGGCCGGCTGTCGATGCGTCGGAGAATCCGTTCCCGAAAGTCGTGGATTCGTCCGGCCAATTCATTGCAGGGGGGTTCGGAATTGACTGGAGAAATACCGATCGAGGTCGATCTCGGTGATATTCGATCGGCGGATCTCGATGCTCTCGTGAGCGGCCTTCACCCGGCCGACGACGAGAGCCGTCTCAGCTACAACCTGGCCCTGGTCCGGGAGCTCGGCCGACCGGAGCGGATCACCGCTCTGCTCAAGGACTACCTGAGCGACCCGGCCGCGCTGGCCCTGATCGCCGGCCGTTCCTACCGGCACGTCAACCACTTCGACAAGATCGTCCTGGTGGACACCGACAACGGCGGCTACCGGCTGACCCTTCACCTGTGGAGCCCGCCCTACAGCGAGAAGGAGCTCCACGACGAGCTGATCCACGACCACCGGTTCAGCTTCTGGTCGACCATCCTGACCGGTCGGCTGGTGTCGCAGAACTTCAGCAAGCAGGACTCGGCGGACGCCCTGAGCTTCCGTCAGTACCGGTACAGCCCGGAGAAGCTCGGTACCGCCTCCGTCGGAAACTTCTACGAGTTCATCGGCGACACCCCGCTCACCAGGACCGACGAGGCGGTGGAACTGCAGGGCAACGCCTACCACCTGGAGTACCACCGCATCCACCGGGTCGCCCTGCCGCTGGAAGCGATGGTCTGCACCCTGGTGCTGCGCGGGCCCCGGGAGCGGACCTTCTCCAACGTCTACAACACCGCCTATCCCTCCACGGACACCCAGAACGGCAACGTCATGTTCTCGGTGCCGGAGCTCACGGAGAAGCTGGACCGGCTGAAGGCCACGATCGAGCGCACCCGCGCCGATGCCTGATCCGGAAGGTCACGGGAGCGTGACCGCGTCGGGCACCGCCGCCGTCCGAGAGGTGGAGACGGTGCTCGACGAGTGGCTGGCCGTGCGCCGGTACACGCTCGACGTGCGGGGAGCCGACGGGGAGACCCGTCGGCTCCACCGGCTGAGCGTGGGCCGCGGCGACCGGGCCGCGGTGCTGCTGTGCGACCCGGACCGCGGGACGGTCCTGCTCACCCGGCAGCTCCGCCTTCCGGTGCTGGTCCACGGCGCACAAGCACCGTCGGGCGACGGACGGCTGATCGAGCTGCCGGGCGGGCTCACCGACGGCGCCGACCCGGCCGAGGCGGTCCGCCGGGAGGCGGAGGAGGAGACCGGCTACCGGGCCGGTGACCTCGCCCGACTGGCCACCGTGTACCCGGCTCCCCAGCTGAGCACCGAACGGCTGCACCTGTTCACCGGCGAGTACCGCGCCGACGACCGGCCCGGCCCGGGAGGCGGCGTCGCGGCCGAGGGCGAGGACATCGAGGTCCTCGAACTCCCCTTGGCCGAGGCGGTCGACCGGCTGCTCCAGGAGCCGGCCGCCGACGCCAAGACACTGCTGCTCGTCCTGCTCGCGCACCACCGGCACACGTGTCCGGCCTGACCGGACGCCCGCCGCGCGCACCCACACCCACGACCGAGGACAAGGGGTCCGATGCAACCCTCCGCCCTGCCGAGTGACAAGGAACTTCAGGCGGTTCGCGAACAGCGCGAGCCCGACATTCAGGGGCGCAGCAAGCGGCTCTGGCTTCTGCCCGACGGCCTGTGCATGGTGGAGATGATCCCCAGCCTGCGGAGCTTCACCTACAGCCGCGACGAACTGGTCGAGGAGACCGGGCCGTTGCGGCTGGACTTCTACGAGCGGGCGGCCGCCCGCCTGGAGAAGGCCGGCATCCGCACCGCCTTCGTGCGCCGGCTGGGGCCGACCAGCTACCTGGCCGAGTACCACCCGGCCCCGCCCTTCGAGGTGATCGTCAAGAACCGCGCGGTCGGCTCCACCCTGGTGAAGTACCCCGGACTGTTCGAGGAGTTCGAGCCGCTGCCGAGGCCGGTGGTGAAGTTCGACTACCGGGTGGACCCGGAGGACCAGCCGATCGGGGAGGACTACCTGCGGGCGCTGGACCTGCCGGTGGACGAGTTCCGCCGACTGGCGCTGGCGGTGAACACCTCGCTGATCGAGTGGCTCGACTCGGTGCAGGTGTGGGACTTCTGCGTGATCTTCGGCCTGGACGGGGGACAGCCCGTCCTCATCTCGGAGATCTCGCCGGACTGCATGCGGCTGCGGCACGCCGACGGCGCCTCCCTCGACAAGGACCTCTTCCGCCGCGGTGCGTCCGCCGAGGAGATCACCACCGCGTGGCGGAGGCTGCTGGATGAACTCGTCTGAGCAGCCCGCCGGTGACCGGGTCGCCCTGGTCACCGGCGCCAACCGGGGCACCGGCCTGGCGATCGCCGCGGAACTGCACGGCCGCGGCTACCGGGTGGTGGCCCTCAACCGGACCCCGGCGGGCCAGGACTGGCTGTCCGAGGTGATCTGCGACCTGGCGGATCCGGCCGCGCTGGAGCGGGCGGTGGCCGAGGTGCTCGAACGGCACGGACGGCTGGACGTCTGCGTCGCGAACGCCGTGGCCCGCCGGATCGCCACCGTCGGGGAACTCTCCGCCGAGGACTGGGACGAGTCCGTCGCGGTGAACCTCACCTCGGTGTTCCGGCTGGTGCAGGCCACCCTCCCGGCGATGCGCGCCAGTTCGGGGAGCTACGTGGTGATGGGCTCGCACGCCGGCACCCGCTACTTCGAGGGCGGGTTCGCCTACGCCGCGACCAAGGGCGCGCTCAAGGCCCTGGTGGAGACCCTGCTGCTGGAGGAGCGGCCGAACGGGGTGCGGACCACGCTGCTCAGCCCCGGTGCGATCGCCAACCGGGCGGCCGACGACACGCCGCAGAAGATGACCACCGAGTCGGTGGCCCGCTGCGTCGGCTACCTGGTGCAGGACCAGCCGGCCGACCTGGTCTACGGCGAGGCCGAGATCCGCCCCGCCCGGCTGGGCGAGCCGCAGGTGGCAGGCCTGGACCGACTGCAGTACGTGTGATCACGCCTACGAGGAGCCGGTGTTGACGCGAACCCTGATCTCCGACACGGCGTTCCACCTGGAGCGCGGCTCGGGCCCCGCCGGCCGGGTGCTGGTGGTCGGGGACGACACCGGCACCTCGCGGGCGGGCGCGAGCGCCCAGGGTGTGGCCGTCAGACCCCGGATGCCGCTGCTGACCGACGTGATCCGGGCCTATCCGGCCCGCCCGGCCCGCCTGGTGGTCGCGGCGGACCTGAACGCAGGGAGCGCCTCCTTCCTCGGCCACCTGCGGGCCCTGGCACCGGAACTCGACCTGGCCGCGGTGGTCACCACCGCCGAGGCGGCGGACTCCTCGGTGCGCAGCGCGATCGGCAAGGACGTCGCGCTGCTGGTGCCCGAGCGGACCTCGGACATCGGCCGCGCGGCGGTCGAGTACGCCGGCCGCGCGGCCCGCCGCACCGCCGACCCCGTGATCGTCCAGGGCCCGGTCGGCCAGGCGGTGACGGGACGCGAGAGCGGCCTTCCCGGTGAAGGACTGCGCGGCGTGGTCGAGGGCGCGTCACCCGGCGACGGCCGCCACCGCTGGGCGGCCGGGCGCCGCCCGGAGCTCCCCGTCTACCGCACCGCCGGCAGTCCGCTCGGGGCGCTGGTGAGCCGGCCCGCCGGGGTGTCGATGGCACACGGCCTGGAGTCGGTGCTGCGCCGCCGGCTGGCCCGGACGGTGGCGAAGTCCCGGGTGGTCCTGGTCGGGTACGAGGGAGCGGCGCCGTCCGCGGCCGCGACGCTGCACAGCCTGGGCGCCCTGGTGGGGGTGCACGACCCCGACCCGATCCGGGCCTGCGCGGCCGCCATCGCCGGCCACCGCACCCTCGGCTACCACGAGGCCCTGCAGTGGGCGGACGTGGTGGTCGATCTGACCGGTGAGCTGCTGCGCGACGAGACCGCCCTGAACGGGCTGAAGGACGACAGCGTGGTCCTCACGCCGGAGCCGCAGTGGTGCACCGTGCCGCCCGGACCGCTGCCGGGTCTCGCGATCACCGAGACCTACGAGGGGCTGACCCTCTGCCGGACGGCACAGGGGTCGCTGCACCTGCTCTCCGGGCTGTGCGGTTCGCACGACGGCGGGGAACTCCCCGGGCCGCTGCACGACCTGGTGAGCGCCGAACTCTACCTGTGCGTGCGGGAGTTGGCCGCAAGACCGCACCAGCGGGGCTTCCATCACCTGGGAGCCCCGGAGTGTGCGGACCTGGCGCATCGTTGGTACCAGATCTATGGGGTGGTGTGGTGAACGGCTCGGTGTCCGAGGCGGTCGAGGTCGAGTGGGAGCCGGGGCGCGGCCGGCTGCGGGTGCGGGTCGGCGGGCCGTGGGTGCGGCCCGGAACCGACCAGCCGTCACCCGCGGAGTTCGTCGCGCCGGTGGTGCTGGTCCTCTCGGAGGACAGCACCCCGCTCGACGTGGAGGTCCGCGGACTCCCGGCGGAGGCCGTCCGGCGGCTGTCCCCGTACAGCGCGGTGCGGCACCGGGCCCCGGCCAGTGACGTCGTGTCACTGGACTACGAGGCCGGCTGGCTCTGGGTCCGGCTGGCCGAGGGCAGGGCCGCCCGGCGCCTGCACGCAACGGCCACCGTCCGGCTGGCGCCCGGGGAACGGTTCGGCGGGATCGACCTGGACCTCCGGCCGGGCACGGCCACGGCGAACTGAGACGAGAGCCGGTCAATGACGCACGCCTACCGGGACTGCCTGGGCAGCCCGCACGCCAAGTACCTCTTCGCCACCAACCTGCTCGGCCGCCTGCCCAACGGCATGGCCCCGCTCGGCATCGCCATCTTCCTGCGCTCGCGCCACTTCGACTTCGGCACGGTCGGTTTGATCACGGCGCTGTACGGCCTCTCCATGGCCGTCGGCGGACCGGTGCTCGGGCGCGCGGTGGACCGGTTCGGCCAGCCGCTGGTCCTGGTGCCCAGCGCGATCGGCTCCGCCGCGGGCCTGCTCTGGCTGATGGCGTCGGACGGCCGGAGCGCGGTGGCGGCGGCCGCCGCCGTCTGCGCGGCCGGCCTGCTCTCACCGCCGTTGGAGCCCTGTCTTCGCACGCTGTGGCCGAGCCTGCTGGCCGACCCCCGGGCGATCTCGGCGGCCTTCGCGCTGGACGCCTCGCTCCAGGAGGTGGTGTTCGTCAGCGGGCCGCTCCTGGTGGTGCTGATCTCGGCCGTGCTCTCGTCCGCGGCAGTGCTGCCGGTGACCGCACTGGCGATGCTGGCCGGCACGGCGGGCTACGTGCTGCCCGCACCGGTGCACCGCTGGCGTGCGGAGCCCCGCCGTCCCGACTGGGCGGGGCCGCTGCGCTCCTCGGTGCTGCGGCGGCTGCTGCTCACCCTGGGCTGCGTCGGGATCGGACTCGGGGCACTCAACATCGCGACGGTCGCCTACCAGGAACATGTCGGCCGGTCCGGCCTCTCCGGTGTCCTGCTCGGCGCGAACGCGCTGGGTGCCCTGATCGGGGGCCTGGTGTACGGCGCCCGGAGCTGGCCGCTGTCGGTCCCGCGCCGGCTGGTGCTGCTGCTGGCCGCCTCGGCGGTCTGCTACCTGCCCCTGGTGGCGCAGGCGTCCCCGCTGCCCACCACCGTCCTGGTCTTCTGCGCCGGACTGTTCCTCGCCCCGATCCTGACCTGCGGGTTCTCCATCATCGGCGAGGTGGCTCCGCGGGGCACCGCCACCGAGGCCTTCGCCTGGATGGTGACGGCGGTGCTCACCGGGAACGCGGCCGGCTCCTCGCTGGCCGGACTGACGCAGCAGCAGGTCGCCCTGTGGGCCGTGCTTCTCATCCCCGGCCTCGCCATGCTCGTCGCCACGCTGGCGGCGACCACGGTGGGGCGCGGGCCGACCGTACCGACCGACACCGCCGCATTGGAAGTGATGAACCGATGAACCGCCTGGTGATCGTCAGCGACCTGGACGGCACCCTCCTCGACCCCGCCGGCCGGATCACCCCCCGGACCCACGCCGCCGTGCGGGCGGCCACCGAGGAGGGACACCTCTTCGTCGTCGCGACCGGCCGCCCGGTGCGGGACGTCCGTCCCATCGCCGAGGCGCTGGGACACCGCTCCATCGCGGTCTGCGGCAACGGCTCGATCTCCTACGACTTCGCCCGCGACGAGGTGGTGGACTACCGCCCGCTGTCCCGGGCGGCGGCGGCGCAGGCGCTGACCGAGATCCGCCGGGCGCTGCCCGAGGCCGCGTTCGGCGCCGAACGCCGGCTCGAACTGGTCCTGGAGGACGGATTCGACCTGGACCCCGCCCTCTGCGGGGAAGCGGTGCGCGGCGCCCGGCTGGAGCAGGTCCTGGACGACCGGGGCTTCGGCAAGCTCATCGTCCAGGCACCCGGAACCGCCCACGACTACTACCGGACGGTGCGCGAGCTGCTGCCGGGCGACTTCGAGGTGACGGTCTCCACCTCGGCGTTCTGCGAGGTCACCCGGGCGGGGGTGGACAAGGCGACGGCCCTGACCCGGCTGGTGCGCCGGCTCGGCGTCGAGCACTGGGAGACCGTCGCCTTCGGCGACATGCCCAACGACCTGCCCATGCTCGCCTGGGCGGGCACCGCCGTCGCGGTCGCCAACGCCCACCCGGATGTGCTGGCCGCCGTCGGCCAGGTGACCGCCGCCAACAGCGACGACGGTGTGGCCCGCCATCTCGAACGCCTGACCGTGACCGAGACCCCTCCGCTGACGAAAGGTCGAACTTCCATGGACGTGGCTCTGCTCGGGACCCGACGGGGTGCCACGCACGCGCGGTGGCTCGTCGGCGCCCCCGACCTCCACCTGACCGCGGTCGCCTGCGCCGGTGACCAGGAGTCGGCGCGGCGGCTCGCCACCGCGCTGGCCCCCGCCGCCGCGGTGACCGACGACGCGCTCGGCCTGCTCGCGACCCGCGAGTCGGGACTCGTCGTGGTCGCCGCGCCCACGGACACCCACGACGAGCTGATCGAGGTGGCCCTGGAGCGCGGCCTGAGCGTGCTGTGCGAGGTGCCGCTCGCGCCGAGCGCCGAGCGGGCCCGCAAGCTCGCCGAGCGCGCCGCGGCCACCGGCGGCGACGCCTTCGTCTCCTTCCAGTGGCGGGAGAACGCCGCCGTCCGGGACCTTCGCGACGCGCTGACGGACCGTCGGCTGGGCGAACTGCTCACCCTGGAGATCGACTTCCACGACGACTCGCAGGCCACCCCGGCGACCGCCTCCCCGTGGCGCCAGCGCCAGGAACTGGCCGGCGGCGGCGCGCTGGCCGAGCTCGGGACCCACGCGTTCGACCTGCTGCGTTTCACCACCGGGGCCGTTGACTGGGCGGTCGAATGGGGCTGGACCGAGCAGCTCCACGCGCAGCGCATCGGTACCCATGGTCCGGTGCCCACCGACGTCGACGACCTCGCCCAGTGCTGGCTGCGGGCGTCCGCCACCCGCGCCCGGGTGGCGGTGTCCCGGATCAGCGCCGGTCACCGCCGGCTCGAACTCTTCGCCCTGGGCAGCCTCGGCAGCGCCCGCCTGGTGGCCGACCCCAGCGACGGCTCGGCCGTCCTCACCTTCCGCGGCGGCTCACGCACCGCCCAGCAGACCTACGCCCCCACCACCATGAGCCCCTACCCGCGCCTCGCCGGCACCCCCGGTGCCCGGGCCGACCTGGCGACCTTCGAGGACGGGCTGGCGGCCGCCGAACTGGTCGAACAGGCCGTGCGGGCGAGCAGGCAGCCGGCCGGCCGCGCCACCTCGGGGGAGTAGCCGTGTCGCCGAGAACCGTGGACGTCGCGCACATCCTGATCGCCCTGGTCGCCCTGCTGGGCGCGGCACACAT
Organism: Kitasatospora sp. NPDC048662; assembly: GCF_055587065.1. Lineage (NCBI taxonomy): Bacteria > Bacillati > Actinomycetota > Actinomycetes > Kitasatosporales > Streptomycetaceae > Kitasatospora > Kitasatospora sp. NPDC048662. Next base: position 770,095 of record NZ_JBVJHA010000002.1, on the reverse strand, counting down.
CGGCGGGTACCTCTTCCACGCGATCCGGCAGCCGCCGGTGATCGGAGAGATCCTGGGCGGCCTGTGCCTGGGGCCGACCGTCCTGGGACAGCTGGCTCCCGGGGCGCAGAAGTGGCTCTTCCCGTCCGGCGGCCCGACGCCCGCCGTCCTCGGCGCGCTGTACCACCTCGGGCTGCTCCTCCTGGTCTATCTGACGGGCACGGAGATGCGGGGGCGACGGGCCAGGACCGAGCGCCGGACGGTGCTCTCGGTGGCGGTGTCCGGCCTGGTCCTGCCCTTTCTGTTCGGGCTGCTGGTCGCCATGGCGGTCGATCTGAACGGCCTGGCCGGCCCGCACGGCTCGTCCGCCACACTGGCCCTGATCTTCGGAATGGCCGTGGCCATCACGAGCATTCCGGTGATTTCCAGAATCATGATGGATCTGGGCGTCATCGACACCGCGTTCGCCCGCATCGTTCTCGCCGTGGCGGTGGTGGAAGACATTCTTCTCTATGTGGTCCTGGCCGTCACCCTCGGCCTGGCGCAGGCCCGGACGGGAGATTCCTACGGCCTGCCGAAGGCCCTCGGAATCGACACCATCGGGGAATCCATCGCGTATTTCACGCTCGCCCCACTGGTGTTCATGCTACTGTTTGCCTGGCGCGGTCGAATATGGTTCGAAAAGCTGGCCGCCACGCGTTTCAATATGATCGAGGGCCGCGCCCCCGCAGCTTTCCGCATGATCCTGGTCTTCGTGATGTGCGTCGCCGCCATCGGCCTGGGGATCGACCCCGTGTTCGGGGCGCTGATGGCCGGGCTCTGCGCCGCCGTCCCGTCCCGGAAGGGCACGACCCCGGCGTCGGCGGGGGGCGAGGAGCCCGGGGCGGCGCTCAAGGAAATGACGCTGGCGTTCTTCGTCCCGGTGTATTTCGCGGTCGTGGGGCTCCGGCTCGATCTCGCCCGCCACCTCGACGTGGTGTTCTTCTGTTGGTTCCTCGCCTTCGCCTGCGTCGTCAAGTCGATCAGCGTCTGGCTGGGTGCGAGGCTCGCCGGGCAGGACAACTCCTCGGCGGCCAACATCGCGATCGCCATGAATGCGCGGGGCGGCCCGGGGATTGTCCTCGCCTCGACCTCCTTCGCCGCCGGGGTGATCAACGAGAACCTCTTCACCGCGCTCGTCCTGCTCTCCCTGGTCACCTCGCAGGCGGCGGGAGCATGGCTCGGAAGAATCGTTCGGCGGGGTCTTCCGCTGACCGTCCCGGAAAAGCCCGGGGCGCCGGAGGCCGAAGAAACGGAGGGCGCCGCCAGAATTCCCGCATGACTTGGACACAGCAGTTCCAGACGACTCCATGGGGCATTTGATGAGTGAAATTGACGGCGCCGAGATAGGCGTCATCGGCGGATCGGGCTTCTACTCCCTCCTCGACGGCATCACCGAGGTGGCGGTCGACACCCCGTACGGCGCGCCGAGCGACAAGCTGCTGCTCGGGGAGGTGGCCGGCCGGCGGGTGGCCTTCCTGCCGCGCCACGGGCGCGGCCACTCGCTCCCCCCGCACCGGATCAACTACCGCGCCAACCTCTGGGCGCTCCGGTCGGTGGGCGTGCGCCAGGTGATCGCCCCCTGCGCCACCGGCGGACTGCGCCCCGAGTTCGGACCCGGGACCCTGGTGGTGCCCGACCAACTGGTGGACCGCACGTACGGGCGCGAGCAGACCTTCTACGACGGCGAGCCGCGGGCCGACGGCCTGCGCCCCAACGTCGTCCACATCCCGCTCGCCGACCCGTACTGCCCCGACGGCCGGCGGCAGGCCGTGGCCGTCGCCGGCCGGGCCGGCTGGGAGCCGCAGGACGGCGGGACCCTGGTCGTGATCCAGGGGCCCCGGTTCTCGACCCGCGCCGAATCGCGCTGGCACGCGGCCCAGGGCTGGTCGGTGGTCGGCATGACCGGCTACCCCGAGGCGGCCCTCGCCCGCGAACTCGGCCTCTGCTACACGTCCATCGCGATGGTCACCGACCTCGACGCGGGCGTGGAGGTCGGTGAAGGGGTCACCCACGAGGAGGTCCTCAAGGTCTTCTCGGAGAACATCGAACGCCTGCGCACCGTCATCCTCGACCTGGTGACCGAGCTCCCCGCCGAGCGGAACTGCCTCTGCAGCAAGGCCCTCGACGGTGTGGACACCGGCCTGCCGCTCCCCTGATCCGAAGGCACCTCAGAAAGCACCTCTGAAGGCACATCCGAAGGCACCGGCTTCCCACCCACCATGACACCTCCCCGGGAGACCGGGGGGACGAGCGAAGGAAGTGACACCGTGACCACCACGCCCAAGATGCCGGAGAACGAGGCCGTCTACACCAAGAAGGGCGACTTCGTAGTGTTCAATCAGCTCGCCCTGAAGATCGAGATGGACGCCGTCTCCAACGAGGACTACTACGCCTGGCTGGACGACATGGCCGCGACCATCGGCGACCTGGTGCCGGGCGCCCAGATCGCCGAGAAGGAGAACGCGCGGGTCACCCCGCCGCTCAACACGGCGATCTACTACGACACCGAGGACTTCCGCATCCTGAACACCGGTGCGCTGCTGCGGACTTCCTGCAACAAGATCACCCACGCCTTCTGCGCCTTCAAGGCCGCACAGGACGAGAACCACGTCCGCAAGGACCACCGCTACGTCTTCGACGGCGAGGAGAAGCGCACCATCCAGGCCGCCCCCGACTCGCCCGAGGCCGTGGCCGTCGTCAAGCGGCTGCTCGCCCGCACCGACATCGAGCACCCCGGCCGGCACCTGGAGGAGAACTACGGCATCCCGCCCCAGGAGCTGTTCCCGGCCCTGAAGCTGGACGACTACCGCTACACGTTCTTCGTCTGGCTCGACAAGCGCGACGCGCTCCGGTGCAGCATCGACCGGGCGTTCGTCAGCAACCTCCGCCTTCCGGAGGCCGAGCGCGAGGTCAAGCCGGTCAGCGAGGTCGAGCTGGCGATCTACCCGCGGATCGACCCCGAGGTGGCCAAGGACCCGCGGGTGGTCGAGCTGATCAAGACCCTGTCCGAGAACCTCTGCAAGCGGTTCGACACCCGGGTGACCGCGGACATCAAGTACCAGCGCTCGGCCAAGGCCCTGGGCATGGGCAACCGCTGAGCCGACGACAGCGGGCGGACGGCGGGCGGATGGCGAGCAGACCGAGCGGACGGAGAGGCGATATGAAGATCTACCTGGCCCGGCACGGGCAGTCGACCTGGCAGCTCGATCCGAGCGACGACCTGGACACCCCGCTCAGCGACACCGGGCACCGGCAGGCACAGCTGCTCGCCGCCTGGCTCGCCGACCACCCGGCCCTCGACCACAAGGGCCGGCTGGAGGTCGCCGCCCTCCGCACCAGCCCGCTGAAGCGCGCGCAGGAGACGGCCGGCCACCTCTCCCGGGCACTGGACCTTCCGGTGGAGATCCAACCCACCCTGGCGGAGGCCCCGTTCCACGTGGTGGACGAGCTGCCGCGGGCACCGGCTCCGTTCGAGCCGGTGCCCGCCGGGTACCGGCTCTCCGAGCGCTACCTCCGGTTCCAGAAGCAGGCCGGGGAGGCGCTGGCCGAACTCGCGGAGCTGAGCGAACAGATCGACGGCCCGGTCCTGGCCGTCACCCACGGCGGGCTGATCAAGACCGTGCTGCGGGTGATCGCGCAGACCGATCTGACGTGCTTTCAGATCTACAACAGCGGTATCGTGGCGCTGGATTGGAAGAACGGGCGGTGGCGCCTGCTCCACCTCAATCTCTGGGACCACCTGCCGCCCGAGCTTCGAATGACCTGATCCATCCCGCCCCGCCCGGGGGCCGGGCCCGGCCATGGAACGGATGCATGAGCGACAGTCAGAAACCCACGGCCGCGGAGCTCGCCGAGCACTTCCGACTGAACCCCATGCCGCTGGAGGGCGGCCTCTTCCGCCGCACCTGGTCCGGCGCTCCGCAGCAGGACGGGCGGGCGGCCGGATCGGCGATCATGGTGCTGCTCTCGGCGGAGGACGGCACGTTCTCCGCCATGCACCGCCTCCCCGGCGACGAGGTCTGGCACCACTACCTGGGCGCGCCGGTCGAGATGGTCCTCCTGCACCCGGACGGCAGCGGTGACGTCGTGGTGCTCGGTCCCGACGTGCTGAACGGCCAGCAGGTCCAGCTGATCGTCCCGGGCGGCACCTGGATGGGCGGATCGGTGGCCCCGGGCGGCGACTGGTCGCTGTTCGGCTGCACGATGGCGCCCGGGTTCGTCGCCACCGACTACGAGGGCGGGGAGGCCGACGAGCTCTGCGCCCGGTATCCGCGGCTGGCCGACCGGATCCGGGCGCTCTGCCGCCCGGGCCAGCCGCTGCGTCATCCCGCGGATGCCTCGCCGGACCTCCTCGTCGGCGAATCAGAGGACCTCGTCAACGACGGACCGGAAGGCTGAGCCCGTGGCAGACTCTCTTCGGCTTCCCGACCTGAGCGGTCAGGTCGCCCTGGTGACTGGCGCCGGGGGCGGGATCGGCCGGGCCATCGCCCGGCAGTTCGCCCTCGCGGGGGCGAAGGTCGTGGTGCACTACCGCACGGCGGCGGGCGCCGCCGAAGCCGTCGTGCGGGCGATCGAGGACGAGGGCGGCGCGGCGTTCGCCGTCGGTGCCGACCTGGGCCAGGAGGGCGAGTGCCGGCACCTGGTGCAGGCCGCGGTCGAGCGCTTCGGCCGGCTGGACGCCCTGGTCAACAACGCGGGGCTGCAACCCACCCAGGATCTGGCCGGGATGGAACTCGCCGACTGGCGGGCCGTGGTGGACACCAATCTGAGCAGCGTCTTCTCCTGCACCCAGGCGGCTGCCGCCGTCATGCGCGGACAGGGCGGGGGGTCGGTCACCCACATCGCGTCCATCGAGGGCACCCAGCCGGCGCTTCGGCACGCGCACTACGCCTCGTCCAAGGCGGCGATCATCATGCACGCCCGGGCGGCCGCACTGGAGTACGGCGCGGCGGGAGTGCGCGTGAACAGCGTCTCGCCCGGGCTGATCGACCGGGACGGCCTCGCCGAGAACTGGCCCGAGGGCGTGGAACGTTGGCAGCGGGCCGTACCGCTGGGGCGGCTCGGCCGGGCGAGCGACGTGGCCAACGCCTGCGTCTTCCTCGCCTCACCGCTCGCCGAGTGGATCAGCGGGCACAACCTGGTGGTCGACGGCGGAGTCTCGGCTCGTCCCACCTGGTAGTCGCACGCGTGGACGATCGGCAGCGGCCACCAGGCGGGACGGGCGGAACTCAGCGCGGGACGGGCGAGCTCGCGGCGGGATCAGGTTGCCGAGACGATGCCGAGGTCGACGGCGGCCAGGGCCATCTCGGTCCGGTTGCTGCAGTCGAACTTCACCAGCAGGTTGGAGACATGGCGCTTCGCGCCGTGGATCGAGATCCCGAGCGAACTGGCGATCTGCTGGTTCCCCTGCCCCTGCGCCAGCAGGGTGAGGACCGCGCGTTCGCGTTCGGTCAGCCGGCCGGGGCTGCGGAGGTTTCCGGTCCGGCCGCGTTGGGCGATCAGTTCCCGGGCCATCGAAGCGGGCAGCGGCATCTCGCCCCTGAGCAGCTTCTCGAAGGTGTTCTGCAGGTCGGCCACCGTGAGGTCGAAGCCGAGGAGGTAGCCGTCCGCCGGTTGTGCGGTGGCCTGGATCAGGCGTGCGCGCTGCTCGTTGGGGAGGGTGATCAGGAGCTTGGTTCGGCTGCGGAGGTGCGGCAGGACCGGTCCGAGGCAGTCCACCCGGGAGTTCAACGGCAGGACGCACACGTCGAACTGCTCGTTCTCCGAAAGGTGTTGTGCCTCGTCCGCCCTGCGCAGCACCTTGGCCCGGCCGATCGCCGGGACCTGGCCCAGCAGGGTGGGCAGCCCGTAGTAGGAGATGTCGTCGTGCGCGAGCCAGAGGACCGACAGGCCGCCGGCGCGGGGGGCGCTCTGGCCTGTCGTGTTCAGCCCGGACTGGACGTTCTGTGGTGTTGGGTAAGACACGTGTCCCTCATCGTCCTGGGGGTGACCAAGCGCTTTCCGGTGAGGTGCACTTGATGGACGCCGACTGACTGTTGGCCGGTGGTTCAGCAGGGCGACTTGCCCGCGCGCTGCCGGTCGGGCTGGCGTGCGGTGGCCGGGAGCATGCGTCACCGAGGTGCGCACACGCGCCGACTGGCAGGGGCTCACGGCGAACGGCGAGGATCACTGCGACAGTGGCGCGGGCAGGTGGACCGGAAGAATCGTCCTGTCACACCCACCACTGCCACATCCCCCGGCGTGTCCTCGTCAAACACCCACCCTGTGACGATCGTTACACTATCCGTTAATCCGCGCAAGTGTGGCACAGAATCCACACGCGACTCCTGGCAGCCCATCCGACTCAGCCGCTGAAGGCCCCGGCTGCTGTCGGATAGTCGAACAACTCCGGCTTGCTGAACCAGAGTTCGATCTCCTGCTCGGCCTCGGCCCGGTTGGCCGAGGCATGGACGAGGTTGGCGACGCCCTTGCCGGTGGCGAGCGTCGCGGCCGGGCTGTGGTGCGAGAAGTCGCCCCGGATGGTGCCGGGGGCCGCCTCGCTCGGAAACGCGTGGCCCAGCATTTTCCGCATGGTCGCCACCACGTCGAAGCCCTCGAGCGCCAGCGCGATCACCGGCCCCTGCTGCATGAACCTGGCCGTCATCGCGTAGACCTGATCCCCGTGCCGCTCCGCCAGGTCGAAGTAGTGGCGACGGCAGAGATCCGCGTCCATCCACCGCATCTTCGCCCCGACGATCCGCAGGCCGGCGTCCTCGAAGCGGGCGATGATCCGGCCCGCCAGTCCGCGGGCCAGCGTGTCCGGCTTGAGCAGCACCAGCGTTCGTTCGGTGCCGGGCACCGGAGCGCCCCCGCCGGTGCGGGGATCCGCGTCGCAGAGGTTCTGGTTGGCGTACGCGCGCTCGCCGGTGACCTCGCGCCCGAACCAGGCCGGCGGCACGAACTCCGCCGCCGCCCCGGTGTCCTCGAACTCGACCTCGACCGTCATCAGGCCCGCCAAGTGACCCTCGTACACGTCGAGCTGGGCGACGCCCTCCGGGAGGGTGACCAGGCTGCGCCGCTTGGCCACCCGGGCGCCGTCGGTGGCCGGCCAGAGCTCCGCGAACTGGGCTGCCGTCAGCGGGGATTCGTACTCGATCCGCTCAAGTCCGCTGCCCTGCTTGACGGTGACACTGAACTCCTCTCCCTGCTGCCGCACCCGAACCTCGCAGACGCCGGTCCCGCGCGCCAGATAGCCCTGCCTGACCGGCACGGGGTCGGCCGTCGCCGCCGGGTCGGGGAGGGAAGTGACCAGGAATTTCCGTTCGATCTCGATAGGCACTCGGCGATCCTCCGCCAGGGACGCGCCCCTCGAGTAGGTGCACCTTGAGGCCTGCACTTTCGAGCTGCCCGATGGTGCAGCTCTGATGGCGCACTTGTCCTCCCGGGCGGGGCGGCGAAGCATGGCACACACCGTTCCGGCATCCGGAAGGGTGACAGCTGGCAGGGAGGGGCTGTGCGACCGCTGGAACCGACCGCCGAGGACGCCGGTCGCCCGAACGCCTGGACCACCTCGCCGGCCACCCGCCTCACCATCTCCTTCCCCGACGGAACCCTCTGGCGGCACACCCCGCTCAGCCACGAGATCATTCGGCGCGCCAAACAGGCCGGAATCGCATACGCCCACGCCACCCGGGCGATCGAAGGCATCGGCCCCGACGGGCGCATCCACAGCACGCGGATCCTGAGCCTGACCGACGCCGTACCGATCGTCGTCACCGTCATCGACAGCCCGGTCGGGATCGAACGCTTCCTCGACCAGCTGACGGAGATCAGCGGCAGGGCGACCGTGGTGATGGATCAGGTGCACCTCGTCGGCTTCCACACCGCGGCCGATGCGCCCGGCCACCACCGCTCACGCCACGCGCTGCCCGCTCCGGGCGGCGACCAGGACTGAAGCGGCGCAGGCCCGCCGCCCCGATCCGGGCGGAGGGCCTGCGGCCTGCCTGGTCACTGCGGGTTCACCGCGAGGTCACTGCGGGGCGAGGCGCTGGGCCAGGGCGGTGATATCGGCGGCCGAGTGCTTCTGGAGCGAGCCGCCGTAAGTGACCCGGGCGGCGCCGAGCGCGCCGAGCTGGGCCGGAGTGGTGGTGTCGAGATGGCAGAGCGCGTTCAGCGGGGCCCCGATGCCGGCGGCCAGATCGGGGATGGCGGACTCGGGGGCGAGGATCGGGTAGATCACGTCCGCACCCGCGTCGAGGTAGAGGGCGGCGCGCTCGACGGCGGACTCGACCGCGTGGTCGCCGAACAGGAAGGTGTCCACCCGGGCGTTCAGCACCAGACGGTCGCCGGCGGCGGAGCGCACCTCGGCGAGCCAACCGGCATGCTGCGCCGGGTCCTTGAGCTGCCCGGTGGCGGCGGTGGAGTCCTCCAGGTTGCAGCCGATCACCCCGGCCTCCAGCAGGCGCTCGACGATCTCGGCGGGGGAGAGACCGTAGCCGGCCTCGATGTCGGCGGTCACCGGGACGCCGACCGAGCGGGTGATCCGCTTCAGCGCGGCGAACATCTCGTCGGCGGGGGTGTCCTCGCCGTCCCGGTAGCCGAGCGCGGCGGCGACGGCCGAGCTGGACGTCGCCAGCGCGGTGAAACCGGCGTCCGCGAACGCCCGTGCGCTGACCGCGTCCCAGACGTTGGGAAGGACCAGCGGGTCTGCGGGCTCGGTGCGGTCGTGCAGGGCCAGGAACTCTCCGGCGGTCATGATGACGGTCATCGGGCGGTCTCCTTCTGCTCGTGGGTGCGGGGGGCTTCGCCGGTCAGTCGAAGTTGAGCGATCCGGTGCGGGTGCGCTTCAGCTCGAAGAAGTCCGGGAAGCCGGCCAAGGTCCGGGCGGCGTCGAAGAGGGCGGCGGCCTGCTCGCCGCGCGGGATCGAGTTCAGCACCGGCCCGAAGAAGGCCACCCCGTCGATGTGGATGGTCGGGGTGCCGACGTCCTCGCCGACCGGGTCCATGCCCTCGTGGTGGCTCTTGCGCAGCGCCTCGTCCCACTGGTCGGTCCCGGCGGCGCCGAGCAGCTCCGCGGGCAGGCCGACCTCGGCGAGGGCCTCGGCGGCGACAGCGGGGAAGTCCTTGTTCCCGCCGTTGTGGATGCGGGTGCCCAGGGCCGTGTACAGCGGAGCCAGCACCTCCTCGCCGTGCTGCGCCGCGGCGGCGGTGCAGATCCGGGTGAGGGCGAGCGAGTTGTCCACCAACTCGCGGTACCAGTCCGGGAGGTCACGGCCCTCGTTCAGCACGTACAGACTCATCACGCGGAACCTGAGGTCCAGCTCGCGGAGTTGCTGGACCTCCAGGATCCAGCGCGAGGTGATCCAGGCGAAGGGGCAGGCCGGGTCGAAGTAGAAGTCGACCTTCGCGGTCGGGGTGGTGCTGGGGGTCAACGCGGCGCCTCCGGTCTCGACTGCGGCGAAGGCTCTCCCTGCGCCGGCAGACGGTGATTGACCAACGAAGAGTACGTCGGGCCGGGTTGACGCACCATCACGTTCCTCGCGCGGCGCGCGCTCCTCGGGGTGGGCGCCCGGAAACGGTGATGGAGGCCCGGGAGGAAGGTGCCGAGGCCGGAGGGCCAGGCATGACGACGGCCCGCCGCGCCCTGAACTCCCGTGCGGTGGCGGGTGGTTCACGGCGGGGACGGGCCGGTCGGGCGTTTCGGTCGGGCGTTCCGGTCAGGTGGCGTGTCAGCCGCGGCGGGGTTCCCAGCGGAGCAGGCGGCGGGAGAGGGCGAAGGCGGCGGCCAGCCAGGCGGCGACCAGGAGCAGGGACGGGGCGGCGGACGTCCAGCCGTGCAGCAGGTCCAGTTCGGGCAGGGGGCCGCCGGTCCAGCTCTCCGTGCCGAACTCGCGGCCGAACCAGGCGGTGCGCAGTCCGCGGATCACCGGCGAGAGCGGGAGGGCGCTCGCCGGGCCGTGCAGCCAGTCGGGCAGGGCGGAGACCGGGGTGAACACGCCCGCCCCGAACATGCAGAGCACCAGGACGGGCGTGGCGACCAGGGGTGCGGTCTCGGTGGTCGGGGTGAGCCCGGAGAGTGCCACCGCCAGGACCGAGAACAGCAGGTAGCCGACGAGGAGCGTGAGCAGCAGCAACCCGGGGTCGGCCGGCAGCGGCGCGCCGAACCAGCCCACCGCGACGCCGCCCAGCACCAGCGCCTGGATCAGCACCACCACCGCGCCCGCGCCCAACTGCCCGGCGAAGACCGCGCTCGGCGGGCACTCGGTGCCGCGCAGCCGCTTGAGCACCAACTCCTCGCGGCGCGCCACCACACTGCCCAGCAGGTTGACGAACGAGGTCACCAGGGCCAGCCCGAGCAGCCCGACCGCCACGTACCCGGCGGCGTTCACCCCGCCGATCTGCTTCTCCCGCAGCGGCGCGGCCACCACCAGGTTGAGCAGCACCGGCAGCAGGAACCCGATGAAGGTGGACCGCCGGTTGCGCCAGAACACCTTCCAGGACAGGCCGAACTGGCCCTTGGCGTACGTGAACCAGCTCATCGGGACGCTCCCTCGGTGGCGGTGGCGGTGGCGGTGGCGGTGGCGGTGGCGGTGGCGGTGGCGGAGTGGGAGGCGGTGGAGGTGTGGTGGTGGGCGGCGGCCAGGTCGAGGAAGACGTCCTCCAGGGAGCTGGAGCGGACCTCCAGGCCGTCGAGCTCGATGCCCTGCGCGGCCGACCAGGCGTGCAGCGCGGCCAGCGCGGGCGCCGAGCGCGGGACCCGGTACACGGCCCGGCCGTCCGCCAACGACGGGGCGGTGCCGAGCAGTTCGGGGAGGGCGGCAAGCGTGCGTCCGGGCGGCAGCGGCAGGGTGATCAGGTCGCCGCGGCCGGACAGCACCTCGTCGACGGTGCCCGCGGCGGCGATCACGCCGCCGTCCATGATGGCCACCCGGTCGGCCAACTGCTGGGCCTCCTCCAGGTAGTGGGTGGTCAGCACCACCGTGGTGCCACCCGCCCGCAGTTCCTCGACCAGCCGCCAGGTGGCCCGGCGCGCCTCCGGGTCCATGCCGGTGGTCGGCTCGTCCAGGAACAGCAGCTCGGGGTCGTTCAGCACCGCCAGCGCCAGGTCCAGCCGGCGGCGCTCGCCGCCGGACAGCTGGCCGACCCGGGTGCCGGCCTTCGGCTCCAGCGCCACCCGGGCCAGCACCTCGGCGGTGGGCCGGGCCCGGCTGGTGAAGGTGCGCCAGCAGTCGACGGTCTCCCGCACCGTCAACTCCTTGAAGAACCCGCCCTCCTGGAGCATCGTGCCGGTGCGCCGGCGCACCCGGGTGCCCGCCGTGAACGGATCCAGGCCGAACACCCGGACCCGGCCGGAGGTCGGCGGGTGGTAGCCCTCCAGCACCTCCAGCGTGGTGGTCTTGCCCGCGCCGTTGGTGCCGAGCAGAGCGAACAGCTCACCGCGGGCGATGGAGAAGGAGATGCCGCGCACCGCCTCGTAGTCGCCGTAACTGCGCCGCAGATCCACGACCTCCACGGCCGGACAATTCTCGGAAAGAGGTGTCATGAATGCAGCGTGACGGGTGCGTGCGAGGATCTGCAAGTAGCGCATCATCGCAGGTCGGAGTATGTGCAAAATGTCATCTCGGGCAGTGACATTTACGCTCCCGGGAATCTGACATCTCCTACTGCACGGGTTTTCGGAACTCGGTCATAGTTGAGACATCGCCGAGAGCGGAACCGGAGAAAGCGAAACCGGGAAAGCGAAAAGGGCGAGAAAAGAACAGACCGAGGTGACCGACCCGAGAAGCGGGTCGGCGCCGCGAAACCGAGGGAGATTCCCATGGCCGAGAACCAGATCAACAAGGACGAGCAGTTCGACATCGAGGTCGAGGAGCTGGACACCGTCAACGGTGGCGTCTCCGTCTCCTCCCTGTTCTGCGCCGCCTGCCCGGTGTCGAGCTTCGGCTCGATCTCCAACTCCGCCGCCGAGGTCGCCGCCGAGTAATTCGGGTCCTGTGCGGGGGTGGTCCGCTCTCCGGCGGCCCACCCCCGCACCCCACCCGGCCCCAACCACCCAGTCGCACCGCCAGATTGAAGGAGAGCCGGGCCATGGACAGCCTCCGGCACGAGCTGACGCGGTTCATCCAGCAGCCCGCCGCTCAGCAGGACCCACCCGCGTTGTACCGCCGGCTGCTGACCGAGGCGCCCGTCCTGGACCTCGGCCCGCTGTACGTGGTCTCCGGGCACCAGGAGATCCTCACCGTCCTGATGAACCCCGGCAGTCACGTGGACCCGACCGCGGTCGGACTGCCCCGGGCGGGCAACACCGCCCTGCTCAAGGTGGTCAACCGGATGCTGCCGATGCGCGACGGCGCCGACCACACCCGGCTCAAGCGGCTCGCCACCGCCGCGTTCAGCCACCGCCGGCTGGAGCAGATGCGCGAGCGGATCGAGACCACCGCTGCCCGGCTGCTCGCCCCGCTGATCGCCTCCGGCTCCTTCGAGCTCGTCGCCGACCTGGCCGTCCCGCTGCCGGTCGCCGTCTCCTGCGCCATCCTCGACGTCCCCGACTCCGAGCACGACCGGATCACCGGCTGGGCCGCGCTGGTCGCCCGCTCCCTGCTTGCCGCCCCGCCCACGGCCGGGGGCTCGCAGGACGCTGGCGGGGGCTCGCAGGACCCTGACGGGGAGGTCGAGTTCGCCGAATTCCGGTCCTACGTCGAGGAGTTGTGCGCGTCCCGGGCCGCCGACCCCGGCGAGGATCTGATCAGCCGGCTGACCGTCGCGCGCGGTGAGGGCCGACTGGACAGCGAGGAACTGCTCGCCTTCGTGGTGATGCTGCTCGCCAACGGACTGGAGACACTCACCTCCGGACTCGCCCTCGCCGCCTGGGAGTTGATCCACACGCCCGGCCTGGCCGCGCGCGTCCGCGCGGAACCCGCGCTCGCCGCCGCCGTGTTCGACGAGGCCCAGCGCCTCGGCAGCCCGGTGCGGGCCAGCGCGCGGGCCCTCACCCGCGAGGTCGTGCTCGGCGACACCGTCCTCCCGGCCGGCAGCGTCGCCATGCTGCTGTACGCCGCCGCCAACCGGGACCCGCGACGCTACGCCGACCCCGACCGCTTCGACCCGGACCGGCCCGAGCGCCAGCACCTCGCGTTCGGCCACGGCCCGCACCACTGCCTCGGCGCCCCGCTCTCGCTGATCGCGGGCGCGGCCGTGCTGCGCGGCCTCGCCGAGGCGGACGCCGTACGGGAGTTGAGCACCACCCTGACCGACGCCACCGCCCGCCGCCACGAACAGTTCGCCTTCGGCGGGGTGCGCGAGCTGCCGGTGGCCTGCCCGCCGCGGACCGAGCTTGCGGAGGTGGCGGCGTGAGCGCCGTGACGCAGCCCCGTACGGAGCAGGGGCCGCAGACCGCCGCCGTCGCCGCCGCGCGGGCCGCCGCCGTGCTGGAGCCCGGACTCGACCAGCCGGTGCGGCTGATCGGCGCCCGCCTGTGGCTGGCCGGTGCCGCGCTGGTGCTGGCCGTCGGGGCGGGCGCGGGCTGGGCGGTGTGGGGCACCCTCCCGAACACCCTGACCGTGCACGCGGTCGCCGCGCACGGCACCGCGCCGGTGCGGGTCTTTGCCGAGCACCCCGGCAGCCTGCTCGCCTTCCGGGTCCGCCCCGGCCAGCAGGTGACGTCCGGCCAGGTGCTGGCGCAGCTCGCCGGCCCGGACGGGACGAGCGAACTGACGGCCCCCGCCGCCGGCACGGTGAGCGCCCTGCTGGCCGCGCCCGGCGCCCAACTCGCCCCCGGCACACCCGTCCTGGCGCTGGACCGGGCCGACGCACCGGCCACCGTCCGGCTGCTGCTCACCGATCCGAAGGACGCGGCGAAGCTCGCCCCCGGCCGGCGCGTGCTGGTGCCGGTGCCCGGCGGGGGAACGGCCGACGCGGTCCTCGACCGGATCGACCCGCTCCCCGTCCGCGCCGACACCCTCGACGGCACCCTGCCCGTCGCCGTCCCCGGTCTGCCCACCGGCTCCGCCCCCGTCTGGGTGGCGTACGCCCACCTGCCGCAGGACCTCCCGTTGGCCGGCCCGCTGGCCCTGGACGTCCGGGTCGATCTCGGCAGCCGCCACCCGTACCAGGCCGTCCTCGGGAAGGAGGCCAAGCGATGAAGCCCACCGCGGCCGACACCGTGGAGCCGCCCACGACGGCGCAGCGCGACACCGGCGGTGCCGCGGCCCCCGGGCCGGCCGAACCGTCCAGGAAGTCGGCGGCCAAGCGCCGCCGCTACCTCCGCACGCCCGTCGTCCCGCAGATGGAGGAACAGGACTGCGGGGCCGCCTGCCTGGCCGTGGTGCTGGGGGCGTTCGGGCGGCGGGTGACCCTGAACGAGGCGTCCCGGGCCTGCGGGGTCAGCCGGGACGGGGTGAGCGCGGCCGCGGTCGCGCGGGCCGCCGGGCGGTACGGGCTGCTGGCCCGGGGGCGCCGGGTGGTGCGCCGGGACGACCGGCTGGCCGGTCTCGGGGAGGTGCCGGTGCCGTCGATGGTGCTGGTGACCGGACCGCACTTCGCGGTGTTCGAGGGCGTCAAGCGCGGCCGGGTGTACCTCAACGACCCGTCGCTGGGCTCCTATTCGGCCACCCCGGCGGAGTTCTGGGACTCCTTCGCGGGCATCGCCGTCGGCTTCGAACCCGGCCCGGACTTCGAACGCGGCGGCCGCCGCTTCCCGCTGCTGCGTGCCCTCGGCGCGCGCCTGCGGCCCTACGCCGGGCCGCTGCTGGCCGCCGTGCTGGTCGGCATGCTGATGACGGTGCCGGGCGTGGCGGGCGCGTTCCTGCTGCGCAGCTACCTCGCGGCGGTGGTGAACGGCGGCGCGTCCGGCTGGGCGGTGCCGCTCACCCTGGCCGGGCTGTCCGTCGCCGGGCTGGTACTGGCCGGCAACCGGCTGCGGTCCGCGCTGGTCAACCGGGTGCTGGAGGCGATGGCCGCCCGCAGCTCCGCCGCGTTCCTGTGGAAGATGCTCCGGCTGCCGGGCGCGTTCTTCCACCGCCGGCAGCTCGGCGGGCTGGTCACCCGGGTGCAGCTCAACGACGGCCTGGCGAACCTGCTGTCCTACCGGGTCGCGGGTGCGGCGTCCTCGCTGGCCGCCGCCGCCGTGCACCTGGGCGCGCTGCTCTGGCTGGCGCCGAAGCTCGCCGCGATCCCGGTCGCGGTGGCCGCACTGGACGCGCTCGCGCTGCGCTCCGCCGACCGGCGGCGCGGCGGCATGATCCACCGGCTGCACGCCGAAGGGCACAAGCGCGACGGGGTGGCGTTCGCCGGGGTGTCGGCGATCGAGACCGTCAAGGCGGAGGGCGCGGAGGACGCGCTGTTCCGGTCCTGGGCGGGCTGGCAGGCCCGGGCCGCGCACACCGGCCAGCGGGTCGCCGAGACCGTCCTGGTGCCGCTCTCGCTGCCCGGCGCGCTCAACTCGGCCGCCGCCGCCGTCGCCGTGGTCGCCGGAACGGCACTGCTGCTGGCCGGCTCGCTCACCTTCGGCACCCTGCTGGCGTTCCTGCTGCTGCTCAACGGGTTTCTCCTGCCGGTCTCCCAACTGGTCGGCATCGGAAGCGAATTCACTGTGGCCCGGGCGCAGAACGCGCTGCTGGAGGACATCGGGACCAGTGAGGTCGATCCGTACCTCGCGCCGGTGCTCGACAGCCCCGCCGAACCGGTCCGGCTGCGCGGCGAACTGGAGCTGCGCGACCTGGAGTTCGGCTACGACCCGAACCGGCCGCCCGCGCTCTCCGGCATCTCGCTGCGGATCGCCCCCGGCGAATGGGTCGCCGTGGTCGGCGGCTCCGGCAGCGGCAAGTCCACGCTGGCCCGGCTGGCCGCGGGCGTCCTGCGCCCCTGGAAGGGCGAGGTGCTGCTCGACGGGCGACCCCGCGACGACTGGCACCGGGGCGTCGTCACCAGTCAAGTCGCCTACGTAGAGCAGCAGTTGCGGCTCTTCGAGGGCACCGTCCGGGAGAACCTGACGCTCTGGGACCCGGCCGCCGGCGAGGACGCCCTGCACCGGGCCCTCGCCGACGCGGAGGCTGCCGAACTCGTCCGCAGGCGCGGCGGGTTGGACGCCCGGATCGACGAGGACGCCCGCAACTGGTCCGGCGGCGAACGCCAACGCCTGGAGATCGCACGGGCGTTGGCGTTGGACCCGGCCCTGGTCGTGCTCGACGAGGCGACCAGCGCACTCGACGCGCACACCGAGGCCGCCGTCAACGAGCACCTGCGCCGCCGCGGCATCAGCTGCCTGGTGCTGGCTCACCGCCTCAGCACCATCCAGGCCGCCGATCGCGTCGTGGTCATCCAGGGCGGCCGCATCGTCCAGCAGGGCCCGCCCGCCGAGCTCGCCGAACAGCCCGGCCCGTACCGGGAGTTGCTGCGCGAGGCCGGCCGGAAGGCCGGGGCGGCCGAAGGTGCGGCGCCCGTGCCCGGCGAGAAGCCGGGGCGGAAAGCCGGCCCGAGCCCGAGCGGCGAGGCCGCCGCGCCGCCGCGCAAGGCCCGGCCGCAGGCCGCGTCCACCACCGGAGCCCGCCGCGCCCGCCGAGCGGCCTCGGCCGAACCCGGCAGCGGCGCAGGCAAGCCGGCGCGCCGCACCACCACCCGCACTCCCGCCCGAACGGAGGGTCAGGCATGAGCAGCACCGTCACCGCACCCGCCGACGCCGCCCGCCGGGCCGGCGCACAGACCGCCGCGGCGGACACCGAGCGCGACCCGGCGGCCCGGGTCGACGCCACCGCGGCAGCCAACCGGACCGCACTCGCGGCCGCGTTGGCCGAACTGGGAACCGCCGCCACCACCGGCCCGCACACCCTCCCGCGCCGCGGCGACACCTCGCCGATCGCGCCGCGCCACCGCGCGGACCAGGCGCGGGAGGTGCTGCGGGCACTGGGAGTGGCCGTTCCCGAGGAGATCCCCGCCGCCGTGCGGGACGCCGCCGATCCGGTCACCGCGCTGCTGCGCCGGGCCGGGGTGCGCTGGCGGCCCGTGACGCTGGACGGCGGGGACGAACGCGGCACGGCCGGACCGATGGTGGCGTTCGCCGCCGAGGACGGCCGGCCGATCGCCCTGATCCCCCGGGCCGGGCGGCACCGCCGCCTCGACCCGGGCTCCGCACGGGCCTCGGCCCGAGCGGATCGCGCACCAGCCCTTGGCCGCCAGGCGCTGCTGCTGTACCCGCCGTTGCCACCGGGTCGCCCGACCCCGGGAGCCCTGCTGCGTTTCGCCCTCGCCGTGCCCGGTGCCCGCCGGGACCTCGCGGTGCTGAGCGTGGCGGGGCTGTTCTCGGCGCTGCTCGGCCTGCTCGTCCCGCTGTCCACCGGAGTGCTGCTGCCCGGCCTGCTGCTGGCCGAACGGCACCCGGTGCGCTGGCTGGCCGTGCTGCTGGGCTCCGCGGTGGTGGCGTCCTGGCTGCTCACGCTGGTCCGCAACACCGCGGCCGTCCGGCTCACCAGCCGGGTGCAGCACGCGCTCGAACCCGCCGTCTGGGACCGGCTGCTGGCCCAGGACGCGCGGTTCTTCCGCGACTTCACCACGGGTGATCTGGTGCACCGGGCGAACGCGGTGGCGCAGGCCCGGCAGGCCCTCTCGGAGGTCCTGGTGGGAGCCGTCCTGGGGGCGGTGTTCGCCGTCACCGGTCTGACGGTGCTGCTGCTGGTGGACTGGCGGCTCGGCGGGCTGCTGCTGCTCGCCGTGCTGGCGGTGACGGCCGTGCTGCTGCTGCTCGGCCGTCGCCGCCAGGAGTTCGAGTCGCAGGTGTTCGAGGCGCACGGGCAGCTCCAAGGGGTGCTGTACGGGCTGCTGCTGGGCATCGACAAGATCCAGACCGCCGGACGGGAGATCCAGGCCTTCGCCCGCTGGGCGACCCCGTTCGCCGGACAGAAGCGCGCCGACGCCGCCGCGATGCGCTCCGACGCCACCGCCGGGGCGCTGACCACCGCGCTTCAGCCGCTGCTGCTGGCGGTGCTGCTGGCGGGGGCGACCTTCGGCCCGACCCCGGAGGCCGGGCACCTGGTCGCGGCGGGTGTGGCGGCCGGGCAGGTCGCCCTGGCGCTCGGCCAGCTCACCAGTGCGGCGGCCGGCGCGTTCGGCGTCGCCCCCGTGCTGGAGCGGCTGCGCCCGATCCTCGCCGAGCCGGCCGCCGCGGAGACCAACCGCTCCGGGCAGCTCGCCGACCCCGGCCGCCTGAAGGGCCGACTCGCCCTGGAGAACGTCACGTTCCGCTACCCGGGCAGCGCCCTGCCCACGCTCGACGGGGTGTCGCTGCACGCCGAGCCCGGCGAGTTCGTCGCCGTGGTCGGGCCGTCCGGGGCGGGCAAGTCCACCCTGATCCGGCTGCTGCTCGGCTTCGAGCAGCCCGAGTCCGGCGCGGTCCGCTACGACGGCCGCGAACTCGCCACGCTGGACGCCCGGTTGGTGCGCAGACAGGTCGGATCGGTGCTCCAGCACGGCCGGATGCTGCGCGGCTCGCTGCTGGAGAACCTGGCCGGCGCCGACCCCGACATCGACCAGGACCGGATCTGGCACGCCGCCGAACTGGCCGGAATCGCCGAGGAGTTGCGCGCCCTGCCGATGGGGCTCGGCACCCGGGTCGGCGAGGACGCGCAGGGCTTCTCCGGCGGCCAGGTGCAACGCCTGCTGCTGGCCCGCGCACTGGTCCGCGACCCCGCCGTGCTGCTGCTCGACGAGGCCACCTCCGCACTCGACAACGCCACCCAGCAGCGGGTCGCCGACGCCGTCGCCGGCCTCGACCGCACCCGCCTGGTGATCGCTCACCGACTGAGCACCATCCGCACCGCCGACCGGATCTGCGTGCTGGACCGGGGACGGGTGTCCGCCGAGGGCACCTACCGCGAACTGCTCGGCACCGACCCGCTGTTCACCCGACTCGCCCGCTTCCAGGAGATGTGAGATGTCGCTCGACGTGCAGACCTGGCTCCGCACCGCCAAAGGCCCCGGCCCCGCGGCCCCGGCCACCGCCCTGCTGCCCGACCTCCCCGGCGCCGACGAACGGCTGCGCGCCGTGATCGCCGCCGCCGCGAGCTTCGAGGAACGCGCCGCCGCCCGCGACGACGGACAGGCCCTGTTCGTCCCCGACCCGGCCGAGGACCGGCGCAGCCGCGCCGCCGCCGTGGAGACCTGGCTGCGCCGCGCCGCCGGCGACCAGCGCTCGGCCGGGGTGCTGCTCGACCACCTCGCCGAGACCGGCCGCCCGCTGGGCGAGGGCCTGCGCCGGGTCCGCCTCGCCGACCCCGCGAAGCTGCCCTCCTGGGCGTACCCGCTGGCCGTGTTCCTGCGCGCCCAGAGCGCCGGGTCCGCCACCGGCCCGGGCGCGATCGCCGCCGGGTTCGTGGCCGCCGCCGACGCGCTGCTGCCCGCCGGTGACGGCACGATCCTCGGCGTCCCCGTCACCGAAAAGGGCCGCGCCGACGTGGTCGGCACCCTGACCGGCCGCCTGGTCGAGGTCGCCAACCTGACCCTCTGCCAGGAGTTCCAGCTCGCCACTGGCCGCCCCCGCGCCGCCAGTTGGGACGCCGAGGGCGGCCCCGACGCCTCCACCGCGGGCTGGCTGGCCCGGCTGGAGCGGCTGCCCGCGCTGGCGTACCTGCTCGGCACCGTCTGCCGGCAGTGGCAGGAGATGTACACCGAGCTGTTCGCCCGCCTCGCCGCCGACCGCACCAGCCTGGTCGAGGAGATGTGGCACGGCGCCGACCCGGGCGCGCTGGACGCGGTGCACGGCGACGCGGGCGACCGGCACGCCCAGGGCCGCTCGGTGGCACTGCTGCGCTTCGAGTCCGGCGCGGGCGTGGTCTACAAGCCCAAGGACATGCGGCACGCCACCGCTTTCCTCGGCCTGGTCGAACGCCTCAACCGGGAACTCTCCCTGGACCTGCCGCTGCGCACCGTGCTGGTCCGCTCCGACCGCGGCGACGACGGCCACGGCGCCTCGCTCAGCACCGACTGCTCCGGCGACTACGGCTGGGAGGAACTCGTCCCGTCCCGCGAGTGCGCCGACCCGGCGGGCTTCGCCCGGTTCTACCGCCGCCTCGGCATGACCATCCGCCTGGTGCAGCTGCTCGAAGGCCGCGACATGTGGGCGGACAACCTGCTCGCCGACGGCGAGCACCCCGTCCTGATCGACCTGGAGTGCCTGCTCTACCCGCGCGTCCAGAACCCCCCGGTGCTGAAGGAGGCCCAGCACGCGCTGCTGGACGAGCTGGAGACCACCGTGGTGCGCACCGCGATGGCTTTCCAGCCGTGGACGCCGGCCGGGCGCACCGACGCCCTCGACATCGGCTGCCTGTCCCGGGTCGGCAGCCTGGAGATCGTCCCCGGCGTGCCCGCGCTGCCCATCACCGCCTACCGTCCGGTGCACGACGGCCGGTCGGCCGACCCGTGGGAGTACACCGACGAGGTGGTCGAGGGCTACCGCGAGATGCACGCCGCGCTGTACCGGCTGCGCGCCGAACTCGCCGACCCGGCAGGGCCGTTGAGCGGGTTCCGGGGCGTCTGGGTGCGCTACATCTGGCGCCACACCTGGGACGGCTACAAGATCCTGCGGGCCTCCACCAGCCCGCTCGCACTGGACGACGGCGCCACCCGGGAGACCGTCATCGCCGGCGCGCTGCGCGGCGCCGTCACCGCCCGCTCCGGGGACACGGACCGCGGCGACCTGCTGGAGGTGGTGCTCGCCGAGCTCGACTCCTTCCGCACCCTGGACATTCCGTTCTTCCGCTCGCTGACCACCTCCTCCTCGGTGTTCACCGCCGACGGCCGGGAGATCCCCGGGCACTTCCGCTCCACCGGCTGGCAGCGCCTCCAGCAGCGGGTCGCCGAACTCGACGGCTTCGACCTGGACACCCAGGTCGCGGTGCTGTCGGGCTGCATCGACGCCGCCCGGGCCGGCACCGAGCAGCCGCCCGGGAAGCCGCTCCGGCCGCTGGCGGCGGCCGAACCGCCCACCCCCGGCGAGCTGCTCGCCGAGGCCGTCGCGGTCGGCGACCGGATCCTCGCCGCCCGGCGCGGCACCGGCTGGGTCGCCCAGGGCTGGTACCCGGGCACCGGCCTGCGGCAGGTCGAGGTGCTCGGCCCCGACCTGACCTCCGGCACCCTCGGCATCGGCCTCTTCCTCGCCGAACTCTGGTCCGCCACCGGCGAACCGCGCTTCCACCGGGCCGCGCACCACCTGCTCGCCGACGCCGCCGCGCTGATCGACCCGCAGGAGCCGAAGGCGTTCGTGTTCGCCGGCGACTCCCGGCTCGCCTCCGGTGCACCCGTCCCCGGCGGGTTCTTCGGCCCCGGTGCGATCATCCACGGCCTGGCCCGCGGCGGACTGCTGCTCGGCGAGACGGACTTCCTCACCGCCGCCCAGGCCCTGGTGCCCGGCGCACTGTCGGTCGCCGAGTCCGCGTCCAACCGGCCCGGCCGCCCGGTGAAGGTCCCGCACGGCGACCTGCCGCTCGGCACCGCAGGCCTGCTGCTCAACCTGCTCCGGCTGCGCCGGGCCGGCGGCAGCCACCCCGACACCGACGCCGCGATCCGCACCCTGGCCGCCACCGCGCTCGACCGGTTCGGCGACCAGGCACCGGCGTTCGACTTCCTGGAGCTCGTCCCCGGCGGACCCGACTCGATCGCCGTCGCCCTGGCCCGCACCGTCGCCGAGGCCCCCGCGCTGCTCGACGACCCCGAGGCCGTCCGGGCCCGGCTGCGCGCACACCGCTTCGCCACCGGCACCGGATCCGGCCGCCTCGCCTGCCTGGACACCGCCGTCTCGCTCGGCGCCGACGCCGTGGCCGGCGCCGACCTGGCCGCGCTCGCCCCGCCCGTCACCGGCCCCGAACTCGCCGCGCTCACCGGCCGCGCGCTGCTCTCCGCCGCCACCGAGGCACTCACCGCCGCCGAGGCCGGACTCGTCCACACCCTGCCGGAAGAGGTCGAGGCCCTGCTGCCCGGCCCGTTCTACGACGGCCGGGAGGCCGCCGCCCTGATGGTCCGCGACCTGCTCACCCGTTACCGCCTGCACGGCACCTGGTTCCCCGACCGGGCCGTGCACGACGCCGTCAACCTCGGCGCGCTGGACGGCACCGTCGCCGTCGGCCTGCTGCTGCTGCGCCTGCACGACGCCTCCGCCGCCCCGCTCGCCACCCTGCGCTGACCGCGCGCCGCTTCGAGGAGTAACCCGCCATGTCCGAACTCATCGGCTTCAAACGCCACTTCACCCCGTACGTGATCGACGGCGAGGCCGTCTACCTGGTCTCCGAACGCGGCGTCTCGGTGGTCGACGGCAAGCTCGCCCAAGCCCTCGCCCCGCTGCTGGACGGCACCCGCACCGCCGAACAGATCGGCGCCGCCCTCGACGGCACCGTGCCCGCCGACAAGATCGGCGCGGGCGTCGACAAGCTCCGGGCCGGCGGCTGGATCACCGCGGCCGACCCCGCCACCGACCGCCCCGGCGCGGCCTTCTTCGAGATGGCCGGGCAGGACGGCGACGCCGCGATGACCGCCCTGCGCAGCTCGACCGTCCGGGTCGAGGTGTACGGCGACCTCGACACCGGCCCGTTCCTCGCCGCGCTGACCGCCGCCGGGGTGACGGTCGACCAGGACGCCGAGTTCACCGTCGCCCTCACCGACGACTACCTGCACCCCGGCCTCGCCGAACGAAACCGGCGCGCCCTCGCCGACGGCCGGCCCTGGCTGCTGGCCCGCCCGGTCGGCTCCATCGTCTGGGTCGGGCCGGTGTTCAGCCCCGACCTGCCCGAGACGGAAGGGTCGGGCTGCTGGGAGTGCCTGACCCACCGCCTGTCCGCCAACCGCACCTCGCTCAGCTACCTCCAGCACCGCCTCGGCCAGGACCAACCGATCTCCACCGCCGGCGCCCACCTGCCCGCCACCCTGGCGCTCGGCACCCAGCTCGCCGCACTGGAGACCGCCAAGTGGCTGGCCGGCGCCCGCCCCGTGCAGCCCGCCGTCACCACCCTGGACACCGTGCTGCTGGAGAGCGAGAAGCACACCCTGGTCCGCCGCCCGCAGTGCGCGGCCTGCGGGGACGACACGATGGTGAGCCGCCGTCAGCTCGCGCCCGTCGCCTTCGAATCCCGCCCCAAGGCGTTCACCGCCGACGGCGGACACCGCTCCGCCGCGCCCGAGGACATGCTGGAGAAGTACCGCCCCCAGCTCAGCCCGATCACCGGCGTGGTCACCGCCCTGGTCCCCGCCGCCCGCACCCCCACCGGCCTGCGGGTCTACGTCTCCGGGCAGAACCTGGCCCGGCAGAGCGGCAACCTCAGACAACTGCGCACCGGCCTGCGCTCGATCAGCTGCGGCAAGGGCCGCACCGACATCCAGGCCCGGGCCTCCGCGCTCGGCGAGGCGATGGAACGCTTCTCCGGCGTCTTCCAGGGCGACGAGGCCCGCCGCACCGCCACCTTCGCCGAACTCGGCGACGCCGCCATCCACCCCGAGCGCACCCTGCTCTACTCCGCGAAGCAGTACGCCGAACGCGACCGCTGGAACGTCAAGCAGTCGATGTTCAACGTCGTCCCCGAGCCGTTCCGCACCGACGACCGGATCGAATGGTCCCCGGCATGGTCGCTGACCGAGCAGCGCCACCGCTGGCTGCCGACCCAGGCCATGTACTACGGCTACCGGCACGGCGGCCGGTTCTACGCCGCCGGCGACTCCAACGGCTGCGCCGCCGGCACCTCCTTCGAGGACGCCGTGCTCCAGGGCTTCTTCGAACTCGTCGAACGCGACGCCGTGGCGCTCTGGTGGTACAACCGCGTGCAGCGCCCCGCCGTGGACATGGACGCCTTCGGCGACCCGTACATCGACCAGCTCCGCGAGGTCTACCGCGGCCTGAACCGGGAGATCTGGACGCTCGACCTGACCGCCGACTTCGGCATCCCGGTGGTCGGCGCGTTCTCCCGCCGCACCGACGCCGCGCCCGGCTCCGGCACCAACGAGGACCTGCTGATCGCGTTCGGCGCGCACCTCGACCCGCACATCGCGCTCACCCGCGCCCTCACCGAGATGAACCAGTTCCTCGGCCCCGTCGTCGGCGACGAGCACGGCCGGGTCAACTACGCCGGCGCCGACCCCGAGCAGAAGGCCTGGTGGACCACCGCCACCCTCGCCAACCAGCCCCACCTGCGGCCCGACCCGAACGCCCCGCGCTCCACCCCCGCCAGCTGGCTCCCGCTCGCCGGGGCCGACCTCGCCGACGACCTGACACTCGTCCAGAAGATCGTCGAGGACCACGGCATGGAGTTCCTGGTCGCCGACCAGACCCGCCCCGACGTGGGGCTCCCCGTCGCCCGGGTGATCGTCCCCGGCATGCGGCACTTCTGGGCCAGGTACGCGCCCGGCCGGCTCTACGACGTCCCCGTCCGGCTCGGCTGGCTGGACACCCCGACCCCGGAGAGCGAGCTCAACCCGATTCCGATCTTCATCTGACCGACGCGCGGGGCAGCCGGGCCCGGCTGCCCCGCCCACCCGGGGAGGTACCCATGACCGTCATCGAACACCTGCCACCCGCCCCCACCACCGGGGGCCACCGCCCGCTCCGCCGCCTGCTCAGACTGCGCCCCGAGGTCGAGGTCATCGCCCAGGGCGCCGACGTCGAACTCGCCCACCCGTGGGGCCACCAGCGCGTCCACGCGCTCGGCGAGCGCACCGTCGCCGCACTGGGCGAACTCACCCGCACCGACGCCGACCTGGACACCCTCGCCCTCGACCAGGTCCGGCTGCTGAAGCTGCTCGAACGCTTCCCGTACCTGGTCACCACCACCGTCGCCGACCCGCTCGGCGCGCCCCTGGCCACCGCGGTGCCGATCGCCCGCTTCGCCGCCCTGCCCGGATTCGCCCGCCCCACCGGTCCGCTGGTGCTCTCCCGGTTCGCCTACCTGCGCCGGCTGCCCGACGGCAACGGCGAGTCCTGCGTCCTCGAATCGCCGATGGCCCCGTTCCGGCTGACCCTCCACCAGGCCTCCGCCGGGGCCTTCGTGGCGGCCCTCAGCACCTCCCGCACCGCCGAGGAGGCCGCCCTGCTCGCCGGAATGTCCGCCGACGAGGGCGAGGCACTGGCCGGACTGCTGGCCGGCGGCGGCTTCCTGGACGCCGGCCAGGGCGCCGAAGCCCCGCTCTGGGACTTCCACGACCTGCTGTTCCACGCCCGCAGCCGGGCCGGCCGGCACGACTACCCGGCCGGCGGCGTCTACGCCCACCAGGACGTCCCGCAACTGCCCGCCGTCTCCACCCCCGGCGCCCGCGAGGAGGGCGAGGGCATCGACCTGCCCGTCCCCGACTGGGACACCGTGGTCGCCCGCGACCCCGCGCTCAGCGAAGTACTGGAAGGCCGCCGCTCGGTCCGCACCTACGCCGAGACCCCGGTGACCCTCGACCAACTCGCCGAACTGCTCTACCGGGTGGCCCGGGTCCGCCGCATCATCCCCGGCGACCCCGCCGACCCGCACGGCTACGACGGCGTCGAACGCCCCTACCCCGCCGGCGGCGCCACCGGCGAACTGGAGGTCTACCTCTCGGTGGTCAAGTGCGTCGGACTCGAACCCGGCGTCTACCGGTACGACACGGCCGCCCACCGGCTGCGCCCCCGCCCGTTCCAACACCCCCGCGAGGAAGCCGCGTTCGGCGAACTCGTGACCGCCGCCTGGCGCGCCGCCGCGTGCAGCGTCGACCCGCAGGTGCTGCTCACCGTCACCAGCCGGTTCGGGCGGCTGTCCTGGAAGTACAGCCAGATCGCCTACGCACTGACCCTCAAGCACGTCGGCGTGCTCTACCAGACGCTCTACCTGGTGGCCACCGCGATGGGCCTGGGCCCCTGCGGCCTCGGCTCCGGCGACACCGACGCCGCCGCCCGGGCCCTCGGCCTCGACTGGACCGCCGAATCCTCCGTCGGCGAGTTCCTGATCGGCAGCCGCCCCGCCGGGGTGCCGCGCACCGCGCACGGCTTCGCCGACGTGGTGGACGCCGCCCGGGCCGGCCAGAGCCTCGGCGAGACCTTCTGAAACACCCGCACCGGACCGCCCGCACCGGACCGCCCGCACTGAAGCACCCGCACTGAAACACCTGCACTGAAGCGCCCGCACTGCAACACCTGCACCGAAGCACCCGCACGCACGCACACCTGCACCGAAGCACCCGCACGCACGCACGCCTGCGACCCGTCAGCGGGAATCTGACGGGTCGTCGGCGGGTCTGCGTGTCCTTCGGTTTCTGCTGAGGCCGGCCTACAGCCAGCCGCACTCGCGGGCGATCCGGATCGCGTCGCACCGGTTGCGCGCCCCGGTCTTGGCGATCGCCGCCGACACGTAGTTGCGCACCGTCCCCGGCGACAACGACAGCGCCGTCGCGGCCTCCTGCACCGTGCTGCCCTCGGCGATCTCGCCCAGCACCGCCAGCTCCCGGCGGCTGAGCGGCCCCGGCTGCCCGGTGGTGCGCACCACCTCCAGTACCAGCCGCGGGTCGTACACCCGCCCGCCGCGGGCCAGTTCGCGCACCGCCGCGATCAGCGCCGCCGCCTGCACGTCCTTCAGCAGCACCCCGGCCGCGCCCTCCACCAGCGCCCGCCGGCCCTGCGCCGTCCGCGGCAGGGCCGGCACCAGCAGCAGCACCGCGGTGCCCGGCGCGGCGTGCTGCAGGCGCCGCGCGGCGGCCGTCGGGTCCGGCTGCTCCGGGTCCACGCCGAGCACCGCGACCGCCGGGCGCACCCCGGACGCCGCCGTCGCGGCCTCCTCGCCGCCGACCGCCTCGGCGACCACCGCGAGGTCCTCCTCCCGGTCCAGCAGCGCCCCCAGCCCCGAGCGGAACAGGTGGTGCCGGTCGGCCAGCAGCACCCGGGTCGGGCTCGCCGCCGCTGCCGCGGCGAGCGGGAACGGGTGGGGCAGGGCCCGCTGCACCAGCGGGCGTTCCAGTGCGGTGGTCATCCGGACGCCTCCCCGGCTCTGCCGGCCGGCCCGGTCAGCCCCAGCCCCAGGTGCCGTCGTTGTGCGGGGGCTCGGTCGAGGTCGGGCTGCCGGACGGCGCCGGGGTGGGGGTCGGCCCGACCACGACGGCCTGCGAGCCCGCGTCGGCCGGCGGCTGCGGACCGTCCGCGACGGTGCCGTCCGCCGTGACCACCGCTCCCGGTCGGCTCGGTCCGGCCAGTTCGGCGGCGGTGGCGACGCCGCCGACCACCATCGCACCCAGAGCGACAATCGTGACAAAACGGATGTTCAGCGTCATGGGAGTGCCCGATCCTCTCGCGTTCGGCTGATCCCCGGGCTGCCGCCGGGGCATGTGTGGTGAACCGCCGTCAGGTCTCCGGTCCGATCCGCGGCCCCCGCCGGGGGCTGCTCCCGCGGTCTCGCACCGCCGTCCTGCCGACATCACCAAGAGTGGCCCGGACGGCACCTTCGCGTCAGCACCCGGAGCTGGCACGAGAGTGCCGTGACACCGAGCGGCCAGCTCGGTCTCGAAGCCTCAACTCCGCGCGCGGGCCTGCAACATGCCGAGCGCGATCCACGGATCCGCCTCGCAGCGCACCACCGCCCAGCCCGCCAGTGGCCCGCCCGCCTCCGCCAGCCCGCCCGCGCCCGCACGCAGCGCCCGCTCCGCGGCCAGCAAGGACGCGGCGGTCAGGAAACACACTGCCGCCAGCCCGTCCGGCCCGGTCAGCACCCGGGCGTGGCACACCCGGGCCCCGTCCAGCGGCAGCCGCAGCAGGGCCAGCCGGACCGGATCGGCCTCCATCGCCGCCCCGCCCGGGACGGGCCGCGGCGGGATCAGCTCCAGGCGGATCGCGTACACCCCCCCAGCGTGACAAACCCGGGCCCCCGCCGGAGGGCATCACGGGTGACACATATCCGCCTGGCACGAAAATGACAGTTGCCCGGCACCCTTCACGGTTCACCCACCCGTCCGCCAGAATCTCCGCAAGTCAGTTCCAGACCTGGCTCGGGTGGCAATCGCCTGACGCCAGATCAGGACGCTACCCGGGGGCAGCGCCGCGAACCGGCGCTTTGGAGGCCGAAATGAACAGAGCGACGCGCACCGGCACCGGACAGGACAGCCGGAAGACCGAGCGTTGACCGCCGGCGGCCCGATCGGGCTCGACGCCTTCGGCGAGGCCGTCTACCGGGCGATGCTGCTGCACCCCGACCTCGACACCGGCGGCCTCGCCGCCCACCTGGACAGCACCGAGACGGAGGTCTGCGCCGCCCTCGACCGCCTCGCCGACCTCGCCCTCACCCGCCCCACCAGCTGCGGAACCCGCTGGCGCGCCGTCAACCCGGAACGCGGACTGGCCGCCCTGCTCGCCCACCAGGAGGCCGAGGCCGCCCGCCGCCACCGCGAGATGGAACGCAGCCGGGTCGCGATGGCCGGCCTGATCGCCGAGTACGCCAGCCTGCACGCGCCCGGCGAACAGCGCGGCATCGAAATGCTCGCCAGCCTCGACCAGGTCCGCGACCGGCTGATCCAGCTCGCCTCCGACGCCACCGCCGAAGTGCTCGCCTTCGCCCCCGGCGGCCCGCAGCCCGCCCAGGTCATGGAGGCCAGCCGAACCCTTGACCAGGAGACCCTGGAACGCGGCGTCCGGATGCGAACCGTCTACCAGGACAGCGTCCGCAACGACCCCGCCACCGTCCAGTACGCCCGCTGGCTGCACGGCCTCGGCGGCGCCGTCCGCACCGCACCCACCCTGCCGCTGCGCATGATCGTGGTCGACAACGCCACCGCCATCGTCCCGATCGACCCCGAGGACCCCCGCAAGGGCGCCGTACTGCTCCAGAGCCCCGGCGTGGTCGCCGCCCTGCGCGCCCTGTTCGACCAGGTCTGGGACCACGCCCGCCCGCTCGGCGAATCCGCCCAGCGCGACCCGCACGGCCTCACCGGCCAGGAACGCGAACTGCTGCGCCTGCTCGCCGAAGGCCTCACCGACGAACGCGCCGGTCAGCGCCTGGGCGTCTCGCTGCGCACCGTGCGCCGGATGATGGCCGACCTGATGGTCCGGATGGACGCCCGCAGCCGCTTCCAGGCCGGCATCCACGTCGCCGCCCTCGGCTGGCTGGAGGCCGCCGAGGACATCCCGACCTGACCCGGCCTATCGCCGGTGCTTGCCCCCGCCGGCCGGTGCCGGCGTCGGGTACGGGATCCGCAGCTTGCGGGCGAACGGCGCCACCGACGCCCCCACGCCCAGCGGACGGGCCAGCACGAACAGCGACAGCAGCACTGCCAGCGAGCCCGCCGCCAGCCCCACCAGACTGCCGAACAGGCTCTCGCCGAACTGCCCCGCCAGCCAGTGTGCGGCGAACGCGCCCGGCAGGCACGCCACGATCAGGCCCAGGTGCAGGGTCACCAGCCGGAAGCCCTCCAGCCCACTGCCGCGCCGCCCGCGCCGCACACCCAGGTCCACGGTGGCGTTCGCACCCGGCGCGAAGGCGTCGGTGCGCAGCACCATCGTCGAGTCCGGCTCCGCGTTCGCAGGGGCGGGCGCGGCAGCCGGGGGAGCGCCCTTCGCCAGCCGGCGGCCCAGCGCGATGCCGGTCACGGCCACCGACAGGATCGCGGCCGCCGTGTGCGCCACCGCCATGCCGATCACCTTGTTCTGGAGCGGCAGCGTCTCGTACGCCACCCAGCACAGCGCGGCATTCGTGCCGGTGGACGCCAGGGTCAGCCAGAACGGCGTCCGGGCGTCGCCCATCGCGTAGAAGCCGCGGGCCAGGCCGTACTGGGCGCAGAACGCGGGCAGGCCGATCGCGAAGGCCATCAGCAGCTGGCCCACCACCATGGCGTCGTCGTGCACGGTCTTCCCGGAGCCGTAGCCGTACGCGGCCATTGCGATCTGCGATCCCAGCGCGAAGAACAGCACGGCGGCGGTCACCACCATCGCCGCCGAGGAGCGCAGCACCGCCGACAGGTCCTCGCCGATCTTCCGGTAGTCGCCCGCGGTCGCGGACCGCGACATGCTCGGCAGCAGCGCCGTCACCAGCGACACCGTGATCACGCCCTGCGGGACCACGAACAGCGCGTAGGCGTTGTTGTAGGCGGAGAAGCCACGGCCGCCCAGGATGCCCGCGTCGTGCGCCGCCTTGCCCGCACCGGTGCTCAAGCTGGTGATCACCGCGAAGGACAGCTGGGTGGCCGCCACCAGGGCCAGCGCCCAGCCCGCCGCGCGCAGCGGCCGGGTGAGGCCCGCGCCTCGCCAGTCGAAACGCGGCCGGAAAGTGAAACCGGCCGAGCGCAGCGAGGGCAGCAGCGCGGCGGCCTGCACCACGATGCCCAGCGTCGAGCCGACACCCAGCAGCAACGCGTCACTGCTGCTCACGTCCTCGGCCGCGTACGCGTGGTGCCCCATCGCGAGGTAGCCGCCGAACACACCGATCGCCACCACGTTGTTCAGCACCGGGGTCCACATCATGGCGCCGAACCGGTCACGGGCGTTCAGCACCTGCCCGAGCAGGGTGAACACGCCGTAGAAGAAGATCTGCGGCAGGCAGTAGCGGGCGAAGGTGATCGCCAGCTCGCGTTGTACCCCGTCGAAATCGGAGTAGAGATCGACGATCTGCGGGGCGAACAGCCAGGCACCGAGCGTCAGCACCACCAGGATCGTCCCGCACAGGGTCAACAGCCGGTCGGTGTAGGCCTGGCCGCCGTCCTTGTGGGTCTGCATCGCGTGCACCAGCTCCGGCACGAACACCGAGGCCAGCACACCGCCGATCAGCATCATGTAGACGATGTTCGGCAGCGAGTTCGCCACGTTGAACGCCTCACCGGCCGGGCCGGTGGTCAGCGCCGCCACGATCACCGCGCTGCGCACGAAGCCCAGCGCCCGGGACGCCAGCGAGCCGAGCGCCATGATCAGGCCGTTGCGGCCGGTGGACGCGGCAGGCTTCTTGGCCTCGGGCTTCGGGTCCTGCTCCTCGCTCGCCCGCGGCGGCGGCACCGGCACCGGCACCGGCGTCGGGGCCTGCGGCGGGGGCGGCGGGTAACCGACCTGGCCGTACTGGTCGAACTGCTCGGGGATCCGGCCGAGCTGCACGGTCGGTGGGTCCTGCGGAACGTACGGGCCACCCTGCGGAACGTACGGGCCGCCCTGCGGCGGGTACTGGCCACCGTGCGGCGGGTACTGGCCGTTCTGTTGGGGGTGCTGGCCACCCTGCTGGGGGTGCTGGCCACCCTGCGGGGGGTACGGGCCGCCGTGCTGCGGATACGGGCCGCGCTGCTGGGCGTACGGATCGTACGGGTCGGTCGGGCCGTCAGCGGTGTGCATGGTCATCGGACCCCCCGTCGATCGGTGCCCGTCCGGCGTTGCGTGGGAAAAATTCAGGAGAAGTGCGGGAGAACGGTCTGGTCCGTCCGCCGACTGCCGGTTGCAGGGTGCACCCAGCCGCAGAAGTCTGCCGTAACTCGGCACCCGATGGGGAGTCGGGTGCCGCCCGGGGGCCTGCCGAGCCCGTCGCGGTGCGCGTCCGGAGCTTGTGGCGGGTCGGCCGTCGGGCGCCGTTTCCGCCCGGAAACATGCGGAATGCCGCCCACGCCCGTTCCCTCCCCCGGAGCGCCCGGATGCGGAGTGTGACGTTGCTCACGGACCGTCAGGAGTGGCCCGGGTCGCCGTCCGCCTCGACCGGCAGCGGCGGGGCCAGCACCCGCTGCACCCGGGGCCGCAGCCGCCAGCGCAGTCGGCGGACGTCCCGGCCGAGCCGGCCCGGCAGCCAGAGTTCCACCGCCAGCGTCACCCCGGCCAGCACCGTGGCCGCCGCCGCCCAGCCGGCCAGCACGTCACTGGGGTAGTGCACGCCCAGTGCGAGCCTGGTCCAGCCGACGCCCAGCACGGTGAACGCGGCGCCGGCGCCCGCTACCGCCCGCACCGCGCGGTCCGCGCGCGGCCACAGCAGGACCAGTAGCGCCCCGCAGGCCACCGCCGAGGCGATCGCGTGCCCGGAGGGGAAGCCCGCGCCGGAGCCCACCGCGACCGGGTCGGCGAAGTGCGGCCGGGCCCGGCCGATCAGCGCCCGGCCCGCCCCGCTGACCGTCCAGCCCAGCAGGCCCACCGCGAGCACCCAGCCGGCCAGCACCCGGGCGCGCACGCACCACAGCCACAGCGCGGCCGCGCCGAGCAGGGCGCGCATCGTCCACGGGGCGCCGATGTCGGCCAGCGTCTGCATGGCCGCCGTCCACACCGGGTGCCGCAGCGCGTACCGGTGCAGCGCCGCCACCCAGCCGCGGTCCAGCCGGTCCAGTGGCGACCAGCCGGCTTTCACCAGGACCAGCAGCACCGTGAAGAGCAGCAGACCCGTCAGCCCGATCCAGGCACAACGGAGCAGTGTCCGGCGTTGAACCGGTGAGCGGCGGCGTCCGGCCGGGGGTCGGTCGGCCGCCGGGGAGCCATCGGTGGACTGGTGCATGACAGTCACCTTCCCAGCGGCGGGAGGCGAACCGGCGGTCCCGCGATAGCGATTCGGCATCGGTTGTGCGGATGTGTCGCGAAGGCCCCGCGCCGGTTCGGTGGCGGCGAGTGGACGCGGGGTGTGCAAACCGCGTCACGCTGCGTGTATCGGTCGGATGAAAATCGGCAGGATACTGCATGGCTCACGAAAAGCTGAGCCACTTGGGAATGTTGTCCGATTTCTGTGCGTTGGATCGTTACGTGTGAGCCTGGAACTGGCCCACACGGTTGTGCCAGGCGGCGGAACGGAGCGCCCCCGGCATCGTCAGTGAGGGAGCAAGCATGGCCACCCGTGCCGTCGTACGCGACAGGGCCGATCGGACTCGCACCGCCCGCCCGACCAACCTGGAAGCCGACCGCGACCTGGTCGGTATGTACCTCGACGAAATCGCCAGGACGCCCCTGCTCGACGCCGCCGAGGAGGTCGAGCTGTCCCTGCGCATCGAGGCCGGGGTCTTCGCCCAGCACCTGCTGGACGAGGAGGAGCAGCTCGACGGCGCCAGCACGGAGGAGCTCCGCGCGATAGCCGACGACGCCGAGCGCGCCAAGGACGTCTTCATCCGCTCCAACCTGCGCCTGGTGGTCGCCGTCGCCCGCCGCTACCCGCGCAGCGGCCTCCCCCTGCTCGACCTGATCCAGGAGGGCAACGCCGGCCTGGTCCGCGCGGTGGAGAAGTTCGACTACTCCAAGGGCTTCAAGTTCTCCACCTACGCGACATGGTGGATCCGCCAGGCGATCACCCGCTCGATCGCCGACCAGTCCCGCACCATCCGGCTTCCCGTCCACCTGGTCGAGGAGCTCGGCCGGATCCGCCGGGTGCAGCGCGAGAAGTCCAAGGAGCTGGGCCGCGAGGCCGAGCCCGCCGAGATCGCCGCCGAGCTGGACACCACCGAGCAGCGGATCAAGGACGTACTGGACTGGGCCCGTGACCCGGTCAGCCTGAACATGGCGGTCGACGACGAGGGCGAGACCCAGTTCGGAGACCTGGTGGAGGACACCGGAGCCGTCTCCCCGGAGGACGCCGTGCTGGTGATGCTCCGCCGCGAGGAGCTGGACGACCTGATCGGCCGCCTCGACGACCGCACCGCCTCCATCATCCGCAGCCGCTACGGCATGGAGGACGGCCGTGAGCGGACGCTGACCGAGGTCGGCAAGCAGCACGGCCTGACGCGCGAGCGGATCCGGCAGATCGAGAAGCACGCGCTGGCCGAACTGAAGAAGATCGCCGACCACGCGGGCTTCGAAGCCGCCTGAGTCCGAGCCCCGGCCGCCGGGCGCCCCCGCGGGGGTGCCCGGCGGTTCTACAGTGGACGGATGACCGAGCAGGACAAGACTGAGCAGGAAAAGAACAGGCCCGCGCCGCGACTGGTCTTCAAGGACCCGTTCGAGCAGCAGACCAGCGACGACACCGACCGCGGCTGGGGCGACTCGTCGGGCGGCCGTGGGCTGGACTGGTACCTCGACCAGCGGCCCCCGCACCACGGCGAGAAGTAGCGGCGCAGCCCTCAGCGGCTGACCAGCGCGTCGCGGATCTCGGTGAGCAGCTGGACCTCCTTCACCTCGGCCTCCAGCGCCTCCTCCTCCGGCGTCCTGCGCTTCTCCAGGAAGTGGTTCATCGGCAGGATGATCAGGAAGTACACGACGGCGGCGATGATGATGAAGCTGATCACGGCACTGATCACCGAGCCCCAGAGGATGAAGATGCCGGAGGTCACGTTGCCGTTCGCGTCCATCGAGCACGGCCCCCGGAGACAGGACGCGTAGCTGTTCAAGTCCTTGGTGCCGATCAGTCCGATCAGCGGGTTGATGACGCCCTTGACGAACGTGTTGACGACGTTGGTGATGGCCGCACCGATGACGACGGCGACGGCCAGGTCCACGACGTTGCCGCGGAGCAGGAATTCCTTGAAGCCTTTCATGCCGCGTCGAACGGCGGCAGTACGCGAAGGTCACGGGTGAATCCACACCCCTTCGGTTGACGCCGGGGGGCATCCGGTGGCCCCCTGCCCGGGCGGCGGGGCGGGCCGCAGCGGCCCCGAGGTGAATGCGGCGGCCAGCGCCAGACAGACCACCGCGAGCAGGCCGGGACGCCGGCGCACGACCTGCCGCAAGCGGTGGCGGCCCCGCTCGGTGCCCCGGATCGGCGGAAAGTCGGGCACTTCGCGGCGCGGCGGCACCGGCGCGGCGGGCATCGGGGGAAGCACGAAAGCGGTCATGGCGGCAGGCCCTTCCTCAGGAACGACGGCCCCGGCCGGGGCCGCGGCAGCCATCCTGCGCCCGCCCCTCGGCCCTCGCCCGCCGATTTCCCCACCCTGTGGAAAACCCCGCCCTGTGGATAACCGCCATCACCCGCAGGGCTGAACCACTGTGCCGTTCGGAGTACACCCCGTGACCACCGCGCCCCACCGCCCGGAGGAACCCGCGTAACCGCCCGGACACGCCAAACAGGCCCCGCCCGGGTCGAACCGGGCGGGGCCTGCTGCGCTGCGTCAGATGATCAGCTCGCGGCCGGGGCGGAGCTGGTGCTGGTCGACGACGACGCGGTGGACGAAGAGGTCGAGGAGCCCGACGAGGACGAGGCCGACGAGGAGCTCAGCGAGCTGCTGGAGCTGGAGCGGCTGTCGGTGCGGTAGAAGCCGGAGCCCTTGAAGACCACGCCCACGGCCGAGAAGACCTTACGGAGCTTCCCCTGGCAGTCGGGGCACGTGGTCAGCGCGTCGTCGCTGAACTTCTGCACCGCCTCGAGGCCGTTGCCGCACTCGGTGCACTGGTACTGGTACGTGGGCACTTTCCGCTTCCTCCTGCACTCCCCCTGGCACTCTCACGCTACGAGTGCTAACAACGGTCCATGATGCGGCATTCCGCTGGTGGAGTCCAGCGGCTCAGCCGTGGTGGCCCGCTCCGGCCGGCTCCTGGCGGACGGCGGCGCCGTGGACCACCGTACGGCTGCGGGGGGCCGGGGCGAGCAGCAGGCCGCGCATCGTGACGAGCGCCACCAGGCCGAGGCCGGAGCCGATCAGCGCGACGGTGAAGCCCAGCGAGGGCCCGGAGTGGTCGATCAGCTGCCCGGCGGCGGTGGAGCCGATCGCCAGGCCGAGGCCGATGGCGCCGGTGAGCCAGGTGAATGCCTCGGTCTTGGCGCCGTCCGCGACCAGGGTCTCCACCAGGGTGTAGCCGGTGATCAGGCTGGGGGCGATGGCCAGGCCGCAGAACAGGCCGGCGATGGCCAGCGAGAGCAGGTTCGGCATCGCCCAGAGGGTGGAGCAGCCGAGCACCAGCAGCGCATAGCAGGCGAGCATCCGTTGCCGGGCCGAGCTGCGCCAGGGGATCAGGCCGTAGAGCACGCCGGCGATCATCGAGCCGGCCGCGAACAGGCCGTAGACGGGGCCGCTGAGGCCGGGGGTGCCGGCGTCCTCGGCGAAGGCGGTGATGGAGACCTGGAGCGCGCCGAAGACGGTGCCGAGGCCGAGGAACCCGCCGGCCAGCAGGCGCACACCGGGGGAGGCCAGCGCGGAGGCGCGGCGCAGGCCGGGGGCGGTGGGGCCGCTGGGGGTGGGGGCGGTGCCGCGGCGGGCGGCGAAGGCCAGGCCGCCGAGCACGGTGAGGGCGGCCTCGGCGATCAGCCCGGCGGACGGGTTGACCGCGGTGGCGACGCCGGTGGCCAGCACCGGGCCGACCACGAAGGTGAACTCGTCGGTGACGGACTCGAAGGCGAAGGCGGTGTTCAGCAGCGCGGGCTGCTGGTTCAGCCGGTTCACCCAGCGGGCCCGGACCATGGCGCCGACCTGCGGCACGGAGGCACCGGCCGGGGCGGCGGCGAGGAACAGCGTCCAGTCGGGGGCGCCGCCGTGGGCGAGCGCGATCAGCGCGCCCACCGCGGCGGCGTGCACCAGGACGGCGGGGACCAGCACGGCGGCCTGGCCGTGCCGGTCGGCGAGCCGGCCGGTCTGCGGGCCGATCAGGGCCTGCGAGACGGCGGCGGTCGCGGCGACCGCGCCGGCCAGGCCGTAGGAGCCGGTGGTGTCGCGCACCAGCAGCACGATGCCGAGGCCGAGCATGGC
This sequence comes from Kitasatospora sp. NPDC048662, assembly GCF_055587065.1. Classification (NCBI taxonomy): domain Bacteria; kingdom Bacillati; phylum Actinomycetota; class Actinomycetes; order Kitasatosporales; family Streptomycetaceae; genus Kitasatospora; species Kitasatospora sp. NPDC048662. The sequence continues at coordinate 733,582 of NZ_JBVJHA010000002.1, read as the reverse complement.
GTACGGCAGTCGGGCGACCAGGGCGGGGAGCAGGAAGGTCCAGGCACGGGGGGTGCGCAGCAGGGCCCCGTAGCCGTTGGGGGTGGTGTCGTCGACCGGTCGGCGGGCCGCCACGGTCGTCCTCTCTGCTGCCTGGTAGCGCGGGACCGGGCACATACGGAGGGACCGGACCGGCGCCGAGAGTCGTCCTCTCGCGCGTCGACCGGGGTTGTTACCGGGCCCGGGCGGTGCGCCTCGGGGCCCGGCCGCCGAGCGGTCGCGCCGACTCTGCATCAGGCAGATGCGGGGGAATCGGGGTTTCAGCCTTCAGCTTAGCGGTTCAGCCCGCTTTCCTTCTGGGAACGGAAGGTGAAGCTTCCGCATTGTGCAGCCAGCCGGCCAGCTTTCCGCCCTGGTCGACGGCGCGCAGCCGACGTTCGGCGGCCTCCGAGACCTCGTCGGTGGTGACCACCAGCAGTTCGTCGCCCTCGCGCAGCACCGTCATCCGGTCGGGCACGAAGCTGGAGCCCTCGCGGACCACCAGGGTGACGGCGGCGCCCTTGGGCAGGCGCAGCTCGGAGACCTCGACGCCGGACATCAGGGAGCCGGGGGCCAGCGGCACGGACAGCAGGTGGCCGTGCAGCTTCTCCAGCGGGGCGGACTCGATGTCCAGGTCCTGGCCGATGTCGCCCTCGCCGATCTTCAGCCAGCGGGCGACCACCGGCAGCGTCGGGCCCTGGAGCAGGGTGAAGACCACGACCAGGATGAACACCACGTTGAACAGCTGCTCGGCGTCGGACACGCCGGACACCAGCGGGATGGTGGCGAGCACGATGGGCACGGCGCCGCGCAGTCCGGCCCAGGAGAGCAGGGCCTGCTCCTGCCAGGGGATCCGGAACGGCGTCATGCTGACCAGCACCGACAGCGGCCGGGCGATGAACACCAGCACGGCACCGGCCACCAGGCCCGGAATGATCGCCGAGCCCATGGTCGCGGGGGTGACCAGCAGGCCGAGCAGCACGAACATGCCGATCTGGCCGATCCAGGCGAGTCCGTCGGCGAAGCCGCGCACCGCGGGGCCGTGCGGCAGCTTGGAGTTCCCGAGGATCACCGAGGCGAGGTACGCGGCCAGGAAGCCGGAGGCGTGCAGCAGCGCGCCGCCCGCGTAGGCGAACACGATCAGCCCGAGCACCGCGATCGGGTACAGGCCGGAGGAGGGCAGCGCGATCCGGCGCATCGCGTACGCGCCGAGCTTGCCGACCGCGAGGCCGACGGCCGCGCCGATCACCAGTTCCAGCGCGATGGTGCCGACCAGCTCGTACCAGGGGGCGAGTTCGCCGGTGGTGGCGAAGGCAACCACCAGGATCACCACGGGCGCGTCGTTGAAGCCGGACTCGGCCTCCAGCAGGCCGGTGAGCCGCTTGGGCAGCGGGACGGTCCGCAGCACCGAGAAGACGGCGGCGGCGTCGGTGGAGGAGACGATCGCGCCGAGCAGCAGCGCGGTGCGCCACTCCAGGCCGACCAGCCAGTGTGCGCCGGCGGCGGTGACGAACACCGAGACGGCGACGCCCACGGTGGCGAGCACAGCGGCGGCGGGTACGACCGGTTTGATCGCCTTCCAGCTGGTTTTGAGTCCGCCCTCGGCGAGGATGACCACCAGGGCCGCGTAGCCCAGGACCTGGGTGAGTTCGGCGTTGTTGAAGCTTATGCCGATGCCGTTCTGACCCAGGGCGACGCCGATGCCGAGGTACAGCAGCAGTGACGGCAGTCCCGTCCGGGTGGAGAGCCTGACGGCGCCGACGGCGACGAGCAGGATGACGGCGGACTCGAGAAGCAGCTCGTTCAGGTGGTCAACGGTCACGCAGGGGCACCTCGGGCAGGAAGGGCGGCTGACGGATCGTTACTCAGTCTAACATTTTACTTGATCTTTACGCTACTCCCTGCTTTCCGCCCGGCCCGGTAGGGTCCGAACCACGCCGTCGCAGCCCTGCCGGTGTCCCCCGTGCACGGCTGCCGGTGCCGTCGCCCTAATGTGGTGACCTGTCACGGCCGCACGCTCCCTCATACAAGGACTCGGATGCCCCGCTCGAAGAAGTTCCGGCGCGCACGTCTGATCGTGATCCTGCTGGCCGTGCTGCTGGTGGCGGGTCTGGCCGGCGGCGGCTGGTGGGCAGTGGACACCGTCCGCTCCTCGTTCCCGCAGGTCAGCGGCACCGTCGCGGTTCCCGGCATGTCCGCCCCGGTGGACGTGGTGCGCGACGACAAGGGCATCCCGCAGCTGTACGCCGACACCGACGCCGACCTGTTCCGCGCCCAGGGCTACGTCCAGGCGCAGGACCGGTTCTGGGAGATGGACGTCCGACGGCACGTCACCGCCGGCCGGCTCTCCGAGATGTTCGGCTCCGGCACGGTGGAGAAGGACAGCTTCCTGCGCACCATGGGCTGGCGTCAGGTGGCCCAGAAGGAGTGGGACACCACGCTCTCCGAGGAGACCAAGCGCAACCTGACGGCCTACACCGAGGGCGTCAACGCCTGGCTCGCCGAGCACCCCGGCGGGGCTGGCGCCTCGGTCGAGTACGCGCTGCTCGGCGCCGTCAACTCCGGCTACACACCCGAGAAGTGGGACCCGGTCGACTCGGTGGCCTGGCTGAAGGCGATGGCCTGGAGCCTGTCCGGCAACATGCAGGAGGAGATCGACCGCTCGCTGCTGACGCAGAACTTCACCACCGAGCAGATCGCCCAGCTCTACCCGGACTACCCGTACGACCGCAACGGCACCATCGTGAAGACCGGCAAGGTCGGCGCGGACGGCACCTACGCCCCCGGCGAGGGCACCACCCTGCCCGCCCAGCCCGGCAGTGCCGCCCCCGTGAACACCGCTCAGGCCCGGGCCGCCACCCAGCAGCTGCTCGGCGACCTGTCCGGCAAGATGGGCGAGATGCCGCAGCTGCTCGGCCCCAACGGGCAGGGCATCGGCTCCAACTCCTGGGTCGTCTCCGGCGCCAACACCACCACCGGCAAGCCGATGCTGGCCAACGACCCGCACCTCGGCCCCGGCATGCCGTCGATCTGGTACCAGATGGGCCTGCACTGCCGCAGCGCCTCCGCCGCCTGCACCTACGACACGGCCGGCTACACCTTCGCGGGCATGCCCGGTGTCGTCATCGGCCACAACAAGGACATCGCCTGGGGCTTCACCAACCTCGGCGCCGACGTCACCGACCTGTACCTGGAGAAGGTCACCGGCCCCGACACCTACCTGCTCGACGGCAAGGAGGTGAAGTTCACCGTCCGCAAGGAGACCATCAAGGTCGCCGGCGGCGCGGACCGCACCATCACCGTCCGCACCACGCAGGACGGCATGCCGATGATCTCCGACCAGTCCTCCGAGGAGCAGAAGGTCGGCACCGCCGCCCCCGCCGGCAACGCCGCCCCCGACCGGGCGGCCGGCTACGGCGTCGCGCTGCGCTGGACCGCGCTCGTCCCCGGCAAGACCATGGACGCCGTCTTCAAGCTCGACAAGGCCGCCGACTTCACCACCTTCCGCGCCGCCGCGCAGGACTTCGCCGTCCCCGCGCAGAACCTCATCTACGCCGACACCAAGGGCAACATCGGCTACCAGGCCCCCGGCCTGATCCCCGTCCGCGGCAAGGGCGACGGCCGCTACCCCGCCCCGGGCTGGGACTCCACCTACGCCTGGAACGCGAACTACCTGCCGTTCAAGTCGCTGCCCTACGCGTACAACCCGCCCGAGGGCTACATCGTGACGGCCAACCAGGCCGTCGTGGACGACACCTACAAGCCGCTGCTCACCAAGGACTGGGAGTACGGCACCCGCGCCAAGGAGATCAACGACCAGATCCAGGCCAAGCTGAAGAACGGCGGCAAGATCTCCCTCAACGACATGCAGTCCATGCAGATGGACAACACCGCCGTGCTCGCCAAGGAACTCGTCCCGCTGCTGCTCAAGGTCAAGATCAACGACCCGTACGTGCGCGAGGCCCAGGACCTGCTGAAGGACTGGAACTTCCACCAGGACGCCGACTCCGCCGCCGCCGCGTACTACAACGGCGTCTGGCGGGCCATGCTCACGCTCTCCTTCGGCCAGAAGTTCCCGGCCGACCTGCGCGTCGAGGGCGACTGCCTGCTGGTCCGCCAGAAGCGTGACAACACGCTCCCCGACGACGCGCTCGGCGGCGCCGCACAGGCCGTCACCGAGTGCGGCACCCGCAAGCCCTCGCTGGCCCAGCCCGACGGCGGCGACCGCTGGATGGAGGTCGTCCGCCAGCAGCTCGCCAACCCCAAGTCGCCCTGGTGGGACTACATCGACTCCAACCACCAGCAGCAGCACGGCCTGGACAACCTGCTCGCCGAGGCCCTCAAGGACGCCCGCCAGGACCTCACCTCGCGGCTCGGCAAGGACATCTCCACCTGGAGCTGGGGCCGACTCCACCAGCTGACCCTGCAGGAGCCCACGCTCGGCACGGACGACTCCTCGATCGCCTCCACCGCCGTCCACAAGATGCTCAACCGGGGCCCCTACAAGATGTCCGGCGGCAGCGCCGCGGTCGACGCCACCGGCTGGAACTCCGCCGCCGGCTACGACGTCACCTGGATCCCCTCGATGCGCATGGTCGTCGACCTCAGCGACTTCGACGCCTCCCGCTGGATCAACGTCGGCGGCGCCTCCGGCCACGCCTTCCACCCCAACTACAACGACCAGACCGCGCTCTGGTCCAAGGGCGAACTCCTTCCCTGGTCCTACACCAAGGACGCCGTCACCAAATCCGGCAAGAACACCCTCACCCTCACCGCCGGCTGACAGCCCCCTGCCCCCATCGAGGCGGACCCCCCACGCCAAGGGGGGTCCGCCTCCGGCACATTCCGCCTGCGGCGGGCCGGACGTCCGACGGAGCCTGCCTCCGGCGTCTTCCGGAGGTCCGTCGGGGAGGGGAGCTCCAGTGAGTGCCTCGCGGGCGGCCCCGCGTCGGTCCGGGGCCCCGCCCGTGGCAGCCAGTCCTGCCACGACCCGGGCGGACTCCGACGCGCGCCGCCTCCGGCGGTTTCCCTGGGCCCCGCCGGAGAACAGCCGGGCCTTGCGGGCGGCGACTCCCGCCCGTGGGGGGCCTCGGCCGGCGCTTCGTGAGCGGCGATCAGCGTTGGTCCGGCTTCCCTGTTCGTGGGGCGGCTGCCCGTGGGCAGGGCGGTGTCGGCCCCGGGCCCCGCCAAGCGCCCCGCATGCGGCGGGCCGGTCATGCCAACCGACCCGGCCGGACTCCCGCGCGTGCTGCCTCCGGCGGCGTGGGCCCCGCTGGAAGAACAGGCGGGTACCGCGACTCCCGCCTGCGGTGGGGGCAGGCTGGGCCTCGCCCTCGGCCGTTGCCTCGTGAGCGGCGATCAGTGCTGGCCCAGCTCCCCCGTCTGTGGGGCGGTGTCGGCCCGGGGCCCCGCCAAGCGCCCCGCATGCGGCGGGCCGGTCATGCCAACCGACCGGGCCGGACTCCCACGCGTGCTGCCTCCGGCGGTTTCCGTGGGCGCCGCCGGAGAACAGGCGGGCCTTGCGGGCGGCGACTCTCCCGCCTGCGGGAGTGCCGACCCGGGCTTCGTCCTCGGCCCGCGCCTAATGAACGGCGATCAGTGCTGGTCCAGCCCCCTGTCTGTGGGCGGCCGTCCGTGGGCAGGGCTGTGTCGGCACGCCTGCGGCGGGCTGGGTCCTGCCGCGCCCCAGGCGGACTCCCACGGGTGCCGCGTCCGGCGGTTTCCGTGGGGGCCGCCGGAGAACAGGCGGGCCTTGCGGGCGGCGACTCTCCCGCCTGCGGGAGTGCCGACCCGGGCTTCGCGGGCGGGAGCCCGTCCTCGGCCGGTGCCTTGTGAATGGCGACCGGCCCTGGTTCGGCTCCCCTTCCTGTGGGGGAGTGGCGGCTGCCCGTGGCCAGGGCAGTGTCGGCCCCGGGGCGGCGGGCCGGTCCTGCCGCGCCCCGGGCGGACTTCGACGCGTGATGCCTCCGGGGGTTTCCGTGGGCCCCGCCGGAAACCAGGCGGGTGCCACGATTCCCGCCTGCGGGGGCCGCCCTTGGTCGGTGCCGAGTGGGCGGTGATCAGCCCCGGCCCGGCGGGCTGCTCCGGGGCGGGCGGTGGCCGTATCGGGTGTGGCGCACCTGGCGGGCCGCCTGGCGCCGGACCGTATGCGCACCGGAGCCGCCGGGACCAGGCCGTGCGTACCCGGCTCTCCTTTCTCTGCTCCTCAGTCCGCGAAGCGGGTCACGCCGGTCGGGGTGACCACGGCGTGGACGGGGTGGTCATGGGGTTCGGCGGGGAGGGCGGGGAGGAGTTCGTGGGGGTAGAGGAGGGTGGCCAGGAGGGGGTGGGCGCCGGTGCGGGCGAGGCGGGCCAGGACGCGGTCGTAGGAGCCGCCGCCGCGGCCGAGGCGGATGCCGTGGGTGTCGACGGCCAGGCCGGGGAGTAGGACGACGTCGGCTTCGCGGACGGCGTCGGGGCCGAGGCGGGCGGCGAGTGGTTCGAGCAGGCCGCGGGTGGCGGGTGCGAGCCGGGCCTCGCTCTCGTAGGGGGCCCAGTCGAGGTCGTTGTCCGGCATCAGGACCGGCAGCAGCACCCGTGCCCCGGCGGCGGCCAGGGCGGCGAGCAGCGGGCGGGTGCCGGGTTCGGCGCCCACCGAGACGTACGCGGCGACGGTGCCGCCCGGCGGTACCAGCTCCGTCGCGTGCGCCGCCAGGCTCTCGGCGGCCGCGGCCCGCTGCTCCGCGGTGAGGGCCCGCCGTTCGGCGAGCAACCGTGACCTGAGCGCCGCCTTGTCGTTGGACAACTGATCCGCAGACACCATCCGTATCCCTTCAGCTCTGTCATTCGCAGTGACACGAGCCTGACACGTCGAGGCCGCCGCATGTCCACCCCGCTCCTGCTCCAGGCCCTGGCCGTGCTCGGCGCGGCCGCCCCGGTCGCCGCCGGCGCCGCCGCGCTGCGCCGCCGCGGGGCCGGGGCGGCGCACGGCGGCCGGGAGGCGGAACTTCAGGCGAAGATCGCGGAACTGACCGCGGAACGGGACGAGCTGCGCCGCACCGCGTCCTGCGACCCGCTGACCGGGGTGTGGAACTACCGGCACCTCCAGCTCACCCTGGACCAGGAGATCGAACGGGCCCGCCGGGCCGAGGCCACCGCCGTCGATCCGCGTCCGCTGTCGGTGCTGATGGTGGAGCTCGTCGGCTTCGACGCGCTGGTCGCCGAGCACGGCCGCTCACGCGCCAACGGCATGCTGCGGGACCTCGCCCAGCGGCTGGCCGTGGAGATCCGCAGCTGCGACACGCTGGGCCGATACGGCGGCGAGGAGTTCCTGGTGCTGCTGCCCGACACCGCCCCGGAGGGCGCCGCCCAGGTCGCCGAGCGGCTCTGCTGGTCGGTGCGCCGACACCGCCTGACGGACCGCCACCCGGGCGAGCCGGCCGATCCGGAGGCCCGCAGCGGACTGACCGCCGCGATCGGTCTGGCCGTACTGCCCCGGGACGGCGCGCACGCCGCCGTCCTGCTGCGGGCCGCCGACCGTGCGCTCGCCGAGGCCAGGGCGGCCGGCGGCGACTGCTGGCGGCCCGCTCCGTCCGGCCCGTCCGCGTCGAGCGGTCCGGACGTTTCACCGGTGCCCGGTAAGGTGTCTCCCGGCCCCGGCGGGGACTCCCTCACCCCGCACGCGACCACCGTCGGCCCCCATACGACCGGTGACCGGCCCTGACAAACGATTCGCCTGCCTCTCAGCAGGCCGGAATTCCTGCCTTAGTAAGGTCGACGCATGACGAACAAGCACGCCCGCACGCCGGTCACCAAGGCAGTCGTCCCCGCTGCCGGCCTCGGCACCAGGTTCCTCCCCGCCACCAAGGCCACGCCGAAGGAGATGCTCCCGGTCGTCGACAAGCCGGCCATCCAGTACGTCGTGGAGGAGGCCGCCTCGGCCGGACTGTCCGACATACTGATGGTCACCGGTCGCAACAAGCGTGCTCTGGAAGACCACTTCGACCGTGCCTACGAGCTGGAGGAGCTGCTCACCCGCAAGGGCGACCACGACCGGCTGCGCCGCGTCCAGGAGTCCGTGCAGCTGGCCAACATGCACTACGTCCGCCAGGGCGACCCGAAGGGCCTCGGCCACGCCGTCTCGGTCGCCGAACAGCACGTCGCCGGCCAGCCGTTCGCCGTCCTGCTCGGTGACGACCTGATCGACCCCCGGGACCCGCTGCTGGCCCGCATGATCGAGGTGCAGCAGGAACTCGGCGGCTCCGTGGTCGCGCTGATGGAGGTCGACCCCGCGCAGATCCACCTGTACGGCTGCGCCGCCGTCAAGCCCAACGGCTTCGGCGAGGACGTCTTCCAGGTGACCGACCTGGTCGAGAAGCCCGACACCGCCGACGCCCCGTCCAACTACGCGGTCATCGGCCGCTACGTGCTCGACCCGGCCGTCTTCGACGTGCTGCGCGAGACCCCGCCCGGCCGCGGCGGCGAGATCCAGCTGACCGACGCGCTGCGCGAACTCGCCACCCGCGACGAGAACACCGGCGGCCCGGTCTACGGCGTGCTGTTCAAGGGCCGCCGCTACGACACCGGCGACCGCGCCGACTACCTGCGCGCGATCGTCCGGCTGGCCGCCGAGCGCGACGACCTCGGCCCCGAATTCCGGACCTGGCTGCGGCAGTTCGTCGCCGCCGAGATGCAGGGCTGACCCACCACGAAGGCGAGTGTGAGGCGATGACCGGGAAGTACGACCCCTGCGGAGAGGGCGCCGGCTCCCCGGCCTCACCGCGTCTGTGGAGCGTCGACGAACACCTTGCCGACGTGCTCTTCGCGGCCACCCCGCTGCCGCCCATCGAACTGAAGCTGCTCGACGCCCAGGGCTGCCGGCTCGCCGAGGACGTGCGGGCCGGCGCCGACCTGCCGCCGTTCGACAACAGCTCGATGGACGGCTACGCGCTGCGCACCGCCGACACCGTACGGGCCACCGAGCAGTACCCGTCGGTGCTCGCCGTGGTCGGCGACATCGCCGCCGGGGCCGGAGACCTGCCCAAGGTCGGCCCCGGCCAGGCCGCCCGGATCATGACCGGCGCCCCCGTCCCGCCCGGCGCCGAGGCCGTCGCCCCGGTCGAGTGGACCGACGGCGGCACCGGCACCGGCCGGGCCGCCGAGGCGATGGGCGGCGGCGACGAGGGCGCGGAGGTGCGGGTGCTGCGCCCGGTCTCCGAGGGCGCGTTCATCCGCCGCCGCGGCAGCGACGTCACCGCCGGGGACACCGTGCTGGAGGCCGGCACCGTGCTCGGCCCCACCCAGCTCGGCCTGCTGGCCGCGATCGGCCGGGCCACCGTCCGGGTCCGCCCCCGGCCGCGGGTGGTGGTGCTCTCCACCGGCAGCGAACTCGTCCAGCCCGGCGAGCAGGCCGGCCCCGGCCGGATCCACGACTCCAACTCCTTCACCCTGACCGCCGCCGCGATCGCCGCCGGCGCCGTCGCCTATCGGGTCGGCGGCGTTCCCGACGAGGCGTCAACTCTCCGCGCGGTACTGGAGGACCAGCTCGGCCGGGCCGACCTGATCGTCACCAGCGGCGGCGTCTCGGTCGGCGCGTACGACGTGGTCAAGGAGGTGTTCGCCGACTACGCCGGCGTGGACTTCCGGCGCCTTCGGATGCAGCCCGGCAAGCCGCAGGGCTACGGCCGGATCGGCGGCGAGCGGGGCGTGCCGCTGCTCGCGCTGCCCGGCAACCCGGTGAGCGCGTACATCTCGTTCGAGTTGTTCGTCCGCCCCGTCATCCGCACCATGCTCGGCGCCCCCGACGTGCACCGCCCCGTGGTGCGCGCCGCCACCACCGCAGCGCTGCGCTCCCCGGCCGGGCGGCGGCAGTTCCTGCGCGGACGGTACCGCCCGGCGGACGGCACCGTCAGCCCGGTCGGTGGCGAAGGATCGCACCTGGTCGGGGCGCTGGCCCAGGCCGACTGTCTGATCACGGTGCCCGAGGACACCACCGCACTGCCGGCCGGCAGCCCCGTCGATGTGGTCCTTCTCACGGACTGACCCGGACGGGGCGGTACGGTAGCGCGAGATTCGCACCGTGTTACTGGAGCCCATTCGTGACCGACACACCCCCCGGCGACCGCCTCACGCACGTCGACCACACCGGCGCCGCCCGGATGGTCGACGTCTCCGAGAAGGCCACCACCACCCGGGTCGCGGTGGCGGCCGGCCGCGTCCGGGTCGCCCCCCGGGTGGTCGAGCTGCTGCGCGGCGAGGGCGTCCCCAAGGGCGACGCGCTCGCCGTCGCCCGGATCGCCGGCATCATGGGCGCCAAGCGGACGCCCGACCTGATCCCGCTCTGCCACCCGATCGCGCTCACCGGCACCACCGTCGACCTGACGGTCACCGACACCGCCGTGGAGATCACTGCCACCGTCCGCACCGCCGACCGCACCGGCGTCGAGATGGAGGCGCTCACCGCCGTCGCCACCGCCGCGCTCACCGTCATCGACATGGTCAAGGCCGTCGACAAGGCCGCCGCCATCGAGGACGTCCGGGTGCTCAGCAAGAGCGGCGGCAAGAGCGGCGACTGGGTGCGGGAGGACGCCCGATGAAGGCGCTCGCCGTCACCGTCTCCAACCGGGCCGCGGCCGGCGTGTACCAGGACAAGGGCGGCCCGCTGCTGGTCGCCGGACTGCGCGGGATGGGCTTCGCGGTCGACGGCCCGACCGTCGTCCCCGACGGCGACCCCGTCGAGGCCGTGCTGCGCGAGGCCGTCGCCGCCGGGTACGACGTGGTGCTCACCACCGGCGGCACCGGCATCTCCCCGCAGGACCTCACGCCCGAGATGACCGCCCGGGTGATCGACCGCCCGATCCCCGGCATCCCCGAGGCGATCCGCGCGTACGGCCGCGAGCAGGTGCCCACCTCGGCGCTCTCCCGCGGCCTGGCCGGCCTCGCCGGACGCACCCTGATCGTCAACCTGCCCGGCTCCACCGGCGGCGTCCGTGACGGCCTCGCGGCGCTCGCCCCGCTGCTGCCGCACGCCGTCGACCAGCTGGCCGGCGGCGACCACCCGCGACCGGGCGGTGCGCTCTGAACGCGGGCTGGCCGGTCGAACTGGCCGAGGGCGACATCGTGCTGCGGCCCATCCGCCGCCGCGACCAGGCCGAGTGGCAGGAGGTCAGCCGGCGCAACCGGGAGTGGCTGCGCCGCTGGGAGGCCACCGTCCCGCCCGCCCCGCCCGGCCGCGTCCCGCTGCCCCGGCCCACCTTCCGGCAGATGGTCCGCTACCTGCGCGCGGAGGCCGCCGCCGGCCGGATGCTGCCCTTCGTGGTGCTCTACCGGGGCCGCCTGGTCGGCCAGTTGACCGTCGGCGGGATCACCTGGGGCTCGATGTGCTCCGCCAACGTCGGCTACTGGGTGGACGAGGCGGTGGCCGGCCGCGGCATCACACCCACCGCCGTCGCGCTCGCCGTCGACCACTGCTTCCGTGACCTGGGACTGCACCGCATCGAGGTGTGCATCCGCCCCGAGAACCGGCCCAGCCGCCGGGTGGTGGAGAAACTCGGCTTCCGTGCCGAGGGAATGCGCCCCCGCTATCTGCACATCGACGGCGACTGGCGCGACCACCTGGTCTACGCGCTCACCGCCGACGAGGCCGCCGACGGGCTGCTGCGGCGCTGGCACTCTCTCAGGAGCGGGCCGACGCAGGAGAATTGAATACTTGTTCGAAATAGATATCGATATGGCATCGGCGGGCCGCCGGGGCCGGGGCGAGCCGTCACAAATACCGGCAAAATAGTCTGAGAATCAGCTTGATCGGACGACACGCCGTCCCAAATTGCTGCAGCGCCTTACCCCGCGCCCGTACCGTGTGAAACGTGAGCAGCAGCGGCCTTATCTACGCGGTCATCGTAGGGGCCTGGGCCGCCTATCTGGTGCCGATGTGGCTCCGCAGGCAGGACGAGCTCAACGAGTCGCGTCCGACGGAGCGGTTCAGTACCGCGATCCGCCTGCTGGCCGGGCGATCGGCCATGGAGCGGCGCGCGGCCCGAGCCCTCGGCGAACAGACCGCCGACCAGCAGCACCCCGCCGGGGAACCGGACGGGGCCCTTGCCGACCCCGGGGACGTCCCCACCCGGCCCTCCGGGTGGGACGGCGCCGAGGCGACCCCGGCGGAGCCCGGGAAGCCGGTCGCGACCGCCGAGCCCGCCCCTTCCGGGGCGCCGGCCGAGCCGGCCCCGGGCCGGGCCGGGAAGGCGGCCCGCGGCGAGCAGGACGAGCGGCGCTCCGCCGAGCGGCGGGCCCGCCTGCTGGCCCGGCGCCGCCGGATGGTCACCCTGCTCTTCCTCGCCTTCGCGCTCGGCGCGGTCCTCGCCGCGGTGACCGGCGTCGCCTTCCTCTGGGTGCCCGCGGTGCCGGGCATCCTGCTCACCCTCTACATCGGGCACCTGCGGCGGCTCGAACGGCAGCGCTACGAGGTCAAGTTCGACCGGGCCCGGGCCGCGCAGGCCGCCGAGCGGCTGCGGGAGCGCGAGCGGGCCCGGGCGGCGGACACCGCGACCGCGCCGCACGCCATCGACGTGCCGACCGAACCCGCGGCCCGGGCCAGCGCCCTCGCCGACGCCACCGAGCACGAGGAGTGGGTGGACGGCGTCCGGGCCCGCGCCGCGGCCGGCCCCGACTCCTGGGAGCCCGTCCCCGTCCCCCTGCCCACCTACGTCACCGCCCCCGTGGCCCCCCGGGTCACCCGCGGCCTCGACCTCGCCGCCCCGAACACCTGGGACTCCGGCCGCCCCGCCACCCCGCTGTTCGACCAGTACGGCGAGCCCGGCCACCAGGCGGCCCCTGAGTACCGCCCCCGCGCCGCCAACGAGTAGCCCGCACCCCCGGACGCCCCGCCACCACCCGTGGCCGGGGCGTTCGTGTTTCCCGGGCTTCGAACGTCCAGTCACGGCCTCCCCACGACCATGGTCATGAGTACCCCTCCAGGGGTGATAGAGTTTCTTCTTGTTGGGGCTGTGGCGCAGTCCGGTAGCGCACCTCGTTCGCATCGAGGGGGTCAGGGGTTCGAATCCCCTCAGCTCCACCAACAGAAGTCCCGTCCGGGTCACCCGGGCGGGACTTTTGCGTTGCGGCGAAACGGGAGGCGGACGTGACGGGCGGGGTCGAACAGGCGGCGGCCGTGGTGGAGTTCTGGCGGGCGGTGGAACTGTTCAGTGCTCAGGCGGTGCCGGCGCCGGACGAGAAGCAGAAGGTCTACGCGCTGGACGCCACCGGGCTGCTCCCGTGGCAGGACGGTCACTGGTTGCGGCGGACCAGGCCGGCGGTCGGGCACACCTGGCAGCACGTGGTCTACGGCGGGCTGTTTCCGCTCGCGCAGGTGCGCAACACCCTGATGGAGGTGTTCGGCCGCGACCCGGAGAGCCACGACGGGCGGCTGGACAGTCAGGGCGCGCTGTTCGCGCTCACCGTGGACGACTTCGGGTCGGTGCTGCCCGACTCCGCGGTCATCTCGACCTGCGGGTGGGCGGTCGGCCGGGCGCTGACCCGGGACGTGAACCGTCCGGGCTGGCTGGACGGCTTCCCCGAGGACGAGGCCGAGTGGCTGGGCCGCGCCGCCCGGCTGGGGCGCCGGCCCGGGGACGCCGAGGAGCCGGCGGAGCCGCAGGAGGTCGCCGAGGAGCCGCAGGAGGACGCCGACCGCCTGGTGGTGGACGCGGCGGACCTGCTCGGCTTCGTCGGGGACCTCGCGCAGGCCTGGCGGGTCGAACGCGGCCTCGCCCCGGCCGGTCTGCGGATCCGCAGCGTGCAGGTGCGCAAGGACCGTGCGCAGGACGCGGACCAGCAGGACTTCCTGAACAGCTTCATCGCCGCCGACCTGGCGCGCGTCGCGAAGGCCCTCGGTACCCGTCGCCCGGGCCGCGCGCTGGCCGAGTACCTGACCCCGGCGGCGGAGCGGAACACCGCCGCCAGGATCGACCTGCGGGAACACCCCGAGGTCGCGCTGCGTCAGGTCGAGCCCGAGCGGTCGCCCGCGGGGCGCTGGCCGGCTGCGGCCAAGTATCCGCTGGCGCTGAGTCAGCAGTTCGCGGTCAACACGATCAGGGCCGAACTGACGTCCGCCGGGGGCGTGTTCTCGGTGAACGGCCCGCCCGGCACCGGCAAGACCACCATGCTGCGCGACGCGATCGCCGACCGGGTGGTCGAGCGGGCCCGGGCGCTGGCCGCGCTGCGCCTGCCGTCCGAGGCGTTCCTGGGCACGCCGCTGGTGTGGAAGAGCGGCGAGTACACCCGCAAGGTGGTGCCGCTGCGGCCCGAGCTGACCGGATTCGAGATGGTGGTCGCCTCGGCCAACAACGGCGCCGTGGAGAACATCTCCAAGGAGATCCCGGCGCGGGCCGCGCTGGCCCCGCAGTGGCGCGAGGACGCGGACTACTTCGCCGAACAGGGCACCCGCCTGCTCAAGGGCACACCGGCCTGGGGGACGGTCGCCGCGCACCTCGGCAACAAGTCCAACCGGATCGCCTTCGTCAACCGGCTCTGGCACGGCAAGTACCTGCCCGACGACCCGACGCTGCCGCAGGCCCCCGACCTGCCGCCGGTCAAGGGCACGGGCTGGCAGGACACCGGGCAGGGCCTGTCGCACCTGCTGTCCGGGTACCGGAGCGAGTCGCAGCAGGGGGTGTGGAAGGACGCCAAGGAACGGTTCGTCCGGGCGCTGTCCGAGGTGGAGCGCCTGGTCGCCGAGCGGGCGGCCTGCGCCACGGCGCTCCGCGGGGCCCCCGACGCCCTGGACCGGGTCGCCCGGGCGGAGCGGGAGACCGGCGCCGCTGCCGGGCTGCGTGACCGCAGCCGGCAGGAGGCGGGTGCGGCGGAGAGCGCGGCGCGGGACGCCCAGGGGCACCTGGACGGGGTGTCCGAGCTGCGGCAGGCCCACCACGTGCGGCGCCCGGGCCTGGTGGACGCCCTGGTCACCATGGGCCGGGCCGCGCGCGAGTGGAACGCCCTCGACCAGCAGCACGCCGCACGCGAGCGGCTGGCGCTGGAACAGGCCGACGCGGCGCACTCCCGGCATCGGCAGGCCGCCGACGCGGCGGCGCGGGCCGAGGACGCGTACGGGCGGCTGACGGCCGGTCTGCAGCAGGCCCGGGCGGACGCCGACGCGATGCGGGAGGCGGCCGAGTCGGGGCGCAAGCGCTGGGGCGGGCACGTTCCCGATCCGGCGGTGGACGACGAGGAGGCCCGCGAACTGTCCTCGCCCTGGGCCGACGAGGAGATCTCCGCGGCCCGCACCGAGGTCTTCCTGGCCGCCCTCGGCCTGCACAAGGCCTTCCTGAGGTGCACGGCCCGGACCATGCTGGAGAACCTGCGCGCCGCGATGGACGTGGTGCGCGGGGCCGCCCCGGGATCCGTCCCCGAGGAGGCCCGGCTGGCGGCCTGGCAGAGCCTGTTCCTGGTGGTGCCGGTGCTGTCCACCACCTTCGCGTCGCTGGACCGGGTGTTCACCGGTCTCGGCCCCGAGGCGCTCGGCTGGCTGTTCATCGACGAGGCGGGCCAGGCGAGCCCGCAGATGGCGGTCGGCGGCCTGTGGCGGGCCCGCCGGGCCGTCGTGGTCGGCGATCCGCTCCAGCTGGAGCCCGTGGTGACCGTCCCGTTCACCGCGCAGCAGGCGCTGCGCGGGCAGTACGGCGTGGCCGAGGAGTGGCTGCCGGGCTGGACCTCCGTCCAACAGGTGGCCGACCGGGCCACCCGGTACGGCACCACGCTGCCGGCCGAACTCCCCGACGGGTCGCAGCAGGTCTGGGTCGGCGCCCCGCTGCGGGTGCACCGCCGGTGCGAGAACCCGATGTTCACGGTCAGCAACGTGATCGCCTACGACGGCCTGATGGTCAACGGCACCCACTACCCCGAGCCGTACGCCTACGGCCCGCGCAGTTCCTGGGTGCACGTCGGCTCCGCGCGTTCCGAGGGGCACTGGATCCCGGACGAGGGGCTGGCGCTGCGGAAGATGCTCGAAAAACTCCAGGAACACGGGATCGACCTGGACCAGGAGGCGTACGTCATCAGCCCGTTCCGGGCCGTCGTCGACGGGGCCCGGCGGACGGCCCGGCCGCTCATGAAGGGGGACCGGGTCGGCACCGTCCACACCACCCAGGGCAAGGAGGCGAACGTGGTCATCCTCGTGCTCGGCACCGACCCGCGCTCACCCGGCGCCCGCGAGTGGGCGGCGAAGCGGCCCAACCTGCTGAACGTGGCGGTCAGTCGGGCCAAGCGGCGGCTGTTCGTGATCGGCAACCACGAGCTCTGGACGCCGCAACGGTTCTTCACCGACCTGGGTGACCGGCTGCCCCGCCACGACTGGGGGGAGTGACCGGGCGGGCCGGGAAGGCATGCTGACGGAGGGTGGTGTGCAGGCTACCGTTGGGCGCGTCGGGTGGAGTGGGCGGAGGTCGCGGTCTTCGCGCACGGTTCTGAGGGGTGGGCATGATCGATCCGCTGTCGGTCTCGGCGGTCACGGGGGTGCTGGCCGCGGTCGGGTCGGCGATGGCCGGGGAGGCCGGGAAGTGGGCGTGGGAGTCGATCGGCAACCTGGCCCAGCGGGTGACCGGACGTCAGCTCACGGCGCCCGCCGGGGCCGAGGAACGCGAGGAGCTCGCCCGGCTGCTGGTCGAGGGGGCGCGCAAGGACCCCGCGCACGCCCGGGCGCTGGCCGCCTGGCTGACCGGTCTGGCCGACCGGGAGGGCACGGCAGCCGATGCGGCGCCGCGGCTGCTGCCGGTCTCCACCCGGTACTTCACCGACCGCAAGGGGCCGCTCGCCGCACTCGACAAGGAAGCCGGCCGCAAGCCCGACGGCCGGCCCCGGCAGGTGCTGCTGCACGGCCCGGACGGCATCGGCACCAGCGCGGTGGCGATCCACTGGGGAGGGCGGGAGACCCACCGGTTCCCCGACGGGCAGCTGTACGCCGACCTGCGCGCCGCCGGACCGCAGGGCGCCGCCGACCCGGCGACCGTGCTGCGCCGCTTCCTGCAACGGCTCGGCGTACCCGCCGACCAGCTGCCCGCCACCGTCGAGGACCGGGCCGAACGCTTCGGTCAACTGCTGGCCGGGCGACGGCTGCTGGTCGTCCTCGACCACGCGCACTCGGCCGCCCAGGTGCGGCCGCTGCTCACCGCCGCACCCGGCGTGGTCACCCTCATCACCGCGCGCCGCCCGCTGGCCGGGCTGGACGCGCTGAACATCCCCGTCGGCCCGCTCGCCGACAAGGACGCCCGCCGGCTGCTCACCGACCTGGCCGGCAAACACGCCGTCAGCGCCGCCAAGGCCACCCTGCCCGGGGTGCTGGAACGCTGCGCCGGATCGCCGTTCGCGCTGCGCGCCGCCGCCCCCGTACTGGGCGAGGCCGCGCCCCGGGCCCTCGCCGGGCAGGTCTTCGCCGACCCCGTGGAGGCCGCGACGGCCGACCGGTACGCCCGCCTCACGCCGAACAGCGCTCTGGTGTACCGCAGTTGCGCGCTGCGCCAGTGGCCCGCGATCGGCCCCGGCGCCGCCGCGGCCGCCACCGGACTGACCGAGGCGGAGGCCGTCGAGGCACTGGACGAACTGGCCGCCGCCGGACTGCTGGAGACCGCGCTCGACGGCCGCCACCGCTACCGCCCGGCCGTCCGCCGGCACGCCGAGGCGGCGGCGGTGCGGGAGGACGGCCTCGCGGCCTGCACCGCTGCCGTGCGGCGCACCGTCGAGCACTACCTGCGCCTCGCCGTCCGGGCCGACCACGCGGCGCTCCCGCAGCGCTGGCACCTCGGCCCGCTGTACGCGGAGCTCGGCCCGGACGGCTACCCCGACGAGGCCGCGGCGCTGGCGGCACTCGGGGCGGAGCTGCCCAACCTGGTGGAAGCCGTGTGCGCCGCCGAGGAGTTCGCCGCGCCCGAGGTGGTCTGCCAGCTGGTCGAGGCGCTGTGGGCGGTCCAGCTGAAGGCCGGGCGGCACGACGAGCTGCTGCCCGCGCTGCGCGCCGGTGCGCGGGCCGCGTCCGCTGCCGGAGCTTCGACGGCGGCCCGGATGCACGTCCAACTCGCGCTGGCGCTCACCGAGTTGCAGGAGTTCGGCGAGGCCGAGCAGCAGCTGGTACTGGCCGCAGACGTCGAACGGGCGGACGGTCACCTGCGCGGGCAGGCCACCGCCGTGGAGACGCTCGGGCTGCTGAGGCTCCGCCAGTGGCGCTGGGCCGAGGCACTGGAGTGCTTCGACCGGGCCGTCGGACTGCTCGACGGCATCGGGGACGGTGACAGCGGACAGGCCGACCTGCCCCGGGCCCGCGCCCTGCTCGGCCGGCACCGCGGCCGGGCGCTGCGCGGACTGGGCCGGTTCGAGGAGGCCCGGGCGTCGATCGAGCAGGCGGTGGCGTTCTTCCGCGGCACGGGGGAGGGGTACAACCTCGCCCGCGCGCTCACCGACCTGGCCCAGACGCTCATCGACCAGGGGCACGGGCCGCAGGCGCTGCCGCTGCTGGACGAGGCCGGGGTACTGCTGGAGCGCGGCGGCGCGGTGTTCCACCTGATGCCGCTGGCGGTGCTGCGCTCGCTGTGCGGGGACGAGGGCGAGTGACCGTCGCCCGGTGAGTCGGGGCCGCTGCGCGTCAATGGAACTGAGTGACCGTCACCCGGTGAGCCGCCCCGCCGGTGCGGACGGTCAGCGACGGTGCGGTCGGGCCCAGGGCGAGCAGGGCGGAGGCGGCGGTGGCCGGGTCGAGGCCGTCGGGGGTGGTGGTCAACTCCACGGCCGCGCCGGAGCGGTGGCGTGCCGTGCAGGTGGTCGGGCCGGTGATCTGGACGGCCAGGGTGCAGGCGCGGTGACGGCGCAGGGTGCGTTCGGCCCAGGCGAGCGGCGGGTCGAGGCGTGGGTCGTCGGGGGAACCGTGGCGGAGGATGACGTCGGCGAGGGCCAGGGTTCCCGGGTCCAGGGTGTCCTCGTGCACGACCAGCTGGGCGGTGCCGGGGCCCTCCGGCTCGTAGCGGGGGCCGGCGAAGCGGCGTATCCCGACCGTGCCGTCCGCGCGGGGGTGAGCCAGGACCCGGACGGGCGCCGTCACCACGGGCGGCTGATGGGCGGGCAGGGGCAGCAGGTCGAGCAGGGCGGGTGCGGGCGGCTCGGGGAGGTCGAGGAGGCGGTGGAACAGGGCGCGCAGCAGCCCGGCGGACTCGCCCGGGCGGGAGCTGGTCAGCTCGGCCGGTCCGGCGGGCACCGCACCCCGGGCGAGCAGGTCCGCCAGCTGCGGGGCGAGCGGCGCGTGCGGATCGAGCTTTGGGGCCTCCCGGACGAACTCGGCGACCTGTGAGCCGTCGTCGAGGACGGACGTACCGGCGGCTGCCAGCACCACCGGGGTGCCCAGCGCCGCCGCGTAGTAGCTCACCGAGCCGAAGTCGCCGATCACGGCGTCCGCGGCGATCAGTGCCTGCCGCCAGTCCGCTACCGGGTCGATCAGGGTCGCCCCCGCCCGGCGGGCGCCGTCGAGCCAGAGCCGGACCTGGCCGGGACCGTGGCCGTGCCACACGTTGGGGTGCAGCACCACGGCGACCCGGTACTCGTCCAGCGGCAGCTCGGGCAGCCGGGAGAGCAGCAGCGGCAGGACGTCCTCCGCGCCGCCGTCGCCGAACAGGGAGGTCGGGTTCCAGGTCGAGTTGAGGACGATCAGGCGCTGGTTCGGCCGGACGCCGAAGGCCCGGCGGAACGCGTCGCGGCGGGGGCGGGCCGCGAGGATGCGGTCGAAGCACGGGTCACCGCCGAGAACCGCCGTGTGGGCCGCCTCCGGGCAGGCCGCCGCGAGACGGTCGAGCTGGTCGGGGTGGGACAGCACCAGCGCATCGGCGACCGGAACCCCGTCGTGGAGCAGCCACTCGCGCGACAGTCCGAACACCGGCGCCCCGGCCCCCGACTCCCCGGTGTCCGGTGTCCGGTGTCCGGTGTCCGGTGTCCGGTGTCCGGTGTTGCCAGCTTCTTATTGTAGCCAACGCCGTGCGAAAGGACGATCAACTGGCTTTTGAGCTCGTGGAGTTGACCGCCGAAGCTGGCCGAGATCGCCAACTCGGGAGCGAGGTCGAGGGCCTGCTCCCAGGGGACGACCGGGATGCCCAGGGCGTGGAGGAGTTCGGGCAGGCCGAAGCGGAACGGGGAGCTGCCCGGGCAGGTGGCCAGCAGTTGGATGCGCAGATCGTCGCGGAACAGGCCGACCACGTCGAGCAGCCGGGTCGCCGAGGTGACGTTGTGCGCCACCAGCAGGACCCGCCGGCATTCGCCCCGGGTGGTCCACCGGGCGGAGTCGTCGCCGACCGGCACCCTGATCCACTCGCCCAGCAAGCCGTTCCTCCGTGATCGTTCCACCACCGCCCCGGCAGCTTAGCGATCACCGGCGGGCGGCGGACCGGCTTCCGGAGGCGAACGGCTACCGGCGCAGCAGCAGGCCGAGCCGCGGGGCGAGCAGCGGCCGCAGCAGGCGGGTCACCGGGGGAGTGGAGAGCAGCAGGGTGAGCGCGGCGGCCCCGGCGGTGAGGGCGAGTTGGCCCGCCGGGGAGGCGAGGAAGGCCCCGTCGTAGGCGCCCCGGTGGACCAGGATGAGCTGGAGGAAGGGGTGGACCAGGAAGGCGGACGGGCCCGCCGCGCCGAGCGTCGTGAACCAGGCGTGCCGGGTGGGCGTGAGGGCGAGGAAGGCCGTGCCGAGCACCGCCCCGGCGATGCCCAGGGCCAGCGAGAGGGCCGCCCAGTGCAGGTACCCGGAGTGCAGGCCGGCGGCGCTCGTGCTGCGGTACAGCCAAGCGGCGTCCAGGCGTGGCACCGCCCAGTACGCGGCGACGGCGGCGAGCGCGAACAGCGGAACGGCCGCGATCCGCAGGGCGCGGTGGCCGCGCAGGGCGAGGACCCGGTCGCGGTCGAGGGTGAGGCCGGCGACGAAGAACGGCAGGAACTGGAGGGTCCGGCCGATCGACAGCTGCGGGGTGAGCGGGAGGGCCCCGGCGAGCAGCGCGATCGCGACGGCGACGGTGACCGGCGCGCGCAACTGCCGCCACAGCGGTGCGCTCAGCCGCCACAGGAACAGCGACAGCAGGAACCAGGTGACCCAGGCGGGGGTGAGCAGGTCCAGGCGGAACGGCCGGCCGTCCAGCCACACCGTGAATCCGCCGAGCAGCGTGGTCCACAGCAGGTAGGGCGCCAGCACGCCGCCGATCAGCCGGTCGACCTGGCCAGGCCGGGCGGTGAAGGAGCGGGAGAACCAGCCGGAGACGAACACGAACACCGGCATGTGGAAGGCGTACACCAGCAGGTACGCCGCGTGCACCGCCCGGTGCCCGGGCTGCCGGGCCAGCGGCTCCCAGAAGTGCCCGCAGACCACCAGGACCAGGGCCAGCAGCTTGGCGTTGTCGAAGAACGCCTCCCGGGCCCGGCCGCCTCGGCCCGCACCGGCGGTGGGCGGCAGTGGCGGCGCGGGTGACGGTTCGGCGAGCAAGGGGGAACTCCGGGCTCGGCGGGCGGCGGACCCTCAGGACTCTACGAGCCCGACCGCCCGGCGCCGGGGCATCAGCGCTTCAGATAGGCGAGCACGGCCAGCACCCGGCGGTTGGCGTCCGGAGTGTTGTCGATCCGGAGCTTGCCGAAGATCGCGGCGGTGTGCTTGGCCACCGCGCTCTCGCCGATGTGCAGTTCGGCCATCACGGCGGCGTTGGAGCGTCCCTCGGCCATCAGGCGCAGCACGTCGAGTTCGCGGGGCGACAGGTCGGCGGTGGTGCCGCGGGCGGTGGAGCGGGCCATCAGACGGGCGATCACCTGCGGGTCCATCACGGTGCCGCCGGAGGCGACGGTGCGGACGGCGTCGATGAACTGCGCGGTGTGGGTGACCCGGTCCTTGAGCAGGTAGCCGACCGCGCCCTGCCCGTCGGCGAGCAGCTCCTGCGCGTACAGCTGCTCCACGTACTGGGACAGCACCAGCACCGGCAGACCGGGGCGTTCGCGGCGGACGGTGAGCGCGGCCTGCAGGCCCTCGTCGGTGTGGGTGGGCGGCAGGCGGATGTCGACGACGGCCACGTCGGGGCGCAGCTCGCGCAGGGCGCGCAGCAGTTCGGGGCCGTTGTCGACGGCGGCGACGACCTCGAAGCCGTGTTCGGTGAGGGTGCGGCTCAGGCCGTCACGGAGGAGGAAGAGGTCTTCGGCGAGGACGACGCGCACGGGAGCTCCAGGGTCGCGGTGGTCGGTCCGCCCGGCGGGCTGACCAGGGCGAGGGTGCCGTCGAAGGCGGCCAGTCGGCGGCGTACCCCGGCCAGGCCGCTGCCGCCGGACGGGTCGGCGCCGCCGCGGCCGTCGTCGGTGACGGTGGCCCGCAGCAGGCCGTCGGCGCAGCGCAGCCGGATCCGTACGGTGCTGCCGCCGGAGTGCTTGCCCGCGTTGGCGAGCAGTTCGGCGATCGCGAAGTAGGCGGCGCCCTCGACGGCGGCGGGCAGCCGGCCGGGCAGGTCGGCGTCCACCTCGACGTCCAGGAAGGCGTCCAGGGCGAGCGAGCGGACGGCGTCGGGCAGGCCGCGGTCGGCGAGCACCGGCGGGAGGATGCCGTGCACGAGGTCGCGCAGTTCCTGCAGGGCCCGCTCGGAGCTGGCCCGGACCTCGCCGAGCAGCCGGCGGGCGGCGGCCGGGTCGCTGTCGACCAGCCGGTCGGCCTGGTCGAGGGTCAGGCCGAGGGCGACCAGCCGGGCCTGCGCGCCGTCGTGCAGGTCGCGTTCGATCCGGCGCAGTTCGGCGGCCTGGGTGTCGAGGGCGTCGGCGCGGCTGTCCGTCAGCTGACCGATCCGGCGCTCCAGCCGGGTCGCGTACGGGTCGCCCAGCAGGCGGCCGGTCCACTCGCCGTAGCGGACCAGCACCCGGACGGCCAGCCACAGGCCCGCCGCGACGAAGGCCAGGCCGAGCGCGGCGGCGGTGAGCGCGGTGGCGGTGGACTCCACCGGGACGAAGGCGTACCAGTTGTCCGGGCCGAGGTACTGCCAGATGAACGGCTGCACCAGCGCGCCGAACAGGCCGAAACCGACCAGCGTCGGCGGGACGGCGACCAGCAGGCCGGTGGTCCACGGGCCGAAGCAGCACCAGGCGAGGTCGCGCCAGAACGCGTGGGAGCCGAGCACCGCCACCGCCCGGCCGGTGACGGTCGGGGCGGCGGGCAGCGGTTCGGGCGGGTCGATCACGGTGCCCGTCCAGCGGGCGGTGCGGTCGCGTTCGCGGTCGCTGCCGCGGCGCAGCAGGCCGGCCGCGGACGGCAGCAGCAGCAGACCCAGGCCGACCGGCAGCAGCATCAGCGCGCCGAGCACCGCGAGCGAGCGCAGGGACGTCACCAGGGCGTCCAGGGACAGTCGTTGGCACCGGCCGAGAGCGACCAGTGGTCCCGGGATGCGCATCTGTCGGTCCGTCATGTCGTCGCGAGCCTATCCGTACGGGCCGGGCGGCGGTCGGCCAGGACCCAGGGCAGCGCGACCAGCACGCCCGCCGCGCCGAACAGCAGCATCGGCTCCACCGCGCCGGACTCCTCGTCCAGGAACAGCAGCATGCCCAGGTTCACCAGGGTGTGGAAGCCGCCGGCGAGCAGCAGCCGGTGGGCGCCGATCCGCTCCCAGGCCAGGCCGAGCAGCACCGACATGGCGATCGTCGCCGCCAGGAACCCGGCCGCGTACGCCGGGGCCTGCGCGAACACCTGCACATGCCAGCAGCCCCAGAGGAGGCCGACCGCGGCGGACGAGCCGAGCGGCCCGAAACGGGTGCGCAGCAGTGGCTGCAGCAGGCAGCGCCAGCCGATCTCCTCGCCGCACGCGCCGACCAGTTGGGCCACCACGATCACCCCGAACGGGGCGGCCAGCGAACCCGGGTCGCGCACCGGGACGCTGCCGTGCAGCAGCAGCGCGCCGGCCACCGCCAGCGCGGTGATCGCCAGGGCGCTGAGCAGCAGCGGCCCGCGCGGGCCGCGCGCCCCGCCGGCCGTCAGCAGGCCCCACACCTGCGACGGCCGCATCAGGGCGACCGCGGCCACGCCCAACGCCGGGCCGAACTGGGTCAGTTGGAGGACTTCGTCGGGCAGTCCGGTGAGCGGCTGGACGGCGCCCAGCAGGCCGGCGGCCGGAAAGGCCACCGCGAGGAAGAGCGCGGCGGGGCCGAACCAGCCGGTCCGGGTGTTGCGCATGGGAGTTCGCCTCTCGGTCGGGATCGTCCTGTCACCCATGACGATCCCGGGTGGGGCGGCCCGTGCCATTGCAGCCACCTGCCCGGCCTGGGTGCACCCAGCTGCACCCCCCTTTGCCTCCTCAGGCGGCCGCCAGTGCGGGCAGCCGGGAGGCCAGCAGGGCGAGCTGCACCTGCGAGCTGACACCGGACTTGGCGCGGATCCGGCGCAGGTAGGTGTCCACGGTGTGCGGGCTGAGCCCCAGCCGGCGGGCGATCGTCGCGTAGCTGGCGCCCTCGCCGACCAGGTGCAGGACCTGGAGCTCGCGGCGACTGAACTCGATGGCGGCAGCGGGCTGCTGGACGGTGGAGGTGTGCATGGTGGGAACTCCCGGAGGTCGAGGTGGCAGCGGGGGTCAGTTCCAGGGCTGGCAGTTGGGGGTCTCGCAGGCGCCGCCCCACGAGGTGTCCCCGCCCAGCGGGGTGGTGGGCAGCTCGGTCGGCAGCTGCTGCTGCAGCGTGGTGGGGGCGGCCGGGGCGGTGTCGGCGGAGGCCGGGGAAACGGCGGCGAACAGGGCCGCGACGGTGACGGCGGCGAGGGCGAGGGCGCGCTTCATGGGGGGCCTCCGAGGGCGGTTGCGGTGTGGGGAACGGGCCTGTCGGGCGTGGCGCCCGGTGTTGATCGGCCTGCATCCAGCATGTCCGGCGGGTAGGCCCGGGACCACCGGGTGCCCACCTCATCAACTGCGCTGGCAGCAAAGTGACCAGGGGACGAAACAGATCGAACCGGGCGAAAGGCCGCACCTCGCCGGGCGGCCGTCGCACCGGGCCGGTGTCGCGCGATCTCGTGACTGTCCGCCAGGTTTGACGGCGCCCCAGGATGGCTCGACGGTCCCCGAGACGGCTCGGTGCCCGCTCCGGAAGGGTGGCAGTCGTGCAGTGGTACGAGGAGGAGGACCGGCCGTCCCCGGAACAGGACGGCCAGGTGGCCGAGTTGGCGGCCTTCCTGCGGGGCGGCACCGCCCGCTCCGCCCCGGCGCTGATGTGGAGCGAACAGGAGCCCTCTCCGGACGGCTCCGCCGACGCGCTGGCCGCCGCACTGGAACGGGAGTTGGCCCGCCCCGTACGGGCCGTCGCCGACCGTCCCGCCGGGCCGTGGCGGCGCGGCCACGTCGCGGTGCTGCTGGTGCAACGGCGCGGCGCCGCGGAGATCCAGCTGAGCCCACCCCCCGGCTCCGCCGCCGGCCGCAGCACGCTGCGCCTGCGCGCCGCCCAGTGCCTGCTGGTGCCCGCCGACTGGAGCTACCGCCTCGACCCCGGCAGCCCCGCGCGGCCGCTCACGCTCGCGCTGCCCTGACGCCCCGTCGGCCGGCCCCCTCGGCGGCGGAAGGTAGCCTGCGCCCGGTATTCGAAGATCGAACTGCGGCTCGGCGCGTGCACCGCCCGGGCCGGCAGCCTCGACGCGGAGATCCTGGAGGCATTCGGATGAGCACCTGGCACCCCCCGGCCCCGCCCGGCACCCGCACCGGCCCGCTGCCGCGGCGCTCCGCGTTCGGGCTGCGGCTCCAGTTCGGCCTGCAGTGGTTCTGGCTGCCGTTCCGGATCACCTGGGACTTCCTGGACGGCTCGGTGGCGCTCGACGGAACGGCCGAGCCCGGCGCGTCCAAGTTCGTGCTCACGCCGAGCCGTTACCGCCTGGAGCGGCGCGGCACCCGCGAGGAGTGGGAGGCCTGGGCCGCGCGGGCACTCGACCGGGGCATCGAGCAGGGGCTGGCCAGGGTGCGGTCGCGCCTGGGGCACAACGCGAAGTACCGCTACAAGTACAAGGGCAAGGATCTGGTGCCCAGCACGAGCATCCGGCGGCGCTACTACCGGGGCATCGGCCTCGACGGGCTGGCCGCTCTGGCCGCGAGCCGCGGCTGGCAGGTCGACTGGAGCAGCGACCCGGCTCAGGCCCGGGTCTTCCAGCCACAGGCCTGACGGGACGGGGCGTCAGTCGTCCTCGAACGGCTCCTCGCTGAAGCGGAACCACGCGTGCGGTGGCTTGATGTGCAGCAGGAACTCGGCGACCGGGCCCTCCGGGGCGTGCAGGGTGTACCTCTTCTCCAGCTCGGTGTAGTGCTGGTCCCAGGCCTCCCACTCCTCGGCCTGGTTCAGCCGGCGGTTCTCGGCGAAGTCGGGTTCGGCCGCGGGCCAGCCGGGGCCGGGCAGGAAGTCTCCGTACAGCCAGGGGAAGTCGGCGTCGGTGATGCGGATCTCGCCGACCAGGCCGTCGCCGCGCATCAGACGCCAGGTCTCGTCGGTGAACGCCATGCGGAGCTCCTCCGGGGTGCGGGGGCACGGGCGGTGACAGTCTGTCGGAGGGGTCTGACAGCGCCCAAGGCCAGGAGATCATCCGGGAGTTCACTCGAACGAGTGGATTGTGGCGTCCGAGCGGCAGAGTTGGGTACCGGTGACCGAGGGTCGGAGGGCTCGTTAGGCATCGCGCCGATCTCTGTCGTCGAAAAAGGGGCGGGACCCAGTGGCTCAGCCGTTCGAACTGCCGGACTTCTACGTGCCGTACCCGGCGCGCATCAACCCGCACTACGAGAAGGCGCGGGTGCACACCAAGGAGTGGGCGCGCGACTTCGGCATGCTGGAGGGATCGGGCATCTGGGAGGAGCACGATCTCGACTCGCACGACTACGCGCTGCTCTGCTCCTACACCCACCCCGACTGCGACAGCGAGGCACTCGACCTCGTCACCGACTGGTACACCTGGGTCTTCTTCTTCGACGACCACTTCCTGGAGATCTTCAAGCGCACCCTCGACCGCGAGGGCGGCAAGGCCTACCTGGACCGGCTGCCCGCCTTCATGCCGATGGACCTCGCCGACGGTTTCCCCGAGGCCACCAACCCGGTCGAGGCGGGCCTGGCGGACCTGTGGCAGCGCACCGTCCCGCACATGTCGGCCGACTGGCGGGCCCGGTTCGCCGAATCCACCCGGAACCTGCTGAACGAGTCCCTCTGGGAGCTCTCCAACATCAACGAGGGCCGGGTCTCCAACCCCGTCGAGTACATCGAGATGCGCCGCAAGGTCGGCGGCGCCCCCTGGTCGGCCGGCCTGGTCGAGTACGCCGCGCAGGCCGAGGTGCCCGAGGCGGTCGCGTACTCCCGTCCGCTGCGGGTCCTGCGGGACGCCTTCTCCGACGGCGTGCACCTGCGCAACGACCTGTTCTCCTACGAGCGCGAGATCGGCGAGGAAGGCGAACTCTCCAACGGCGTCCTGGTGCTGGAGACCTTCCTCGGCTGCTCCACGCAGGAGGCCGCGAACGCGGTCAACGACCTGCTCACCTCCCGCCTCCAGCAGTTCGAGAACACCGCGCTCACCGAACTCCCGGGCCTGTTCGCCGAGTACGCACTCGGCCCGGAGGAGATCGCCCGCGTCCTGGCGTACGTCAAGGGCATGCAGGACTGGCAGTCCGGCGGCCACGAATGGCACATGCGCTCCAGCCGCTACATGAACGGCGGAGGCGCGGCAGCCCCCGTCCCCGGCCCCAGGGGACTCGGCACCTCCGCCGCCAACATCCGCCTCGCGGCGGGCATCCGCGGCCTGCGCAGCTTCGCCCACACCCCGCACCGCAAGGTCGGGCCCTCGCGGATGCCCGACTTCCCGATGCCGTACGCCGTCTCGCTCAACCCGCACCTGGACGCCTCTCGAGAGAACGTCGTCCACTGGGCCCGCGAGTTCGGCCTGCTCGACCCCGAGCCCGGCGTCCCCGCCTCCGACATCTGGACCGAACAGAAGCTCCGCGACTACGACTTCCCGCTGTGCGCCGCCGGCATCGACCCCGACGGCACCCCCGCCGAGCTCGACCTCAGCTCCGCCTGGCTCACCTGGGGCACCTACGCCGACGACTACTACCCCCCGGTCTTCGGCGCCCCCCGCGACCTCGCCGGCGCGAAGCTCACCAACGAGCGGCTGTACGCGCTGATGACGCTCGACGGAAGCCTCCCCTTCCCGCCGCGCAACGCACTGGAGGCCGGCCTCGCCGACCTCTGGCAGCGCACCATCGTGCCCTTCTCCACCTCCGCCCGGGCCAAGTTCCGCAAGGCCGTCGGCGACATGATCGACAGCTGGCTGTGGGAGCTGGCCAACGGCGCGCAGAACCGCATCCCCGACCCCGTCGACTACATCGAGATGCGGCGTGCGACATTCGGCTCCGACCTGACGATGAGCCTGTCCCGGCTCGGGCGCGGGGAGGTGATCGCCGAGGAGGTGTACCTGAGCGGCACCATGCGGGCGATCGAGAACTCGGCGGCGGACTACGCCTGCCTGGTCAACGACCTGCACTCGTACCAGAAGGAGATCGAGTACGAGGGGGAGTTCCACAACCTGGTCCGGGTGGTGGAGAACTTCTTCTCCTGCGAGTACCCCGTGGCGGTGGACATCGTCGCCGACCTGATGGGCTCCCGGCTGAGCCAGTTCCAGCACGTGGTGGAGGGCGAACTGCCGCTGCTGAAGCAGGACTTCGGCATCGAGGGGGAGGCTTCGGAGGCACTCGACGGGTACGTCCACGAGCTGGAGGACTGGATGGCCGCAGTCCTCAACTGGCACCAGAAGTGCCGGCGTTACACCGAGGACGTCCTCAAGCGCCACTTCGCACCCGGGACGGCCGTTCCGGCGGATCTGGGGATGTCGGCGATGCGGATTCTCGCGGAGCTCAGGGGTAGCACGAGAGCGGATGGGCGCGAAAACAGGGGCGCGTGGGGGTACCTCCCGGCCCGCTAGGGCTGGGGGAGAACTGCGCGACAAGCGCTCACCACGTTCGCAAGGTCGCGATCAAGTGCAGGTCATTGTCCTGCGTCGCGACCTTGCGGTGGGGTGCCTTCCGCCTCGCGCAGTTCCCCGCGCCCCTGGCTGTGCTCTCCCTGGTTGTGCTCTCCCAGGGTTGTGCAGCTCTATTCCGGCATGTGCGGCTGGTGGTGGTGCGGCCGGTGGCCGCGTGGGTGGCGGGTGAGGGTGTAGCCGAGGACGCCGGCGAGGGCGGCGAGGATGCCGCCTGCGGCGGTCCACCACCAGCGGGTGTTCCAGCCGGAGAAGAGGTCCCAGTACCAGTGGGTCTCTTCCGCGGTGGGGGCCGCCGCGTACGCGGCACTCGCGCTGGGGGCGGGCGTCGCCGCCGGCCCGCTCGCGGTGGAGCCGGCGTTGACCGGCGGGACGAGCGGGGCCTTGAGCGACCCGCCTTCGGGCTGGGCGTCGTTGAGGCCGCCCGTGGTGGCGACGTGCACGTGGACCTGGGAGGCGAGGCCGAGGTCCTGCTGCGGGATGTCGCTGGTGGAGAGCCGGATGTAGTAGGTGCCGGGCAGCGGGTCGCCGGACCAGGGCTCGGCCCAGGAGCGGATCTGCCGCAGGGTGCAGCTCAGGGCGATGGTGGTGGCGCTCTGTTCGGCGCTGCCGTTCTGCGGTCCTGCGGTGCAGGCCTGGCGGCGGCGCAGGCCGTCGAAGAGTTCGACGGTCCAGGTCTGTGCGCCGTGCCGGTCGGCGGCGTCCGGGAGGGTGACCTTGACCTGGACGGTGGCGGTCTGGCCTTCGGCGGCCGGGAACGCCCAGTACAGGTAGTCGCCGGTGGAGACCGGCACGTCCGCGTCCTGGCCGGCGGCCAGCGTGGTGGCGGTGAGGAAGCTGGTGCCGACCGAGTTGAGTACCGGCTTGGTGCCGCCGCTCGCGGACGGCGAGGGCGACGGCGAAGCCGCACTCGCGGAGGGGGCGAGCAGGAGCAGGCCGGTGAGCGCGGCGGCTGGGGCCGCGAGGGTG
The DNA here is from genome assembly GCF_055587065.1 of Kitasatospora sp. NPDC048662. Taxonomy (NCBI): domain Bacteria; kingdom Bacillati; phylum Actinomycetota; class Actinomycetes; order Kitasatosporales; family Streptomycetaceae; genus Kitasatospora; species Kitasatospora sp. NPDC048662. Next base: position 703,617 of record NZ_JBVJHA010000002.1, on the reverse strand, counting down.
AAGAGCTTGCGCATCGTCAGTTCTCCCGCCAGACGGCGATCCGCCAGCGTGCCAGCCAGCCGAAGATCAGACCGGCGAGCAGGCCGGCCAGGGTGAGCACACCGAGCAGGATCCAGCCGCGGCCGAGGCCCATCGCGGCGCCGTCGGGCGCGGGGGAGGCGGCGGCGACGTCGACGGTCAGTTCCAGCGGCAGTCCGGGGTCGGCGGCCTGTGTGGCGGCCTGGCCGGCGAAGGAGTTGCTGACGATCAGGCAGACGGTGCGGTCGGTGCTCGCCTTGGTGCCGGAACTCGCCGACGGGGAGGCCGAGTCGGTGCCGGGCGCGGACCAGCGGACGCCGGTGGACGCCACGTCGGTGCGGCCGGAGCCGGCGTCGCTGCCGCGGACCAGTTCCTGGCCGCTGCTGTCGGTGGCCTGCAGCAGGACCCCGTAGTCACGGGCGACGGCCCGGTCCGGGGTGACGCTGACCGAGGCGCGCAGTTCCTGGCCGGCCTTCACCGGCACCCGGTACACCCGGTGCTCGGAGAACTTCTCCCGGTCGCTGTACACGCCGGGCGCCAGGATCGGCGCGTTGGGGCACTGTTCGGCGCCGGTCACCTTCGCGGGGGTGATGGTGTGGGTGTCCTGGGCGCGGGTGACGATCTGCTTGACGCGCTGGGTCAGCTGTTCCTGGGTGCGGACGTCGGTGAAGGTGCCGCCGGTCGCGTTGGCGATGCACAGCAGTTGCTGGCGGGTCTTGTCGTCGTGCGCCAGGCCGAGGGTGTCGACCACCAGGTGGATGCCCTGGCTGGCGAGTTCGCGGGCCACGTCGCACGGGTCGGGCGGGGCGCAGGTGTCCTCGCCGTCGGTGATCAGCACGATCCGGCGGGTGGTCGGGCCGGTACCGAGGTCCTGGGCGGCGGCGCGCAGCGCCACGCCGATCGGGGTCCAGCCCGTCGGGCGGACGGTGGCGACGGCGGTCTTGGCCTCGACCTTGTTGGTCTTGCCGACGGGGAAGAGCTGCTTGGTGTCCTTGCAGCCTTCCTTCTGGTCGCTGCCGGGGTAGGTCGCGCCGAGGGTGCGCAGGCCGAACTCGGTCTCGTCGGGCAGTGCGTCGATGACCTCGTTGATGGACTGCTGGGCGACCGCGATCCGGCTCTTGCCCTGGATGTCGGCGGTCCGCATCGACCCCGACCCGTCCAGGACGAGGTCGACCTTGGGCGCTTCGGTCGCGGCGGGCGGGGCCCCGGGCTCGTCGGCGTGCGCGGGCAGGGTGCCGAGCACGGTGCCGGCGACTATCGTCAGCGCCCCGAGCAGGGCGGCTCCGCGGGCCGTCCGTCGTTTCTTGGTAAGGGTGATCACCGCCGCATCCTAGGGACCGTCAGTTCCAATCACCCAATGCGGGTGGTGAGCGCGACGTACGCTGAACTGGTCGGCACAGCAGGCGGGGAGAGCACATGACGGTGCGTCTGGCGGGCGTCGGAAAGCGCTACGGACGCGGGGGGCCGTGGGTTCTGCGGGAGGTCGGGCTGACGCTCCGTCCGGGCTCCCTGGTGCGGATCGAGGGCGCCAACGGCAGTGGCAAGTCGACGCTGCTGAAGCTGCTCGCCGGTATCGAGCGCGCCGAGCGGGGAACGGTCGAGGTGCCCGCCGGCCGGGCGTACGTCCCGGAGCGGTTCCCGCCCGCGCTGCCGTTCGACGCCCGCGGCTACCTGTGCCACCTGGGCCGGATCCGCGGGCTGTCCGACGGGGAGGCGCGACGGCGCGCCGACCACTGGCTGGAGCGGTTCGGCATCGCCGGGTACGCGGGCACCCCGATCGGCCGGCTCTCCAAGGGGACGTGCCAGAAGGTCGCGGTGGCTCAGGCGATGCTCGCCGAGGCCGAGTTGCTGTTGCTGGACGAGGCGTGGACCGGGCTCGACCAGAACGCCCGCGGCGAACTCGACAGCGCGGTCGCCGAACGGGCCGCGGCCGGCGGCCTGGTGGTGTTCGTCGACCACGATCCGACCCGGCTGGCGGGCCTGACCACCGAAGGTCACCGGGTCAGTGACGGCACGCTGCACGAAGTCCCGCTGCCCGGCGTCGAGGAGGACGGGCCGCGTACGGCGGTCGTGGTCGAGGCCGAGACGCTGCCCGAGTGGCTCCCGGGCCGGCCCGAACGCAAACCGCTGGCCGACGGCGCCACCCGGCTGGACGTCCCGGCCGCGCACTCCGACGCGCTGCTGCGCCGCCTCCTGGCGGCCCACCCGCCGGTGCACATCAGGTCCGTCCGGCAGGATGCGTCATGACGGTGCGGATGCTGACGCGCTACCACCTGGAGCTGCTGCTGCGCTCGCAGCGCTGGCTGCCGCCCGGGCTGCTGTACCTGCTGCTGATGGGCCTGGGTGTGTCGAGCGGCGACGAGGCGCTGTCGGCGGCGGCGTTCTCGGCGGGCCTGCTGGTGCCGGTGACGGGCTGGCTGGTGCGCTCGGCGGTGACGGCGGAGCCCGCGCAGTCCCGGGCCTGCCTGGTGGCGGCGGCGGGTTGGCGGCGGGTGCACCTGTCGGGGCTGCTGGCGGCGGCGCTGGCCGGTCTGGCGCTGGGCGGGGCGGGGCTGGCGGCGGTGCTGCTGGTGGGCAGCGGCGGCTCCGGGGTGGCGGTGGCGGCCGGCGTGCTGGCCACCGTGGTGTGCGTGCTGACGGGCGCGGCGGTGGGCGCGGTGTGCAACCGTCCGGTGGTGGCGGGCGCGCAGTACGCGGTGCCGCTGGGGCTGGCCGCGATGGTGCTGGCGCTGCTGGTGCCGGGTTCGCCGGCCAACGTGGTGGTGCGGGCGCTGGTGCTGGGTTCGCGGCACCACGCGCTGTCCGTGCCGTGGTGGACGCTCGTGGGTGCGGCGGCGCTGGCGGCGGCCGCCTGGTGGGCGGCGGTGGCCGTGGCGGAGCGCCGGGGCGAGTGAGCGGCAGGGAACCGGACACACCGCAGTAGATGGGATTAAATGCGGCGGATGGTGGCTAGGGTGCTGGGGACGTGCCCGATGCCTTGCCGGAAGGAACCCCGCTGTGAGCAACCTGTTCGCGATCGCCTACCCCGATGTCACCACCGCACAGAAGGTCCGGGACGAGCTGATCGGCCTGCAGAAGCAGCGGCTGATCGACCTGGAGGACATCGTGGTGGTCGAGCGCCACCCGGACGGGAAGATCAAGCTCCACCAGGCGGTCTCCAACACCGGCCTGGGCGCGGCCTCCGGCGCCCTGTGGGGCGGCGTGATCGGCCTGCTGTTCCTGATGCCGGTGATCGGCGCGGCGATCGGCGGCGCGACCGGCGCGGCCGTCGGTGCCACCACCGACACCGGCGTGGACGACAACTTCATGCGGCAGGTCGGGCAGAAGCTGTCCCCGGGCAGCGCCGCGGTGTTCGCGCTGGTGCGCACCGCCACCCAGGACAAGGTGATCCCGGCGGTCGCGCAGTTCGGCGGCGAACTGCTCCAGACCTCGCTGAGCCACCAGGAGGAGGAGCACCTGCGGGAGATCGCCCGGGCGGCGAACCCCGCGTCCACGCTCTGACCCTCCCTCGAGCGGTACCGGCGGGGTCGCTCGCACCCCGCCGTCCCTCCCCCCATCGAGCTGGCGAGGACGGCTGGTGGCCACTGACTACGCGGCCGGCACGCGGCGCCCCCGGCGGTGGACCGAACTGCTGCTGGTGGTGGCCGCGGTGGGGTTGGCGGTGTTCGGCTACGTCGAGGTGGGCGTCAACATCGACGGCAAGGCGCCGCCGGACGCCGCCCAGTACGGCGCGGCCCTCGGTGTGCTGGCCCTGCTCGCGCACGGCGCGGTGCGCTGGCGGGCGAAGTGGGCGGACCCGCTGCTGCTGCCGATCGCGGTCCTGCTGAACGGCATCGGACTGGTCGTCATCTACCGGCTGGACCGCAACACCCCGCACCACGAGGCCGCCCCCACCCAACTGCTGTGGTCCACCCTCGGCGTGGGCCTGTTCATTACCGTGCTGCTCCTGCTGCGCGACCACCGCCGGCTCCAGCGCTACGCGTACCTCGGCGCGTTCGTGGCCCTCGTCCTGCTGGTGCTGCCGGTGTTCTTCCCGCCGGTGTACGGCTCGCGGATCTGGATCACGCTGGGCCCGCTGTCCTTCCAGCCCGGCGAGTTCGCCAAGATCCTGCTGGCGATCTTCTTCGCCGCGTACCTGGCACGGCACCGCGACGCGCTCGCCCTGACCGGCCGCCGGGTGCTGTGGTTCCGGTTGCCGCTCGGCCGGGTGCTCGGGCCGGTGCTGCTGATCTGGGCGGCGTTCGTCGGCGTGCTGGTCCTGGAGACCGACCTCGGCACCTCGCTGCTGTTCTTCGGCCTGTTCGTGGTGATGCTGTACGTGGCCACCGCCCGCACCGGCTGGATCGTCATCGGCCTGCTGCTGTCGGCCGTCGCCGCGGTCGGGGTGGGCTGGCTGTCGCCGCACGTGCACAGCCGGGTCTCCGACTGGCTGCATCCGCTGGCCTCGATCGAGGCCGGGCAGGGCGCCAACCAGATCGCCCAGTCGCTGTTCGCGTTCGCCTGGGGCGGTGAGCTCGGCACCGGTCTCGGTCTCGGCCATTCCGCGCTGATCGGCTTCGCCACCAAGTCCGACTTCATCCTCGCCACCATCGGCGAGGAACTCGGCCTGACCGGCCTGCTCGCGGTGTTCCTGCTGTACGCGCTGCTGGTCTCCCGGGGCTTTCGCACCGGCATCGCGCTGCGCGACCCGTTCGGGCGGCTGCTCGCCATCGGCCTGGCCGCGCTGGTCGCGATCCAGGTGTTCGTGGTGGCCGGCGGCGTCCTCGACCTGATCCCGCTGACCGGCATGACGCTGCCGTTCATCGCGCAGGGCGGTTCCTCGGTGGTCACCAACTGGATCATCGTGGCGTTGCTGGTGCGGATGAGCGACGTCGCCCGGCGGCCCGCGCCCTGGGAGGCGGCGTGAGGTTCACCCGCCCCGAGGGCACCAACGGCGGACCGCAGGGCCTGCCCGGCATCTCCACCACCGGTCGCCGGGCCGCCACCTTCTGCATGCTGCTGATCATCGCGCTGGCCGTCCAGGCCACCCGGGTGCAGGTCTTCCAGAAGCAGGAACTGGACGACAACAGCGCCAACCAGCGCGCCACCATCCAGCGGTACGCGCAGCCGCGCGGCAACCTGATCGCCGGCCAGCCCGTCACCGGCTCGGTCGCCACCGGGGGCCGCCTGGCGTACAAGCGCACCTACACCGACGGCCCGCTGTACGCCGCCGTCACCGGCTACTCCTCGCAGATCTACGGCAACACCCAGCTGGAGGGCGTCTACGACGACCTGCTCACCGGCACCGACCCCCGGCTGGCCGGCTGGGCGGTCTGGGACGCCATCACCCGCCACCAGCAGCCCGGCGGCGACGTGGTCACCACCATCGACCCGGCCGCGCAGCGCGCCGCCATGCAGGGGCTCGGCAACCAGCAGGGCGCCGTCGCCGCGATCGAACCCGCCACCGGCCGGATCCTCGCGCTGGCCTCCACCCCCAGCTACGACCCCGGCGCGATCGCCGGCGCCGGCACCGCCGACCAGGCCACCTGGGAGAAGCTCCAGGCCGACCCCGCCCAGCCGATGCTCAACCGGGCGCTGCGCCAGATCTACCCGCCCGGCTCCACCTTCAAGGTGGTCACCGCCGCGGCCGCCCTCGCCAATGGCACGGTGACGGACATCCAGGCCCCCACCGGCGCGCCCTACCCGTACGTGCTGCCCGGCACCACCACGACGCTCAACAACGACACCAGCGCCTGCGACCAGGCAGGGCTGTCGCTGGACGAGGCGATGACGATGTCCTGCAACAGCGTGATGGGCTGGCTCGGCGTGCAGACCGGCCTCGACCGGATGGTCGCGATGGCGAAGAACTTCGGCTTCGACGACGCGAAGCTCGACACCCCGGTGCGCGCCGCCCGCTCCAACTTCGACACCACCATGAACAGCTCGCAGCTCGCGCTGTCCTCGATCGGCCAGTACAACACCGCCGCCACGCCGCTGGTGATGGCCATGGTCGCCGCCGGGGCCGCCGCCGACGGGCAGGTGATGCATCCACAGCTTGTGGAAAGGCTCACCAAGGTCGACGGCACCCAGGTCCAGCTGATGCGCCCCACCCTGTACCGGCAGGCCCTCGGGCCCGGCGTCGCCGCCGAGCTGCGCCGGCTGATGGTGAACGTGGTGAACAACGGCACCGGCACCAACGCGCAGATCCCCGGCGCCGAGGTCGGCGGCAAGACCGGTACCGCCGAGCACGGCGTCGACAACACCGGCACCCCGTACGCCTGGTTCATCGCCTGGGCCCGCCCGGCCGGCTCGACCGCCACCCCGCCGGTCGCGGTCGCCGTGGTGGTCGCCGACAGCCAGGCCACCGACGTCACCGGCGGAAAGCTGGCCGCGCCCATCGCCAAGGCCGTCATGCAAGCCGTCCTGAACCGGTGACCGCCCGCCACCTGTGGCGGATGGCCGTGCCCACCGCAAAGGCCTCATAACTATGCGGAAAGTCGTATTTGATATCGTTCCTGCCTGATTCCCACCAGAAGGACACCGATGAGCACCACCCGCCTGCTGCGGCGCAAGCCCGTGGACACCCTGATCGCCGAAGCGGGCGGAACCGGAGCCGGACATCTGCGCCGATCCATCGGCCTGTGGCAGCTCTCCGCGATCGGCATCGGCGCCACCGTCGGCACCGGCATCTTCTTCGTCCTCACCACCTCCGTCCCGGAAGCCGGGCCGGCCGTGGTGATGTCCTTCGTGATCGCCGCCGTCACGGCCGGCCTCACCGCGCTCTGCTACGCCGAACTCGCCTCCGCCATCCCGGTGGCCGGGTCCTCCTACTCGTACGCGTACGCCACCATGGGCGAACTGGTCGCGTACGGCGTCGGCGTCTGCCTGCTGATGGAGTACGGCGTCTCCGCGTCCGCGATCGCCGTCACCTGGGGCCAGTACCTCAACCAGTTCGCCGACCTGGCGTTCGGCCTGCACCTGCCCGCGGCGCTCACCGCCCCGCCCGGCGAGAACGGCGTCGTCAACCTGCCCGCCGTGGTGCTGGTCGCCCTGGTCACCGTGCTGCTGATCCGCGGCGTCGGCGAATCCACCAAGGTCAACGCCGTGATGGTGACCATCAAGCTGGCCATCCTGGTGCTGTTCGTCGCCGTCGGCCTGACCGGCTTCCACGCCGGCAACTTCACCCCGTTCGCCCCCAACGGCTGGGACGGCGTACAGACCGCCGCCTCCACCATCTTCTTCTCCTTCATCGGCCTGGACGCCGTCTCCACCGCCGGCGAGGAGGTCCGCGAGCCGCGCCGCACCCTGCCGCTGGCCATCCTGATCTCGCTCGGCGTGGTCACCCTGCTGTACATCGCGGTCGCCGTCACCGCGATCGGCGCCCAGCCCTGGCAGCAGTTCGGCGGCCAGGAGGCCGGCCTCGCGCAGATCCTGCAGGACGTCACCGGCCAGTCCTGGCCCGCCCTGGTGTTCGCCGGCGGCGCGATCGTCTCGATCTTCTCCATCACCCTGGTGGTGATCTACGGCCAGACCCGGATCCTGTTCGCGATGGGCCGCGACGGCCTGCTGCCGCGCCGCTTCACCAAGGTCTCCCCGCGCACCGGCACCCCCGTGTGGAACACCGTCATGGTCGGCACCGCCGTCGCCCTGCTGGCCGCCGTCTTCCCGCTCAAACTGCTTGCCGACATGACCTCGATGGGCACCCTTGTGGCGTTCTGCGCGGTGTCCGTCGGCATCATCGTGCTGCGCCGCACCCGCCCCGACCTCCCGCGCGGCTTCAAGGTTCCGCTCTACCCGATCACCCCCGTGCTCAGCGCCGGCTTCTGCGTCTACCTGATCACCAAGCTGCACCGCGACACCTTCATCGCCTTCGCGATCGCGCTGGCCCTCGCCGGAGTCCTCTACTTCACCTACAGCGCCAAGCACTCCCGGCTGGCCGCGGCCCGCACCGGGGAACCCGCCGACCGGAGCTGACGCTCCGTAGGCCACGCGGCGTCGAAATACGGACGGAAATGGGCAAAACCGGGCCGATGCTCGCGACAGGGCGTACACATCCCGCCTAGCCTTCGAGCCATGGTGACCACCCGGACGCAGGTCCGCCGCGCCCTGCGACCGTTCGGGCACCCCGTGGTGCAGGCCGGCGGGTGGCTGGCCGCCGCGGCCTGGGCGGGGGCGTTCCCACTGGTGTCGCACCTGGCCAACCAAGTCACCTGGGGGCGGTACGCGGCGCCCGGGTACCTGCTCGCCGCGGTGCTGACGCTGACCCTGCCGCACGGCCTCGCGGCGCGGGCGGCCGTGCCGGTGGCGGCGCTGAGCGCGGTGCTGCTGCCGCTCGGGGCACTGGCGCTGACCGGGCACCACCAGTCCGAGGTGACGGTGGTGGAACGGTCGGCGGCGCTGCTGCTGCACACCGGCAGCCCGTACCTGCCCCATCCGGTGCACGTCGTCGACTACAACCCGTACCTGCCCGCGATGTCGCTGTTCGGCCTGCCCCGGCTGGTGCTCGGCGAGGCCGGACCGGCGGCCCGGGTGCTGGGTGACGCCCGGCTGTGGTTCGCGGCGGCGTTCCTGGCCTGCCTGCTGGCCGGGTGGCGGCTGCTGCGCCCCGGCCCGGCGCGGGCACCGGTGCTGCCGCTGATGGTGCTCACGGCCTCGCCGCTGATCGCGCCCGCGCTGACCGTCGGCGGCGTCGACCTGCCGCTGATCGGCGTGTGCTGCCTGACCATGGCGCTCGCCGAACGCGGCCACCCGCTGCGCACCGGCCTGGTGCTGGCCCTGGCCTGCACGCTGAAGTGGACGGCCTGGCCGGCCCTGCCGATCGCGCTGCTGCTGCTGCACCGCCGCCACGGCCTGCGGTCGGCGCTGCGGGCCGTCTGGCCGGTACTGGCCGTCGGCGGTGCGGTGATCGGCCCGTTCGCGGTGCTGCACCCGCGCGAACTGTACGAGCAGGTGGTGCGCTTCCCGCTCGGTCTGACGGCGATCCACACGCCGGCCGGCAGCCCGCTGCCGGGCAAGGTGCTGGCCGGTCTCGGCCCGCTCGGCCACACCTTGTCGCTGACCCTGCTGTGTACCGGCGCGCTGGCCGTCGCGCTGTGGCTGCCCGCCCACCCGCCGGCCACCGCGGTCGCCGCCTGCGACCTGCTGGCGGCGGGCCTGACGGTGGCGTTCGCGCTGGCCCCGGCCGGCCGGTTCGGCTATCTGGCGCTGCCCGCCGTCCTGGTGCTGTGGCCCCGGCTGGCGGTGGCATCCGGACGACTGGTTCCGGTGCCCCGGCGCCGGGCGACACAGCGGCAGCCCGCCGCAGTGCCTATGGTGTCCCGGGACACCGTACGAACACGGGAGTGATCTTGGGCGCCACCGGACGACGCCGCTTCCTGGGCCTGGCCGCCGGCGCGGCCGCCGCGCTCACCGCCTGCGGCCCGGGCCGCACCGCCACCGGGGGCAGCGGCGGGGCCGCCGCGCCGAGCCCCGCGCCGTCCGCCACCGCGGCGGAGAACGCCAAACCGGGCAACGCCGACTGGGCGATCACCAACGCCGGCCCGGCCGCCGCGATCGAGGGCTGGGCGGACCGGGTCAGCGTGCTGCCCGGCGAGCAGGTCGGCCTGCACGTCTCCACCACCGCGCCCGGCTTCACCGTCACCGCCTACCGGATGGGCTGGTACGGCGGGGCGCGCGCCCGGCAGGTGTGGAAGTCGGAGCGGCTGCCCGGCAGCAAGCAGCAGCCGTTCTCCGTCGAACAGCCCACCCGCACGGTGATCACCGCCTGGCCGCGCACCACCGCCGTCGACACCACCGGCTGGCCGGAGGGCTGCTACCTGCTGCGGCTGGACGCGGACGGCGGCGCCGGGCAGCGGTACGTGCCGCTCACGGTGCGCTCGCGCGGCACTGCGGGCACCACCGTGCTGGTCAACGCGGTCTCCACCTGGCAGGCCTACAACGAGTGGGGCGGCTACAACCTGTACAACGGCCCGTCCGGCGGCCTGCCCACCCGCTCGCTCCAGGTCAGCTTCGACCGGCCGTACCAGTACGACGACGGCGCGGGCCTGTTCCTGGTCTACGAGGCCCCGCTGGTCGCGCTGGCCGAGAAGCTCGGCATCCCGCTGTCGTACACCACCGGCATCGATGTCGCCGCCGACCCGAACCTGCTGCGCGGCGCCAAGGCGGTGCTCTCGCCCGGCCACGACGAGTACTGGTCGCCCGAGCAGCGCGCGCACTTCACCGCGGCCCGTGACGCCGGATCGCACCTGGCGATCCTGGGCGCCAACTGCTGCTTCCGGCGGGTGCGGTACGAGCCGTCACCGACCGGGCCGGACCGCACGGTGGTCTGCTGGAAGGGCGCCTGGAAGGACGACCCCGGGTACCAGGCCGGGCACCCGGCGACCACCGACTTCCGCTCCCCGCCCGGCGCCGACCCCGAGTCCTCGCTGCTCGGCGTGATCTACGACGGCTACCCGGTGGACGCCCCGTACGTGGTCACCGAGCCGGGCCACTGGCTGTTCGCGGGCACCGGCGCGAAGGCCGGCGACAGCTTCCCGCACCTGGTGGGCGTCGAGTACGACCGGGTCAACCCGTCCTTCCCGACCCCGCAGGGCATCGAGGTGCTCTCGCACTCCCCGGTGGTGTGCGACGGCCGGCACTCGTTCGCCGACACCGCGCTGTACACGGCGGGCAGCGGCGCGCTGGTGTTCGCCACCGGCACCATGCGGTGGGTGGAGTCGCTGGAGGCGACCGGCCCCGCCGGCGGCAGCGCGATCCACGGCATCGACGGGAAGGCGGGCGCGTTCACCCGCCAGGTCACGGAGAACCTGCTGCGCCGCTTCGCACAGTAGCCCGAAGGGGCCCCGGATCCCGGGGCCCCTTCGCGTCGCGTGGGTGAGGCGTCAGCCGCGGTTGCCCACCGCCAGCACCTTGGACGCGGCCGGTCCGGCCGCCGCCGAGCCGTGCCCGGCGCCCTGGAACTCGGCGGCGACCGCCAGGTTGCCGGAGTAGGCGGTGAACCAGGAGTTCGCGTCGGAGGTGTTGTCGACCTCGGCGGTGCCGGTCTTCGCCCCGGAACCGCTCGGCAGGGCCGGCTTCACGGCCGCGGCGGTACCGGACTTCACCGTCTGCACCATCAGCGACTGCAGGCTGGAGAGCACCTGCGGGGAGAGCGTGCGGGATGCCTTCACCTGCTCCATGCCGGGGACCAGGATCGGCTGCCGGAACACCCCGGACTGCACGGTCGCGGCGATCGACGCCATCCCCAGCGGGTTGGCGCGCACCCGGCCCTGGCCGATGAACTCGCTGGCCGCGCCCGCCATGTTGGTCTCCGTCGGGATGTCGGTGTCGAAGTTCGACAGGCCGGTCTTCCAGACCAGTCCGATCCCGAACACGTCCTTGGCGAGCGAGGGCAGGCTGTTCGCCTTGAGGGTGTCCTTGCCCTTCTCGATGAACGAGGTGTTGCAGGAGTTGATGAACGCGTCGGTGAGCGTGTACTCCGGGTGCGCGCCCTTGAAGTCGTTGCCGATGGACTTGCCGGTGACCATGGTGGTCTCCGGGCAGGGCATCGAGGTGCTGGGCGTGACGCCGGCCTCCAGCAGCGCGGCGGCGGTCAGCACCTTCAGGGTGGAGCCGGGCGCGGTCGCCCCGGAGAACGCCCGGTTCTGACCGTTCGTGGGGGAGAACGCGTAGGCCAGGATGCCGCCGCTGCTGGGCTCGATCGCCACCAGCGAGCCCGGCTTGCCCTGGGCGGAGACCGCGGATTCGGCGGCCGCCTGGAGGTCCGCGTCCAGGGTCAGCTTCAGGTTGGGGACGGGCTTGGGCTCCTTCAGCGTGAAGAGCTTCTCCGCGGCGCCGTTGCCGGACGCCGGAGAGACCACCACGGCGGTGCCGGCGTCCTCGGGGTTGCCGCCCTGCGGGGCGGCGGCCTTCAGCTGGTTGAGCAGGCCGGTGAGCGAGGCGTAGCCGGCCAGCGGCTTGCCCTTGCGGTCGGTGACGGCGGCGGGCGCGGCGAACACCGGCTTGATGCCGATGGTCTCGTTGGCGTCCAGCTTCGGGTGGATCACGGTGGGCGCCCAGTGCACGGCGGCGGTGCCGTCGCTCATCTTCACCACTCCGAGCACGCCGTCGTAGTTCCACGGGGTGCCGGTGTCGGCGAACTCCAGCGAGACCTTGAAGCTCTCCAGCACCCCGGTCGGCCCGGGCTCCGCCGTCGAGGACGCCGACGCCGACGCGGATGCCGAGGCCGCGGCGGACTTGGAGGCGGACGGGCTGGGCGCGGTGGTGGGGCCGCCGACGGTGAGGTGGACGGCGCTGGGCTTCACGTTGTCCTTGAAGGCCTGCAGCGCCGCCTGCGCCTTGTCCGGGTCGTCGGTGAGCTTGGCGGCGCCGAACAGGTCGCCCTTGGCCCAGGCGTCCAGGAACGCCTTGGCACCGGACGCGGCGAGCTCGGGGCTGGGGGGTTCGGCGACCACGGTGCGGGCCTTCTTGGCGGTGTCCTTGCCGTCCGAGTCGCCGGAGACCAGGGCGTACGCCCCGTAGCCACCGGCGAGCAGCAGCACCGTGGCGGCCGAGGCGATGCCGATCTTCGCGCCGTTGTTCACGTGGAGCCCCCCGGGATGTGTCATGGCCGTCGGAATTCAGCGGCCACGCCACCTTAGGCAGACACCATCCGTGCACTCACGACACGCCGCTGGTTTGTGACAGATCCGGTACACGCCTTCCGGTGTGGCTCAGATCCAGGTGCTGAGCCACATCCGGTTGTTCCAGTCCGACATCGGGATCGTCTGGCCGGTGTAGATCGGATAGAAGTACAGGAAGTTCCACATGATCGCCGTGATCAGCAACCCCGCACCGGTGGCCCCCGCCAGCCGGCGGTCCGGCGAGGCGTTCACGGGGCCCAGCATCGCGCCGATCATCATCGTCACCGCCAGCACCAGGAACGGCACGAAGCACACCGCGTAGAACAGGAAGATCGTGCGCTCCTGGTACATGAACCAGGGCAGGTAGCCGGCCGCCACGCCGCTCAGCAGCGCGGCCGCCCGCCAGTCGCGGCGCCACAGCCAGCGGTACAGGCAGTACAGCAGCGCGGCGATGCCCGCCCACCACAGCAGCGGCGTGCCGATCGCCAGCACCTCGCGGGCGCAGTCGGAGGTGGTGCAGCCGGCCTGGCCGTTCTTCGGGGACTCGTAGAAGAACGACACCGGGCGGCCCAGCACCAGCCAGCTCCACGGGTTGGACTGATAGGTGTGCGGGCTGTGCAGGTTGGTGTGGAACTCCCACATCGTGTAGTGGTAGTGCCACAGGCTGCGGAGCCAGTCCGGGCCGAAGCCGCCCGGGTTCTGCACCGCCCAGTCGCGGAAGTAGCCGCCCTTGCCGGGCTCCGTCGAGGACATGATCCAGCCGGTCCAGGTGACCACGTAGGTGGCCAGCGCGGTGAGGCCGATGGTCAGGCCCGACCAGACGAAGTCCCAGCCGTACCGCAGCAGCCGTCCGCCCTCGCCGATCGGCCGGCCGGCCGCCTTGCGAATGCCGCCCGCCAGCCGGCGCGCCGAGGAGTCCCAGAACGCGGTGAGCAGCACGAACGCGAGGATCGCCGGGCCGCCGCTCCACTTGGTGCCCATCATCAGGCCGAGGCAGACGCCCGCCGCCAGGCGGTAGGGCCGCAGGCCGAGGTGCCACCACTCGCCGCCGAGGCCCTGTTCGAGGCGGGCGGCGACCAGGGCGCGGCTCTTGTCCCGGTCGATCAGCAGCAGGCCGAACGCGGCCAGGAACCAGAACATCACGATCAGGTCGAGGATCGCGGAGCGGCTGAGCACGAAGTGCAGGCCGTCGACCGACATCAGCAGCCCGGCCACGCAGCCCAGCAGGGTGGAGCGGAACAGCCGCCGCCCGATCCGGGCCAGCATCAGCACCGACAGGGTGCCGAGCACGGCCATCATGAACCGCCAGCCGAACGGGTTCATGCCGTAGATCTGCTCGCCCAGACCGATGATCCACTTTCCGACCGGCGGGTGCACGATGTACGCCGGGTCGGTGCGGAACGGGACGGTCGGGTTCGGGCCGGTGATCAGGCTGTTGGCGTCCTCGGACCAGTTGGTCTCGTAGCCGACCTGCCAGAGCGAGTACGCGTCCTTGGCGTAGTACGTCTCGTCGAAGATCAGCGCGTGCGGCCCGCCGAGGTTGACGAAGCGCAGCACGCCGGCGAAGACGGCCACCGCGATCGGGCCGAGCCAGCCCGACCAGCGGCACAGCCACGCCCAGAGCGCGTCCGGCAGCCGCAGGCCGAGCCGGGTGAGCAGCGGGGACGGCGGGACGAGCTCGGGGGTGACGCCCGGGCCGTCCGGCATCGGCGGCACCAGTTGTTCGTCCACCGGTGTGCGCTGCGGCGCGCGGTAGCCCACGCCGGACAGCGCCCGGGCCCACCGGGAGGCCGGTTCGGGTTCGGGGCGCGGCCCCGGAACGGCGGCCGGATCGGCCGATTCCAGCACGGTCACGCCGCCCCATTCGGGGTGGTCCATACCACTGTCCATGTCGCCGCTCACGGGCCACATCGTAGGGGCAAAGGCTGAAGTCACAAGGGGTCCCCGTGCGGCCCGCGCCGCACCGCACCGCGTCCGTCCCGGTGAGGACCCCCTCCGGTAGGGGAGGATGGTGCCGTGACTGGTGTTCTCGTACTGGCAGGTACCCCCATCGGCGACGTCGAGGACGCGCCGCCCCGACTGCGCGCCGAACTCGCCGAGGCGAACGTGATCGCGGCCGAGGACACCCGGCGGCTGCGCCGCCTGACCCAGGCGCTCGGCGTGACGCCGACCGGCCGGGTGGTGTCCTATTTCGAGGGCAACGAAGTCGCCCGCACCCCCGAACTGGTCGGCGCTCTCCAGGAAGGCGCCCGGGTCCTGCTGGTCACCGACGCCGGCATGCCTTCGGTCTCCGACCCCGGCTACCGGCTGGTGGACGCGGCCGTCGCCGCCGGGATCAAGGTGACCGCGGTGCCCGGCCCGTCCGCCGTGCTCACCGCGCTGGCGCTGTCCGCGCTGCCGGTGGACCGGTTCACCTTCGAGGGCTTCCTGCCCCGCAAGGCCGGCGACCGCTCCCGGCAGCTCGCCCAGATCGCCGCCGAGCCGCGCACCATGGTGTTCTTCGAGGCCCCGCACCGGATCGCCGAGACCCTCGCCGCGATGGCCGAGACGTTCGGCGCCGAGCGGCCCGCCGCGGTCTGCCGCGAACTCACCAAGACCTACGAGGAGGTCAAGCGCGGCCCGCTCGCCGAACTCGCCGCCTGGGCCGCCGAGGGCGTCAAGGGCGAGATCACCGTGGTGGTGGCCGGCGCCCCGCCCGCCGCCCCCGAGGAGGTCGGCCCCGCCGAACTGGCCCGCCGGGTCGCCGTCCGCGAGGAGGCCGGCGAGCGCCGCAAGGAGGCGATCGCCGCGGTCGCCACCGAACTCGGCCTGCGCAAGTCCGTCGTCTTCGACGCCGTGGTGGCCGCCAAGCACTCCGGCTGACCGGCTGGTGCCCATGGCCGGATTCGCGCGTACGTTGGAATGAGCACCCCAGCGGAGGGCCAATTCGGAACCAAGACTTGGCAAGCCGGGCATCGGACGGACCCTCCCGGGCATTCCCTGGGATGGAAAGACCCGCGCCGGGCCCGCCAGGTCGGGCGACGGGCTCCGAGCGAAGCGAGGTGGCGCATGAGCGACACGATCGACAGCCCCCTGGACGGCGGAGCACCCAGCGGCCTCGGGCTGACCACCCGGCCGCGCATCCCCGTGGAGACGGTCCGCGAGGCCTACTCCTTCGTCTGCCTCAACTGCGGCTACGGCTGGGAGCAGGCGTACGACATCGAGCACCACACCGGCCGCGACGGGCACACCGTGGTCGAGTACAAGGCGAACGGCGTCAAGGTGCCGTCCCCGCTGCGTGAACTGGTCTGCCCCGGCTGCGGCGGCGAACGGGTCCGGATCATGCGGGCCGGCCGAGTGGCCGGACTGTCCGCCATGGCCGCCGCCCCCGGCTACGCCCCCACCGCCGAACCCGAGGGCCCGCAGCAGCCCCGCAAGCCGCGGGTCCTGCACTGGTGGAACCGGCTCTTCCGGCGCCACCGCACCGCATGACCCTCCTCCCACGGCCCCGGACCGCCCCCGCGGTCCGGGGCCGCGGCATCAGTCGGTGACTAGGATTCGTCGGGGGCCACCGCCGTGCCGCTCGACCCCTTGACGCCGTCCGCCGCCCGGAAGAGAAGACCGCCTCCTGATGGCCACCAAGAAGAACGACGACCGCAGCACCCCGCCGCCGCTCCCCGAGCCGCTCGCCGTCCCCGTCGCCGACTCGCACACCCACCTCGACATGCAGTCCGGCACCCCAGCCGAGGGTCTGGCCCGCGCCGCGTCCGTCGGCGTCACCACCGTCGTGCAGGTCGGCTGCGACGTGGCCGGCTCGCAGTGGGCCGCGGATCTCGCCGCCGAGTACGAGCAGGTGCACGCCGCCGTCGCGCTGCACCCCAACGAGGCCCCGCGGATCTTCCTCGGCGACCCCGACGGATGGTCCGGCCAGCAGCGCAAGGCCGGCGGCCAGGCCGCCCTGGACGAGGCCCTCGCCGAGATCGACCGCCTCGCCGCGCTCCCGCACGTGCTCGCCGTCGGCGAGACCGGCCTCGACTACTTCCGCACCGGCCCCGAGGGCGTCGACCTGCAGAAGGAGTCCTTCCGCCGCCACATCGAGATCGCCAAGCGCCACAGCAAGGCACTCGTCATCCACGACCGCGACGCCCACGAGGACGTCATCGCCGTCCTGCTCGAAGAAGGCGCCCCCGAGCGGACGGTCTTCCACTGCTACTCCGGCGACGCCACCATGGCCAAGACCTGCGCCGAACACGGCTGGTACCTGTCCTTCGCCGGCCCCGTCACCTACAAGGCCAACCACCCCCTGCGCGAGGCCCTCACCGCCACCCCCCTCGACCGCATCCTGATCGAGACCGACGCACCCTTCCTCACCCCCCACCCGTACCGCGGCCGCCCCAACGCCCCCTACCTGATCCCGGTCACGCTGCGCGCGATGGCGGCCCATCTGGCTTTGGCGGAGGACGAGTTGGCGACGGCGATCGCGGCCAACACGGCACGGGCGTTCGGTTACTGACCGCATTCTGATGCGCCCGCGCTCGTTAGCATGGAGGCAGTGAGGAGGCCGTGATGAGCGCCGAACCGATTGACTGGGTGTATCCGCCGGCGAACGGCTGGACGTTTGATCAGGCCAATGAGCTCGATCTGCCGTTCAAGTGGGAACTGGTGGATGGGGCGATCGTGGTCCGAGGACAAGCAGTGTGGTGGCACAACCGGGTGCTGAACCGTCTGCTCCATCAACTGCTCACAGTGATCAGTGAGCCCTTCGACGCGATCGTGGAGCAGGCCGTCCTGCTTGACGAGCACAACGTCGTCCTGCCCGACGTCATGGTGTTCGACGAGACAGGCCTGGAGATCTCGGAGCTGGCGTGCATCCCGGTGCACTCGGTGGTTCTGGCGGTCGAGGTGGTCTCTCCCGGTTCGAAGGCGGCCGACCGGTTCACCAAGCCCGGTCTGTACGCCGAGGCCGGCGTTTCGTCCTACTGGCGCATCGAACGGGGCGTGGACGACATCCCTGTGGTCCACGAGTTCCGGCTCGACCAGGAGCAGGGCGTCTACCTCCCGGTCGCTGTGCACGAAGGACTGCTGCGCACCGACCTGCCGTTCCCCGTCGAGATCGATCTCAAGCGGCTCGTCCTACGTTGAGCCGTATCCTTGGCGGGTGAGCACCACCGAACCCACCTCTGACGGCCACCTGCTGGGGGCTGCCGACATTCGTGCGCTGGCCGAGGCGTTCGGCGTGAAGCCGACCAAGCAGCGCGGGCAGAACTTCGTGATCGACGGGAACACCGTGCGGCGGATCGTGCGGGCGGCGGAGGTGACGGAGCAGGACGCGGTGGTCGAGGTCGGGCCGGGGCTCGGGTCGTTGACGCTGGCGCTGCTGGAGGTGGCGCGGCATGTGACGGCGGTGGAGATCGACCCGCTGCTGGCGCGGCACCTGCCGGACACCGTCAAGGGCCGGATGCCGGGCAAGGCCGACAACTTCGACCTGGTGCTGAGCGACGCGATGGACGTCACCGAGCTGCCCGGCCCCGAGCCGACCGCGCTGGTGGCGAACCTGCCGTACAACGTGGCCGTGCCGGTGCTGCTGCACATGCTGGAGACCTTCCCCAGCATCGAGCGCACGCTGGTGATGGTGCAGAGCGAGGTCGCCGACCGGCTCGCCGCCAAGCCCGGCAACAAGGTGTACGGCGTGCCGTCCGTGAAGGCCAACTGGTACGCGGACGTGAAGCGGGCCGGCGCGATCGGGCGGAACGTGTTCTGGCCCGCGCCGAACGTCGACTCCGGCCTGGTCTCGCTGATCCGCCGCGACCCGCCGTCCACCACCGCCTCCCGCCGCGAGGTGTTCGCCGTGGTGGACGCCGCGTTCGCACAGCGCCGCAAGACCCTGCGGGCCGCGCTGGCCGGGTGGGCCGGCTCGCCCGCCGCCGCCGAGGAGGCGCTGCGGGGAGCGGGCATCGACCACACGCTGCGCGGCGAGATGCTGACGGTGGAGCAGTTCGCGGCGATCGCCGAGCACAAGCCGAAGACTCCGGAGCAGTGATGGTCACCGTCCGCGTACCCGCCAAGGTCAACGTCCAGCTCGGCGTCGGCGGCGTCCGGCCCGACGGCTACCACGACCTGGCCAACGTGTTCTTCGCGGTCGCCCTCGGCGACGAGGTCACCGCCACCCCCGGCGACGGCGTCACCCTGAGCTGCACCGGCCCCGGCGCGGACGCCGTCCCGCTGGACGGCACCAACCTGGCCGCCCGCGCCGCGCGCCTGCTCGCCGCGCACCACGGCCTCGCCGACCCCGGCGTCCACCTGCACATCGCCAAGGCCATTCCGGTGGCCGGCGGCATGGCCGGCGGCAGCGCCGACGGTGCGGCCGCGCTGGTCGCCTGCGACGCGCTGTGGGGCCTGGACACCCCGCTGGAGACCTTGCTGGAGCTCGCCGCCGAGCTCGGCTCCGACGTCCCGTTCGCGCTGCTCGGCGGCGTCGCCCTGGGCCGCGGCCGCGGCGAGATCCTGGAGGCGCTGCCGGTCTCCGGCACCTTCCACTGGGTGTTCGCGGTCGCCGACGGCGGACTCTCCACCCCGGCGGTGTTCCGCGAGTGCGACCGGATCCGCGAGGAGTCCGGCACCGGCGCCGGCATCGAGGACGTCCCCACCCCCGACGCCGACCCCGCGCTGCTCGCCGCCCTCGCCGACGGCGACCCCGTCGCGCTGGCCGCCGCCCTCAGCAACGACCTGCAGGCCGCCGCGATCTCGCTGCGCCCCTCGCTCGCCGACACCCTGCACGCCGGCACCGAGGCCGGCGCCCTGGCCGCCCTGGTCTCCGGCTCCGGCCCCACCTGCGCCTTCCTCGCCAAGGACGCCGACGCCGCCGCCCACATCGCCACCGCCCTGCGCGCCTCCGGCACCTGCCGCACCGCCCACGCCACCCACGGGCCGGTGCCGGGTGCGCAGGTGGTCAGCGCACCCAGGCCTTGAACGGCTCGGTGTCCAGCCTGATCCCGACCGGGTCGGGCAGTATCGCGGCCTTGCCGAAGGGCCGCCGCACCAGGCTCACGTACTGGCCGTCCTCGGGCTCGCTGTGGACCAGGACCTCGCAGCTGTCCCGGTCGATGAGGAGATAGACCGGGATGCCGGTCTCCGCGTAGGCCCGCGGCTTCTGGTCCCGGTCACGGCGGTCGGTGTCGGTGTCGTACGAGGTCACCTCGACCACCATGACGACCTGGTCGGCGTCGGCCCACTCGCCCTGGCCGGCGAAGCTGCCCTCCGGGGCGAGCACGCCGTCCGGCCTGGCATTGCCCTTGCGGTAGGTCTCCACCCGCAGTCCGCGCTCGGGGTAGAGCCACAGATCGGGGCGCTGCTGCATGCACTGCTTCATCACCCAGCGGATGATCTCGTCGTGGTCGCCGTCGGGCACTGCCTTGACCCCGATCCGCCCGTGGATGAATTCCATCCGCACATCCTCGCGTTCAGCTGCCAGGGCGATGCGTTCGAATTCCTCGACCAACATCTGCGGCCGGTCCTCCACTGCCGTCATCGCACACCTCCCGCTCTCCGGCTCGATGTTGTGCTCTTCGCACGGTACCGCGCAGCGGGAGCGGGCCGGGCGACCACCGGCGCGTCCTGAGCCTCGCGCGCCCGCTACGGCCCGGTGCCGGGCGCGCAGGTGGTTCGGGCGTCTGCTTGACCTGGAGCGCGCTCCGGGTTCGAGACTCGTCGTCGCGGCCCGCACCGGGCGGGCTGCGGAGACGAGGGGAACCCGGATGCGCAAGCGCACCATCGGATCCGACCCGCACACCCGTCGTGAGGTCAGTGTGCTCAGCCTCGGCGCGATGCTGTTCGGCACGCTCACCGACGAGGCCACCTCCTTCGCCCTGCTGGACCGGTACGTCGAGGCGGGCGGCACGTTCATCGACACCTCGAACAACTACGCGTACTGGCAGGACGGCAGCCAGGGCGGCATCAGCGAAGAGGTGCTGGGCCGGTGGCGGGCCAGCCGCGGCATCACCGACGAGGTGGTGATCGCGACCAAGCTCGGAGCCCGTCCGAAGGCCCCCGGCACCGGGTTCATCGAGAACGGCGAGGGGCTGTCCGCCGAGGTGATCCGGGCGTCCGCCGAGGCAAGTAGGAAGCGTCTCGGGGTGGAGAAGCTCGACCTGCTGTACGCGCACGTCGAGGACACCCGGGTGCCGCTCGCCGAGACCGTGCACGCCTTCGGGGAGCTGGTGAACGAGGGGACGGTCGGGCTGCTCGGCGTCTCCAACCACTGGTCCTGGCGGGTCGAGCGGGCCCGCAACCTCGCTGCGCGGGCCGGGCTGCCCGGCTACGAGGTGCTCCAGTACGGCCACACCTACCTGCGCCGGCGCGGCGACTGGCCCGGCCTGCTCAGCCAGGACGGCGACCAGGCCGCCGTCCAGGGCGACCTGATCAGTTACCTCAAGGAGAGCCCCGAACTCACCCTGGTCGCGTACTCCCCGCTGCTCGGCGGCGGCTACGTCCGCGAGGACAAGCCGCTCGGCCCGTCCTTCGACCATGCGGGAACGCCGGCCCGCCTCGCGGCGCTCGACGCGGTGGCCCGCGAGAGCGGGGCGACCCGCAACCAGGTGGTGCTGGCCTGGCTGCTCGGCGGCGAGCTGCCGGTGATTCCGCTGGTGGGGGCGTCCTCGGTGGCGCAGCTGGAGGAGAGCCTGGGGGCGCTGGACCTGGAACTGACGGGCGAGCAGCGGGACTTGTTGGACGGGGCCAGGTAGTTGAGGGGTGTGGGGAACTGCGCGACAAGCGCAAGGCCCCCACCGCAAAGTCGCGATCAAGTGCAAGTCATTGGCCCGCGTCGCGATCTTGCGGTTGGGGCCTTTCGCTTCGCGCAGTTCCCCGCGCCCCTGTTTCGCGCCCACCTGCGTTCGCAGCTCCCCCCGCGCCCCCGATTTCGCTCCCGCTGCGCACTAGGCTGGGGTTCGTTCCACCCCCCTTCCTCACAGGAGTGCAGCTTCGTGGCCGTCAACCTCGCCACCATCGAGTCCGTCACCAAGGTGTACGGCACCAGGGCCCTGCTGGACGGGGTGAGTCTTGGCGTCAGTGAGGGCGACCGGATCGGGGTGGTGGGCCGGAACGGGGACGGCAAGACGACGCTGATCCGGATGCTGGCGAAGCTGGAGGAGCCGGACGGCGGGCGGATCACCCACTCGGGCGGTCTGCAGATGGCGGTGCTGACGCAGCACGACTCGCTGGACCCGAAGGCGACGATCCGGCACGAGGTGATCGCGGACCGGGCCGACCACGAGTGGCTGGGCGATGCCCGGATCCGGGACATCATCCAGGGGCTGTTCGGTGGGCTGGACCTGCCGGGGTTCGCGAACGGCCTGGACACCGTGATCGGGCCGCTGTCGGGTGGTGAGCGCAGGCGCATCGCGCTGGCGAAGCTGCTGCTCGGCGAGCCGGACCTGATCGTGCTGGACGAGCCGACCAACCACCTGGACGTCGAGGGCATCGCCTGGCTGGCGAAGCACTTGCAGAACCGCCGTTCCGCGCTGGTCTGCGTCACCCACGACCGGTGGTTCCTGGACCAGGTCTGCACCCGGATGTGGGACGTTCAGCGTGGTGAGGTCCGCGAGTACGAGGGCGGCTACTCGGATTATGTGTTCGCCCGTGCCGAGCGCTCCCGGATCGAGGCGACGGAGGAGCAGAAGCGGCAGAACCTGGCCCGCAAGGAGCTGGCGTGGCTGCGTCGCGGCGCCCCGGCCCGGACGTCCAAGCCGCGCTACCGGATCGAGGCGGCGAACGCGCTGATCGCGGACGTGCCGGAGCCCCGCGACAAGTCCGAGCTGATGAAGTTCGCCAACGCGCGCCTGGGCCGGACGGTCTTCGATCTGGAGGACGTGACCGTCAAGGCGGGCGAGAAGCTGCTGCTGGAGCGGCTGACCTGGCAGCTCGGCCCGGGCGACCGGATCGGTCTGCTGGGTGTGAACGGCGCCGGCAAGACCTCGCTGCTGCGGGCGATGCAGGCCGCGTACGCGACCGACGGGGACGTGCAGCCGGCCGGTGGCGTGATCAAGGTCGGCAAGACCGTCCGCCTGGCGTACCTCTCGCAGGAGGTGGCCGAGCTGGACCCGGAGACCCGGGTGCTGCAGGCGGTCGAGCAGGTCCGTGGCCGGGTGGATCTCGGCAAGGGCCGGGAGATGAGCGCCGGGCAGCTGTGCGAGCAGTTCGGTTTCGGCAAGGACAAGCAGTGGACGCCGGTCGGCGACCTGTCCGGTGGTGAGCGCCGCCGGCTCCAGCTGCTGCGGCTGCTGATGGACGAGCCGAACGTGCTGTTCCTGGACGAGCCGACCAACGACCTGGACATCGAGACCCTCAACCAGCTGGAGGACCTGCTCGACGGCTGGCCCGGCTCGATGATCGTGATCAGCCACGACCGGTTCTTCATCGAGCGGACCACCGACACCTCGTACGCGCTGCTCGGCGACCGCCGGATGCGGATGCTGCCGAACGGCGTGGACGAGTACCTGGAGCGCCGCACCGCGATGGCGGAGGCCGCCGCCGCGGCCGCGGCCGCGCAGGTCCCGGCCGTCGGCGCGGAGAGCTCCGGCCTGTCGGCGGGCGACCTGCGGGCGGCGAAGAAGGAGATGCAGAAGCTGGAGCGGCAGATCGCCAAGCTGGACCAGCAGGAGTCCAAGCTGCACGCCCAACTGGCCGAGCACGCCGCCGACTTCTCCAAGGTCGCCGAGCTGGACGCGCAGCTGCGCAAGGTCCGCGAGGAGAAGGAGGAGCTGGAGATGGGCTGGCTGGAGCTGGCCGAGCAGGTCTGATCCGCCGAAGCTCGTGCGGGCCGTCAGCCGACCAGCAGCTGGTCCAGTTCGTCCGCGGCGCGGGCCAGCGCGCTGCGCGTCGGGTCGTGCGGCCCGGTCGGGCGGGCGGCGCGGCCGGACGGCGGGTGGTGGGCGCGGGCGGCGTCGGTGAGGCGGTCGAGCGAGTGCAGCACCCGCTCGATCACCTCCGGCTCGGGTTCCCGTCCGCCGTACCGGAGTTGGGCGGCGTACGCGGCGACCGCGCCGGACAGCCGCTCCAGCGCGGCGGTGGCGGGCAGCCACTGTTCGGCGAGGCGTCCGGCGGGCGGGGGTTCGGCCAGGCCCAGGTCGACCTGCCGACGGGCGTCGGCCAGGGCCCGGTAGACGGTGCGGCGCAGCCACACCTCGGCGACGGGCTCGCCCCGGGCCACGGCGGCCAGGTATTCGCGGACGGTGGCGGCGGCCGTGACGATGCCGGGCTCGATCCGGTGCGGGGTGCGTTCGGGCCACAACAGGTAGCCGAAGACCAGCACGATCGCGCTGGCGAGCGTGGTGTCCAGCACCCGCGGCCAGAACTCGGCGGCGCCGCTCTCCCCGCCGAGCTGCACCAGGATCAGCGCCACCGGCGTCATCACGGCGGTGTTCAGCCCGTAGTGCGCGGCCGTCGAGTACGGCAGCAGCGCCACGCACAGCGACACCGCGACGCCCAGCGCCCACTCGTCGGTGGTCAGCGCCAGCAACGCCGCCGTCGCCGCGATGCCGAGCACGGTGCCCAGCACCCGGCTGACGGCCCGCTGGAACACCGAGCCCAGATCCGGCTTCAGGACGAACGCCACCGTCAGCGGCACCCAGTAACTGCGGCTCAGCGTCAGCGCGTTGACGGCCGCCTCGGCGACCGCCACGCACAGCGCGACCCGCAGGCCGTACCGCACCGAGCCGCGCGAGAGCAGGCGGGCGCGCAGCCGCCACGGGTCGGGCGGCGGCGGGGCAGCGGTGTCCAGCGGGGCCCAGCGGCCCGCGACGGTGTCGGCAGCGGCCCGCAGCGCGGTGTCGAACGCCGTCCTGGACGGGGTGTCCGGCTGCCAGTCGGGGTACGCGGGCTCGGGGCCGCCGGTGATCTGCCGGGCCAGCGCCGCCGGGAACCGGGCCAGCTCCGGCGGCACCGGCCGCCACGCCCAGAGCAGCCCGGCGGCGGCCTCGGTGGCGCCCAGCGCGGCCTCGTACGAGCGGCGCAGCCGGCGCAGCCGCTCCGACTCCTGGCGGCCCGGGCGGGACGGTGGCAGCAGGTCCTGCATCTGGTTGAGGCGCCCGGTCAGCACCCGGCGGGCCGCCGCCCCGTCCGGGGTGCCGAGCGCGGCCAGCAGGCCGCCGAGCGCCCGGTAGACGTCCGCCAGCGCGACGGTGCGCGGGTCGGTCCGTACGTCGGTGCGGTAGCGCACGCCCAGCAGCAGCACCAGCGCCGCGCCGCACGGCATCATCGCGGGCGCCGCCCACCACGGGTGCGGCAGCGCCATGCCGCCGCCGAGGGAGGCCGACACCAGCAGCAGCATCCCGGCCGCCGAACCGCGCGGGCCGGTCGCGGACAGGGCGCCGCCGGCGAAGCCGATCAGGGTCAGGGCGAGGCCGACCAGCAGCCCGCTCGCGCCGTGGTGCTGGAGCGCCGCGCCGATCAGCATGCCGGTGGTGGAGGCGGTCAGCGCCAGCGCGATCCGCGGGGCGCGCAGCCGCAGCGGCTCCACCCGGTCGTTCATGGTGGCGTGCATCGCGCCCAGCCCCGCGAAGACCCCGAGATCCAGCCGGCCGAACAGCAGGCCCGCCAGCAGCGGCACCGCCATCCCGAGCGCCGCCCGCACCATCGGCCGCCACGGCACCGGCGGCCGGGCCGGCCGCAACGCCAGCGCCCACCAGGCGGAACGGTCGGGGGAAGGACGACTGCGGCCGGGGGCTGACACAGGATCACGCGCTTTCGCCGAACGGGAGTTCGCGGCTGCTGGGCGACATTGCACGGCAGATCGGGTCTTCTCGGGCAGTTTAGCCCGCCCACCTGGTCGAAGCGGATTTCCCAACCGGTCCGCCGACCATGTAATGTCTCCCTCGTCGCAAGGGGAACCGAGAGGAACCCGGAGCAACAAGCCCCTATAGCTCAGTCGGTAGAGCGTCTCCATGGTAAGGAGAAGGTCTGCGGTTCGATTCCGCATGGGGGCTCAGCAGACAAAGGCCCCGCCGTTCGGCGGGGCCTTTGGCGTTTGCGCGTTTCCGCGCTCCCTCAAGTCTTCGCCAAACCACGGGCCCTGCCCGGTACGTCCCCTGGCGGCCCGCGCACGAATGCGCTGTGATGGTGCGTCTGTCTTGCCGAACCGGGGAGGGGGCGGCATGAGCGTGCGGCTCGTGGTGGCGGACGATCACCGACTGATGGCCGAAGCCCTGGGCACCGCCCTGCAACAGCGCGGCCACCGGGTGCTCGGGGTGGGCTCGCCGTGCGGTGCGGTGCTGGACCTGGTCGTCGGGCGGCGCCCCGAGGTCTGCTTATTGGGCACGGCCGCCGGCCCCGACGACCCGTTCGACACGCTGCGCCGGCTGCGCCGCGACCGTCCGGAGATCGCCGTGGTGGTGCTGGGGCCGCTGAGCGCGCCCGGCCGGGTCGCCGCCGCGTTCGCCGCCGGTGCGGCGGGCTATGTGCGCAGCGACGAGCGGATCGACGTGGTGGACCGGGCGATCGCCCGGGTGCGGGCGGGGGAGGCGGCCGTCGCCGTCGAGGTGCTGCGCGCCGCGTTCGAGCACCTGCTGTGGCCGGTCGTCGAACCCGACGACGAGGCGGTGCGGCTGCTGCGCCTGCTGACCCGCCGCGAGGTGCAGGTGCTGGCCAGGATCGCCGACGGCGAGGACACCGCGGCGATCGCCGCCGCGATGCGGATCGCCCCGTCCACGGCGCGCACGCACGTCCAGCGGGTGCTGACCAAGCTCGGCGCCCGCTCCCGGCTGGAGGCCGCCGCGCTGGCCGCCCGCACCGGGATGCTGGATCAACTGACTTGAAACCCAAGGGTGTTCAGCGCGGCGCGCGAAGGCGGAGGGCGGGACGCCGGCGGTGCGGGTGAACTCGCGGGTCGGGTGTGCGTGGTCGCGGTGGCCGAGCTCGGCGGCGAGCCGGGACCAGTCCGGGGCACCCGGGCGCTGCGCCGCCTCCAGGGCCTCGTGGATCCGGTGGCGCGGGATCACCCACTTCGGGGGGACGCCCACCCGGGCGGCGAACCGGCGTTGCAGAGCGCGCACCGTCAGAACTGGGCGGTCGGACCGGCCGTTTGGTCAAGTGCCATATGCTCCGAGCGAGGAACACCGAGTGTTGCGGAGGTCGAGGGCATGAGCAAGTACCTGGTCACGGGCGGAGCCGGCTACGTGGGCAGCGTGGTGGCGGCGCACCTGCTGGAGGCGGGGCACCGGGTGACGGTGCTGGACGACCTGTCGACCGGTTTCGCGGAGGCCGTGCCGGACGGTGCGGAGTTCGTCCGCGGCCGGATCCAGGACGCTGCCGAGGTGCTCGACCCGTCCTTCGACGGGGTGCTGCACTTCGCCGCGTCCTCGCAGGTCGGCGAGTCGGTGGCGGACCCGGAGAAGTACTGGCGCAACAACGTGGCCGGCTCGCTGGAGCTGGTGTCGGCGATGCGCAAGGCCGGCGTCGGCAAGCTGGTGTTCTCCTCCACCGCGGCGGTGTACGGCGAGCCGGAGGAGGTGCCGATCAAGGAGACCGCGCGCACCTCGCCGACCAACGCCTACGGCGCCACCAAGCTCGCCGTGGACCACCTGATCACCTCCGAGGCGATCGCCCACGGCCTCGCCGCCGTCAGCCTGCGGTACTTCAACGTGGCCGGGGCGTACGGCCGTTACGGCGAGCGGCACGAGCCGGAGTCGCACCTGATCCCGCTGGTGTTCCAGGCCGCGCTCGGGCAGCGCCCGCACATCGCGGTGTTCGGCGAGGACTACCCGACCCCGGACGGCACCTGCATCCGCGACTACATCCACATCGCCGACCTGGCCGAGGCGCACCTGCTGGCGCTGGACGCCGCCAAGTCCGGCGAGCACCTGATCTGCAACCTCGGCAACGGCACCGGCTTCTCGGTGCGCGAGGTGATCGAGTCGGTCAAGCGGGTCACCGGCCGGGAGATCCCGGTGCAGTTCGCCGACCGCCGTCCGGGCGACCCGGCGGTGCTGGTGGCCGCCGCGGACCGGGCCCGGGAGACCCTCGGCTGGACGCCGAAGCACTCCGAACTCGACCGGATCGTCGCCGACGCCTGGGAGTTCACCCTGGCCCACCGCGCCTGACCAGCCCCGCTCCCGGCCCGACTCCGACCCCCGAAGTCCCTGCGTACCGGAACTTCACCAAATCCCCACGCCGTACGGGTGGCCGCCCGTACGCTGATTCAGGCACCGGTGGGGGTCGGGCCAGGAGCAGGGGGGCAGGACGATGGGGCGGATTCGCGTCCTGGTGGTCGACGGCCACCGCATTTTCGCCGAGGCACTCGCCACGGCACTCGCCGCCGAGCCCGACGTGGACGTCGGGGCGGCCGGCAGTGCCGCCGCGGCCGAACGCGCGCTGGAACGGGCGGCGGTCGAACGCCGCCCGTACGACGTGTTGCTGGTCGACGCCGACCTCGGCGCCGTCGCGCCACCACCGCAGCGCGGCTCCGTGCCGCAGCCCCGCCACCTCCCGGGAGTGCCCCAACACCGGCCCGTTGCCGGGCAGTTGACGCACCCACCGGCCGCCGCGCGGCCGCCCGCCGACGGGGCGCGGCCGCCGGGCGACGGGATCGCCCTGGTCGGCCGGGCCTGCCGGGCCCACCCGGCGCTGCGGGCCGTGATGCTGGCCGTCACCGACGACCCGCAGCGGGCCGTCCGCGCCCTGCAGGCCGGGGCCAACGGCTGGGTGGCGCGAGAAAGCTCGCTGGGCGCGCTGATGGCGGTGATCCGCGGCGTGCTGCGCGAGGAGACCCACCTGCCGCCCGCCCTGCTGACCGGGGTGGTCCGCGAACTCACCTCCGCCCGGCGGGACCGCTCCGAGAGCGAACGCCTGGTCGCCGCGCTCACCCCCCGCGAGGAGGAGGTGCTGCGCTGCATGGTGGCGGGCCTGGGCAGACAGGCGGTGGCCGAGCGGCTGTTCCTGTCCCCGCACACCGTCCGCACCCACATGCAGAACGTCCTGGGCAAGCTGGGGGTGCACTCCACGCTCGCGGCGGTCGCCGTCGCCCGCCGCGCCGGGATCGCCCCCTCCGAGCCGCCCTCGCCGCCCGCCGCGCCAGCCCCCGTCCCACCGCCGACCGTCGCCTCGACCGCAGGCCCCGGCGCGGGCTGAACGAGCCCCGCCTTCCGAGCAGGTTCCACTCCGTGATCAGCGAGACCGGAGGTCAGATGTTGCCGCACCGCGCTTCCGCACGCCCGCACGCAGCCCGCACCCGCACCCGCAGTCCCGAGCAGCGCTTCGGCGCGGCCGGCCTGCGCACCCTGGTCGTCGGGGCCGGCGCGGCCGGCACGGCACTGGTCCGCGACCTGGACCGGACCCCGGAGTTCGGCCTCACCCCCGTCGGGGTACTGGACGACGACCCCGCCAAGGCCGGCCGGCACGTCTGCGGCCGCCCCGTCCTCGGCCCGCTCGCCGACCTCACCCGCCACGCCCTCGCCCACCGCGCCCAGGTGGTCGTCCTCGCCATCCCCGGCCTGCCGCACCAGCGCGTCCGCGAACTCGCCACCGCCGCGGCCGCGGCCGGCGCGGCCGTCCGCTACCTGCCGTCCTTCCTGTCCGCGCTGCGCCGCGCCGTGGTCGGCTCCGACCTGCGCACCCTGGACGTCAACCGGCTGATCGGCCGCCACGAGGTGCACGTGGTCTCGCCCGACGTGCGCACCGTCATCGAGGGCCGCCGGGTCCTGGTGACCGGCGCGGGCGGCTCCATCGGCAGCGAACTCTGCCGCCAGGTCCAGGCGTTCGGCCCGGCCGCGCTCTACATGCTCGACCACGACGAATCCAACCTGCACCGGCTCCAGCTCGACATCTGGGGCGAGGCGCTGCTCACCGACGAATCCCTGGTGATCGCCGACATCCGGGACCGCCCGCGGATCCAGCAGATCTTCCGCGACCTGCGCCCCGAGGTGGTCTTCCACGCCGCCGCGCACAAACACCTGCCGCTGCTGGAACGCCACCCCAGCGAGGCCGTCAAGTCCAATGTGCTCGGCACCGACCACCTGGTCGAGGCCGCGCTCGCCACCGGCGTCGAACGTTTCGTCCTGATCTCCACCGACAAGGCCGCCGACCCGACGTCCGTCCTCGGCGCGAGCAAGCGCCTCGCCGAGCTGATCGTCCAGGCCAACGCGCGGGACGCCCGCAACCTCGGCACCGGCGTGTTCGCCGCCGTCCGCTTCGGCAACGTGCTCGGCTCGCGCGGCTCGCTGCTGTCCGTCCTGGAGGAACAACTGCGCAGCGGCGGGCCCGTGACGGTCACCCACCCCGACGTCACCCGGTTCTTCATGACCATCGAGGAGGCCGTCGGCCTGGTGCTGGAAGCCGGACGGATGGCCGAAGGCGGCGAGGTCTTCGTGCTCGACATGGGCGAGCCGGTGCGGATTGTGGATCTGGTCCACAACTTCGCGGAACAGGTCCAGCTGGACGCGGACGAGGTCGAGATCCGCTACACCGGGCTGCGGGCGGGGGAGAAGCTCAACGAGGCACTGTTCTCGGACACCGAGGAACGGCTTCCCACCGCGCACCCGCGGATCTTCGCGACGGCGGCGAATGCGACTGGCGTCGAGGATCTGGCCGGGGGTCTCACCGCGTTGTACGGGGCCGCGACGGGCAACGAGGACCCTGTCGTCCGCAACTGCCTGGCGGCGCTGCTCCCCGGCTACAAGAGTGCCCCGGACAAGCCTCCGGCGCTTTCGGCCCTGTACCCGGACGGGTTTTAGTTTTTGGGGGCTCGGGGAACGGCGAGGCCGGGACTGCGGATGGTCGAACCCTGCGATGCGGTCGTGCTGCTTCGGGTGTCTTGAGGTACCGGGAGACCAAAAACGTATGCACGCTCAGCGCCCTGTTGATCAACCGCAGACTCGGCCCCGCCGTTCCCCGGGCCCCTGCGGGGCCTCCTGAGGAGCCCTAACCTGCGCGGTCGAAGGGGATGACCAACTGGCGCAGCAGGGAAGCGAGTTCGGCGCGCTGGGTGGGTGCCAGCCGGGCCAGGATCTCGCGTTCGTGGGTGAGGAGGCCGGCCAGGGCCTGGTCGGCCTTGTCGCGGCCGGCGTCGGTGAGGCGGACCAGGACGCCGCGGCGGTCGTCGGGGTCGGGGAGGCGGACGACCAGGCCCTTGGTGGTGAGGCGGTCGATCCGGTTGGTCATGGTGCCGGAGGTGACCAGGGTCTGGGTGAGGAGCTGGCCGGGGGAGAGCTGGTAGGGGTCGCCGGCCCGGCGCAGCGCGGTGAGGACGTCGAATTCCCAGGGTTCGAGGCCGTGCTCGGCGAAGGCGGTGCGGCGGGCGCGGTCCAGGTGGCGGGCGAGTCGGCTCACCCGACTGAGGACCTCAAGGGGTTCCACGTCGAGGTCGGGGCGCTCTCGGCGCCATGCTGCGACCAGGCGGTCGACCTCGTCCTCCATGAGGATCAGTGTATCGGCGGATGTGTCGATGTGAAGTCTCTTGACATCAAGAGATAACAAAGGAACGCTCGGCGCTCGAAAGATATCTTGACGTCGAGATACTTCTGGAGGTTCGCCATGCCCGCCGACTGGGACGCCCACCAGTACCTGCGCTACGCGGAGGAACGCATCCGGCCGCTGGGCGAACTGCTCGCCCGGGTCCCCGAACTCCCGCCCCGCCCCACCGTGCTGGACCTCGGCTGCGGCCCCGGCAACTCCACCGCCGTGCTGCGCCGCCGCTGGCCCGGGGCCCGCCTGCTCGGCCTGGACACCTCGCCCGCCCTGCTGGAGGCCGCCCGCACCACGGGCGAGCCCAGTGCCGAGTACCGGCTGCAGGACGTCACCGCGTACGACCCGGCGCCCGAGCGGCCCGACCTGATCGCGTCCAACGCCGCCCTGCACTGGATGGACACCCCGACCGCCGACCACCTCACCCTGCTGCCCCGCTGGGCGGCCGCGCTGCGCCCCGGCGGGGTGATCGCCTTCCAGCTGCCCGGCAACTTCGCCGCCCCCAGCCACACCCTGCTCGCCGAGCTGCGCGGCAGCGCCCGCTGGCGCGAGCGGCTGGGCACCGTCCGCCCGGACGCGTCCTGCCACGCCCCGGCGCGCTACCTGGAGGCGCTGCTGGCCGCGGGCTGCACGGCCGACGTCTGGGAAACCACGTACCTGACGGTGCTCCAGGGGCCGGACCCGGTGCTGGAGTGGGTCAAGGGCACCACGCTGCGCCCGGTGCTGGAGCGGCTGCCCGACCCGGCCGAGCGGCAGGAGTTCCTGGCGGAGTACGGCGCGCTGCTGCGCGAGGCCTACCCGGCGACCGACCACGGCACGGTGTTCCCGTTCCGCCGGGTGTTCGCGGTGGCCCTGAAGAACCAGCCGACCGCGCAGGTGAATTGACTGATCATCGCTTCGCGCTGGGCAGGGCCGGGTGGCGGCCCAGCACCACCACGCCGACCACGATCGCGGCCATCCCGGCGCTCTGCCAGGCCAGCGCGGCGGGAGTGATCCGGACCCGGTCGCCGAGGAAGCCGACCGCGCAGGCGATGCCGGCCAGCGGCTGGGCGGCGGTGAGCGCGGGCAGGGACATCCGCAGCGGTGCGGCCTCGAACGCGGACTGCACCAGCAGCAGGCCGACCACGCCGATGCAGACCACGCTGTACGGCTGCCAGGAGGCGAACGCGGCGGTGACGCCGTGCCGGTCGATCAGGTCGAAGGTGGCCCGGGTGAGCGCGTCCTGGAGGCCGTAGAGCAGGCCGGCGGCCAGTGCGAGCAGGGTGGCCTCCTCGAACAGCGGGAGGTGGCGGGCCACCGAGACCAGCAGCACGGCGAGGCCGGAGACGGTGCCGATGACCAGCCACTGCCGCAGCGGCCCGACGCCGGGGCCGCCGCCCTGGGGCTGGCCGGCGGCGATGAACGCGGTGACGCCGAGTGCGATCAGCGCCACGCCGATCCACCCGGAGCGGCCCAGCCGGGTGCCGGTGATCCGGCGGGCCAGCAGCATCGCCCAGACCAGGTTGGTGGCCAGCAGCGGCTCGACCAGGGTGACCTCGCCCTGGCTGAGCGCCAGCGCGGACAGCACCTGGCCGGCGATCATGAAGCCGATGCCGAGCAGCCAGTCGGGCATCCTCATCAGGTCGAGCAGCAGCCGCCAGCGCAGCAGGTCGCCGCTGGGGGCGCGCTGGGCGGCGTGCTGCTGCAGGACGAAGCCGAGTCCGAGGCAGCAGGCCGCGCCGAGGGCCAGCAGGAAGACCGCCAACGGGTTCTCCTGTCGTGCGGGTCGGCCCGGTGGCCCCGGTGGCGGGGCCGGGCCGGTCAGTTCTTGCGGTCCCCGACCAGCTTGGGGTGCCGTTCCAGGCCCTCCAGGCCGTGCCAGGCCAGGTTGACCAGGTGGGCGGCGACCTCCGCCTTGGCGGGCTTGCGCACTTCCAGCCACCACTGGCCGGTCAGCGCCACCATGCCGACCAGCATCTGCGAGTACATCGGTGCCAGCCTGGCGTCGAAACCCCGGGACTTGAACTCCAGGCCGAGGATGTCCTCGACCTGGGTGGCGATGTCGCTGATCAGCGAGGCGAACGAGCCGGTGGACTGGGCCACCGGCGAGTCCCGGACCAGGATCTTGAAGCCGTCGGTGGAGGTGTCGATGTAGTCCATCAACGCGAACGCGGCCTGTTCGAGCAGCTCCCGGGAGTGTCCGCCGGTGAGCGCGCCGGTGACCATGTCCAGCAGGAGCTGCATCTCGCGGTCGACGACCACCGCGTACAGGCCCTCCTTGCCGCCGAAGTGCTCGTAGACGACCGGCTTGGAGACCCCGGCGCGTTCGGCGATCTCCTCCACCGAGGTGCCGTCGTAGCCGCGCTCGGCGAAGACCGTCCGGCCGATCTCCAGCAGCTGCTCGCGGCGCTGCTTGCCGGTCATCCGCACCCGGCCGCCTGTCTTCGCGGCGGCGCCGCGGGCCCCGCCGCGCCGCGAAGGCTGCTGATGGCCGGCGCTGTCTCCGTTGGTCCCGTTCACCCCTCCATCATGCTGCAGGCGCTGCCTCATGCGGCGCGGCGGGCGGCGATCCGCTCCGCACCCGGCCAGCGGACGTCGGCGGCCCAGCCCGCCTTCTCGAACCAGCGGATGACCCGCGCCGAGGAGTCGACCTGGCCGCGGAGCACGCCGTGCCGGGCCGAGGTCGGGTCGGCGTGGTGCAGGTTGTGCCAGGACTCGCCGCAGGACAGCACGGCCAGCCACCACACGTTGCCGGACTTGTCGCGGGACCTGAAGGGGCGTGAACCGACCGCGTGGCAGATCGAGTTGATCGACCAGGTGACGTGGTGCAGCAGGGCGACCCGGACCAGCGAGCCCCAGAAGAAGGCGGACAGCGCGCCCTGCCAGCTCCAGGTGGCCAGGCCGCCGATCACCGCGGGCAGCGCCAGCGAGAGCGTCGTCCACAGCCAGAACAGCCGGGAGATGCGCCGCATGGCCGGGTCGCGGACCAGGTCGGGCGCGTACTTGAGCTGCGGGGTCTGCTCCTCGTCGAACATCCAGCCCATGTGCGCCCACCACAGGCCCTTCAGCAGGGCGGGCACGCTCTCGCCGTAGCGCCACGGGGAGTGCGGGTCGCCCTCCTTGTCGGAGAAGCGGTGGTGTCTGCGGTGGTCGGCGACCCAGCGCACCAGCGGGCCCTCGACGGCGAACGAGCCGAGCACGGCGAGGCCGATGCGCAGCGGCCGCTTGGCCTTGAACGCGCTGTGGGTGAAGTAGCGGTGGTAGCCGACGGTGATGCCGTGGCAGGTGAGGAAGTACATGGCGACGGCGATGCCGGCGTCCAGCCAGGACAGCCCCCAGCCCCAGGCGACCGGGACGGCGGCCAGCAGGGCCAGGAACGGCACGGCGATGAACAGGGCGAGGGTGGCTCGTTCCAGGGGGCCCTGTTTCTCGCCGCCCCTGGTGGCGGACATGCGGGGGAGAAGGTCCTCGGCGGCGCTCGGCGGCGCCTGCCCGGCCTGGATGGTCATGGCGCGTCCCGGGGAGGAGGGTGGTGCCAGCGGATACCTACGTTTCCGTAACCTACGGCATCGTAGGTATCGGACGGCGGTAAGCGGAAGGCTCGCGCGCGGGCGTGTCGCGGTGTTCGTCGGCGGGATTCGTGCCGGACGCCGGTCCGTGGCGGGTGCGTCGTTCGTGTGCTTGGCGGAAGGTGGTGGAGCTACGGGCCGTCAACCCGTAGGCTGTGCGGGGCGCGGTAACCGCGCTTTTCCGCCGTGGTGTAATGGCAGCACAGGGCCCTTTGGAGGCCTTTGTCTGGGTTCGAATCCTAGCGGCGGAGCCCTTTGCGACTGTTTCGGTCGTTTTCCGTCCGTCTCGTCTCGGTATTCTCGGTGCACCCTCACCCCGCATCGACCGAGGAGTCTTCCCGCGTGAGTGCCAACCAGCCCGCTGCCGTGATCGTGCTCGCCGCCGGGGGCGGTACGCGGATGAAGTCCAAGGCCCTGCCGAAGGTGCTGCACGAGATCTGCGGCCGTTCCCTGGTGGGCCACGCCGTGTCCGCCGCCCAGGAGTTGACGCCCGGTCAGCTGCTGGTGGTGGTCGGCCACCTGCGCGAGCTGGTGCAGGCGCACCTGGCCGAGCACTACCCGGCGGCCCGCCCCGTCGTGCAGACCGAGCAGCTCGGCACCGGCCACGCGGTGCGCACCGCCCTGCGGGCGCTGACCGCCGACGGCGTGGAGCTGGACGGCACCGTGCTGGTCACCACCGGCGACGCGCCGCTGCTGACCGGCGGCACGCTGTCCGCGCTGGCCGCCGCGCACGCCGAGCAGGGCAACGGCGTCACCGTGCTGACCGCCCTGGTCCCCGACGCCACCGGCTACGGGCGGATCCTGCGCGAGGCGGACGGCGCCGTCGCCGCGATCGTCGAGCACAAGGACGCGAGCCCCGAGCAGCTGGCGGTCAACGAGATCAACTCCGGGGTGTTCGCGTTCGACGCCAAGCTGCTGGCGCACGCGCTGTCGCTGGTCGGCACCGACAACTCGCAGGGCGAGGAGTACCTGACCGACACCTTGGAGATCCTGCGCCGCGAGGGCCACCGGGTGGGCGCGGTGGTGGCCGCCGACCACCGGGAGATCGTCGGCATCAACGACCGGGTGCAGCTGGCCGAGGCCCGCCGCCTGCTCAACGACCGGCTGCTGGAGCGGGCGATGCGGGCCGGCGTGACGGTGGTCGACCCGGCCTCCACCTGGCTGGACGTCCAGGTCACCTACGAGCCGGACGCCCTGGTGCATCCCGGCACCCAGCTGCTCGGCGCGACCCACCTGGGCGAGGGCTGCGAGGTCGGCCCGCACACCACGCTGACCGACACCTCGGTCGGCGCGGGCGCCCGTGTGAGCAACACCACGGCGGAGCGCGCCGAGATCGGCCCGGAGGCCTCGGTCGGCCCGTACGCGTACCTGCGGCCGGGCACCAAGCTGGCCCGGAAGGCGAAGGCCGGCACCTACGTGGAGATCAAGAACTCCGAGCTGGGCGAGGGCGCGAAGGTGCCGCACCTGTCGTACATCGGGGACGCCTCGATCGGTGAGGGCACCAATGTGGGTGCGGCGTCGGTCACAGTGAACTACGACGGCGTGAACAAGCACCGCACGGTCATCGGGGCCCACTGCCGCACGGGTTCCGACAACATGTTCATCGCCCCGGTCACGGTCGGTGACGGCGCGTACACCGCCGCCGGATCCGTGATCACCAACGACGTTCCGGCCGGTTCGCTGGGCGTCGCGCGGGCCCAGCAGCGCAACATCGCGGGCTGGGTTGAGCGGAAGCGGCCCGGTTCGGCGTCCGCCCGCGCGGCTGCCGCGGCATCCTCCGCGGAGTAGCCGGACGCGGCGGCCGGGGAATCCTGAGGACAGGTCCCCGGCCGTCGGCCGCGGTCCGGGGCGCGTAACCTGAAGTACATACGTGCGCCATCGGGCCTGCTGGGCCGTGCCTCGGCGTACTCACCCTGAGTGGCAATAACACGAGGAGACGGTGCAGTGAGCGGGATCACGACCTCCGGCGAGAAGAAGCTCAAACTCTTCTCCGGTCGAGCCCACCCGGAACTTGCCGAGGAGGTCGCCCGCGTACTGGGCACCGAACTCGTCCCGACCAAGGCCCTGGACTTCGCCAACGGCGAGATCTACGTCCGATTCCTGGACTCCGCGCGCGGCGCCGACTGCTTCGTGATCCAGAGCCACACGGCTCCGATCAACCAGTGGATCATGGAGCAGCTGATCATGATCGACGCGCTGAAGCGCGCGTCGGCCCGCAGCATCACCGCGATCCTCCCGTTCTACGGCTACGCCCGGCAGGACAAGAAGCACCTCGGCCGCGAGCCCATCTCGGCCCGCCTGATCGCCGACCTGCTGCGCCAGGCCGGTGCCGACCGCCTGATGGCCGTGGACCTGCACACCGCGCAGATCCAGGGCTTCTTCGACGGCCCGGTCGACCACCTGTTCGCGCTGCCGATGCTCGCCGACTACGTCGGTGACCGGGTCGCCGACCGGTCCAAGCTGACCATCGTCTCGCCGGACGCCGGCCGGGTGAAGGTCGCCGACCAGTGGTGCGACCGCCTGGACGCCCCGCTGGCGATCATCCACAAGCGCCGCGACATGACGCAGGCCAACACCATCCTCTCCGCCGAGGTGGTCGGTGACGTCAGGGGCCGCACCTGCGTCCTGGTCGACGACATGATCGACACCGCCGGCACCATCTGCGCCGCCGCTGACGCGCTGTTCGACGCCGGCGCCGCCGACGTCATCGTGGCCGCCACCCACGGCGTGCTCTCCGGCCCCGCCGCGGACCGGCTGAAGAACTCCCGGGTCAGCGAGTTCGTGTTCACCAACACCCTGCCGACCCCGGCCCAGCTCCAGCTGGACAAGATCACCACGCTGTCGATCGCCCCGTCGATCGCCGCCGCCGTGCGCGAGGTGTTCGAGGACGGCTCGGTCACCAGCCTGTTCGAGGGCGTGCACTGATCCCTCACGGGAGCTGACCCCCCGTCGGATCCTTGATTCGGCCCCCGGTTCCGTCTGGAACCGGGGGCCGATTTCACGTCCGCGCCACCCCCCGGTTAGTCTGGGGAGACTGCTCGGCGAGGGATGCCCATTTCGGTGCTCCGTGATCGACGCGCGAGAACGATGCGCTTTGATCGAACCGCCGAGTGTCCCCCCAAACGCAACTGAGGGTGTGGCCCGGCGGTTCTGTCGTTCCTGCACCCCTTCGCATTTCCGAGGAGTGCAGTCGTGTCCGAGATCCGCATCGCCGCTGAGTCCCGCACCGAGTTCGGCAAGGGTGCCGCCCGTCGCGCCCGCCGCGCCGGCTTCGTCCCCGGTGTCGTCTACGGCCACGGCCACGCCCCGGTTCACCTGAACCTGCCCGGCCACGACCTGATGATGGCCCTGAAGACCCCGAACGCCCTGCTGGTCGTCCCGATCGACGGCAAGGACGAGTACGTGCTGCCGAAGGCCGTGCAGCGCGAGGCCATCAAGCGCTCCATCGAGCACGTCGACCTGCTGCTGGTCAAGCGCGGCGAGAAGGTCACCGTCGAGATCCCGGTCCACACCGAGGGCGAGCTGGCCCCCGGCGGCAACCTGATCGAGCACGTGCTGAACGCCCTCCCGATCGAGGCCGAGGCCACCCACCTGCCCGAGTCCGTCACCGTCTCGATCGAGGGCCTGGAGGCCGGCGCCTCCATCACCGCCGGCGACATCGCCCTGCCGGCCGGCGTCGCGCTGGCCGTCGAGGCCGACGCCGTCGTCCTGCAGGTCATCGGCGCCCAGGCCCCCGAGGCCACCGAGGAAGAAGAGGCCGAGGCCGCCGAGGCCGCCGAGGGCGAAGAGGCCGCTGTCGAGGCCTGATCCTCGCGATCTTCTCCGCCGCTGCCCCGGCCGTCCCGCTTCCGCGCGGGCGGCCGGGGCAGCGGCATGTCCGGGATGATGGACGACGCAACGACACCCGCGTGAGGAGCGGCATGAGCGAGTACGACGGCCCCTGGCTGGTGGTGGGCCTCGGCAACCCCGGCGAGGGCTACGCCCGCAACCGGCACAACATCGGCTTCATGGTGGTCGACCTGCTGGCCCAGCGGATGGGCGCCAGGTTCAAGGCCCACAAGAGCCGCGCCCAGGTCGCCGAAGGGCGCCTGTCGGGCAAGCGGGCGATCCTCGCCAAGCCGATGAGCTTCATGAACCTCTCGGGCGGTCCGGTCACCGCGCTGCGCGACTTCTACAAGGTGCCCGCCTCGGCGATCATCGCCGTCCACGACGAACTCGACCTCGACTACGCGGGCCTGCGGATCAAGCTCGGCGGCGGCGACAACGGCCACAACGGCCTGAAGTCGATCACCAAGTCGCTCGGCCCCGACTACCACCGGGTGCGCTGCGGCATCGGCCGTCCGCCCGGCCGGATGGAGGTCGCCGACTTCGTGCTCAAGGACTTCTCGTCCACCGAGCGCAAGGACCTCGACTGGTTCGTCGACCGCTCCGCGGACGCCGTCGAGGCACTGCTCGCCGACGGCCTGGAACGCGCACAGCAGAACTACAACTCCTGACCGGCGCCGACCACCCTCCGTACACAACATTCATGCAACGCTTGCCTCGTGGAAGCTGACTGGTGGTCAGAACACGCCAGGAATCGGATACCGTCGGACCCGGTGCAAGGATTGAAGTGCCGTCACTGGGGGTATGGAGCGTGATCCGCTCGAAGCGTGTGGGCAAGGTCGTCGGTGGCACCGTGCTGTGCCTGGCCGCCGGAGGATGGGCCGGCACGCCCGCGCTGGCCGCCGAACCCGTCAGCACCGTCACCCCCGAGCCGGCCGCGGCCAAGCTCGCCCCGCCCACCGGCTCCGTCGGCTCGGCCGGCGTGTACGCCGTCGGCGGCGGCCTGGTGGTGGTGGCCGGCGGTGCGGCGACCTGGCTGCGCAAGCGCAAGAAGGCCTAGGCAGACGAACGAGGTCCGCTCCCCGGGGAGCGGACCTCGTCGCGTCCGGTCAGCCGGTGTTGCGCAGGCCGGCCGCGATGCCGTTGACGGTCAGCAGCAGGGCGCGGGCCCGCAGCGGGTCCTCGGGGCGGCCGAGTGCGACCTCCTCGCGCTGGCGGCGCAGCAGCGCCACCTGGAGGTAGGAGATCGGGTCGAGGTAGGCGTCGCGGACGGTGAAGGTCTGCTTCAGGACCTCGTTGTGCTCCAGCAGCTCGGACTCGCCGGTCAGCCGCAGCACCTCGCGCAGCGTCAGTTCGTGCTCGGCGGTGATCTGGTCGAAGACGTGCCGCAGTTCGGCGGGCACCAGCTGCTCGACGTAGTGGCGGGCGATCCGCAGGTCGGTCTTGGCCAGCGTCATGGCGACGTTGGACAGGAAGTTGCGGAAGAAGTGCCAGTTCCCGTACATCTCGTCGAGCACGTCCGACAGGCCGGCCGCGCGGGCCGCCGCCAGGCCGGAGCCGACGCCGTACCAGCCCGGGACGATCTGCCGGGACTGCGTCCAGCCGAACACCCACGGGATGGCCCGCAGGCCGTCCAGGCCGGCGCCGCTGTCGGGGCGGCGGGACGGGCGGGAGCCCAGGTGCAGGGAGGCCAGCTGGTCGACCGGGGTGGAGGCGAAGAAGTACTTCGGCAGGTCCTCCTGCTCCACCAGCGCCCGGTAGGAGGTGTGCGCGGCCTCCGAGACCCGGTCCATCGCGGCGTCCCAGCGGGCCAGCTCCTCCGGGGCCTGACGCGGGGCGGTGTGCAGCGCGGACGCGGCCAGCGTGGCGGAGAGGGTCAGCTCCAGGTTCTCCCGGGCCAGCGACGGCAGCAGGTACTTGTCGGAGATCACCTCGCCCTGCTCGGTGACCTTGATCTCGCCCTCCAGGGTGCCCCAGGGCTGGGCGAGGATCGCCTCGTGCGAGGGGCCGCCGCCGCGGCCCACGGTGCCGCCGCGGCCGTGGAACAGCCGCAGCCGGATCCCGTACCGGTGCGCCACGTCGCGCAGCCGGCGCTGGGCGCGGTGGATCTCCCACTGCGAGGTGGTGATGCCGCCGAACTTCGAGGAGTCCGAGTAGCCGAGCATGACCTCCTGGATGTCGCCGCGCAGCGACACCAGCAGCCGGTACGAGGGGTCGGCGAGCATCTCCTCCAGGATCCGGTCGGCCTGCTGGAGTTCGTCGGTGGTCTCCAGCAGCGGCACGATGCCGATCTTGGCGATGCCCGCGTGCAGGTCGATCAGCCCCGCCTCGCGGGCCAGCACCACGGCCGCGAAGACGTCGTCCGCGCCCTGGCACATCGAGATGATGTACGACTCGACGATCTCGTCGCCGAACCGCTCGAAGCCCTGCCGGATGGTCCTGAACACGCCGAGCGTCTTGGCGCCCGCCGGGTCCAGCGGGGCCGGGGTCGGGGCCAGCGGGCGGCGCGAGCGCATCTCCTTCGACAGCAGGCGCTGGCGGTACTCGCGCGGCATGTCGGTGTAGCGCCACGCCTCCTCGCCGAGCCGGTCGAACAGCTGGCCCAGCGCGTGGTGGTGCGCCTCGGCGTGCTCGCGGACGTCCATGGTGGCGAGCTGGAGGCCGAACGCCTCGATGGTGCGGATCGCCCGGGCGAGCCGGCCGTCGGCGATCAGGCCGCCGCGGTGGGCGCGCAGCGAGTCCTGGATCAGCTTCAGGTCGGCGATCAGGTCCCGGGTGCCGACGTAGTCGCGGCCGGGGACGTGCGGGGTGCCCGCGGCCAGCCGGTCGCGGGTGTTGTCGAGCTTGATCCGGATGCAGGTGGCCTTCAGCCGGTACGGCTCCTCGGCGTTCATCCGCTTGTAGCGCGGGCTCAGCTCCGGAAGGTGCGTCAGGTCGGCGTCCAGCGAGGTCAGCAGCTCCTCGGAGGCGCCCGCCAGGCGCACCGAGGTGGACAGCGAGGCGCGCAGGTCGTCGATCGCCGCCAGCGCGTCCTTGATGCCGTACTCGTGCTGGAGGTTGAGCACGTCCCAGGTGACCTGCGGGGTGACGTTCGGGTTGCCGTCGCGGTCGCCGCCGATCCAGGTGCCGAAGGTCAGCGGGCGCACCCCCTCCGGCAGGGTCAGGCCGACCCGGGCGAGTTCCTCGTGCAGCTCCTCCAGCACCGCGGGCACCGCCTCGCGGTACAGCTCGTCCAGGTAGTAGACGGCGTTGCGGGCCTCGTCGGTCGGCTCCGGGCGGGCGATCCGCAACTCGTCGGTCTGCCACAGCAGGTCGATCACCTCGGCGAGGCGGCGGTCGGCCTGCCTCCGCGCGGAGGTCTGCCGGGCGGAGTCGGCCTGGCCGGTCGCCGCCTGCTCGCGGTGGATCCGCTCCAGCAGCTCACCGACCCGGCGCAGCTTGTTCAGCACGCTGCGGCGGGCCGCCTCGGTCGGGTGCGCGGTGAACACCGGACGCACCGCGAGGTGGGCCAGCGTGTCGGCCAGGTGCTTCGGGTCCGCCTCCTTCAGCTGGTCGGCGGTCTGCGCCAGCACCGAGCCCTCGCGGGCCCGGCGGGAGGCGAACTCCCGTCCGCGGTGCACCTGTTCGGTGACGTTCGCGAGATGGAAGTAGGTGGAGAAGGCGCGTACCAGCTTCGCGGCGGTCTCCAGATCGATCGACGCCAGCAACTGGGCCGTCGCCTCGCCGTCGGTACGGCTCAGCAGGCGCACCTGCTCGACCAGGCCCAGCAGTTCCGGGCCCTCCTGACGCACGAGGGTCTCGCCGAGGAGGTCGCCGAGGCGGCGGATGTCCGCCCGCAGCGCGGCGTTGTCCGCGTGCTCGGTGGGCGTGGGGATCGGAGCGGTCACGGCTGGCTCCCTGTGGTGGTGGGGGTGTTCGGCAACGGCTCTGCCATCACCGCAGTGCGGGTGACGGGTGCGGACCGCGCTGTCCGACGGGCAACAGCATAGGTGGCACCCGGTGCCAGATCGGAGAGGTGGCCGGATGGCGGACACCTGGGGAGGGACGGGTGCCGGGGCGGGCGGAGGGCACTGCGTAAGGTGTCCGTTATGAGTGAACAGCCGGCGGGGGACGGCGTGTGGTGGTGGACGCGAAGGCGCAGTGCGGCGCTGGACGTGGCTCTGGCGCTGGCGGCCGGGCTGGAGTGCGCCGTCGGGGCGTTCTCCTTGCTGCGGGGCCGGATGCAGCTGGACACGCCGGTCGTGGTGGTCGGGGTGGTCCTGGGAGCGCTGGCCGGCGGTTCGCTGCTGGTGCGGCGCAGGTGGCCCGCGCTGCCGGTGGTGGTGGCGCTGGTGTTCGTGCCGGGCCTGTTCGGCGTGACGCTGCTGGTGGTGTCGCTGTACACGCTGACGGCGACCTGGGAGTGGCCGACCCGGCGGGCCCGGGTGATCGTGCTGTCGGGCGTCGCGATGCTGGAGACCTTCGGCATGGCGATGCTCGCGATGTTCGCGCCGAGCCAGCCGCCGCCGCCCCGGGATGTGGTGCCGCCCAGCTGGGCGCTGGTGCTGGTGGCCGCGGCCGTCGCGGTCGGTACGGCGACCGCCCCGGTGGTGACCGGCCTGTACATCGGGGCGCGGCGCCGCCTGGTGGAGTCGCTGAAGGACCGGGCGGAGGGCCTGGCCACCGAGCTGACGCTGCTCGCCGAACAGGCCAGGGAGCGGGCCTGGCGGGCCCGCGCCGAGGAACGCACCCGGATCGCCCGGGAGATGCACGACGTGGTCGCGCACCGGGTCAGCCTGATGGTGGTGCACGCGGCGGCGGTGGAGCGGATCATCCCCAAGGACCCGGCGAAGGCCCAGCAGTCGGCGGCACTGATCGGCGAGGTCGGCCGGCAGGCGCTGGACGAACTGCGGGAGATCCTCGGCGTGCTGCGGATGACCGAGCCGCAGGACCAGGTGGAGGCGCCGGTCGGCGGCCTCGGGGAGCTGGCGGAGCTGGTGGAGCAGTCCCGGGCGGCCGGCATGGCCGTCTCGCTGACCGTCAGCGGCGAGCACCTGGCGTACGTCGCGGAGGCCGAGCAGACCGCGTTCCGGGTGGTGCAGGAGGGCCTGACGAACGCCCACAAGCACGCCGGCGGGGCGCGGGTGACGGTGCTGCTGGCGTACGTGCCGAACGGGGTGCGGGTGTCGGTGGTCAACGACTGCCCCGGCGGTGCGGCCATGCCGGTGGCGCTGCCGAGCGGCGGCAACGGCCTGGTCGGGATGCGCGAGCGGGTGATGGCGCTGGGCGGGATGTTCCACGCCGGGCCGGAGAACGGCGGCTTCCGGGTCGAGGCGGTGCTGCCGTCCCGGCTGCGGCTGGCCGTCGAACCGCTGGCCTGACCCGTCAGCTCCCGGTGGCCGTGCGCAGCCGGTGCGGGGTCAGGCCGAGGACCAGGGTGGCCAGCGCCTGGTCGACGCTGTGGCCGAGGAACCACTCGCCGGTGTGGTCGAGGCTGTAGACCCGGCCCTGCTCGTCGATGGCCAGCAGCGCCTGCCCGTGCAGCTC
Source organism: Kitasatospora sp. NPDC048662 (assembly GCF_055587065.1). Lineage (NCBI taxonomy): Bacteria > Bacillati > Actinomycetota > Actinomycetes > Kitasatosporales > Streptomycetaceae > Kitasatospora > Kitasatospora sp. NPDC048662. The sequence goes on along the minus strand of NZ_JBVJHA010000002.1, from coordinate 659,672 downwards.
CTCGCCGAGCGGGGCGAGCCGGGTGTCCAGGGCGCGGCCGAGGTCGGTGAGGGTGCGCGGGGCGTGCAGGCCGCAGCGCGGGTCGAGCAGGAACGGAGTGCGGGCCATCGTCCGCCCGGGGCCGGGGACGTCGAAGGCCAGGCCGCCGAACTCGGCCCAGGCCTCGATCGCGGCGGGGAACACCGAGTGCTGCGGATCCAGCGGACCGCCGTACGCGACCATCGCATCGGCCCACTGTTCGGCCTGGCGGATCTCCCACCGGCCCGGGTGCCAGCCGGCCTGCTTGAGGGCGGCGGCCACGTCGGCCGGGAAGCGGGGCTGGGTACGGACGGTGCTGGCGTTCAGGACGTGCTCCGGTGGTTCGGGGACGGGGAATGGAGGGTCAGCGGCGGCCGGGCGGCCCGACCGCGACGCTGGCCACGTTCAGATGATCCAGCAGCGGAGCGCAGGAACGGCACGGCGGCGCGTGCGTGCCGTGCGCCGGATCGCCCTCCTCGCGGATCCGTACCGTGGTCATCCGGGCGCCCTTCAGCGCCTTGCGGGCCTCCTGCACCGTCATCGGCTTGCGCGAGGCCCGCTTCGAGCGGGACGCGTCGACCTGCCCCAGGAACTGCGACAGCAGCGCCGGCTCCGGGCAGCGGCCGAGGAAGCGCTCGCGCTTGTCGACCGGCAGCGCCGCCAGGAACTCGCCGACCAGCGGGTGCAGCATCGGCGACAGATCGGACTTCTCCCCGGCCAGCGTGTGCACCTCGCCGCCGCGCAGCATCAGCGCCGCCGCCACCGCGGGCAGCAGGCTGTCGCGCTGGTGCCGCAACACGGGCGGCGGGCCCGACTGGTCCATGACTGCTCCTCGACGTTGTACGGCGCACCGGCAGTTCTCCGCTGCCGGGGGTCTGCTGACGGACGGTGAATCCTCACCCCGATGTGTCCAGCCTGCCAAACGGATCCGACTTCCGCCGCGCCGGGGTGCGACACGGGGGCGCACAGAGGTGTACGGAGGGACCAACTCCCGTACCGCGCGCCCCCGGTGGCGTTCACCGGGTTTTCCGATTGTGCCTCGACCGGCCCGGCCGGGCCGGTACCGTTCGAGCGACGCGGCGGCAAGGGGGGTCTTGCGATGGGGTCGAACGTCGTGGCGCACGAGGCGCCTGGGGAACACGTGCCCACACCGGGCAGTACCGAACGAGAACCCGACCGGCGCATCGGACTGGCCGTCGTCGGCGCCGGCTACTGGGGTCCGAACCTGGTCCGCAACGCCCAACAGACCGCCGCACTGCACCTGCACTGGCTGTGCGACCTGGACGAACAGCGCTCCCGCAAGGTCCTCGGCGAGTACTCCACCGTCACCGCCACCACCTCCTACGACCAGGTGCTCGCCGACGAGCGGGTGCAGGCCGTCGCCATCGCCACCCCCGCCGCCGCCCACCACCGCCTGGCCCGGGCCGCCCTGGAGGCCGGCAAGCACGTCCTGGTCGAGAAGCCGATCACCACCACCGCCGAGGAAGCCGCCGACCTGGTCGCCCTCGCCGAGGAGCGCGGCCTGGTCCTGATGTGCGACCACACCTTCTGCTACACCCCCGTGGTGCGCCGCATCCGCGAGTTGGTGCACGGCGGCGAGATCGGCGACATCCAGTTCTTCGACTCGGTCCGGATCAACCTCGGACTCGTCCAGCCCGACGTGGACGTGCTGTGGGACCTCGCCCCGCACGACCTGTCCATCCTCGACTTCGTCCTGCCGCCCGGCGTCGAACCCGTCGGCGTCAGCGCCCAGGCCGCCGACCCGATCGGCGCCGGCCGCGCCTGCGTCGCCTACCTGACGCTGCGCCTGTCCAACGGCGCGCTCGCCCACTGCCACGTCAACTGGCTCTCCCCGACCAAGGTCCGCACCACCCTGATCGGCGGCTCCCGCCGCACCCTGGTCTGGGACGACCTCAACCCGCAGGCCCGGCTCGCGATCCACGACCGCGGCGTCGACCTCACCCCGCCCGACGAACTCACCGACGCCATCCGGCACCGCGCCCTGATCTCCTACCGGGTCGGCGACATGGTCGCCCCCGCCCTGGTCGAACAGGAAGCCCTCCGCAACGTGATGGCCGAATTCGCCGCCGCGATCGGCGAAGGCCGCGCCCCGCTCACCGACGGCCGGGCCGGCCTGCGGGTGCTGCGCCTGCTGCACGCCGCCTCCCGCAGCCTCGAACTCGGCGGCGCGACCGTGCCCGTGGAGACCACCCGTCAGCCGTCCTTGTTGGAGAGGGCCACCGTCCGATGAACGCCGCCGTCGTGTTGGAAGGCTCCCGCTGTGTGGTCACCGGCGGCGCCGGAACCATCGGCTCCACCGTCGTCGACCAACTGATCGAGGCCGGCGCCCGCGAGGTCGTCGTGCTCGACAACTTCGTCCGCGGCCGCACCGAGAACCTGGCCCGCGCCCGCGAACTCGCCGCCCCCGGCCAACTGACCGTGGTGGACGGCGACATCCGCGACCGCGCGCTGCTGCGCGAACTCCTCGCCCCCGGCACCGACGCGCTGTTCCACCTCGCCGCGATCCGCATCACCCAGTGCGCCGCCGAACCCCGGCTCGCCCTGGAAGTCATGGTCGACGGCACCTTCGACGTGGTGGAGGCCGCGGCGGAGACCGGAGTGGGGAAGGTGATCGCCTCCTCGACCGCCTCCGTGTACGGGCTGGCGGACGTGTTCCCGACGCCGGAGAGCCAGCACCCCTACCACAACGACACCCTGTACGGGGCCGCGAAGGTCTTCAACGAGGGCCTGCTGCGCAGCTTCCACGCCATGTACGGCCTGGACTACGTCGCCCTGCGGTACTTCAACGTGTACGGCCCCCGGATGGACGTGCACGGCCGCTACACCGAGGTGTTCATCCGCTGGATGGAACGCATCACCGCCGGACAGCCACCACTGATCTTCGGCGACGGGGCCCAGACCATGGACTTCGTCTACACCGAGGACATCGCCCGGGCCAACCTGCTCGCCGCCACCGCCCCCGTCACCGACCGGGTCTACAACATCGCCTCCGGCACCGAGGTGTCGCTGCGCGGCCTCGCCGACGCGCTGCTGGAAGCCATGGAGTCGGACCTCGGCGTCGAACACGGGCCCGCGCGTGACACCGCCGGCGGGGTGGTCCGGCGCCTCGCCGACATCACGGCCGCCGAACGCGACCTCGGGTGGAAGCCCGAGCTGGGGCTGGCGGACGGGCTGCGCAGGCTCGTCGCCTGGTGGCGGGAGCAGGTTTAGCGGACGGCGCGAAACCGGGGGCGCGTGCGGACACCTCCCGGCCCGCCGGGGCCGGGGGAGAACCGCGCGAATCGGAGGGAGCCCCCGGAAAGATCGCCTCAGGGACAACGACTTGCACGTGGGTGCGACCCAGCGGAGGAGAACCCGATGTCCACCATCCCCGTCATGATCCCGTGGCTCGGCGAGGAAGAAGCCCAGGCCGCGGCGGCAGCCGTCCGCTCCGGGTGGGTCGCCCAAGGCCCGCGCGTCGCCGAGTTCGAGCGGGCGTTCGCCCAGGCCGTGGGGGTGCCGCACGCCGTCGCGGTCTCCTCGTGCACCACCGCGCTGCACCTGGCGCTGGTGGGGGCGGGCGTCGGTCCCGGTGACGAGGTCGTCGTGCCGTCGTTCTCGTTCATCGCCACCGCCAACGCCGTCACCTACGTCGGCGCGACTCCCGTCTTCGCGGACGTCGATCCGGCCACCGGCAACCTCACGCCCGGGACCGTCGCGCCGCTGCTCACCGACCGGACCCGGGCGGTGATCGCCGTCGATCAGGGGGGCGTCCCCGTGGACCTGGACGCGATCGAGGAGTTGCTCCGGCCGCGAGGCATCGCCGTCGTCGAGGACGCCGCGTGCGCCGCCGGCTCCGTCTACCGGGGGCGCCCCGCCGGCGCGGGTGCGGACCTCGCCGCGTTCTCCTTCCACCCGCGCAAGCTGCTCACCACCGGCGAGGGCGGCATGGTCACCTGCCGGGACGGTGAACTCGCCGCCCGGCTGCGGCGGTTGCGGGAGCACGGCATGAGCGTCTCGGCCGCCGACCGGCACGCCGGGGCGGGTGGGGCGGCCGTTCTCGAGACGTACGACGAGATCGGGTTCAACCACCGGATGACGGACGTCCAGGCGGCGATCGGGCTGGTGCAGCTCGGGAAGCTTCCGGCGATGGTGGCGCGGCGGCGCGAACTCGCTGGGCGGTACCGGGAGTTGCTGGGGGAGGAGCTCGGCGGGCGGCTGGTGGGCGATCCGGCGCACGGGACGTCGAACTTCCAGTCGCTGTGGCTGCTGCTGCCGGAGGGCGCGCCGGAGCGGGGGCAGGTGCTTGCTGCGCTTGCGGCGGAGGGGGTTTCGGCGCGGCGGGGGATCATGGCCGCGCATCTGGAGGCGCCGTACAAGGGGGCGGCGAGGGTGCCGCTGCCGGTGACGGAGTTGCTGACTTCGAGGACGTTGATTCTGCCGCTCTACCACTCGCTGAGCGGGGAGCAGCAGGAGCGGGTGGTGGCGGCGCTGAAGGGAGCGCTCTGGCCCCGCGTGGCGCCCGCACGTGCAGGTCATTCACTCTGACGCGATCTTTCCGACGAGTTCCTTCCGCTTCGCGCAGTTCCCCGCGCCCCTGGGTGCACGTCTGCGCAGTTCCCCTGGTTGGTGATCCTCTGTGACTGATATTCCGCTGGTCGATCTGCACGCCGCGCACGCCGAGATTGCCGATGAGGTCCGGGAGGGCTTCGAGGCGGTGCTGGCGAGTGGGGCGTACATCAAGGGCCCGGAGGTTGCCGCGTTCGAGCGGGAGTTCGCGGCGTTCTGCGGGGTCGGGCACGCCGTGGGAACGGCGAATGGGACCGATGCGCTCGAACTTGCGTTGCGGGCACTGGAGTTGGAGCCCGGCGGTGGGGTGGTGCTGCCGACGAACACGTTTGTGGCGACGGCGGAGGCTGTGGTGCGGGCCGGGCTGAGGCCGGTGTTGGTGGATGTGGACGAGGAGTGCCTGCTGATCGACGTGGAGCAGGTGGCCGAGCGGGTCGGGGATGCCGTTGCGGTGATGCCGGTGCATCTGAACGGTCAACTCGCGCCGATGGAAGCAGTGTTGGAGGCGGCGGGCGGGCTGCCGGTGGTGGAGGACGGGGCGCAGTCGCAGGGGGCGGCGCGGTACGGGCGGGTGTCGGGGAGTTGGGGGCGGATCTCGGCGACCAGTTTCTATCCGGGGAAGAACCTGGGCGCGTACGGGGACGCGGGCGCGGTGGTGACGGACGACGCGGAGCTCGCCGAGGCGGTGCGGCTGATCGGGGATCACGGGTCGGCGCGCAAGTACGTGCACGAGCGGTTCGGGTTCAACTCGCGGATGGACACCCTGCAGGCGGTGGTGCTGCGCGCCAAGCTGCGAAGGCTCCCGGCGTGGAACGAGGCCCGGCGGGCGGCGGCCGATCGGTACGACAAGCTGTTGGGCGGGTTGGAGGGGGTCACGCTGCCCCGGACGCTGCCCGGCAACGAGCATGTGTGGCACCTGTACGCGGTCCGGGTGGAGCGGGACCGGGACCGGGTGCTCGCGGAGTTGCAGCAGGCGGGTGTCGGGGTGGGCGTGCACTACCCGGTGCCGGTGCACCTCCAGCCGGCGTTCCGTGAACTGGGCCATGCGGAAGGCGCGTTCCCGGTCACCGAGCGGGCCGCCGGGCAATTGCTCACGCTGCCGTTGTTCCCGCAGCTCACCGAGGGGCAGCAGGTGCGGGTGGCGGAGACCCTGGCGGCGGCGGTGCGCCGGAGCTGACGCGGTGTCGGTACCCGGCCGGGCGATACCCGGTCGGGTACCCCCGTGACCCTGAACGCGGCCGGTCGTTGCCCTACGCTGGTCCCCGAGGATTTCGGCTTCTGCTGTGGGGGACCCCAGATGACGACAGGTCGGCCCGGCACCGCTGCCGTGCCCAACGCGGCGTACGCGGGCCAGGTGGTGCAGTTCCCGGACCCGGTCCGGGCCGAGCGGCACCCCCAGGGCGTTCGCATCGACGAGCACGGGTACCCGGACTTCTCGCCGTACGCGGTCGCCGCCGCCGAGGTCGCCGACCCGCCGGAGGGCTTCGGCGTGGACGAACTGCGGCTCACCGACTACGTGTCGGCGAACGCCGCGCTCTACACCCAGGGCCACGAACTGTGGGCCGACCTGGAGACCGCCGTCGCCACCCCGCACGGCTGGACCTGGCACCACGTGGCCGGCCGTGCCCCGGCGGGCTGGCGGCGGATGGAGCTGATCCCGGTCGAGGTGAAGGCCCTGCTGCGGCACCACGGCGGCCTGGCGGTCTCCACCGCCGACCACGCCCGGCGCGGCACCCGCCCGCTCCAGGAGCGCCGCCCCGTGCACCTCCCGCTGGCGAAGGACGGCGGCGACCCGCTGGCCGTCACCGAGGACCTGGTGCAGCGCGCCGAGCAGCGCCTGGGCCACCCGCTGCCGCCCGTCTACCGCGACTTCCTGAAGCTGGCCGGCGGCCGCGCCCCGGCCGCAGCCGCACTGGACGTCGACCTCGGCCTGCTGGTCGACCAGCCGTTCCTCACCCTCACCGAGGAGTACGGCACCCAGGACCTGGTGTACGCCAACAAGTGCCTGCGCGACCACCTGACCAAGGACTATCTGGCCATCGCCTACCAGCAGGGCGGTCTGCTCGCCCTCAAGGTCCGTGGCGAGCAGACCGGTTCGGTCTGGTTCCTGCCCTACGACGACGCCCGCGACCAGGGCGCGGACGAGCCGCCGGAGCAGCGGCTGGCCCGGCTGCTGCTGCCCTGCGGCGACAGCTTCGACGCCTTCCTGCTGCGGCTCGCGGGGAGCCCCCCGGAGCTGGAGACCGTCGCCGAACTCATGGTGGACGGCGGCTTCGCGCGCGCCGTCCCGGTGAACTGACCGAACGACAGGGGTGGGACGAGACGTGGTGACCACGTACGCGCAGGCGCAGGAGACCGCCGAGGACTGGATCAACGCCGGCGTGCCGCGCTCGCTCCAACGCGAGGTGCGGGTCCGGGAGTTCGACCTCGGCTACGTCTGCTGGGCGGTGGACGGCAGCGAGCACGGCGGCGGGACCGGCACCTCGCCGCGGCTGGTGATCGCCCGCGACAGCGGCGCCAGCATGCTCTGGCCGCCGCTGCCGGTCAACGAGGTGGTCCGGCAGTACGAGGAGCTGTACGGGACGCCCGCCGAGCCCAACCCGGCCGGCGCCGCCAAGCCGGTGCGCGGGGCGGTCGAGGCCACCTCCTTCCTGCTCAGCCCCCCGCAGTGGCTGCAGGACGCCGGTGCCGCGGCGGTGGCCGCGGAGGCCGCGCAGCTGGCCGCGCCGGCCGCGTCGGTGCCTGGCGTGACGCCGCCCGCGACGCCGGTGCCTGGGGTGACGCCGCCCGCGACGCCGGTGCCTGGGGTGACGCCGCCTGCCGCGCCGGTGCCGCCCGCGCCGGTGGCGGCTGCCGCGCCGCCGGTGCCGCCCGTGCCAGGTGTGCCCGGTGTGCCGGGCGAGGAGGGCCCCAGCTACTTCGACGCGTCCGGGGCGCCCCTCCCCGGCCCGCCCGTCCCGCCCCCGCCGGGCTCGGAGGCCGCGACCGTGCTCGCCTCGGCCCCGCCGTTCCCGGTCGGCGGTCCGCCGACTCCGGTGCCCGGGACGCCCGTTCACGGGACGCCGGTGCCGGGTGTGCCCGCGCCGGTCGGCGCGACGCCGCCGTTCCCGCTCGGGGGGCCCTCAACTCCCGTGCCCGGTACGCCCGTTCCGCCCGCACCGTCGATCGACTACGCCCCGACCATGCTGGCCACCGACGGCCCGCCCGGGCTGATGGGCCTGCCCGGTGCGCCGGGTGCGCCCGGTACGCCCGCCCAGGGGGTGCCGCTCGGCCGCACCGGCCCGACGGCTCCGCCGCCGCCCCCGCCGAACGACCTGCTGCCGCCGACCGCCGGCCCCGCGCCCGTCGGCCTCGGCCGCACCGGCCCGACCGCCCCGCCGCCGCCCCCGCCGAACGACCTGCTGCCACCGACCGGCGGCCCCGCGCAGGGCCCCGGCGGCCGTACCGGCCCGGGTGCCCCGCCGCCGCCCGCGCCCGCCGAGCTGCGCGGCGACGCCGGTGCGCCCGCCGTGCCGCCGGCCGCCGCGGCGCCCGAGGCCGCCGCCGTCGCGTACCAGGCGACCCAGCTGGCCCCGGCGATCGAGCTGCCGCCGACGGGCGGCCCGGCGACGCCGCCGTTCCCGCCCGTGCCCGGGCCGCAGCAGGGTGCCCCGTTCCAGGCCCCGCCGCCGTTCCCCGGCCCGCCGCAGGGGGTGCCGCCACAGCCGTTCCCGGGTGCCCCCGTGCCCCCGCCGCAGCCGGGCCCGGGCTTCCCGGCCGCCGGCCCCGGCCCCGTCCCGGCCGCCCCGGTGCCGCCGCCCGGTGTGCCGACCACCGGTCCCGGCACCACCGCGGTGGTCAACTACCGGGCGCCGGACGGCTCCGAGCGGAGCCTGGTGATGATGTCCGAACTCGGCACCCCGCACCCGGAGTGGAAGGCGCTGCAGGAGCTGCGCCGGATCGGCGTGCCCGCCGACCAGGTGCTGGAGGTGCACACCGACCTGGAGCTGTGCGACCTGCCCGGCGGCTACTGCGCCCGGATGGTGAAGGCGTCCTGGCCGAACGCGCGGATCAGCCACACCGCCCCGTACGGCCGGGACACCGCCGCCCGGCAGGCCGGCATGGCGGTGCTGAGCGAGCACGTCGAGCAGCTGCACCAGCTGGTGTCCGCGCCGCCGCGCCCCCGTACCCAGCGGGTGCCGCTGCCGCCGCCCGGCTCGGTGCCGCCGCTGCCGCCGATGGTTCCCCAGCAGCTGGCCGCCGAGCTCGGCCAGCTGTTCGGTCCGGGCGTGTTCCGCTTCGAGCAGCGCGCGGTGGCCCGGCAGGGCGTGCCGGACGCGGTCGCCCAGACCCTGATGTGGGTCGGTCTGCCGCGCGAGTTCCCGCCGTTCTTCTGGGCGCAGGCCCAGGAGGGCCGGCCGATCCCGACGCTGGCCGAGCTGGCCGCCGAGCGCGGACTGCCGCCCGGCCCGGACTTCGGCGGCTACCTGGTGCTCGGCAACGACTACGGCCGCCAGCTGTGCGTCCAGTACGGCACCGCCGCGGTGGTCGCGGTGGACATCGAGAACCCGGCCGAGCCGCCGCGGTTCGTCAACACCGGTGTCCCCGAGTTCGTCCGCTGCCTGACCGTGCTGGCCCGGATGTGGCACCTGCGTCACGGCCTGACGCCCGAGCAGGCCGGCCGCTGGACCACCGACTTCCAGGCCCAGCTGCTGGCGGCCGATCCGGCCGCCGTGCACACGCCCGAGAGCTGGTGGGCCGTCCTGGTGGAACAGCTCTGGGACGGACTGCTGTAGCCCCTCCCGCGCGGCCGGTTCGCCCGGCCGCGCGGCAGCGGCCTGTTTGGTTTGCGTTCGTATCTGCGCAAAATAGGTCAATGGGACGGACACTTCCGCCCACCGAACCGCGCACCCGGCGGGGCTGCGCAGCCCGCGAGCACGAGGAGAACAGCCGAATGAGCGACGCCGTGTCCCAGTACGGCTTCACCGTCTCCCGGCGCGGTTACGCGCCCGACCAGGTCGACGCGGCCGTCACCGCGCTCAGCCGCGAACGGGACGAGGCCTGGGAACGTCTCAGCGTGCTCGGCTCCGGACTGCGCGAGATGGAGAAGCGCCTCGCCGACATCCAGCATGCCGCCGAGGACGCCCCCGACCCCGACTTCGGCGAACTCAGCGAGCAGGCCGCCGCCCTGCTGAAGATCGCGCAGAACGAGGCCGAGGCGATCCACAGCAAGGCCAAGCGCTCCGGCGAGGACGCCCGCGATGCCGCGCACGAGGCCGGCGAGGCCGCCGCCAAGTCCGCCAAGGAGTACGCCGCCAAGCAGCGCGAGGACACCGACCGTTTCGCCCGCAGCACCGACGAGCGCAGCCGCGCCGAGGCCGAGCGGATCCGCGCCCAGGCCGACGCCGAGGCCCGCGCCGTCATCCACGCCGCGACCGGCCACGCCGCCCGGATCCGGGTCTCCGCCGCCGGCGCCTCCGAGCAGTCCGAGGTCACCCTCGCCGAGCGCCGCCGCAAGGCCGACGAGGAGTTCGCCACCGCCGAGGCCGACGCGGACGCCGCCGTCGCCAAGATCACCGCCGCCGCCGAGGCCAAGGTCAAGGAGGCCGAGCAGCACCGCGAGGCGATGCTCGCCGAGGCCCGCCGCCTCGACACCCAGGCCCAGGTCAAGGCCGACGCGGAGATCGCCGCCGCCAAGGAGAAGGCCGCCCGGATCAAGCTCGCCAGCGAGCGCGAGCAGGCCGACTTCACCAAGCGCCTCGACAAGGTCCAGACCCACCTCGACCACATCAAGGGCACCCTGGCCTCCCTCACCGGCGCCGCCGTCGGCGCGATCGAGGACCCCGAGGACGGGGCGCCGATCGCTCCCGCGAAGAAGGCCGACCTCGCCAAGGGCCCCGTCGCCACGGCCGCCGCTGCCAAGCCGGTCGTCGAGAAGCCGGTCGCCGCCCAGTCCGCGGCCGACCGGCCGACCGCCGTGCTGGCCCCCGTCAAGGGCGAGCCGGCGGCCAAGCCCGCAGCCGTCGTCCTGGGCCCCGTCAAGGGCGAGCCGGCCGCCAAGCCCGCGGCCGCCGACCCCCGCAAGCCCTACACCCCGACCGTGGCCGAGCCCCCGGCGCCGCCCGTCAAGCCCGCCAGCTTCGCCAAGGACCCGCTGCCGCCCAAGCCCACGACCCCGCCCGCCGCGACCGCTGCGGCCGCGCCCGCTCAGGCGGCGCCCGCCGTGCCCGCCGCGACCGCCGTGCCCGCTGCGTCCGCCGCGCCCGCGACCGCTCCGGAGGCGGAGACCAAGATCGTGCCCAAGATCGTCATCGTGGACGACGGCCTGAACCACGACACCCGCCCGGGCCGCGACCGCATCCAGCGCAGGGGCTGAGCGCCGGAGCCCCGAAACACCTCCGCCCCGTCCGGCAGCAGGCAGCTGTCGGACGGGGCGGAGGTGTTTCGCGCGGTAGTGCGGTGGCGCGGCTGTCAGCCCAGCAGGGTCTCGCCGATCCAGCCGCCGGGTGCGCAGCCCGGGGGAATGGCGAAGACGGCGGACCCGATCGGGGTGGTCCACTGGTTGAGCAGGTCGGACGTGGCGAGGGCGCGCTGGATGGGCAGGAACTGTCCGGCGATGTCCCGCTGGAAGGACGCGAACAGCAGGCCGGTGTCAGGGGTGCCATCGGCGGCCGGGGCGTCGTCGTAGTTGAACGGGCGGCGGAAGATGCGCTGCCGGGGGTCGCTCACGTGGGCGCGCCGGGCGTGGGCGAACTCGGAGATGACCGGGAAGCCGAACTTGTCCTTGGCGTCGAAGTCGGGCGGGTCCAGCTCGGCGGTGCCGGTGAGCGGGGCACCGGTGTCGAGGGTCCGGCCGATCGAGAACTCCTTGGCCTTGGTGTCGGCGGCGTCCCAGGTCTCCAGTTCCATCCGGATCCGCCGCAGCACCATGGTGGTGCCGCCGCGCAGCCAGTCCGGGCCGTCGCCGGTCCACACCGCCTGGGTGAAGATGTCGCTGCCGGGCGCCGGGTTGACGGTGCCGTCGATCTGGCCCATCAGGTTGCGCTGGGTGACGCCGTCGTCCTGGACGCCGCGGCCCCGGCGGAACCCGCGCTGCGCCCAGCGAAGCCGGGCGAAGGTGCGGGCGTCCTTGATGAGCATCCGCTGGGCGTGCGCCACGGTGAGCGGGTCGTCGGCGCAGATCTGGATCAGCAGGTCGCCGCCGCACCAGTGGTCCTGGAGCCGGTCGATGGAGAACACCGGCAGCTGTTCGAGCGAGGCGGGCCGCCGGTCGTCCAGCCCGGCGGCCTTGAAGAAGCCCGGGCCGAACCCGAAGGTGACCGTCAACCGGGCCGGTAGTGCGGCGAGTTGGGCCTCGGTGTCGGCCAGGGCCGGTTCGCCCTGGGTGAGCCGTACAGCGTCGTCGGTGAGCAGCCGCATCATGCGGCCCAGGGCGGCGCGGTCCGATCCGGCGTCCAGGTCGAACCCGAGGAACACGCCGTGGGCCTGGGCGGGGGTGTCGATGCCCGCCTGGTGCGGCCCGTGGAAGGGGACCTTCTGGGCGCCGTACGCGGGCGGCTGCGGCCGGTCCTCCCCGGAGCGGTGCGGGCTGTGGGCCACGGCGGCACCGATACCGCCGCCGGCCAGCGCCCCGCCGAGGGCGAGCGCGCCGCCGGTCAGCAGCCGGCGGCGGCCGACCGCAGCGGTGGCGGGTGCAGCGGGTTCGGTGGGGCTGGTGTCCATCGGGAGCTCAGCCCTTCGTCATGCCGGAGTTGTAGTCCTCCTTGCCGCCCGCGAACGCCTTGGCGACGGCGGTGAACTTCAGCGTCCGGCCGTCGTCGAGGGTCAGCGTCACGGTGACCTCGTCGCCCGGCTTCACGGGCTTGGACAGGCCCATCAGCATCACGTGGTCGGCGCCCGGCTTGAGCTCGTGGCTGGCGTTCGCCTCGATGACGAAGCCGCCTGCCTTCGGGCGCATGGTGGGCTTGCCGTCCACGTCCGCGACCTCGTGCAGTTCGGTCTTCGCCGAGACGGTCGAGGTGCCGGACACGACGGTGACCTTGGCGCCGGTGGTGTTGACCAGGGTGGCGAACACGCCGGTCATCTCGGTGTCGGACGCCTTCACCCACGGGTCCTTGACGGTGACCGGTGCCGAATCGGCCTTCGCGGTGGCGCTGGGCGAGGTGCTGGCCGCCGGACTCTTGGCCGAGGAGGACGAGTCGCTGCTGCCACAGGCGACGAGGGCGGTGAGGGATATCGCCCCGACCGCCGTGGCGGCGACGAGGCGGCGCAGACGGGGGGAACGGGCCGGGGCGGTGGTGATCGGCATGGGGGAGCATCGGCTTTCGACTCGGGTGCGGGCGTGCTTGCGTGCCGCAGTTACCGCAGTGGTCGGACCGGGTGGGCGGGAAGTTCCCACGAAGTGCCGGGAACTTCCCGGAGGCCGGCGACGACGACTGACACGTGAAGCCCCGAGTCCCCTCCCGCCCGGCGGTGGTGCCGTTCCTCACCGCACTGCTGCTGGCCACGCTGTCCGTCCTGGTCTCCGCGCCCCGGGCGGCGGCGCACGCGCAGCTGCTCGACTCCAACCCGGCCGCGGACTCCGTGGTGACCGAATCGCCGACCTCGATCACGCTGACCTTCGACAGCGCGGTGCAGGCCGGCTACACCACGATCGCCGTCGTCGGCACCGACGGGACGCCCTTCACCGACGGCGCGCCGACCGCGACCGACCGCACGGTGCAGCAGAAGGTCGGCCGCCTGCCGAGGGGCCTCATCCAGGTGACCTGGCGGGCCGTCGCGGCCGACGGGGCGCCGCTCCAGGGACGCTTCAGCTTCACCAACGACGACCAGGCCGCCCCCACCCAGCCGCCGCCACGACCGTCGGCGTCGGCGTCCGCTTCCGGGGTGCCGTCCGCAGCGCCCCCTGCCAAGGCCGAGGACAGCGCCGACTGGCAGTGGTGGGCGGCGGCCGGCGGGCTGTCGGTCGTGGCGGTGGCCGTGGTGGCCGTGCTGGTGCGCCGGCCCGCCGCCCGTAAGTGACTCGGCCCGGCGACGCTCACAGCACCTCGACCGACGCCCCCGTCAGGCGGTGGCGGCAGTCCAGGACGTACTGGGCGTGGGTGGTGACGGCGTCGAAGTCGAACTCGTCGTGGTCGGCGAGGAGGACGACCGCGTCGGCGGCGGCGAGCTCGGCCGCAGTGGCCTCGACGCGGTGGACGGTGGCGAGCGGGCCCGCGTCGTGGTCGGGGGTGGGCCGGCCCGGCAGTTGGGGTTCGGCGACGTGGACGCCCGCGACGACATGGGGGTCGGCGGCGCGGACTTCGGCGCCCTGGCGGGTGAGGAGTTCGACGATCCGGGCCGCCGGGGTCTCGCGGGCGTCGCCGGTGTTCTTCTTGTAGGCCAGGCCGAGCAGCAGCACCCGGGAGCCATTGACGCTGCGGCGGCGCCGGTTGAGCGCGTCGGCGAGGCGGCGGACCACGTAGTCCGGCATGTGGCTGTTGACGTCGTTGGCGAGCTCGACGAACCGGAACGACTGGCCGAGCGCCCGCTCCACCCGCCAGGACAGGTACGAGGGGTCGATCGGCAGGCAGTGCCCGCCGACGCCCGGGCCGGGCGTGAAGCGGAGGAAGCCGAACGGTTTGGTGGAGGCCGCGTCGATGGCCTCCCAGACGTCGATGCCGAGGTCGTGCGCGAACATCGCCAGCTCGTTGACCAGCGCGATGTTGACGTGCCGGAAGGTGTTCTCCAGCAGCTTGGTCAGCTCGGCCTCCTTGCAGGAGGAGACCGGCACCGTCCGTTCCACCAGCTGCCCGTAGAACCCGGCGACGGCCGCGAGCCCGTCCGGCGTGGTGCCGGAGACCACCTTCGGAGTGTTCTCCAGCCTCCACACCGGGTTGCCCGGGTCGATCCGCTCGGGGCTGTAGCCGAGGTGGAAGTCCGTGCCCGCCCGCAGCCCGCTGCCCGCCTCCAGCAAGGGTGCGAGCAGCTCCTCGGTGGTGCCCGGGTAGGTGGTGGACTCCAGTACGACCGTCGCGCCGCGCTTCAGGTGCCGGCCCAGCAGTTTCGCGGACGCCTCGATGTAGGAGAGGTCGGGGACGCCGTCGCGCAGCGGCGTCGGGACGGTGATCACCGCGACGTCGAACCCCGCCACGTCGGCCGGATCGGCGGACGGCAGATAGCGGCCGGAGTCCAGCAGCGGGCGCAGCCGGTCGCCGGGGATGTCCTCGACGTACGACTCGCCGACCGCGAGCCGCTTGATCCGGCGCTCGTCCACGTCGTACCCGACCACCTGATGGCCCACCTCGGCGGCGCGAACCGCGAGCGGGAGACCGACGTAGCCCTGACCTGCGATGACAACGCGCATGGCGAACCCAACCCCCTGGAAATCCCCCGGTGTCCCCACACCTTCTTCACAAGAGGGTACGGAGCCCCGACCGCCGCGCGGGCGGCTTCGCGGGAACTGGCCGGTGACGGGCGGGTGGCCGAACTCGGCCACCGCACAAGGCTGGTGGAGACAGGGAAGGCGCCGACGCCGAGATCTCGCGGCGCCAGCCCCAGGCAGGCGCCGCGAGTCCCGGCGTGAGTGGCGCGGGCGCCCCCACCCAGGGCCGCCCGGCCTTCGCACTCCCGACCCCCATCGGGGTGCGATCGCGCTTCCGCAGCCATCCCCCACGGTTGGATGCGGCCTGCGCTGCACACCATCCTGCGCGTCCACCATGGACAGACAGTGACAGGAGTGTGTCGGCTGCATGATCTCTGGACGAGCCCGTACGAATACCGGTAAGTCGCCCGGCGCCGCCGGCCGGGGACGCCACGCCACGTGCGGGGCCCCCGCGCGGCGTAGGCTGGACACCCCCGGGCGCACCGCGTTCCGGGACTGTCGCGCTGCCCGGCGGCCGTCTGTTGCCGGGCCAAGTCCCCGTCGTGGAGAACTTGACGTATGAGCCTGTCCGGACTGCTCGATGTCGTCGTACGGGACGCCGCCCTCGCCGAGGCGATCGAGGCGGCGGCCACGGGGCACAGGCAGCACCTCGACCTGGTCGGCCCGCCCGCCGCCCGGCCGTTCGCGATCGCGGCGCTGGCCCGCTCGCTGGCCGCCCGGGCCGGTGAGAGCGGCCGCCCGGTGCTGGCGGTCACCGCCACCGGCCGGGAGGCCGAGGACCTCGCCGCTTCGCTGCGTTCGCTGCTGCCGCCCGACGCGGTCGCCGAGTTCCCGGCCTGGGAGACCCTGCCGCACGAGCGGCTCTCCCCGCGCTCGGACACCGTCGGCCGCCGCCTCGCCGTGCTGCGCCGGATCGTCCACCCGCGTGCCGACGACCCGGCCGCCGGGCCGGTGCAGGTGGTGGTCGCCCCGGTGCGCAGCGTGCTCCAGCCGCAGGTGAAGGGCCTGGCCGAACTGGAGCCGGTGGCCCTGCAGCGCGGTGAGCAGCACGACCTGGAGGAGGTCGTCCGCAAGCTCGCGGCCGCCGCCTACGCCCGGGTCGAACTGGTCGAGAAGCGCGGCGAGTTCGCCGTCCGCGGCGGCATCCTGGACGTCTTCCCGCCGACCGAGGAGCACCCCCTGCGGGTGGAGTTCTGGGGCGACGACGTCGAGGAGGTCCGCTACTTCAAGATCGCCGACCAGCGGTCGCTGGAGATCGCCGAGCACGGCCTGTGGGCGCCGCCCTGCCGTGAGCTGCTGCTGACCGACGAGGTGCGCGCCAAGGCCGCCGAACTGGCCGCCCGGCACCCCGAGTTGGGCGAGATCCTGGACAAGATCGCGCAGGGCGTCGCGGTCGAGGGCATGGAGTCGCTGGCCCCCGTACTGGTCGACGACATGGAGCTGCTGCTCGACGTGCTGCCGGCCGGCTCGATCGCGGTGGTCTGCGACCCCGAGCGGGTCCGCACCCGGGCCGCGGACCTGGTCGCCACCAGTCAGGAGTTCCTGGCCGCGTCCTGGGTGGCCGCCGCCGCGGGCGCCGACCGGCCGATCGACCTGGAGGCGATCGACGTCTCCGCCGCGTCGCTCCGGTCGCTGGCCGACGTGCGCGAGCACGCCGCCGGGATCGGGCTGCCCTGGTGGTCGGTCAGCCCGTTCGCGACCAGTGACTCCACGGTGTCGGAGATCCTGGCCCGCGGCGGAGCCGCTGATTGGCACGGTGACGCCGACACGTTGATGCTCGGGATGCACGCCGTGGAGGCGTACCGGGGCGACACCGCGCGGGCGATCACCGACGCCCGGGAGCGGCTGGCCGCCGACTGGCGCGTGGTGCTGGTGACGGAGGGCCACGGCCCGGCCGCCCGGCTGGCGGAGGTGCTCGGCAACGAGGGCATCCCGGCCCGGTTGGTCGCCGACCTCGGCGAGGCCCCGACCCGGGACGTCGTGTACGTCTCCTGCGGCTCGATCGAGCACGGCTTCGTCGACGAGACCCTCAAGCTCACCGTCGTCACCGAGACCGACCTGTCCGGCCAGAAGTCCTCCACCAAGGACATGCGCCGGATGCCGTCCCGCCGCCGCAACGCCATCGACCCGCTGGCGCTGGCCGCCGGCGACTACGTGGTGCACGAGCAGCACGGCGTCGGCCGGTACGTGGAGATGGTGCAGCGCACCGTGCAGGGCGCCACCCGCGAGTACCTGGTGCTGGAGTACGCGCCCGCCAAGCGCGGCCACCCCGGCGACCGGCTGTTCGTGCCCACCGACCAGCTCGACCAGGTCACCAAGTACGTCGGCGGCGAGGCCCCGACCCTGCACCGCCTCGGCGGCGCCGACTGGGCCAAGACCAAGCAGCGCGCCAAGAAGGCCGTCAAGGAGATCGCCGCCGACCTGATCAAGCTGTACTCGGCCCGGATGGCCGCCCCCGGCCACGCCTTCGGCCAGGACACCCCCTGGCAGCGGGAGCTGGAGGACGCCTTCCCGTACGCCGAGACCCCCGACCAGCTGACCACCATCGCCGAGGTCAAGACGGACATGGAGAAGTCCGTCCCGATGGACCGGTTGATCTGCGGCGACGTCGGCTACGGCAAGACCGAGATCGCCGTCCGGGCGGCCTTCAAGGCCGTGCAGGACGGCAAGCAGGTAGCGGTCCTGGTGCCGACCACGCTGCTGGTGCAGCAGCACTTCTCGACCTTCGCCGAGCGGTACGCGAACTTCCCGGTCAACGTGAAGGCGCTGTCCCGCTTCCAGACCGACACCGAGGCGAAGACCGTGCTGGAGGGCCTGTTCGAGGGCTCGGTGGACGTCGTCATCGGCACGCACCGGCTGTTCTCCTCGGAGACCCGCTTCAAGGACCTCGGCCTGGTCATCGTGGACGAGGAACAGCGCTTCGGCGTCGAGCACAAGGAACAGCTGAAGAAGCTGCGGGCCAACGTGGACGTGCTCACCATGTCCGCCACCCCGATCCCGCGCACCCTGGAGATGGCGGTCACCGGCATCCGCGAGATGTCCACCATCACCACCCCGCCGGAGGAGCGCCACCCCGTCCTCACCTTCGTCGGCCCCTACGACGAGAAGCAGATCTCCGCCGCCATCCGGCGCGAACTGCTGCGCGAGGGCCAGGTGTTCTACATCCACAACCGGGTCGAGTCGATCGACAAGGCGGCGGCGCGACTGAAGGACCTGGTGCCCGAGGCGCGGGTCGCCACCGCGCACGGGCAGATGGGGGAGACGCAGCTCGAAAAGGTCGTCGTCGACTTCTGGGAGAAGGAGTTCGACGTCCTGGTCTCCACCACCATCGTCGAATCCGGCATCGACATCTCCAACGCCAACACCCTGATCGTCGAACGCGGCGACACCTTCGGGCTCTCGCAGCTCCACCAGCTCCGGGGACGAGTGGGCCGAGGACGCGAACGCGGCTACGCGTACATGCTGTACCCGCCGGAGAAGCCGCTCACCGAGACCGCGCACGAGCGCCTCGCCACCATCGCCCAGCACACCGAGATGGGCGCCGGCATGTACGTCGCCATGAAGGACCTGGAGATCCGCGGCGCGGGCAACCTGCTCGGCGGCGAACAGTCCGGCCACATCGCGGGCGTCGGCTTCGACCTCTACATGCGGATGGTCGGCGAGGCCGTCGCCGACTTCCGCCAGTCCCTGGAGGCCGGGGGCGCCGAGCCGGAGGAGGAGCCGCTCGAAGTCAAGATCGAGCTGCCGGTCGACGCGCACGTCCCGCACGACTACGCCCCCGGCGAGCGGCTGCGACTCCAGGCGTACCGGTCGATCGCCGCCGTCAACTCGGAGGCGGACATCGCGCAGGTCCGCGAGGAACTGACCGACCGCTACGGCAAGCTCCCCGAGCCGGTCGAGAACCTCCTGCTGGTGGCCGGCCTGCGACTGTTCGCGCGGCGCTGCGGCATCGGGGACATCACCCTGCAGGGCAACTTCGTCCGCTTCGGCCCGGTCGATCTGCGGGAGTCCCAGCAACTCCGGCTGAACCGGCTCTACCCCCGCACCCAGATCAAGTCCGCCGCCCAGCAACTGCTGGTGCCCCGGCCCAGCTCGGGCGGACGCATTGGCGGCAAGCCGCTGGTGGGGCGGGAGCTGTTGTCCTGGTCCACGGAGTTCCTGAGCACCATGTTCGACGACCTGAAGCGGTAGAGCGCAACCAGGGGCGCGGGGAACTGCGCGCAGCGGAAGGACCCGACCGCAAGATCGCGATGCAGGGCACTGACTTGCACTTGATCGCGACCTTGCGGACGTGGTGTGCGCTTGTCGCGCAGTTCCCCGCGCCCCTGTCTTCGCGCCCACCTGCGTTCGCGCAGCTCTCCCCGCGCCCCTGTGTTCGCACCCACCCGCGTTTCGCACCCACCCGCGTTTCGCGACGCCTGCGTACCTTTACAGCTTCCACTGGCCCGTCTGCTGGGCGAAGCCGCTGTCCATGGCGAACTGGATCTTGTCGAGCTTGGCGTCCGACGGGACCTCGAAGGTGATGAAGCCGAGGGCGCTCTCGCCGGGGGCGATGTTCGCGGGGACGGGGAACTCGGGGCCGGCCTTCGTCTCGTCGAGGGAGGAGCTGTAGCCCTGGCCCTTGTCGTCGAGGACCTTCGCGCTGTTGGCCGGGGCGTCGGCGTAGGCCGCGCTGCCGGTGGCCTTGATCCGGAACTGGACCGAGACGAAGCGCTTGCCGTCGGCGGGCTTGGTGAACTCGTCCGCGCCCTCCGCGTTGTCGACGACCTTCACCAGCGTGACGTCCGCGGTGTTGGACTTCTCCATGCCCTTCAGCCCGATGGTGTCGCCGAGCTTGGCGGTGGAGGAGCCGGCCGCCTTGCCCTGGTCGCCGCTGCCGCCGGAGGCGCTTGCGGCGGGGGCGGAGTCGGCGGCCTTGGGGCTGGTGGAGACGGAGCTCTTGTCGGGGCCGCAGGCCGTCGCGGCGGCGAGCAGGCAGGCGCCGAGGAGGACGGCGGCGGTGCGGCGGGTGCTGATGCGGACAGACATGACGGGCTCTCCCCCAGGGATTCTGCGGTGGGCCGGGGTTCCGGCGATGACTCCAGTAAAGCCTCGGGTGTGAACAGTGTCAATGCCAGTCCACGAAACCTCTCTGTTCACGTGTGAACACGCGGGGAGGACCGCCTGGCTATGCTGTGTGGCCACACCCCGCTGCTGAGGAGCCCGCGCATGTCGGAAAGTCCCGAGGTCACGGCCGCCGAGATCGCCCGGCTCGCCGGGGTCGGCAGGGCCGCCGTGTCCAACTGGCGCCGTCGCCACACCGACTTTCCGAGGCCCGCCGGCGGCACCGAGACCAGTCCGACGTTCCGGCTGGACCAGGTCGAACAGTGGCTGCGCGCGCAGGGGAAGCTCGCCGAACTGCCGCTGCTGGAGCGGGTCTGGCAGCAGCTGGAGTTGCTCCGTGACCCGTCCGGCCCGGCCGTCGCCCCGCTGGTGACGGCCGGTTCGCTGCTGCTCCTGCTGCATCGCGCTCCGTCCGCGTGGGCCGAACTCGCCGAGCAGCCGGACACCCGGCTGGCCACCGCGCTGCCCAAGGCACTGCGCCGCACCGTCGGCGCCCTGCTCGGGCCGGACGCGACGACGACGCTCGACCTGCCGCTGATCGCCGGCGCCACCCACCTGGACCTGGCCCGGCTGCTGGCCCGACTGACCGCGGAGAGCGCCCCGGCCGCCGCGTACGAGCAACTGCTGACCAGGTACACCGAGGCCAACCCCCGCCTCCAGCAGCCGATTCCGGCCCAGACCGCCGCCCTGCTGGCCGCGCTCGCCGGAACGCCGGGCGGCGACCGGACCGTGTTGGACCCGGCGTGCGGCACCGGCGGGGTGCTGCTGGCCGCCGCGCCCGCCGCCCGCCGCGGTCAGGACGCCGACCCGGGCCTGGCCGGCGTCGCGCTGCTGCGCCTCGCGCTGGCCGCCCCCGCCGACCGGCCCGGCCCGCTGCCGGTGGACGTCCGGGCCGGGGACGCGCTGCGCGCCGACGCCTTCCCGGGCCTGGCCGCCGACGCGGTGCTGTGCCGGCCGCCGTACAACGAACGCGACTGGGGCCACGACCAGTTGCAGTACGACAGCCGCTGGCCCGGCGGGGTGGTGCCGCCGCGCGGCGAGTCCGAACTGGCGTGGGTGCTGCACTGCCTGGCGCACACCCGCCCCGGCGGGACGGCCGTCCTGCTGCTGCCGCCGACCGTCGCGTCCCGCCGGGCCGGCCGCCGGGTACGGGCCGAACTGGTCCGCTCGGGCACGCTGCGCGCCGTGATCGCACTGCCCGCCGGCGTCGCCCCGCCGTACGGGGTGCCGCTGCATGTGTGGGTACTGCGCGGCCCGGAGCCCGGCGACGACTTCCGGCACCTGCTGCTGCTGGACGCCGCCACCGACGGCGGCCGCGAACGGATCGACCGCGCCGCGCTCCAGCAGGACGTCCTGACGGCCTGGCAGGCGTTCGACACGGCCGCCCGCACCGGTGGCCCGCTGCCCGCCGACCGGCCCGGCCGCTCCCGGGCGGTGCCCGCGCTCGACCTGCTGGACGAGGAGACCGACCTCACCCCGGCCCGCCACCTGCCCGCACTGCCCGCCGAGGCCGCCCCCGACGCACTCACCGCCCTGCGCGAGCACCTGGCCGCCGAACTCGCCCGGCTGGCCGACCTGGACGCCGCCCTGCCCACCCTCGCCGCCACCGGCGCGGCCGCACCCCCGCAGGTCAGCATCGGCGAACTCGCCCGCTCCGGCGCACTGGAGGTGCACTCCTCCGGGCAGGGCGCCCCCGCCCGCCCCGGCGGCCGCACCCCGCTGCTCACCGACCAGGACCTCCAGTCCGCCGCACCGCCGAGCGCCGCCACCGACGCCACCGACGCGCTGACGATCCGCCACGGAGATGTCCTGGTACCCGCGTTGGGCGGCGAGGGCGCACAGGCGGTGCACCCCGGCAGCCCGTACGCGGACGCCGCCCTCGGGGCCCGGCTGCACCTGCTGCGACCCGACCCGGCCCTGCTCGACCCCGACTTCCTGGCCGGCCAACTGCGCGCCACCGGCGCCGGCCGGCGGGCCAGCAGCTACGCGTCCACCACCAGCCGCCTGGACATCCGCCGGGTCGAGGTGCCGCGCGTCCCCGTCGAGCAACAGCGGGCCCTGGGTGCGGCGTTCCGCCGGCTCGCCGAGTACGAGGCAGCCCTGACCCGCGCCACCACCGAGGCCCGCACCCTGACCCGGGCCCTCACCGACGCCCTCGCCGCCGGGAGTTCCGGACCGGCTTGACGCACCGTCGGACCAAGGCGCGGGGGGTGGGGGTAGCGTGTGCGCAGCACATTCCCGTCGCCGAGGAGCTTCCATGCCCGCCCGCGCCGTGTCCGGCCCGTACCGGATCTGGGTGACGCTGCTGTGCGCCGCGGTGCCGGTGCTGACCCTCGGGATCCTCGGCATGGTGCCCTCGCTGGTGCTGGCGGTCGGGCGGCGGCGCCGGGCCGACATCGTCGGCGCGATCGTCATCGGGCTGATGCAGCTGGGGCTCTACGTGGCCGCCGGGCTGACCCCGTCGGGCGGGAAGATCAACACCCTGGTGGGTGTGCTGGTGCTGCTCCCGCTGTGGATCGGCACGCCGGTGCACTTCCTGCTGATGAACCAGCGCCGGTTCTGGCCGGACGCCGTTGCCGCCCCGCCGCCGTACCCGTACCCGGCGTACCCCGGGTACCCGGCCTCGGCCACCACGTACCCCACCGGCGCCCCGTACCCGCCCCCGGTCGCACCGCCCGCCGTCACCACCCCGCCGCCCGCCGCCGCACCGGGTGGTGTGACCGGCGCCGCCGAGCTGCGCGAGCTCGGTGAGCTGCTGCGCCGTCAGGCCGGGGACGGGAAGCCGTGAGCCGCACCGTCGGCGGACGGTACGCGCTCGACGAGAAGATCGGGCACGGCGGGATGGGACAGGTCTGGGCCGCCCGGGACCAGCAGCTGGGGCGGCCGGTCGCGGTGAAGCTGCTGCGCACCGACGCGGTGCCGTACCCGGCCGGTCGTGGTGACAGTCAGGGCGACCTGCTGCGGCAGCGGTTCCTGCGCGAGTGCCGAATAGGCGCCTCCCTCGACCACCCCGGTCTGGTCACCGTGTACGACGCGGGAGCCGACGGGGACGAGCTCTACCTGGTGATGCAGCGGGTTCCCGGCCTGAGCCTGGCCGACCTGATCGCCGAGGAGGGCCCGCTCGGCGTCGATCGGGCCGTCGCGGTCGCCGGGCAGTTGTGCGCCGCGCTGGCCGCCGTGCACGGGGCGGGGGTGGTCCACCGCGACCTGAAGCCGAGCAATGTGATGGTCCGTCCGGACGGGCGGGTGATCCTGCTCGACCTCGGCATCGCCGCCGCCATCGACCCCACCGCCACCCGCCTCACCCTCACCGGCAGCCCGATCGGCAGCCCCGCGTACATGGCCCCCGAGCAGGCCATGGCGACCGACACCGACCGGCGCAGCGACCTGTACGCGCTCGGCTGCATGCTGCACGAGATGCTGGCCGGCGGCCCGCCGTTCCCGGCGCCCACCGCGCTCGGCGTGCTGCGCCGCCAGGTCGACGACCCGCCCCAGCCGCTGCGCGCGCTGCGGGCCGAAGTGCCGCCCATGCTGGAGGAGTTGGTGCTGCGGCTGCTCGCCAAGCAACCCGACCGGCGGCCCGCCGACGCGGCCGAGGTGCACGCCCTGTTGCTGCCGCTGCTGCCCGCCCCGGCCGGCCGTCCGCGCACCCGGCTGCCCGCCGTCCCCGACCCGGCGGACCCGTACCGCTACCCGCACCACCCGGAGCCCACCGGCGCCGCCGACACACCGGCACCGCCGCCCGTGTTCGCGCCGCCCGTCCATGCCCCCGCCCCCGTCAGGCCCGAGCAGGAGACCCTGGCCGGGGCCTGCGCCCGGCTCTCCGACCTGGTCGCGGCCGGCCGGCACGCCGAGGTGCTCGACCTGTCCGCCCGCCTGCTGCCCCGGGCCGTCGCCGAGCAGGGCGAGGCCGCGCCGCTGGTGCACACGGTGCGCGCGATCCGGGCCCGTACCCTGCTCGCCGAACGGCAGTGGGGCGAAGCACTGCCCGAACTGCGCCTACTGGCCGCCACCGCGGCCGCCGAACGCGGCCCGCACGACCCGGCCGCCCTCGACCACCGCCGCCACGCGGCCCGCTGCCTGGAACAACTGGGCCTCACCCGCGAGGCCCTCGCCGAATACCAGGCCGTCCTCGCGGCCCTCCCGCCCGGCTCCGCCCACGCCCCCGACCTGCGCGAACGCATCGGTCTCCTGCTCGCCGCCACCGGCCACGTCGAGGCCGCCTGGCAGAGCCTGCTGGAACTCCTGCTGGAGACCGAGCGCCGCCACGGCCCCCACCATCCGGACGTCCGCCGCCTGCGCAGCCACCTGGAGCAGCTCGGCAGCCACCGCACCACCACCAACCCGTACGCGACCTGACCGAGCGGCGGTCCCGGGTCGGGGGATCTCACAGCCGTCAGACGACGTCGAACTCGTTGCCCTCGGGGTCCTGCATGGCCGCGGCGTACAGCCCCATGCTCGGCTCGTCCTTGATCTTCAGCACGGTGGCGCCGGCCTCGACCAGTTGCTCCACCGCGGCCCTGACCCGCTGCGCGCGGACGTCCAGCGGGACGTCACGACCGCCGCCGACCGTGAGGTCGAAGTGCCACCGGTTCTTGGCGGTCTTCGGCTCCGGAACCTGCTGGAACCACACGCGCGGTCCACGACCCGTCGGATCGACGATCGACTCCGGAATGTCGCCGGCCCCGGCCGGCAACTCCTCCGCAGGCACCCCTATCGCCTCCCAATAGGCGCGCCAGGTGGCGTACCCGTCGGGCGCGGGCTCGGGCACATAGCCCAAGGCCGGGGCCCAGAAGGCCACCATCCTCTGCGGATCGGAGCAGTCGATGGTCAGCTGCACGGTCATCTCCATGGCCGGAGCCTGCCGGACAGGTCTGACAGTCGATCCACGACGATCCGCCGTCGCCGTGGCGGGGGCTGTCAGCCCGCCGGGGGGATGCGCCACTGCTGGGCGGTGTTGCCCGGGGTGCACTTCTCCATGGTGGCCGCGTTGCCGGAGCCGTTGTCGGTCAGGCAGAGGCTGGCCATGTAGTCCTTGAGGTAGTACGCGCCCTGCGTGGGCGCCTGGACCACCGACCAGCTGGTCAGGACGTTGAATCCCGAGCGCAGGGTGACCGGTGTCCCGGTGTCGTTCTGGACCAGGATCGGCTTGCTCATGTTGCAGGGGTACAGCGCGTACCAGCCGCCCGGGTCCGGGCCGGAGCGGTACCAGCCGAACGAGGTGTTGCGGTCCATCACCGCCGCCGTGCCGCCCGCCAGAGTGTTCGTCGCCAGGCCGAGGCGCTGCCCGCTGCCCACCGAGGTCAGGTATCCCCAGCCGGCGCCCCCGCAGCCTGCCGGGGGCCCGGAGGTCGTGCCGCCGGTGCCGCCGCCGGCGGGTGGCGTGTTCGGCGGGGTGGTGGTGCCGCCGGGCTGCTGATTGCCACCACCGTTGCTGCCACCGCCGTTGCTGCCGCCACTGCCACCGCCGCTGCCGCCACTGGTGCCGCCTCCGCCACCGCCACCCTGGGACGGGTGCGTGCCGGTGGTGCCCGGCTGCTCGGGCGAGGGCTGCTGCGGGCCGGGGGAGGGCGAGTCGGAGGCCGGGGCCGAGGCGGAGTCGGAAGCGGACGGTGAGGCGGACCCGGGCGAGCTGCTCGACGCCGACGCCACCGGGAGGGGCGATCCGTCGCCGGGTCCCGAGATCGGGCCGGAACCCGTCTGCGAGGTGTCGGACTTCCACGGCGCGGCCTGGACCAGGAACACGCCGCCCGTGCCCAGCGAGATCACCACCGGTACGACGATCGGCAGCAGCAGTCGGCGCCGCCGGCTTTCCGGGCGCGGGGTCTCCTCGGTCCGCCCGCCGGTGTCCGCCGGAGGGGTGGCCGGGACGGTGCTCGGCGGCGGGGTGTCCGGCACGGTGGCCAGCAGGGTGTCCGCCGCCACCGCCCTTGCCGAGGCGGGGAGTTCGGCTGCCGCGCGCGCTGCCGCGGCCATCGCCGCCGCGTCCGGGAAGCGGTCCGCCGGGTCCTTGGCGAGCGCCCGCGCGACGAACTCCCGCACCGGCGCCGGGAACGCCTCGGCCAGTCCCGGCGGCGGCTGCTGGAGGTGCTTGACCACCACCTCCAGCACCGTTTCACCCGTGAACGGCGGTTGTCCCGTGAGCAGTTCGAAGCAGACCACACCGATCGAGTACAGGTCGGAGCGGGGCGTGACGGCTTGGCCGCCGGCCTGCTCCGGCGCCGCGTACAGGGCCGTGCCCAGTACCGAGTGGGTGGTCGT
Organism: Kitasatospora sp. NPDC048662; assembly: GCF_055587065.1. Lineage (NCBI taxonomy): Bacteria > Bacillati > Actinomycetota > Actinomycetes > Kitasatosporales > Streptomycetaceae > Kitasatospora > Kitasatospora sp. NPDC048662. Next base: position 633,379 of record NZ_JBVJHA010000002.1, on the reverse strand, counting down.
CAGCCTGGTGCCCGCCAACGCCCGGGCGATCCCGAAGTCCGTGACCACCACGCCGCCGTCGTCCCGCACCATCAGGTTCGACGGCTTCAGGTCCCGGTGCACGATGTCCCGCGCGTGTGCGGCGTGCAAGGCGTCCAGTGCCTCCGCGACCAGCCCCAGCGCCCGGGCCGGCACCATGGGGCCGTCCTGCGCCAGCACCAGGTGCAGCGGGCGGCCCTCGATCAGCTCCATCACGATGTACGTCGCCCGGACGTCCGCGGTCTCGGCCGGCTCGCAGTAGTCGATCACCTGGACGACGCCCGGATGCCGCACCGTCGCCAGGATCCGGGCCTCGCGCCGGAACCGCTCGATGAAGTCCTGCTCGTCACCCAGCCCCGGATGCATCACCTTGATCGCGACCGCCCGGCCCAGCACCCCGTCCTCGGCCCGCCAGACCTCGCCCATGCCGCCACTGCCCAGCCGCTCGCCCAGCGTGTAGCGCCCGCCCAGTACCGTGCCCGGTCCCCACATCATGCTTCCCCCATGACTCGGCCTGACATGACAGCTAGTCAAGAATCCCAAGCCTGCCAGGCCCCCGACACCCCGCCCGCCGTCAATCCCGTTCCTCGTTGCCGAACTGCGACCTGCGACCTGCGACCTGCGCCCTGCGGCCTGCGATGAACCCGGGGCCGGTGGTGCCGTTGCCGCCGCCCGAGTACCAAGGAGGAGCCGCTGCCCTGGATCCGTACGCCGGTCGGCACCAACAGCGGCTTCGCGATCCGGTAGTTGCCGTTCTGCGGGTCCCGGTGCCCGCCGCGGTCGCCGCGCCGATTCCCGCCCTCGCGGCGGCCGCCCGCAGCAGGTTCCGTCGTGTCGTCATGTCCCTTTCCCCCCAGGCGAGTAGGACGAATCGCGGCAGATCCTGGGCGAACGTTCGTCCACGCGCGGGGGAAGCGGACGATCTCGGACGGGGGACCGTGCGCGCGGGGTCTGGCACCCGGGGTCGGGGCTCCCTATTGTTCGTCCCAGCCACGTACGCGAAGCACCACCGGAACGCGCTCCATCGACCAGGAGGCCCCAGTGACCCGCACCAGCTCCGTCCGCCGACTTCGCGCCGCCCTGGGCGTGACGGTCGCCGCCGCCGCGCTCTCCGCCTGCGGCGGGGCACCGGCGCACCAAGGGGCCGCCGCCGTGGTCGGCGACGAGCGGATCACCATCGCGCAGGTGCAGGCGCGGATGTCGGCGGTTCGCGCGGGCGGCACCGTGCAGGCAGGCGCCCCGGCGGCGAACGAACAGTCCGGGCTGGCCCGGCACGCCGTCAACGACCTGATTTTCGACAAGGTCATCGGCCGGGCCCTGGCGGACCGCCGGCTGAAGGTCGACGCCGCCGAGATCGGCGCCGCCCGGTCCGCGGACAGCCGCACCGCGGGCGGTGACGCCAAGCTGGCCGAGCTGCTGCGGGTCAAGCGGGGTGTCCCGGCCGAGGGGATCGACGACTTCTACCGCCAGCAAGTGGGCCTCACCAAGCTGGCCGGCGGACAGGACCCGACCAGCGCCGCCGGCGACGCCGCGATCCGCAAGGCCCTGGTGGACGCGGGCACCGCGCTGCACATCCAGGTCAACCCGCGCTACGGGACGTGGGACACCGCCCGGATCGGACTCACCGACACCACCGACGACTGGCTGCCGATGAACGTCCGCCCGCTCTGATCCGGGTCGCCTCCGCTCCCGCTCAGTACAACTCGGGCTGGCACAGCGGCAGTTCGCAGCTTCCGCCCCAGGAGGTGTCGCCGTCCAGTTCGGCGCCGCCGGCCCGCACCGCCGCCGTCGGCCCGGACTGCGTCGCCGCGACCACGGCCGGGGCCGCGCCGGCCAGCGCGAGCAGCAGACCGGCGAACGCGACGGTGCGAGCGAACCGCTTCATGGCAGAGTCCTCCTGAGGACGGGAAGAGACGGGGGATCTTGGTGTCCGGGCCCCGAACCGGGGTCCGGCGCCTGGGAACTAGCATGGCGAGCGCCGGGTGCCCGAACCATCGCGCGGCCACCTCACCAACTGCTCTGGCAGCAAGATGACCGGGGGACGAAAATGGACCTATCGGCCCAAGCTCCGTTCACCGGAGCCGAGTTCGCGCCCGATCCGGCCGACGCAGCGGCCTACTCCTGGGTACTGGAACACGGCCGCCTCGACCCCGACGCGCTGGCCGGGCACCTCGCCCGCCAAGGGCTCGACCCGGCCGCCGCCACCACCGCCCTGGACCGCTTGACGGCCTGGCAACTGCTCCAGCCCGACCCGGCCGACCCCGGGCGCTGCCGGGCCCTGCCCCCGCAGACCGCGATCGCCGCACTCGCCGCCCCCGTCGAGGCCGAGATCCAGCGCAGCCGCGCCGAACTCGCCCATCGCCAGGCCCAGGTGGCCGGCTTCCTGGCCTACCACCGGCAGGTCAGGGAGACCGGCGGCGCCGGCGAGATCGAGGTGATCGCCGACCTCCAGGACGTCCGCGCCGCCCTCGACCGGGCCTCCGCCGACTGCCGCAGCGAGGTGCTCACCAGCCAGCCCGGCGGCGGCTCCCGCGTCCCCGCCGCGATGGAGGAGGCCCTGCGCCGCGACCGCGCCCTGCTCGGCCGCGGCGTCCGGATGCGCACCCTCTACCACCACACCGCCCGCTTCAACGGCCCCAGCCAGGCCTACGTGGAGGCCGCCACCGCCCTCGGCGCCGAATACCGCACCGCGCACGAGCTGTTCGGGCGGCTCATCGTCTTCGACCGCGAACTCGCCTTCCTACCCCTCAGCGACGGCACGTGGGGCGCGCTGGTGGTCCGTCAGGAAGCTCTTCTCGCCTACCTCTGCGGCATCTTCGAACAGGCCTGGTCGCTCGCCCGCCCGTTCGCCGCCGCCGCCGAGGACGGCCTCGAACAGGTCTCCCAGGAACTCGACCGCACCATCGTCCGGATGCTCGCCGCCGGCCTCAAGGACGAGGCCATCGCCCGCCGCCTCGGCATGTCACTGCGCACCGCGCGCCGCCACATCGCCGACATCATGGACGAGTTGGGCGCCGAAAGCCGTTTCCAGGCCGGCGTCGCCGCCGCCCGGGCCGGGCTGCTCGACGACTGACCCGACAACTGCCCCCGGGTGTCACGTGGCCCCGTTACCGGCCGCCCGGGACCGCCAAGCCGTGACTATCCGTCAATGCCGCCACGCCGCAACATTGATGTCAGCGGGGCACACCGGGCCCCGCCGGACAGCGGAAACGGAGGTGACGACATGCAGTGGGGACAGGACGAAGACCGTCCGACCGACCCGGAACGCGAGGTCGTCGCCTTCCTGAACCGCCGACTCGGCACCGGCCCGGCACTCCTGTGGACCGAGAGCGAAGCTCCCGGTGGCACCCCGCCGGACGCTTCCCCGACCCGCGGCGCGGCCCGCTGGGCCGACACCCTGCGTCACCACCTCGGCCGCCCCGTCGAACCCGCCCCGAGCCGGCCCGTCCGGCGGCTCGCCGCCCCGGAGGACAGCAGCCTGCTGCTCTTCCAGCACCACGGCGGAAGCCGGGTCCACCCCGCCGGCACCGGAACCCACCAGGGCGTCCGGCTCCTCCCCGGCCACTGGCTGCTGCTGCCCCCCGGCTGCGGCTGCGACCTCCAGTGCCGCCCCGGCGCCGAACCCCTGGCCCTACGGATCCCGACCACCTGATCCCACTCTCGGGCCGCACCCGGGGACGACCATGCCCCGCGCTGCCCGAAACCTCCCGATTCATCCCCCTCTCGAAGGAGTCCTGTCATGGGTGTTCAGAACACTGAGTCCGCGTCGAAGTTCGCTGCGCTGGCCCGTCAGGC
>NZ_JBVJHA010000002.1:604131-629469 GCF_055587065.1 Kitasatospora sp. NPDC048662 | reverse complement strand
GGCCGCGCTGTCGGTGGCCGTCGCCGCTGCTGTGGGTGGCGCGGTGTTCGCGCCGGCCGTCTCGGCCCAGGCCGCGACCGCGCCGTCGGTGAGCGCGGGTCACGCGACCACCGACGGCTGTGGCGAGTGCTACCCCGACGTCATCTGATCCATCTCCCGCTCGTCCTCTCTCACCAACCAAGAAGGAGCCCTGTCATGGGTGTTCAGAACACTGAGTCCGCGTCGAAGTTCGCTGCGCTGGCCCGTCAGGCCGCGCTGTCGGTGGCCGTCGCCGCTGCTGTGGGTGGCGCGGTGTTCGCGCCGGCCGTCTCGGCCCAGGCCGCGACCGCGCCGTCGGTGAGCGCCGGCCACGCCACCACCGACGGCTGCGGCGAGTGCTACCCCGACGTCATCTGATCCACCGATCCACGCCCGGGGTCGCCGGCGGCATCGCCGCCGCCGGCGCCCCGCGTCCACCCCGCCCCAACTCCCAACCCCCTTGATCCGCCCGGAAATCGGAGAGGAACACCGCCATGGACTGGCTGGACCGCTGCGTCGACGACACCGAGACCTTTCTGCGCAGGCACTGGCGCCAGGGGCCGGTGGTGCTCCGTCCCGCCGACCCGCCCACCGAAGTGCTCACCGTGGAGAGCCTGTTCGACCTGATCGACGAGGGCACGCTGCGCGACCCGTACGCGGGGCTGTTCACCGTCGAGGGCACCGTGCCGCAGGAGGAGTACTGCCCGCCGCGGGTGATCGCCGGCAAGACGTTGGAGGGGTGTCTCGACCCGGAGCGGGTGCGGGCGCTGATCCGGGACCGCAACGCCACGCTCCAGCTGCGCTACCTCAACCACTGGCACCCGGGGGTGCGGGCGCTGACCACCGGCCTGTCCGAGAGCCTGGGCCGGCTCACCGAGGCGTTCATGTTCTACTCGCAGCCCGGTCGGCACGGGCCGGTGCACCGCGACGAGGGCGACATCCTGGTCATCCAGCTCAGCGGCAACAAGCACTGGCAGGTGTACGGCGGGCCGACCGACCCGAACTGGCAGCCGGTCCGCGAGGACAACCCGGGCCCGTGCCTGCTGGACACCGTGATCCACCCGGGCGAGGTGCTGTACGTGCCCAACGGCTACGCCCACACCGCCCGCGCCACCGAGGACGGGCCGTCCCTGCACCTCACCATCGCTCTGCGCGAGGCCTGCAGCGTCCACCTGCGCACCCAGCTGCGCGCCCTGCTCACCGAGGGCCTCGAACTGCCTGCCCGTCCCCGCGACGAGGACGACCTGCTGGAGGCCGGCTCGCAGCTGCTCGACCACCTGCGTACCCGGCTCGCCACCGCCGACCCCGCCGAGCTGGTGTCCGCCGCCCGCCGCGCCGCGTACAGCAGCCGCCCCACCGCCTGAACCCACCGCCCCGAACCACCGCCCAAGCAGACCGTCCAGCAGACCGCCCGAGCAGACCGCACCAGAGGAGACCTGACCATGACCGAGACCTGGCTGAGCCGCTTCGTCGCGGACGAGGAGCAGTTCCGCACCGAGCTGTGGCGCACCACCCCGGCCGTGCTGCGCCCCGAGCGCCCGCCGGTGGACGTGCTGCCCGCCGCCGAACTCGACCGGTTGCTCGACCACGGCCTGCTGAAGGTGCCGTACCTGGGCCTGGTGCAGCGCGACGCCCATCTGCCCGTCGAGCGGTTCTGCCCGCCGCGGGTGGTGCTCGGCGAGGTGGTCGGGGGGTACGCCGACGGCGCGGCCGTGCGGGCGCTGATCCGGGACGAGCAGGCGACGCTGCTGCTGCGCTACGTGGACCAGTGGCACGACGGGGTGCGCGAGCTGGCCCGCGGCCTGGCCGCCGAGATCGGCCGGCAGGTCGAGGCGTTCTGGTTCCTCACGCCGCCCGGCTCCCAGGGCCGCCCGGTGCACCGTGACGACGCGGACGTGCTGGTGGTGCAGATCTCGGGGGCCAAGCGCTGGTGGGTGCACGGCGGTCCCGCCGACGGCAACTGGGTGCCCGACCGGGAGGACGGCGACCCGGGCGAGGTGCTGCTGGAGACCGTCCTGCAGCCGGGTGAAGTGCTGTACGTGCCGCGCGGGTTCGCGCACCGCGCCCGCGCCGAGGACGGCGCGCCCTCCACGCACCTGTCGCTGACGATCCGCGAGGCGGCCAGCGCCAACCTGTACACCGTCGCGCAGACCCTACTGGCCGACAGCCTCCCGCTGCCGGGCCGCCCGCTGGACGACGCCGCGCTCACCGACGCGGCTGCCGCGCTGATCGAGCACGCCGGCTCGCTGCTGGCCGAGCTGACGCCCGCCGACCTGCTGTCCGTCACCCGCCAGCTGATGCTGCAACCCGCGGCGTGAGTGTTCCCGTCTCGGGAAAACGGCTGGTCCGCCCCGCGCGCCGTCGTTGTAGGTTCGGTGCCGTGGACACTCCGAAGCTGATCCTGCTCACCACCACCCACCGCGTCGCCCCGGGCCTGCTCGGCTGGCCGGCCTGGGAGGCCCTCCGTTCGGCGCCCGTGGTGCTGGCCGGCGTCGCCGACCACCCGCAGCTGCCCGCGCTGCGCGCCGCCGGCGTCGAGCCCCGGCTGATCGAACGGGGCTCCGCCCCGGCGCTGGCCCGGCAGCTGCTCGCCCTGGCCCCCGCAGTGTGGCTGGAGAGCCCGGACGGCGATCCGGGGCTGACCGACGCGCTGGCCCGGATCGCGGTGGAGGAGGCCGGCGAGCACCCGGAGATCGAGGTGCTGCCGGGCTCGTACGACCTGCCGGGCGCCCGGCTGCTGGACCTGGTCTCGGTGATGGACCGCCTGCGCTCGCCCGGCGGCTGCCCGTGGGACGCCGAGCAGACCCACCGGAGCCTGGTGAAGTACCTGGTCGAGGAGGCGTACGAGCTGGTCGAGGCGATCGAGGAGGACGACCGGCCGACCCTCCGCGAGGAACTCGGGGACGTGCTGCTGCAGGTGTTCTTCCACTCCCGGATCGCCGAGGAGGACGCCGAGGACCCGTTCTCCATCGACGACGTGGCGGGCGACATCGTCGAGAAGCTGATGTACCGCCACCCGCACGTGTTCGGCGACGTCAGCGTCCGGGACTCCGCCGAGACGGAGGCCAACTGGGAGCAGCTGAAGGCCGCGGAGAAGCAGCGCGAATCGGTGCTGGACGGCGTCCCCGCGGGCCTGCCCGCGCTGGCGTACGCGGCGAAGCTGGTCTCCCGGGTGCGCCGGGCGCAGTTCACCGGAGTGCCGGACGCGCCGTACGAACTGCCCGCCGAACTCACCGCCGAGTCGGCGGGAGAGCTGCTGCTGGCGGTCGCGCAGCGCGCCTACGACCAGGGTGTGGACGTGGACGCCGCACTGCGGGCGGCGGCCCGGCGCTACCGCCGGGCGGTACGCGCCGCCGAAGGACTGTCCGAGGGCGACTGACCGGCCGTCAGACCCTAGCTCGCCAGCGGGACGTCCGTGACCGGGCGGCGGCGCTGGGCCGGCACGACCTCGCCGATCGCCTCGCCGACCAGGGCCAGCAGCTCGGCCAGCGGGTCGAGGTGGCCCGGCAGCTCGGCGAGCTGGACGATCCGCTCGCCGTCCGGGCCGGCGACCGCGAACAGGTCGATCGGTCCGAGGTGCTTGGCGGCGGTTTCGACCAGCGCGGCGATGTCCGCCGGGTGGTGGACGTCACCGGACACACCGACCACCGGGCAGCCGGGACGGTCGAGTTCGGCGGCCAGGTCCTCGGCGACGTTGGGGCGAAGATCGGCGATGAGCAGGCCGGCGGCGCCGGCGGCGGAGAACCGGCGGGCCAGGTCGGCCCCCTCGCCTCCGTCGAGCACCGCGATGACCACCACTGCACCGGCTACTCGCATGGCCTGCTCCCCTTTCAGAGCGAACCGCGGGCGGTCCGCACGCCGCCCACTGGGGTTCTTGCGGAGGATCGTAGGCTCGCCCCGACTCTCCGCAACAGCAATTACCCGCCAGGTGACCAGACTCACGCGACGGCGGTTCCAGATACGGTCAAGACATGCCAGATCAGCCCCACGCCGCCCACCCGCAACTCTTCACCTGGGAGTTCGCGGCCGACCCGTATCCGGCGTACGCCTGGCTGCGGGAGCACGCCCCGGTGCACCGCACCACACTGCCGAGCGGGGTGGAGGCCTGGCTGGTCACCCGGTACGCGGACGCCAGGCAGGCGCTGGCCGACTCCCGGCTCTCCAAGAACCCGGCGCACCACAGCGAACAGGCGCACCGCACCGGCCGGGTGGGCATCCCGGGCGAGCGGCAGGCCGACCTGATGACCCACCTGCTGAACATCGACCCGCCGGACCACACCCGGCTGCGCCGCCTGGTGTCGAAGGCGTTCACGCCGCGCCGGGTCGCCGCGTTCGAACCGCGGGTGCAGCAGCTCACCGACCGCCTGATCGACTCCTTCGCGGAGCGCGGCGAGGCCGACCTGATCCACGAATTCGCCTTCCCGCTGCCGATCTACGCGATCTGCGACCTGCTGGGCGTCCCGCCCGAGGACCAGGACGACCTGCGCGACTGGGCGGGCATGATGATCCGGCACACGGGGGGAAAGCGCGGGGGAGTGGGCCGCGCGGTCAAGCAGATCCGCGGGTACCTCGCCGACCTGATCCACCGCAAGCGCGCCGACCTCGGCGACGACCTGATCTCCGGCCTGATCCGGGCCGGCGACCACGGCGAGCACCTGACCGAGAACGAGGCCGCGGCGATGGCCTTCATCCTGCTGTTCGCCGGCTTCGAAACCACCATCAATCTGATCGGTAATGGGGCATTTGCCCTACTTCGCAACCCTGTTCAGCGCACCCTGCTCCAGGAGTCGCTGGCGCGCGGCGAGTCGGGCCTGCTGGAGACCGGCATCGAGGAACTCCTGCGCTACGACGGGCCGGTGGAGCTGGCGACCTGGCGGTTCGCCACCCGGCCGCTGAGCATCGGCGGGGTGGACATCCCGGTGGGCGACCCGGTGCTGGTGGTGCTGGCGGCGGCGGACCGCGACCCGGCCCGGTTCTCCGAGGAGAACACCCTGGATCTGGCCCGCTCGGACAATCCGCACCTCGGTTTCGGTCACGGCATCCACTACTGCATCGGCGCGCCGCTGGCCCGGCTCGAAGGGCAGCGCGCGATCGGCACACTGCTGACCCGGCTGCCGGATCTCCAGCTGGCCGCCGATCCGGCCGAACTCCGTTGGCGGGGTGGGCTGATCATGCGCGGGCTGCGTGAACTCCCGGTCTCCTTCACGCCCCGCTGACCCGGTTTCGACCGCCGCCGCCCAGCCCCCGCACGTGACCCTCCGTGGACCCGGTGGGGGCGCGTGATGCGCCCCCACCCCGGGCGAATCGGACATATATGGACGGTTTGTGCACGAGAAGTGGAGGTCCGTAATTTCGACGTGATACCGGTGATATGAGCTTGTGATTGCTCGTCAGCTCTGCTTACTCTCCGATTTGCCCGCAGCTGCGGGCCCCGAACGCGGCACGCCGAGTCCTGTCCGCCGCGCTCTCGGGACACCGACCAGGAATCGGACAGGAGCGGGGGAACCAGGTGTGAACGCCGTAGTCCCAACGGCTTGGGGTGAAGCCGCCGGGGAGCGGACGCAACCGCGTCCGGAGTCCCAGGCGGCCGGGCCAGCCTCCCGGTCCGAACCCGACAGCTCACCTCGTAGGCGTGCGGAGAGGAAGTCCCATGCTGTTCGCCGGTACTGGACGTCACCGCCGTAGCACCAAGGCCGAGAAGGTCGTCGCCGCCGCAGGCGTCGCCTCCGTGGGCCTGGCCCTGCCCCTGCTGTCCGCCACCGGAGCGGCAGCCGCACCCGCCGACACCTGGGACCAGGTGGCCCAGTGCGAGAGCGGCGGGGACTGGAGCATCAACACCGGAAACGGGTACTACGGCGGCCTGCAGTTCTCCTCCTCCACCTGGCGCGCCTACGGCGGCGCCGAGTACGCCCCCCGCGCCGACCAGGCCACCCGCACCGAGCAGATCGCGGTGGCCGAGCGGGTGCTCGCCTCCCAGGGGCCCGGCGCCTGGCCGTCCTGCTCGATCAAGGCCGGCCTGTCCCGGGGCGGCGACAGCTCCGAGGACACCGCCTCTCGTTCGCAGCCGCGCTCGTCCGCGCCCAAGCAGAAGCAGTCGAAGACGCAGCAGCAGTCCAAGGCTCCGAAGCAGGGCGCCCCGGCCGCCGCGCCGGCGCAGACCGGCGCCGGGAAGTACACCGTGCAGGAGGGCGACACGCTCTCCGGGATCGCCGCCGCACGGAACGTCTCCGGCGGCTGGGAGCAGCTGTTCACGGCGAACCGCGCGGTGATCGGCGCCGACCCCGATGTGATCATGCCCGGGCAGGTGCTGGCGCTGTGACGGCGCGGGTCGGCCGACTCCGGCCCGGCGGTCGAACGGTCCCCCGGTTCGCCTGACGATCCGTCCGCTCCGGGCGTGCGCACAGCAGTTCGCGCCGCCCGGGGCGCACCGCCGACGGGCAAACAGGTGAACTACCAGTGAGTAGCCGGGCCACACGGTGAGACGACGCCCGGCCGCGCGTGGCCGCAGGCATGTCTGCGGCTAGGCTCTGGGCGTAACGACCACACATCCGCTTCCGCTAGGAGATGCCTCGTGCCGTCCATTGATGTCGTCGTAGCCCGTGAGATCCTCGACTCCCGCGGCAACCCCACGGTCGAGGTCGAGGTCGGTCTCGACGACGGCAGCACCGGTCGTGCGGCTGTCCCGTCGGGTGCCTCCACCGGCGCCTTCGAGGCGCTGGAGCTCCGCGACGGCGACAAGAACCGCTACTTCGGCAAGGGCGTCGAGAAGGCCGTCCTCGCCGTCATCGAGCAGATCGGCCCGGAGCTGGTCGGCTACGACGCCACCGAGCAGCGCCTGATCGACCAGGCCATGCTCGACCTGGACGCCACCCCGGACAAGTCCTCGCTCGGCGCCAACGCCATCCTCGGCGTCTCGCTCGCCGTCGCGCACGCCGCCTCCGAGGCCAGCGACCTGCCGCTGTTCCGCTACCTGGGCGGCCCGAACGCCCACGTGCTGCCCGTCCCGATGATGAACATCCTCAACGGCGGCTCCCACGCGGACTCCAACGTGGACATCCAGGAGTTCATGATCGCCCCGATCGGGGCGGAGTCCTTCTCCGAGGCCGTCCGCTGGGGCGTCGAGGTCTACCACACCCTCAAGGGCGTGCTGAAGGAGCGCGGGCTGTCCACCGGCCTGGGCGACGAGGGCGGCTTCGCCCCGAACCTGGACTCCAACCGCGAGGCCCTCGACCTCATCACCGAGGCCATCAAGAAGGCCGGCTACACCCCGGGCAAGGACGTCGCGCTCGCCCTGGACGTCGCCGCCTCCGAGTTCTACAAGGACGGCGCCTACCAGTTCGAGGGCAAGGCCCTGTCGGCCACCGAGCTGATCGAGTACTACGCCGAGCTGGTCGCCGCCTACCCGCTGGTCTCCATCGAGGACCCGCTGGACGAGTCCGACTGGGACGGCTGGAAGGCCATCACCGACAAGCTGGGCGACAAGGTCCAGCTGGTCGGCGACGACCTGTTCGTCACCAACCCGGAGCGCCTGCGCAAGGGCATCGAGACCGGCACCGCCAACGCGCTGCTGGTGAAGGTCAACCAGATCGGCTCGCTCACCGAGACCCTGGACGCCGTCGAACTGGCCCAGCGCAACGGCTACCGCTGCATGATGTCGCACCGCTCCGGCGAGACCGAGGACGTCACCATCGCCGACCTCGCCGTCGCCACCAACTGCGGCCAGATCAAGACCGGCGCCCCGGCCCGCTCTGAGCGCGTCGCCAAGTACAACCAGCTGCTGCGCATCGAGGAGATCCTCGACGACGCGGCGGAGTACGCGGGCCGTGGCGCCTTCCCGCGCTTCCGCTCTGCGGACAAGTAAGCACAGCCGCTCCGCGGACAAGTGAGCACAGCCGCTCCGCGGACAAGTGAGCACAGCCGCCCTGCGGACAAGTAAGCACAGCAAGGGCTGCTTGCCGAGCCTGTTGTGACCGGTGCCCCGGCTTCCACCGCGTAGGGTGGGGCCGGGGCACCGGCATGCGCAGGAGGGGCGACCAGATGGCCAAGTGGAGAATTCCCGGACTGGCGGCGCGCCCGCGCTTCACCAGCCGGGCCACCGTGCTGGTCCTCGTCCTGTGCTCGCTGGTGGCGATACTCGCGTACCCGACCCGGCAGTACATCGCGCAGCGCGGCGAGATCGCCGATCAGCGGGCCAAGGCCGACCACGCCCGCCAGCAGGTCGACGAGCTGCGCCGGGCCAAGGCCCGCTGGCAGGACCCGGAGTTCGTCAAGGCCCAGGCCCGGGAGCGGCTGCACTACGCGCTGCCGGGCGAGACCCCGTTCGTCTCGGTCGCCCCGCCGCCCGCGCCGGGCGAGAAGCAGTCCGCCTCGGACAGCGCCGGCCGGCCCAAGGCCGCCCGCCCGTGGTACTCCACCTTCTGGGACTCGGTGGACGCCGCCGACACCGCACTCGCCGCACCACCCGCAGCACCCTGACACCCCGTCCTCCACCTGACGAACAGACTCCTGATGAGCAACCAGAACCCTCCCGTCTCCGACCACGACGTCGCCGCCATCGCCGCCCAGCTCGGCCGGGTGCCGCGCGGGCTGCGCGCCGTCGCCCACCGCTGCCCGTGCGGCAACCCGGACGTGGTGGAGACCGCGCCCCGGCTGCCCGACGGCACGCCGTTCCCGACGCTCTACTACCTGACCTGCCCCAAGGCCGCCTCGCTGATCGGCACCCTGGAGGCGGACGGCGTGATGAAGGAGCAGACCGCCCGGCTCGCCGAGGACCCCGAGCTCGCCGCCGCCTACCAGGCCGCGCACGAGGACTACATCGCCCGCCGGGACGCCATCGAGGTGCTGGAGGGCTTCCCCAGCGCCGGCGGCATGCCCGACCGGGTCAAGTGCCTGCACGTGCTGGTCGGCCACTCGCTGGCGGCCGGCGAGGGCGTCAACCCGCTGGGCGACGAGGCGATCGGCATGCTGGAGGAGTGGTGGGCCAAGGGCCCGTGCGTCAGCCCCGCCGAGGTCGAGGCCGCCGGTGAGCGGGTCGCCCGCAACAAGGCCAAGGCCGAGGACCACGCCGCGGTGATCGCCGCCAAGGAGGCGCTGACCGCCGAGCGGGCCGAGCGCGCGGCGCGCCAGGCGGAGGAGGGCGGCGAGTCGTGAGCACCGTCCGGGTCGCCGCGATCGACTGCGGCACCAACTCGATCCGCCTGCTGATCGCCGACCTGGATCCGGAGACCGGGGAGATCGTCGATCTGGACCGGCGGATGCTGATCGTCCGGCTCGGCCAGGGCGTCGACCGGACCGGCCGGCTGCACCCCGAGGCGCTGGACCGCACCTTCGCGGCCTGCCGCGAGTACGCGGAGATCATCGCCGCGCACGGGGTCGGCCCGGAGCGGATCCGGATGGTCGCCACCTCGGCCTCCCGGGACGCCGAGAACGCCGCCGAGTTCACCGCCGGTGTCCGGGAGATCCTCGGCATCACCCCGAGCGTGGTCAGCGGCGACGAGGAGGCCAGGCTCTCCTTCACCGGCGCCACCCGCGAGCTGCTCGGAGGCCCGCACCGCCCGCCCTACCTGGTGTTCGACCTGGGCGGCGGCTCCACCGAGTTCGTGCTCGGCGAGCAGGACGTGCGGGCCGCGCACTCGATGGACATCGGCTGCGTGCGGATGACGGAGCGCCACTTCGCGGGCGGGCAGCCCACCGAGGCGCAGATCGCCGCCGCCCGGGCCGACATCCGGGCCGCGCTGGACACCGTCGAGGCGAGCGTCCCGCTGAAGGACGGCGCCACCCTGGTCGGCCTGGCCGGCACCGTCACCACGGTCGCCGGGATCGCGCTGGAACTGCCCGGCTACGACTCCGAGCTGATCCACCACGCGGTGCTGACCGTCCAGCAGGTGCGGGAGACCGCCGAGTGGCTGCTGCACTCCTCGCATGCCGAGCGGGCCGCCGTCCCGGTGATGCACCCCGGCCGGGTCGATGTGATCGCGGCCGGCGCGCTGGTCCTGCTGGAGATCATGGAGCGCACCGGGGCCGCCGAACTGCTGGTCTCCGAGCACGACATCCTCGACGGGATCGCCTGGTCGATCGCTTGATCCGGGCGCGCCGGGAGGCCCTGGGAGGGCCTCCCGGCACGTCTCGGCAAGAAGCTTCGTGAATTTCTTCACATGGCGGTCGGGTCTTTCGGCCCAGCGCGGTGTCCGGTCCGTCCGATATGTGGGACCGAAGGCGTCCGGGGCGGGTGGTTCGTGGGATCGCAGGCAACCCGCCGCTCGCGCCGAAGAAATCGAAAGCGCACTCGGGAACCCGTACGCCGCAAGGATCGTTGCTGCTCAGCGCGGCACCGAGTGCCACGGCGATCATGGTGGGCGGGCGGTGGAGGCGGCGGGGCCGCCCCGGGCCGGAAATGCGGGCGCGCAGTGTAGCACCCAGTGTCCAGGAGCTTGTGATGGGCCTCACGAATGGTCCGTCAGGCGGGGGTGGATACTTTCGGACATGAGCACCACGGAGCGTCCTCGCATCCTCATTGTCGGCGGTGGTTACGTCGGCCTGTATGCCGCGATGCGCATCCTCAAGAAGATGCGCTACGGCGAAGCGACCGTCACGGTCGTCGACCCGCGGTCGTACATGACGTACCTGCCCTTCCTCCCGGAGGCGGCCGGCGGCAACGTCGCCCCCCGCAACCTCGTCGCGCCCCTGCGCAGCGCCCTGAAGAAGGCGGAGGTGCTCACCGGTCACGTGACCGAGGTGGACCACGCCCGCAAGGTCGCCACCATCCAGCCCGCGGCCGGCGACGCCTACGAACTGCCCTTCGAGTACCTGGTCGTGGCGACCGGCTCGGTCTCCCGCACCTTCCCGATCCCGGGCCTGGCGGAGCACGGCATCGGCATGAAGACGGTGGAAGAGGCGATCAGCCTCCGCAACCACGTCATGGCGCAGCTGGACAAGGCCGAGTCCACCACCGACGAGGACGTCCGCCGCAAGGCGCTGACCTTCGTCGTCATCGGTGGCGGCTTCGCCGGCATCGAGACGGTCGCCGAGATCGAGGACATGGCGCGCGACGCCGCCAAGATCTACAAGACCGTCAGCCGCGACGACATGCGCTTCATCGTGGTGGAGGCGGCCAACCGCATCCTCCCCGAGATGGGCCCCGACCTGGGTCTGTGGACCAAGGGCCGCCTGGAGGAGCGCAACATCGAGGTCTACATCGAGACCTCGATGGACTCCTGTGTCGACCAGCACGTGGTGCTGAAGAACGGCATGGAGTTCGACGCCTCCACCATCGTGTGGACCGCCGGCGTGAAGCCGAACCCGGTCGTCAACCGCTTCGGTCTGCCGCTCGGCCCGCGTGGCCACGTCGACACCGCGCCGACCCTGCAGGTCCAGGGCTTCGACTACGTGTGGGCGGCCGGCGACAACGCCCAGGTCCCCGACCTGGCCGCCGGTGAGGGCGCCTGGTGCCCGCCGAACGCGCAGCACGCCGTCCGTCAGGCCGCCGTCCTCGGCGACAACGTGGTGGCCGGCATGCGCGGCTTCCCGCAGGCCGAGTACAAGCACAAGAACCTCGGTGCGGTGGCCGGCCTCGGCCTGCACAAGGGTGTGGCGATCCTGTTCGGCAAGGTCAAGCTCAAGGGCCGCCTCGCCTGGTACTTCCACCGCCTCTACCACGGCGCGATGGTCCCCACCATGAACCGCAAGATCCGGGTCTTCACCGACTGGACGCTGGCGATGTTCCTCAAGCGCGAGACGGTCGGTCTCTCCGAGATGGAGAAGCCGTTCGACGCCTTCCAGGAGGCCTCCGCCCCGCCGAAGCCCGCCGCCGCGGCCGAGCCGAAGAAGGAGCTTGCCGCGAGCAAGTAAGCGACCAGACCCGCCACTTCGGGTTACGAGTCGGAGGCCCTCCGCCCGGCAACGCCGCCGGACCACGTCCTCCGTGGTGCTCAGCCGGCCTTGCTGCCGGGCGGAGTACAGCACTCAGTTGACGAAGGCCCCCACCCCCGCCGGGTGGGGGCCTTCGGGCTTTCCCGGGCCGCCGTCGGTCCTGGCGTCCCGTCAGCCGACTGTTCGGACGGACCCGGCGCGGTCGGGCTCGGGGAGCGGGGTGGCGCAGAAGGTGCCGCGGGCGTCGATCATCGCGCAGGCCCGGGCGCCGCCGGACGTGCCGGCCCGCACCATCTTGGTGTGCGCGGTGTGCCCGCTCTGCTGCCGGTACTCCTCCTGCTCGGGCGGGTCCCCCTCGGTGCCGAAGACCTGGATGCGGTCGCCGGGGGAACCGCCGTCCATCCTGGCCCAGACGGCGCGGCAGCCGGCGCTGTAACGGAGCTCGACGAGCACACCGAACTCGCGGCCCCGGTCGGTGGTGACGGCGTCGTTCTGGCACACCGTGGTCGTCGGCTCGACATGGACGCAGCTCTCGCCGGCGCAGGAGGCGATCGCCCCGGCGGACGGCGCGGAGGCCTCCGGGGCGGGTGGCAGCGCGGCGGACGAGCCCGGGCGGCCGGCGGTCGGAGGCCCGTCCCGGAGGGCGAGGGTGAGGCCGCCGCCGATCAACGCGGCGGCCAGGACACCGGCCAGGGCCCGGAGCCGCCGTCGGGATCCCGCGGGCGCCCGGCCGGTCTCCGGGCCGGGCGCCGCATTCGGCTGCGCGCTCGCATCGGCCTCGCCACCGGCGACCGCCGTCGCGGGTTCGGCGCCGACCGGGCCGCGCCCCTCCTGCTCGGCGCGGGTGCACAGGGCGAGCGCGTGGACGAGATCGCTCTCCGGTCGCCGGTAGTGCCGGGCCAGGAGCCGGACCACCCGGTCCGGGGCCAACTGGGCACCGGTCTCGTAGCGGGACAGCGTCCCCTGGGCGAGCCCGGCCTTCCTGGCCGCGGTGGACTGCGACCAGTCGCCGGCGTCCCTCCGCCACTGGCGCAGCAGGCGAGCCAGTTCGGGGCGGGCCGGCGTGCTCGACGGACCGGGTTCCTCGGCGGGTTCGCCGGGTCGGCTGTGCGGCATTCGTGTGCTACCCCTTCGCCTCGGCCTGCGCATAATCCCAGGTCGCGGCCCATGTATAGGGCGTGGATATTCCGGTATGGGCCGACGGACCGCACAGCGTAGAAGTCCGGCGTCCGGTCGCGCAAAGCTGTGGTGCAGCCGGTGAGGCACTCCCGGCGATCCCCTCCCCTCCATGCCGGGCCTGCCACGCCATGCCCGAACACAGGGGCGAACACGAAGGAGTGACAATGCGTCGCATCAACGTCCGTACCCTCGGTGTCACCGCCGGGACCCGTGCCGCCGAGGCGGCCCTCGCCCTGGCGGCCCTCGTCGGCCTGATCACCGGCGCGGACACCGCCCACGCCTCGCAGGCGCGGCTCACGCACGCCGAGGCCACCGCGCGACTGCGTGCCGCCGATGTGGAGTGGTCCTCCAGCAAGGGCTGCTCGGACAAGAACGGAAACGGCTGCACCAGCTTCGACGGCATCCTCGCGGCAACGCTCGACCTCGCCATCGACCTCAAGAAGCGCAGCCACTGCGAGGTGATGATCACCGGCGCCGCCGAGGTCCACCCGCACAGGACGACGGGCACCCGGACCCACGGCAACGGCTACAAGATCGACGTCCGGCCCAACTCCTGCGTCGGCGCCTTCGTCACCGACCACTTCCACCGGGCCGGCACCCGGGGCGAGGCCAAGGACCCGAAGTGGACGGCCGGCTCCGCCGAATACGTCCTGGAGAAGCACGGCAAGAAGGGCGAGCACTGGGACATCACCTACACCGGGTGATCGTCGGGCCGCGCCGCCCCCGCCGTCAGTCCTGGTCGGCGGGGGCGGTGCGGTCGCTCAGGCGCTCGTGGCGCTGGCGGGCGGCCTGGGGGGTGCCGAGGCCGAGGCCGAAGGCGATCTCCTGCCAGGTCATGCCGCGGCCGCGGGCCATGGTGAGCAACCCGGCTTCCAGTTCGTCGAGTTCGGCGCGGACCAGGGGGAGCAGGGTCAGTGCGGCGGTCAGGTCGGCGCGGTCCACCTCGGGCTCGCCCTCCTCGGCGAGGGCGGCGCCGCTGAGCAGGAAGGCCACCAGCCGGACCGCCTCGTGCGGGGCGGGCATCGCCGGGTTGGTCTGGCGGCGGCGCTGCTCGTCGGTGGCGGCGTGGCGCTCGGCGATCCGGAACAGCGAGGCGTAGACGCGCTGCGCCCGGGCGGCCTCCGGGTCCGGCGGGGAGAACGGGTCGGCGGGCTGTTGCTGCGGGGTGTCGGTCATGTGGTCAGCATGCTCTGGTGAACGATGCGGCGTCAACGGGATTCGTTGAACGAAGTGTTCATACCCCTCTCGGGAAGTGGATTGATCACGCGAATCCGGCCGCCTAGCATGTCGATCATCACCGACGCTCAACCTGGGGGAGCCGCAATGGAACTGACCGTCCGTCAAACCGCCCTGATCGCCGCCGCCACCACCGCGCTGGCCGCCGCGGCCGTCGTGGGCACCGCCGCCACCGCCACCGCCGCCGAGCGCCCCGCCGACCGGGCCGCCGGCGAGATCGTGACGCCCGATCACATGGCGCTCTCGGTCACCGACCACATGGCGCTGGTCACGCCCGACCACATGGCGCTGGTCACGCCCGACCACATGGCGCTCGCGGTCACCGACCACATGGGGCTCTGACCCCACCGTGCGGGCAGCAGCCGACGACCCGGCGGCGAGCCTGGTCGCGCAGACCGCCGAGCGCCTGATCCGGCTCTGGGCCGAGCGCGGCGAGCTCCACCACCCCGGCTGGGGTCGGCCGTTCCGCCAGCTCGCCGAGCTGCTGCCCGCACCGGACGTCGAATTCGCCGTCCACAACCCGCAGATGGTGCCGCTGCTCTGGTACCCGGCGCTGCGCCGCGAGGGCCCGCACGGCACCGTCGTCGAGGTGTTCGACCACCTCCCGGCGGACGCCGGACCGCCGCTGCCACGCCGACAGGAACTGTCCCGGATCTACAGCTGGGCGCCCGTCACCCGCACCGCCCTCGACTGGACGGCCGACCGGCTGGCCGGCCGCGGCCTGCTGGAAGTCGGCGCCGGCAGCGGCTACTGGGCCGCGCGGCTGCGCGCCCGCGGCCTCGACGTGCTGGCCACCGACGCCGAGGCCCGCACCGAACTCAACGGCTGGACCGACCGTTTCCGCTGGACCGACGTCCGCCCCGGGCAGGCCGCCGAGGACGCCGCCGCCCACCCCGACCGGGCCCTCGCCCTGATCTGGCCCCCGCACCGCGACCCGATGGCCGCCGACGCCCTGTGCGCCTACCGCGGCGACCACCTGCTCTACCTCGGCGACCGCCCCGGCGGCCTCTGCGCCGACGACGCCTTCTTCGCCGAACTCGCCGCGCACTGGTACCCCGCCGCCCGCTGCCCCCTGACCCTGCGCTGGCTGGGCAACCACGACACCCTGACCCACTACATCCGCAGGGGCGGGTCGGCGCATCGGCCGTGACCGGGCCATTACCGCAGGTCACGACAGGTGGGCATGCTGGTGCCCAGAGCCGGACTCGAACCGGCACGACCTTCCGGCCAGGCAGTTTTAAGCTGCCCGTGTCTGCGTTCCACCATCTGGGCCTGGGAGCGCGTGAACTCGGTTACTGAGCCTAGTCGGCCGGGCGAGGGTTTCGCATATTTCTTGGGACGGAAGTTGTCATGCTTCCATGCGATCTGACGAAGCGTCTGTCATTTCGGCCACCGTCCGGCGGTTCTCGGCCACCGCCCCTTCCTCGGGGTGCGGGTCATACCGAAGGAGGAGAGCGCGGCGGTGGTCGTACATCTCGGGGCGGGGCGGCAACCGTTCGGCGGAGCGACGAATTCCATGATCATCGAGGAGAGGATGGGATAGCGGTCGCAGGCACGTCCCGGCCGCCAGCCAGTGACGAGCCAGCACCTCCCCGACAGGAGTCCCCTTCGTGAGCACCTCGACCGCGTACGCAGCCCACACCGGTCTGGCGGCGGCCCGCGCCACCGGTCTCAACAAGGTCTACGGCGAAGGCGACACCCGCGTCGTCGCGCTCGACAACGTCTCGGTCTCCTTCGGCCAGGGCGAATTCACCGCGATCATGGGCCCGTCCGGCTCCGGCAAGTCCACCCTGATGCACTGCATGGCCGGGCTGGACACCGTCAGCTCCGGTTCGGCGACCATCGGCGACACCGAACTGGTCGGGCTGAAGGACAAGCAGCTGACCAAGCTGCGCCGCGACAAGATCGGCTTCGTCTTCCAGGCGTTCAACCTGCTGCCGACGCTGACCGCGCTGGAGAACATCACGCTGCCGATGGACATCGCCGGCCGCAAGGTCGACAAGGCCTGGCTGGACCGCGTGGTGGAGACGGTCGGCCTGTCCGGCCGCCTCTCGCACCGCCCGGCCCAGCTGTCCGGCGGCCAGCAGCAGCGCGTCGCGTGTGCCCGCGCGCTGGCCTCCAAGCCGGAGATCATCTTCGCCGACGAGCCCACCGGCAACCTGGACTCCCGCTCCGGCGCCGAGATCCTCTCCTTCCTGCGCAACTCGGTGCGCGAACTCGGCCAGACCGTGGTGATGGTGACGCACGACCCGGTGGCCGCCTCCTACGCGGACCGCGTGGTGTTCCTCGCCGACGGCCGGATCGTCGACGAGCTGACCAACCCCACCGCCGACTCGGTCCTCGACCGGATGCGTCGTTTCGACGCCAAGGGCCGCACCAGCTGACGGCCTCTCAGCAGCCGACCGACCACACCACCCCAGGACTGACCCCATGTATCGCACCGCACTGCGCAATGTGCTGGCCCACAAGGGCCGACTGCTGATGACGGCACTCGCCGTCATGCTGGGCACCGCCTTCGTGGCCGGCACCCTGGTGTTCTCGGACACCATGGGCCAGGCCGTCCGCAACAGCTACTCCAAGAGCTACTCCGACGTCTCGGTGCTGGTCTCCGACAGGTGGGCCCGCAGCACCAGCCAGGGCCCCAAGGAGTCCGAGCAGAAGAAGCACGACGCGCTGACCGACGCCACCGTGAAGGACCTCGCCGCCCTGCCGGGCGTCGAGCGGGCCCGCGGCATGGTCAGCGGCTTCACCGCCGTCGCCGACAAGAAGGGCAACCTGATCGGCGAGGCGTGGAGCGCCCAGGGCTCCAACTTCTCCCCGGACGCCTCCGGCCAGGACCCGCGCTACCCGATGGCGGAGGGCCGCGGCCCGAAGGCGGCCGGCGAGATCGCGCTGAACAAGCAGGCCGCCGACAAGGCCGGCTACAAGGTCGGCGACAAGGTCCGGGTGGCCGGCAACGGCGCCGCCGAGGACACCACGCTCACCGGCGTGTTCACCTCCGACGACCCGCAGGTCACCTCCGGCGGCTCGCTCGTGCTGATGGACACCGCCACCGCCCAGCAGCGACTGCTGGAGCCCGGCCACTACAGCTCGATCGCGCTGACCGCCAAGTCCGGCGTCGCGGAGAGCGCGCTGCTGGACGCGGCCAAGGCCAAGCTGCCCGGCGACATCTTCGTCCTGGACACCGGCCAGCAGCTCAAGGACGAGCAGGCCAAGCAGGTGGAGCAGTCGGTCACCGGCATGAAGAGCATGCTGCTGGTGTTCGCCGGCATCTCGCTGTTCGTCGGCATCTTCATCATCGTCAACACCTTCACCATGCTGATCGCGCAGCGCCTGAAGGAACTGGCGCTGCTGCGCGCGGTCGGCGCCAGCCGCCGTCAGGTCACCAACTCGGTGCTGGTCGAGGCGCTGCTGATCGGTGTGATCGCCTCCGTGGCCGGTCTGCTGCTCGGCATCGGCATCGGCGCCGGCATGCAGTCCCTGCTGGCCGGCATGAACGAGGGCATGCCCACCGGTTCGCTGGTGATCGCCCCGGCCACCGTGATCGGCACCCTGGTGACCGGCATCGTGGTGACGGTGCTGTCCGCGCTGATCCCCGCGATCCGCGCCTCCCGGATCCCCCCGGTGGCGGCGATGAGCAGCGGTGACATGCCCAGCACCCAGCGCGGCATGGTGATCCGCAACTCGATCGGCACGCTGGTGGCCGGCGGCGGCATCGCCCTGATCCTGCTCGGCGCGTTCTCCAAGGGCAGCGGCGGCCGGGTCTATCTGGAGCTCGGCGCCCCGCTCACCCTGATCGGCGTGTTCGTCCTGCTGCCGCTGCTGTCGCGGCCGGTGGTCGCCCTGGTCGGCCCGCTGCTGGGCAAGGTGTTCGGCACCCCCGGCAAGCTGGCCCGGCGCAACGCCGTCCGCAACCCGCGCCGCACCGCCAGCACCGCGGCCGCGCTGACCATCGGCCTGACCCTGGTCACGGCGATCACGGTGATCGGCAACTCGGTCACCAGCACGGTCACCCGGCTGGTCAGCGGCTCGATGAAGGCCGACTACACGATCTCGATGGCCAACCGCCACTCGCTGTCGCACGACCTGGCGCCGCTGGTCGCCAAGGCGAACGGGGTGGCCGCGGCCAGCCCGGTCGGCAACGTGATGTGGACGGTCGACGGGGACAGCAAGGCGATCGAGGGCTTCGACGCCGCCGCCTTCGACCAGTTGGTGACGGTGCACCTGACGTCCGGCTCGACCGGTGCGCTGAAGCAGGGCCAGCTCCTGGTCAACGACGACTTCGCCGGGAAGCACAACCTCACCCCGGGCTCCACCGTCAAGGTCGAGGTGACCGAGGGCAAGACGCTGGACCTCACCGTCGGCGGCGTGTTCGAGCGCAACGACGCCCTGTCGACCGTCATCGCGTCCAACGCGCTGATCGATCAGTACGACTCCGACTCCTTCATCACCGAGATCCTGGTCAAGGGCAAGGACGGCGCGACCGCCGGGCTCAAGCAGTCCGTCAAGGAGGCCACCGGCAGCAACCCGGTGATCGAGGTGCTCACCGAGAAGGACAAGGTCGAGGAGTTCAGCCGGATCATCACGACGATGCTGAACATCATGTACGGCCTGCTCGGCATGGCGGTGCTGGTCGCGGTCCTCGGTGTGATCAACACGCTGGCCATGTCGGTGTTCGAGCGCAAGCGTGAGATCGGCATGCTGCGGGCGATCGGCCTGGACCGGCGCGGCATCAAGCGGATGGTCCGCGTCGAGTCGGTGGTGATCTCGCTCTTCGGTGGCCTGATCGGCGTGGGGCTCGGCTGCTTCCTGGCCTGGGCTGCCGTCCGGGTGCTCGCCGTCGACCTGAACGGGCTGACCACCGCGGTCCCCTACGGCAGCGTGGTGATCTTCCTCGGCCTGGCCGCGGTGGTCGGTATCGTCGCCGCCCTCTGGCCGGCCCGCCGGGCCTCCCGGATGGACATCCTCGCCAGCATCAAGACCGACTGACGTCCGGTCGGCGAAACACCGCGCCGCCCGTCCCCGGAACAACCGGGGGCGGGCGGCGCGGTGTCTGTCGTGGCGGCCCGGGTCAGCGGGTCTCGATCACGACCTTCTCGATCACCACGTCCTGCACCGGGCGGTCGTTGCGCGGGTTGGTCTCGGTGGTGGCGATCGCGTCCACCACCTTCTGGCTCGCCTCGTCCGCGACCTCGCCGAAGATGGTGTGCTTGCCGGTCAGCCAGGTGGTCGGGCCGACCGTGACGAAGAACTGCGAACCGTTGGTGCCCGGGCCCGCGTTGGCCATCGCCAGCAGGTACGGCTTGGTGAACGCCAGGTCCGGGTGGAACTCGTCGGCGAACTTGTAGCCCGGGCCGCCGGTGCCGTTGCCCAGCGGGTCACCGCCCTGGATCATGAAGCCCTCGATGACCCGGTGGAAGATCGTGCCGTCGTACAGCGGCGCGTTGCTGGGCTGCCCGGTCTTCGGGTCGATCCACTGGCGCTCGCCCGTGGCCAACTCGACGAAGTTCTTCACCGTCTTGGGGGCGTGGTTCGGCAGCAGCCGGATCACGATGTCGCCCTTGTTGGTCTTCAGGGTGGCGTACAGTTCCTCGGCCATCCGGGGGCCGCCTTTCTGATCGCGTGTCAGTTGCGTCCCCCACCCTGCCCTCTCAAGGGCCCCCCGCGCAGCCGACACGGGATCCTCCTCACGGCTGACGCGGAATACTTTGCCAAACCATTACCCTTATGCTCTGTATGGGTGGTGCTGTGCCACCCCGGAGGGAATGTGATGAGAAGCAGAAACCCGGTCTTCTCGCGGGAGGGGTCCTTCACCCGCGACAACCAGTACGCGGGGTTCGGCACGCAGCCGACCGGGCACCAGGCGTACGGCAACCCGTACGCCAACAACGTCTACGCGCAGCCCGGCGGTCAGTCGCTGACCGACCAGCAGCTCGCCGAGATGTACGGCGCCCCCGCCGCGGGTCCGGCCGAGACCGGCCGGATGACGCTGGACGACGTGGTCGCCCGCACCGCGATGACGCTGCTCATGCTGGTCGCCGCCGGCGCGGTGGCCTGGTTCGTGGTTCCGGTCGAGAACTACGCGCTGGCCGGCGTCGCCGCGTTCGCCGCGGCGATCATCGGCCTGGTGATCAGCTTCAAGCAGAGCGTCAACCCGGCGCTGATCCTGACGTACGCCGGCCTGGAGGGCTTCTTCCTCGGCGCGATCAGCAAGGCCCTCAACACCCTGCTGCAGGGCATCGCCATCCAGGCCGTGCTGGGCACCGCCGCGGTGTTCGCGGCCACCCTGATCGCCTACAAGAGCGGCAAGATCCGGGTCACCCCCCGGTACACCCGGATCGGCATCTCGATCGCGATCGGCTTCGTGATCCTGATGTTCGTCAACGTCATCGCCACCATGCTCGGCGCCGACTTCGGCTTCCGTTCCGGCCCGCTCGGCATCGTGGTCGGCCTGGTCGGCATCGCGCTCGGCGCGTTCTTCCTGACCCTCGACTTCCACGAGGTCGAGGAGGGCGTCCGGTACGGCGCCCCCGAGCGGGAGGCCTGGCGGGCCGCCTTCGGCCTGACGCTGTCGCTGGTGTGGATCTACCTGGAGATGTTGCGCCTGATCGCCATCCTGCGCGGCGACGACTGATCGCACGGCTGACGACGCGGCGGGCCCCGGAGGATTCCTCCGGGGCCCGCCGCGTTCCGTCCGGCCCCGGCTTGGCTACCCTCGGGGCCATGTCCGAGCACCACCCCGTCACCCCCGCCCAGTTGACCGCCGCCGTGGAGCGGCTGGCCGACCGCTTCCGGGCGATGCCGCAGAGCCGCCTGCTGGGCGCCGTCCCCGGCCACCCCTCGCGGGCCGCCGCGGTGCTCGCCCTGGCCGGCAGGCTGGCCGACGCCGCCCGCACGCTGGAGGGCCTGCCGCCGCTGCCCGTCCCCAACTGCGGGGCGTTCGCGGTCGGCGACCAACTCGCCGTCACCGGCCACGACCTGGCCGCCGCGGCCGCCGAACACCCCGAGGCGCTGGCCGCCGCGCTCGCCGAGGTCGAGGACACCGACCGGCTGACCGTCTGACGGGCGGTCGGAAAACGCCGAAGGGGCGCCGCTCCGCCCGGGCAACCCCTTGCCGCGCGGATCGACGCCCATGGTCGCCCGGTTCAGATGGAGGCGACCACCCGGTCGGCGAGTACGTAGACGGTGTCGCCGTCGGTGGCGAAGGTCAGCGAGTACGAGCCGGAGAACCGGGAGCCGCCCAACAGCCGGACGTCCTCCCCGGCCCGGACGGCGTCGATCAGCCGGTACGCCGCCTCCCGGTCGCCGGGGGCCACGCACAGCGTGGTGCCGTCGGCGAACGCGTACACGTCCAGCGTGCCGAGCGGGCCCGGGCGCACGTCGGTGAGGGCGATCTTCTCGTCGGCGAGCGCGGTGAGCCGGTCGTCGGTCCACTCCCGGGACGGGGTGGGGCTGGGCACGAAGTCCGGGTGCGAGGGGTGCCGGCGCGGGTCGGGCGCGGCGGCGGGCTCGCTCTCGGCGTCCAGCAGCCCGGACTCCAGGCCGGTGGCCAGCAGGTCGGCCTCGCGGCGGGCCTTCACGTCGCTGTTGTCGGCCGGGGCCGGGAAACCGCCGCCCCGGATGCCGCCGTCCGCCGAACCGCCGTCCGCGGCGCCGTCCTTGGCCAGGTCCTCCAGCGCGTGGCGCAGCGCCTCGCCGAACTCCGGGTCCATCACCCCCTGGTTGTCGGCGGCCTCCTGCGGTCCGGTCGGGCGCGGGAAGAAGATCGGCCAGTCCTCGCCGGCAGCCGTGAACGGGGTCTCGAACAGCGGCGCGTCCTCGGCAGCGCGCGCCTCCTGCTCTGCCCAGAACGCGCGGGCCTCGGTGATCTCCCGCTCCCGGTCGGCGGCGAGCGCCTCGGTGACGGCGCGGCGTATCAGCGCCTCGTCGAGCTGCGGGGCAGGCTGCGCGGTGGGCTGCGCGGCGTCCAACTTCCGCCCCAACGCGCGGAGGTGGAGCAGGACGGCGGCGGTCAGGGCGGTCAGAGCCAGCAGCAGGGAGGTGTAGACGACGCTCACGGAACGTACTCCCAACGAGGAGCGGAACGGGGTTACGGCTCCACACTGCCGTATTCGCGCCCGTTACTGCAGAGGCTGATGTCCGATTTGCCAGTGACTTTCCGACTTGTCCTTAAATTGTTGGGTAATACCGTTCCACGCAGCGGAGTTGATCCAATCCGGTGCGTCGCAATTTCGGTCCCGGAAGGCAAAAAATCGGGCCGGATCGCACCTGAGGTGTGATCCGGCCCTCAATTACCTACGGTGACTCCGGACGGGTGAGACATCCGTCACGGCGTCACCGCGGCGGTCAGCTCAGCCGCTCGATGACCATCGCCATGCCCTGGCCGCCACCCACGCACATGGTCTCCAGGCCGAACTGCTTGTCGTGCCACTGGAGGGAGTTGATCAGCGTGGTGGTGATCCGCGCGCCGGTCATGCCGAACGGGTGGCCCACCGCGATCGCGCCGCCGTTGACGTTCAGCCGGTCCAGGTCGATGCCCAGGTCCCGGTAGGACGGGATGACCTGCGCGGCGAACGCCTCGTTGATCTCCACCAGGTCGATGTCGCCGATCGACAGACCGGCCCGCTTCAGCGCCTGCTTGGACGCCTCCACCGGGCCGTAGCCCATGATCTCCGGCGACAGCGCCGAGACGCCGGTGGAGACCACCCGGGCCAGCGGGGTGATGCCCAGCTCGCGCGCCTTGGTGTCCGACATGATCACCAGCGCGGCCGCACCGTCGTTCAGTGGGCAGCAGTTACCGGCCGTCACGGTGCCGTCCGGGCGGAACACCGGCTTCAGACCGGACACGCCCTCCAGCGTCACGCCCGCGCGCGGGCCGTCGTCCGCGCTCACCACGGTGCCGTCCGGGAGCGTCACCGGGGTGATCTCGCGCTGCCAGAAGCCCGCCTTGATCGCGGCCTCGGCCAGGTTCTGCGAACGGACGCCGAACTCGTCCTGCTCGGCCCGGGTGATGCCCTTCAGCGCGGCCAGGTTCTCCGCGGTCTGGCCCATCGCGATGTACGCGTCCGGCAGCAGGCCGTCCTCGCGCGGGTCGTGCCACTCCCCGCCGCCGGTCTCCGCGCGGTGCTTGGTGCGCGCCTGCGCCTCGTCGAACAGCGGGTTCGTGGTGCCCGGCATGCCGTCCGAGGTGCCGTTGATCGACCGCGAGACGGTCTCCACACCGGCGGAGATGAAGATGTCGCCCTCGCCGGCCTTGATCGCGTGCAGCGCCATCCGCGTGGTCTGCAGCGAGGACGAGCAGTAGCGGGTGATGGTGGCGCCCGGCAGGTAGTCCATGCCCATCTGCACGGCCACGATCCGGGCCAGGTTGTGGCCCTGCTCGCCGCCCGGCAGGCCGCAGCCCAGCATCAGGTCGTCGATCTGGCGCGGGTCCAGCTGCGGGACCTTGGCCAGCGCGGCACCGATGATCTGCGCGGTCAGGTCGTCCGGGCGGACGTCCTTCAGCGAACCCTTGAAGGCCCGGCCGATCGGCGAACGGGCGGCGCTGACGATGACGGCTTCGGGCATGGCGGGCTCCTCGCTGAGTGACCTCGGGATGCGATCCGGTGGATCTCCCGGGGAAAGTTACCGCTTGGTAGCTCCGGCGTCATCCGCCTCCGGATGTGAGTTGGCCGACGCGATCGCCCGCAGCGGCCCGCCGTCCGCGACCGCCTCCGGCCCCTGGTCCCCCTGGTCCGCCGGGTCGCCCGGCTCGTCCGGGTCGCTCGGGTCGCCGCCGGGGAGTGCCAGCCGGAAGCGCTGCTTGAGCGTCGCCCACCGCCAGGTGCCGTTCGACGGACCCGCCGCCGTCACCTCCGTGCCCGACCGCCCCGCCGCCGCCGCGGCCGCCACCGCCACCGGCAGCACCGCCTGCGGCTCCAGCGGACCGCCCACCGCCGACGGCGTGTCCTGCGGCCACAGGTCGAGCGCCGCGCACACCGAGGGCAGCAACGCCATCGACGCCGTCGCGTACCCCTGCGCGGACGGGTGGTAGCGGTCCGCGGCGAACAGCTCCGGACGGGTCGCGAACTCCGGGCCCAGCAGCGACCCCAGCGAGACCGTCCGGCCGCCGGCCTCCACCACCGCGATGGTCTGCGCCGCCGCGAGCTGCCGACTCAACCGGCGCGCCACCCAGCGCAGCGGCGGCCGCACCGGCTTGATGGTGCCCAGATCCGGGCAGGTGCCCACCACCACCTCGCAGCCCGCCGTGACCAGCCGGCCCACGGCCTCGCCCAGCTCCCGCACACTGCGGGCGGCCGGGGCGTGCCTGGTCACGTCATTGGCGCCGATCATCAGCACCGCGATGTCCGGGCTGTGCGGCAGCGCCCGCTCCACCTGCCCCGCGAGATCGCCCGAGCGGGCCCCCGACTTCGCCACGTTCACCAGCCGCACCCGGCGCTCGGCGACGGACGCCAGCCCCGAGGAGAGCAGCGCGCCCGGCGTCTCCTGCGCGCGCTGCACACCCAGGCCCGCGGCCGTCGAATCGCCCAGGAACGCCATCACCAACGGCGGACGCGGATCCACCGGATCGGCGAACGCCTCGCCGTGCAGGCCGTCCGCGCGCGGCGGATCGCCGCCCAGGATCCCGATCGCCCGGATCGCCAGCCGGCTCTCGGTCAGCAGCACCCCCGCCAGCCCCACCCCGAGTAGCCCCAGCCCACCACCGCCATACGCTGCCGCGGTGGCGATCCGCCGTGCCACCCGCACCCTCGACGCCTGCGAGCCGGCCATCCGGCCACCCCCTCTCCCTTTCACCCACACTCGTACCCGCCCACCCCACCCCCGTACCCGCCCACCCCACCCCCGTACCCGCCCACCCCGACCAACCACCCACCCGGAGCCCCGGCCGAAGGCGCCGCAGGCGCACGGCGCGCACGCCCGTCGGCGCGACCGCCGGGCCCGGGTCGGGGGCGGTTTCGAGTGCGGCGAAGGTCTCGGCCGGGGGTGGGGGAGGGGAGCCGCCGGGGGCGGCGCGGGCGTGGGACGGGTCAGGGTTTA
>NZ_JBVJHA010000002.1:557995-604034 GCF_055587065.1 Kitasatospora sp. NPDC048662 | reverse complement strand
TTCTGGTGGGGCGGGTGGGTTGGTGAGCGGTGGGGCCGTCGCCGGGGGCGGGTGTCGCCCGGCGGCCGAGGGCGCCGCAGGCGCACGGCGCGCACGTCCGTCGCCGTGACCCGCCTGGCCCGGGGGAGGGGAGCCGCCTGGGGTGGCGCAGGTGTGGGGCGGATCAGGGTTTCTGGTGGGGCGGGTGGGTTGGTGAGCGGTGGGGCCGTCGCCGGGGGCGGGTGTCGCCCGGCGGCCGAGGGCGCCGCAGGCGCACGGCGCGCACGCTCGTCGCCGTGACCCGCCTGGCCCGGGGGAGGGGAGCCGCCTGGGGTGGCGCAGGTGTGGGGCGGATCAGGGTTTCTGGTGGGGGGCGGGTGTGTGGGAGAGCGGTGGGGCCGTCGCCGGAGGCGGGTGTCGCTTGGCGGCCGAGGGCCCGGGGTGGGCAGGCGGTGCGACGTTGAGTGCGGTGATGCTCCCGCCGGGGGCGGTGGGTGGGCGGTGAGGGGACAGGCGCGCGGTGCTTCAAGGCCCACCGCCGCGACCTCGGGGCTGGGATGGGTGGGGCGGGTCAGGGTTCCTGGTGGGGCGGGCGTCGCCAGGCGCCGGCCGAGGGCCCGGGGTGGGTGCGGTGCGACTTGGAGCGCGGTGAAGTTCCTGCCGGAGGCGATGGGTGGCGGAGGCCCTGGTGGGGTGGGAGTCCGGTGGGACATGGGGTGGTTGGGCGCGGTGGGGGGAAGTCGGGCCCTAGGCTGGGGGTTTCGGCAATCAGGGCTGCCATTTACCGGGAGGACCCCCGTGCGGTACCACAATTCGATCATCGAGCTGGTCGGCGACACCCCGTTGGTGAAGCTCAACAAGGTCACCGAGGGCATCAGCGCCACCGTGCTGGCGAAGGTCGAGTACTTCAATCCCGGTGGTTCGGTGAAGGACCGGATCGCGATGCGGATGATCGAGGCGGCCGAGGCCTCCGGCGCACTCAAGCCGGGTGGCACCATCGTCGAGCCCACCAGCGGAAACACCGGCGTGGGGCTGGCGATCGTGGCCCAGCAGAAGGGCTACAAGTGCATTTTCGTGTGCCCGGACAAGGTGTCCACGGACAAGATCAACACGCTGCGGGCGTACGGCGCCGAGGTCGTGGTCTGCCCGACCGCGGTCGCGCCGGAGCACCCGGACTCGTACTACAACGTCTCGGACCGGCTGGTCCGTGAGACCCCGAACGCCTGGAAGCCGGACCAGTACTCGAACCCGGAGAACCCGGCGTCGCACTACTACTCCACCGGCCCGGAGCTGTGGGAGCAGACGGACGGCAGGATCACCCACTTCGTGGCGGGCGTGGGCACCGGCGGCACCATCTCCGGCACCGGCCGGTACCTGAAGGAGGCGTCCGGCGGGAAGGTCCAGGTGGTCGGCGCGGACCCGGAGGGTTCGGTGTACTCGGGCGGCACCGGCCGCCCGTACCTGGTGGAGGGTGTTGGCGAGGACTTCTGGCCGACCGCCTACGACCGCGAGGTCGCGGACCGGATCGTCGCGGTCTCGGACAAGGACTCGTTCCAGATGACCCGCCGCCTGGCCAAGGAGGAGGGCCTGCTGGTCGGCGGTTCCTGCGGCATGGCCGTGGTGGCGGCGCTGGAGGTGGCCCGCGAGCTGGGGCCGGACGACGTCGTGGTGGTGCTGCTGCCGGACGGCGGCCGCGGTTACCTGTCGAAGATCTTCAACGACGACTGGATGGCCGACTACGGCTTCCTGCCGACCGCCACCGACGAGGCGCACATCGGCGAGGTGCTGGCCCGCAAGGACGCGCTGGAGCACGAGGGCATCCCGCAGTTCGTGCACATGCACCCGGGCGAGACGGTCGCCGAGGCGGTGCGGGTGCTGCGCGACTTCGGTGTCTCGCAGATGCCGGTGGTCTCGCCGGGCGCCGGGCACCCGGATGTCATGGCCGGCGAGGTGATCGGTTCGGTGGTCGAGCGCGAGCTGCTGGACGGCCTGTTCAACGGGCGGATCGAGCTGACCGACACGCTGGACAACGCGATGTCCAAGCCGCTGCCGGTGGTCGGCTCCGGCGAGTCGGTGACCAACCTGATGACGGTGCTGGAGAAGGCCGACGCGGTGGTGGTGCTGGTGGAAGGCAAGCCGCAGGGCATCGTCACCCGCCAGGACCTGCTGGCCTTCCTCACCGCCCGGGCCGGTCACTGACACTCCCTCAGGGGCCCTGCCCCGCCCGGTACGTGGACGTCACAAGCGCGCATCATCCGGTTAACACGGCTCGGGCATGGTGGTGGACACGGCAAGAAAAAGCCGGGAAAACGGTGACGGCGGGGGGGCGGGAGCGGCTCTCCGGCCTCCGCGGTCACCACCAGGGGTTCCGACGGTCGGCCTGACCCGGCCGCCGGGCCCGGTCCGCGGGACCGCCGTCGTCCCGCCCCTGGCAGGTGCAGGGTGTGACGGCTCCCGTGGCGAGTCACGCGCCGTACGGCGCGGCTTCCGCGCACTCCCGGGTGGGGGAGTGCGCGCGGAGGCGGCAGGGCCGGTCCTGGGCGGTTGCCCGGGCCGGCCCTCGCCGCGTCCGGGGCCACGAGGGCCGTTTCCGAATGGGCCGTGCGACCCCCTACGCTCGGTGTCATGACCAGCACTGACCTGCCCGAGCAGGACGCTCCCCGCTACGTTCGCCTCAGCATCGAGCTGATCGCCGAGATCACCGACGAGCGGGCCCTGAAGGCCGCCGCCCTGACCCAGGTCGCCGACGACGAGTACCTGGACGACGAGGAGCGCGCCCAGGCTGTCGAGGCGATCGAGGTGGACCCGACGGGTTCGCTCGCCCACTTCGTCGACCCGGTGGCGCTGCTCGGCGACGTTCCCGGCGTGGAGCTCGCCTCCGCCACCTGGGAGTCCGCCACCACCGACTACGACCCGGACGACGAGGGCTGGGACGAGTACGAGGTGCAGTGAGTCCCGGCGCTCTCGCGCTCAGGCCCGGTCCGGACAGCCCCGGACCGGGCCTTTTTGTCCGTTCTTCGGGGCACTTGAGTACTCTCGAATGATCTGCACATTTTTGAGTGATCTTGAGTGATCCGGGACCGAGGAGCGTGGACGTGACCGCAGCCGAGAAGCAGGACGGGCCGCTCGGCGGCAGCTGGAGCCGGCGCGGCGTGCTCGCCGGGCTGCTCGGCGCCCCCGTGCTGCTGCTGGCCGCGTGCCAGGGCGGCGGCGGCAAGTCCTCCACTCCGGCCGGCGCTGCGAGCGCGGGTGGCGAGAGCCCGTCGGTCAGCCCGAAGGCCTCGGTCGCGCAGATCACCATCACCCCGGCCGACGGCGCGACCGCCGCTCCGTTCACCGCGCCGGTCACCGTCACCGTGCAGGGCGGCACGCTCACCTCGGTCACCGTCACCGACGGCACGGGCAAGCAGATAGCCGGGCAGCTGGCCGCCGACGGCGCCAGCTGGACCTCCACCGCGACGCTCGCCAGTGGCAGCACGTACACCGTCGCCGCTGCCGCCGAGGACAAGGACAAGCGCCCCGCGGACGCCAACGCGAGTTTCTCCACCGCCTCCCCGGCCAACACCTTCGTCGGCTACTTCACCCCCGAGGACGGCTCCACGGTCGGCGTCGGCATGCCGGTGTCGATCAACTTCAACAAGGCGATCACCGACCGCAAGGCCGTCCAGGAGGCGATCACCGTGGTCTCCGACCCGCCGGTGGAGATCGTCGGCCACTGGTACGACTCGACCCGGCTGGAGTTCCGCCCCCGGGAGTACTGGGCCAAGGGCACCACCGTCACCCTGAAGCTGCGGCTGAAGGACGTGGCCGGCGCCAAGGGCGTCTACGGCACCCAGTCCAAGAACGTCACCTTCACGGTCGGCCGCAGCCAGCTCTCGGTCGCCGACCTGAAGGCCGGCACCCTCACCGTCACCACGGACGGCAAGGTCACCGCCACCTACCCGGTGATCGGCGGCTCGCCCGACCACCGCACCTGGGGCGGCAGGATGGTGATCTCCGAGCGCTTCCAGCAGACCCGGATGAACTCCGCCACCGTCGGCCTCGGCAGCGAGTACGACATCCCGGACGTGCCGCACGCGCAGCGGCTCACCACCTCCGGCACCTTCATCCACGGCAACTACTGGTCGGCGGCGTCCCAGTTCGGCAACGCCAACACCAGCCACGGCTGCATCGCGTTGCAGGACGTGCAGGGCGGCAACAATCCGAACACCAGCGGCGCCCGGTTCTTCGCGAGCTCGATGGTGGGCGACGTGGTCGAGGTGGTCAACTCCGGTGACCGCACGGTGAATCCGTCGAACGGGCTGAACGGCTGGAACATGTCCTGGGCGGACTGGAAGGCCGGCAGCGCACTCTGACGCCCGGTCGGGCGGGGCGCTGTCTCACGGCGACATGGGGGTGCCGTGAGCGTGTCCTAAACGAATGGTAAAAATATTCGCATGCGGGGGGGCATGTCGATGTGTTGAGCTTGCCTCCGCGGCAGGGCCGATCGGGCCCGAGTTCCGCCTTCAGGCACAGGAGTTCAGCCATCAACACCGCCATTCGCCGGTCCGTCCGCGCCGGTATAGCCGTCACCACCGGAGCCGTCCTGATCGCCGGCGGCGTCACCGCCTGCGGCGCCGCCAAGCAGCTGACCGCCGGTGAGAAGCTCTCCGGGGCGTTCAACAAGCTCGGCGACGCCAAGTCGATGAGCTTCCAGCTCTCCTTCGACGCCACCCCGGAGCAGTTCGTCGCCTTCGGCAAGGCAGTTGACGACCCGATCGAGCAGAAGAACGCGGACCTGCTGTCCGACCTGGTGCTGAACGTGTCGATCAGCGCCGACAAGCCGCTCAAGGACACCGAGGCGTTCAAGTTCAGCGGTTCCGACACCGTGAACGACTCGTACGACCTCAACGGTGTGGCGCTCGCCTACTCGCTGAGCACCAAGAAGTCCGGCAAGACCTACGCGGACATCCGCCAGATCGGCGAGCGGATGTACCTGAAGGCGGACGTCCGCGGCATCGCCGAGCTCGGCGGCGAGGACACCAAGCAGGTCGACGAGTTCGTCGCCGCGCTGCCCGCCGGAGCCGGTCCGATCAAGGACGTGGTGGACGGCAAGTGGGTCTCCCTGGACCTGAAGAAGATGCAGGAGGAGATCAAGAAGACGAAGGGCACCGGCGCCGGCACGGGTGCCGAGGCGGGCTCGCCGTTCGACGCGATGCCCGGCATGGACCCGGCGGAGCGGAAGCGCTTCATCAAGACGGCGAAGGCCGTGATCTCCAAGAACATCAGCGTGGAGGAGAAGGGCAAGTCCGGCGACGCCGACGTCATCCAGGTCTCCGCCCAGGCGCGTCCGGTGGTCGAGGGCCTGATGAAGGCGTTCGAGAAGCTCGCCGAAGGTTCGTCCGCCCTCCCGTCGCTGCCGAGCAGTGACTTCGAGGACATCCCGGACCGCAAGATCACCGCCGACGTGATGATCAAGAACGGCAAGGCGCAGGCCGTCACCTTCGACCTGATGCAGTTCGCCGACAAGCCCGACGCGTCGGCGCACTTCCCGCTGCGGCTCGGCTTCAACGCCGACGCGCCGGCCATCGCCGCCCCCACCGGCGCCACCGAACTCGACCTGGCCAAGCTTCAGGACGTCTTCATGGCCATGGCCACCGCCGACGGCGACAAGGACAGCGGCTCCACCTCGGACGGCCCGGCCACCCCGCTGACCGACGCCCAGTACGCCGAGCTGGCCGCCGCCGGCATCGACCACGACAAGGCCAAGAACCTGAACGAGGCCGGCCTGTCGTTCCAGGACATCAAGGACTTCGCGGACGCCATCAAGGGCTGACCACCAGTCAACTCCCGCCGGTCCGACGGCCCGTCGCAGCTCTGGCTGCGGCGGGCCGTCGCCGTCCCGCCCTGGCGCGAAACGCGACGTCCGGAACCCGCCGGACCGGGGCGTCCGGTGGGCGCAGGCTGGGCCCATGAACACCATCGATGTGCGGGCCGTCCCCGCGCAGACGCTCGCCGAACTGCGCCGGCTCGACGACAGCGGGCGCTGTCACCCCGTCACCGTCACCGAGGACGGCGGCTCGCCGCTGCGGTGCTGCCTCACCCGGGCCCGCCCCGGCGACCGGATCGTGCTGCTGTCGTACGCGCCGCTGCGCCGCTGGGCCGAGGAGACGGGCTGCGACCCGGGCGCGTACCTGGAGACCGGGCCGGTGTTCGTGCACGCCGACCCGTGCGAGGGCTTCGCGGGCGGCTGGCCGGACGGCTTCCACGGCGGGCAGCGGGTGCTGCGGGCCTACTCCCCGGACGGGCGGATCCTCGAAGGCCGGGTCGGCGAGCCGGACGAACTACCCAAGCTGGCCGCCGAGTTGCTGGCCGACCCGGAGATCGCCGTGGTGCACGTGCGGGCCGTCGAGTTCGGCTGCTTCATGCACGAGGTGCGGCGGGCCGGCTGAACGACCCTCAGGTGCGCTTCGCATAGTCGGTGAAACCCTGCCAGTCGAGGACCACGCAGGGCACGTCGCCCAGCACCCAGGCGTCGTGGCCGGGCGGGCAGATCATCACATCGCCCGCGCCGAACTCCTCGGCCTGGCCGTCGTCCATCTCGATCCGCATCCGGCCCGAGATGACGTAACCGGCGTGCGAGGCCTGGCAGCTGTCGGTGCCGGCGATCGGTTTCACGTGCTTCGACCACTGCCAGCCCGGCTCGAACACGCCCCGGCCGACCCCGCCGGCCTTCAGATTCACCAGCGCCACCTGTCCCTTGCCGCCTTCGAACGGGCGGACCTCCTCGGGGGAGTCCAGATTCATCCGCACCAACCCGGCCATCACTGCTCACCTCCGGCCGACAACGCCCCGTGCCCCCGCCGCCGGGCTCGGCGACGGGGGCACGGCTGACGTCTCCCATCCTCGGTACCCGGCGTGGATCGCGCCAGGCACGGCGGTCAGTTCGCGGTGGCCGCCAGCACGATGTCGATGCGCCGGGAGACGAACCGGTCGATCGGGTTCGCCCAGTACGTCCACGGCTCGGGGACGATCGGGCCGAGCGCCCGCAGGTGCGGCATCGCGTCGGCGGGGCGGCCGGCCTGGGCCAGCACCCAGACCAGCCAGCCGTGCGCGTAGCTGCGGTGGCGGTCGTCGGGGTCGGCCAGTTCCAGGTCGGCGATCACCGCGGCCACCGCGGCCTGCACCTCGGGGGCGGCGTACGGCTCCTCGTTGCCCTCGAAGTGCTCGAAGTACGCCTCCAGCTTGAGCGCGGACAGCAGGCTGCCCTTCGGGGCGGTGGCGATCGCGGCGTCCACGAAAGCGTGCATCTGCTCGTGGCTGCCCTTCCACTTGGCGCACCAGTACTGCAGGGCGCCGGTGTGGGCGGAGAAGTTGTGCGGGTCGCGGGAGACGATCTCCTGCCACAGGGCCCGGAAGCGCTCGTTGTCCCAGCTCTGGCCCATCGCCAGCGGGATCTGCGCGACGAACGGCAGCGGGTCGGCCGGGTCGGCGAGCCGGACGGCCTCGGCGGCGGCCGCCTCGGCGTCGGCCAGCACCTTGCGGAAGGCGGCCCAGCGCTCCGCGGTGACCTGGTGGGCGCGCCGGCTGGTGCGCACGTTCCAGGCCAGGACGATCAGCGCGTCCTGGGCGAGGATCGCGGCGTCCGCGTTGTCCGGCTGCTCGGCGCGCCAGGCCAGCAGCCAGGCGTCGTCCTCGGCGGCCGGCTCCGCGAAGCGGCGCATCAGGCCCCGGCGCCGGTCGTGGTCGCCCGCCGCGGCGGCGAGCAGGTCGGCGGCCGGGCGCCAGTCGCCGCCCCGGAGCGCGGCCAGCGCGGCGTCCAGGTCCGGGCCGGTCAGGCCCGGGTCCTCGATCAGCTCGGCCTTGGGAACCAGGCCGTGGTCGGCCGGGTAGATGGTCGGACGGTTCGCCTCCTCGTAGCGGGCGATGGTGGCCTGGGCGGCCTCGGTGCGGGCGTTCAGGGTGGCGACGCGGCGCTGCATCAGCCAGGTGGCCAGCTTGATGCCGGCGATCAGGAGCAGCGGAAGGAGGACGATCAGGACGGCCATCGGGTGGTTCAACTCCAGGGGTGCGGGGGCGTCAGGACCGGTCGGTCAGCTCGGCCAGCAGGGCGCGCAGCGGGGCGGTGTCGGGCACGTCGGCGACCGCGGCGTCCAGCGCCCCGGGCAGCCGGTCCTCGGCGTCGCCGGGCAGTACCAGGGCGGCCGGGCGGCTCCAGGACAGCTCCCAGCGGGCCGCCTTCTGCGAGGCCAGGGCGAGCACGGTCAGCGACCGCAGCGCGTTGCGCAGCAGCGGCCGGTGGAACTCGCGGGCGGCCCGGCCGGTGGCCTGCGCGGACTCCTCGCTCTGCGGCAGCCGCCCGGCGAGCTCCGCCGCGCGCCCGGCGTCCAGCGCGTCCAGCATCGCCTCGGCGGTGCCGGGCAGGCCGCTGTCGATGAGGGCTCGCAGCACCGGCTGGGCGTTCTCGCGGGCGTACGCGTACATCGCCTCGTGCACCAGCTCGGGCCAGTCCAGGCGGCGCATCGCCAGGGCCTCCGGGATCAGCGCCAGCGTCTCCAGCTCGGTCAGCCGCTGCTGCGGGTCGCGCAGCAGGTCGAGCGCGGGCCGGTCCTCGCCGAGGCCGGGCAGGCCCGGGGTGTCCGGCAGGGCCTGGACGGCGGCGACCCGCTGCTTGATCGGCGGGTGCGAGTCGTACGGGTCGGCCTGCTCGTCGGGGAGCTCCATGCCCATCTCGGCGAGCTCCTCGCGGCGCTCGGGGTCGGCCAGCAGGCGGCCCAGGCCGCCGAAGAACTGGCCGGGCAGCGGGAGCATTCCGGCGCCGACGCCCATGGTGGCGTAGCTGTTCAGGTAGAAGCTCTGCGCGGCGTCCAGCACGGGGATGCGGCTCAGCGCGGAGGCGGTGGCGTCGCGGCCGGCGATCCGGGCGGCGTGCCGGTCGGCGGCGTACTCCTGGCTGCGGCTGATCGACTCGGAGACCCGGAAGTACAGCTTGGCGTACTGGGTGAACAGCATGGCGAGGTAGCGCTCGGCGCCGCCGTTGCCGGCGTCCTTGCCGCTGGCCCGGCGGCCGCGGGCCTCGCGCTTGGCGTTGTCCTCGGCGATCTCGGCGGCCCGCTCGGCGACGTGCTGGTCGGCGTGGTGGTGCAGGGTGGCGACGGTGTTGCCGATGGCGGTGCGGCCGGCCACCGTGACGGCCGCCAGGCGGACGTCGTTGTTGGCGTAGTGGCCGAACTCGTGGGCGAGCACCGAGTCCAGCTCGGCCTCGGTCAGGCCGATCAGCAGCGGGGCGCCGATCACCAGGTGGCGGCGGCCCGGTATCAGGCCGAGCAGCTTGGTCTCCTCGTACACACCGGCGTTGACCTGCGGCACCAGGCGGATCTCGGCCGGGCCGCGCACGCCGGTGGCCTCGGCGATCCGGTCCACCCGGGCCCACAGCTCGGGCTGCTCCTCGCGGGTCAGCGGCAGGCCCTCGTGGCTGTCGTCGCGCTTGCGGCGGGTCAGGAACACCACCCGCAGCACCGGGTAGGCGATGGCGATGCTGAGCAGCCAGAGCTTCACCATGGCGGCGTGGAAGCCCGTGTTGACGACCAGTTCGACGTTCAGCCAGACCAGGACGGCCACGATGGCCGCCGCCAGCAGGTAGAACCCGGCGAGCAGTGCGACTGCCAGCAGGGCCCGGGTGGATGTGCGCATGCCGGTGCGCTCGGTGGACATTCCGCGCCCCCAAGTGTCGATCATGTGTGCGGCTGGCAGATCGTAGCGGTACGACCTGACCTTTCGCGACGCGATTGCGGCGAGCCCGCGGCCACCTGACGCGCCGCCACGGCGGAGCGGCCCAACCCCCTCCGGTGATCCGTCCGCCGCACTAGGCTCGACCGCATGACCGAGCACCAGCTTTCCCACGGCTTCGAAACCCTCGCCATCCACGCGGGCCAGGAAGCGGACCCCCGGACCGGGGCAGTCGTGACGCCGATCTACCAGGTGTCCACCTACAAGCAGGACGGCGTCGGCGGACTGCGCGAGGGCTACGAGTACAGCCGCTCCGCGAACCCCACCCGCACCGCCCTGGAGGAGTGCCTGGCCGCGATCGAGGGCGGCTCCCGCGGCCTCGCCTTCGCCTCCGGCCTGGCCGCCGAGGACACCCTGCTGCGGACCGTCCTCAAGCCCGGCGACCACATCGTCATCCCCAACGACGCCTACGGCGGCACCTTCCGGCTGTTCGCCAAGGTGCTGACCCGCTGGGGCGTCGATTTCTCCGTCGCCGACACCCACCACCCCGAGAAGGTGCGCGAGGCGATCCGCCCCAACACCCGCGCGGTGTGGGTGGAGACCCCCTCCAACCCGCTGCTCGGCATCACCGACCTGACCGCTGTCGCCGAGATCGCGCACGCCGCCGGCGCCCTGCTGATCGTCGACAACACCTTCGCCAGCCCCTACCTGCAGCAGCCGCTGTCGCTCGGCGCGGACGTCGTCGTGCACTCAACCACCAAGTACATGGGCGGCCACTCCGACGTGGTCGGCGGCGCCCTGGTGGTCGCCGACGCCGGCCTCGCCGAGGAGGTCGCCTACCACCAGAACGCGATGGGCGCCGTCGCCGGGCCGTTCGACGCCTGGCTGGTGCTGCGCGGCATCAAGACCCTCGGCGTCCGGATGGACCGGCACTCCGACAACGCCGCCCGGATCGCCGAACTGCTCTCCGCGCACCCGAAGGTGACGCAGGTGCTGTACCCGGGCCTGCCCACCCACCCGGGCCACGACATCGCCGCCAAGCAGATGAAGGCGTTCGGCGGCATGGTCTCGTTCCGGGTCGCCGGTGGCGAGCAGGCCGCCGTCGAGGTGTGCAACCGCGCGCAGCTGTTCACCCTCGGCGAGTCGCTGGGCGGCGTCGAGTCGCTGATCGAGCACCCCGGCCGGATGACCCACGCCTCCGCGGCCGGCTCCCCGCTGGAGGTGCCCGCCGACCTGGTGCGCATCTCGGTCGGCATCGAGTCCGCCGCCGACCTGCTGGCCGACCTGGAGCAGGCGCTCGGCTGACGCGTTCCCGGTCGGTTCAACGGCGGCCGTGCGGACCGCCGTTGAACCGGCCCGGGATCAACGGCGCTTGCGCGGGCAGCCGTTGAACTGCTCGGTGATCAACGCCGCTTGCGCGGACCGTCGTTGAAGCGTGCGGTGCTCAACGCCGGTCGCACGGGCCGTCGGCGAAGCGTGCGGGTGTCAACGCCGGTTGCGCAGGCCGGCGTTGAAGCGCTCCAGCAGCGCGCAGAACACCGTCCGCTCGTCCGGCGTCCAGCCGGCCGTCAGCTCGGCGATCAGCCGCCGCCGCTGCTCGCGCACCTGCGCCAGACGTCCGGCCCCGAGCGGGGTCAGGGCGAGCCGCACCGCCCGCCGGTCGGCCGGGTACGGCACCCGGGCCAGCAGGCGCTCGCGCAGCAGCGGCGCGGCCTGCCGGGTCACCGTGGAGGAGTCCACACCCAGCGCGGCCGCCAGCGTCTTCACATTGGCCGGCCCGCCGGCGGCGAGCTGGTCCAGCAGCAGGAACGCGGCCCGGTCGAGCTCCCCGGCGGCACTGATCCGTCGGGCGAACACCGCGACCTGGTAGGGGAGTTGACAGTCGGAGTCGGGGACGTCGGGCAGTGGAGGGCTCATCGCGACTCACGGGGGTGCGGGCGACTCGTGCCCAGCAGCGTACGCGCGCCGGGCGGGCACCGGAACCGTCCCGTCCTACGCTGATCTTCATGCAGAACTGGCCGATCACGCTGGACGACGTCCGTGGCGCACAGAAAATGCTCGCCGGGGTGGCCCGGGTCACCCCGATGCAGAGCAGCCGCCACCTGTCCGGGGTGGCCGGCACCCCCGTCCACCTGAAATGCGAGAACCTTCAGCGCACCGGCTCGTTCAAGCTGCGCGGCGCGTACCTGCGGATCGCCGGCCTGCTGCCGGTGGAACGGGCCGCCGGGGTGGTCGCCGCCAGCGCCGGCAACCACGCGCAGGGCGTGGCGCTGGCCGCCGCGCTGCTCGGCGTGCGCTCCACCGTCTTCATGCCGCTCGCCGCGCCGCTGCCGAAGGTCGCCGCCACCCGCGAGTACGGCGCCGAGGTGCGACTGCACGGCGCCAACGTCGACCAGGCGCTGCAGGCGGCGCGCGAGTACGCCGACGCCACCGGCGCGGTCTTCATCCACCCCTTCGACCACTGGGACGTGATCACCGGCCAGGCCACCGTCGGCCTGGAGATCCTGGAACAGTGCCCCGAGGTGCGCACCGTGCTGGTCGGCACCGGCGGCGGCGGGCTGCTGGCCGGCGTGGCGATCGCGATCAAGGCGCTGCGCCCGGACGTCCGGGTGATCGGCGTGCAGGCGGCCACCGCGGCGGCGTACCCGCTGTCGCTGGCCGCGGGCCGCCCGGTCTCGCTGGAGCGGTTCGCCACCATGGCCGACGGGATCATGGTCGGCCGCCCGGGCGACATCCCGTTCGAGGTGATCAACTCCCTTGCGGACGGGATGCGGACGGTCTCCGAGGACGAGCTGTCCCGGGCCCTGCTGGTCGGCCTGGAGCGGCTCAAGCTGGTGGTCGAGCCCGCCGGGGCGGCACCGATCGCCGCGCTGCTGGCCGAGCCGGGCCGGTTCGAGGGCCCGGTGGTGGGGGTGCTGTCCGGCGGCAACATCGACCCGCAACTGATGCAGCGGGTGCTGCGGCACGGCCTGGCCGCGGCTGGCCGCTACCTGTCGCTGCGGGTCCGGCTGACCGACAAGCCGGGCGCGCTGGCGGACCTGCTGGGCGTGCTGACCCGGGTGGACGCCAACGTGCTGGACGTCGCGCACGTGCGGATCGACCCGCAGCTGGGCCTGACCGAGGTCGAGGTGGACCTGCACCTGGAGACCAAGGGTCCGGAGCACTGCGCGGCGGTGATCGGGGAGCTGCGCGAGGACGGCTACGTGGTCTCGCACTGAGACCCGGCACTGAGGCCTGGCTCACCTGCGCGAGTTGACGCGATATATCGCGAGTGGCAGCATCTTGCGATGTATCGCGAGCTTGCCGTCGGCGGGCTCAGGTAACAGAGTGGGTGATCTGCGCCCAAAACGGACTCGTCCACCGACTCCGCACCCCCCGATCTCAGGACCTCCGACCTCAGGGAGATGAGGCAGGACCATGGCGTCAGCCATCGAAGCCGAGAACCTGGTCAAGACCTTCGGTGACGTACACGCCCTCGACGGCGTGAGCCTGGACGTCCCCGAAGGCACCGTGCTCGGACTGCTCGGCCCCAACGGCGCCGGCAAGACCACCACCGTGCGCGTGCTGACCACGCTGCTCCAACCCGACTCCGGCCGGGCCACCGTGGCCGGCGTCGACGTCCTCAAGCACCCCAACCGGGTGCGCAGTCTGATCGGCCTGTCCGGCCAGTACGCCGCCGTGGACGAGTACCTCACCGGCCGGGAGAACCTTCAGATGGTCGGCGAGCTCTACCAGATGAGCGCCCGCGACGCGAAGAAGCGGGCCGTGGAGCTGCTGGAGTGGTTCAACCTCGCGGATGCGATGGACCGCACCGCCAAGACCTACTCCGGCGGCATGCGCCGCCGCCTCGACCTGGCCGCCGCGCTGGTGGTCCGCCCGCCGGTGATGTTCCTCGACGAGCCCACCACCGGCCTCGATCCGCGCAACCGGCTTGCGCTGTGGGAGGTCATCGAGACCCTGGTCGAGCAGGGCACCACCCTGCTGCTGACCACCCAGTACCTGGAGGAGGCCGACCGCCTCGCCCACGACATCGCGGTGGTCGACCACGGCAAGGTGATCGCCCGCGGCACCGCCGATCAGCTGAAGGCCCAGATCGGCGGCGAGCGCATCGAGGTCGTCGTGCACCGGCCCGAGCTGGTTCCCGAGGCGGTCGCCGCGCTCACCCCGTTCGCCAAGGGCGACCCGGCGGTGGAGAAGAACACCCGCCGGATCACCGTCCCGGTCAGCGGCGGCGCCAAGGTCCTCGCCGACGCCATCCGCGAACTGGACGCCCGTTCCATCGAGATCGACGACATCGGCCTGCGCCGCCCCACCCTCGACGACGTCTTCCTCTCCCTCACCGGCCATGTCACCGAGTCCGCCGAGGGCGACGGAGCCGCGGGCGAGGGTGAGCAGCCGGCGAAGAAGGGCCGTCGCGGCCACGGGAAGGACGCCTGAGATGACCACCGCACTGCCGGACGCGGCGATCGGCCCCGTCCCCGTCGCCCCCCGCCGGGGCGTCGCCGCCACCCTGCACGACTCCTGGGTGGTCGCGAAGAGGAATTTGCGTCGAATGACCAGAATTCCCGAAATTGTGGTTTTCGGGCTTATGCAGCCGGTGATGTTCGTGCTGCTGTTCTCCTACGTGATGGGCGGCGCGATCGCCATCCCCGGCGCCACGCCCAGCCACGAGGTGTACATCGAGTACCTGATGGCCGGCATCTTCGCCCAGACCGTCACCTTCGCGGTGGCCGGCGCCTCGGCCGGCATCGCGGAGGACATGACCAAGGGCCTGGTCGACCGGTTCCGCTCGCTGCCGATGTCCCGCGCCGCGGTGCTCACCGGCCGCACCCTCGCCGATCTGGTGCAGACCGCGTTCACCGTGGTGGTGCTCGCCCTGGTCGCGCTGCTGGTCGGCTGGCGGATCCACGACGGCTTCCTGAAGGCGCTCGCCGCGTTCGGCCTGCTGCTGCTGCTCGGCTACGCGTTCTCCTGGATCGGCGCGCTGATCGGCCTGTCGGTGCGCAGCCCCGAGGCGGCCACCTCGGCCGGTCTGATCTGGCTGTTCCCGCTGACCTTCATCTCCAACGCGTTCGTGCCGGTCAGCTCGATGCCGGGCTGGCTGCAGCCGATCGCCTACTGGAACCCGTTCTCCGCCACCGTGCAGGCCTGCCGCAGCCTGTTCGGCAACCAGCTCGGCCCGACGCCCGACGCCTGGCCGATGCAGCACGCCGTGCTGGTGTCGATCGGCTGGTCGCTGGTCATCATGGCGCTGTTCTCCTGGCTGTCGGTGCGCAAGTACCGCCGCGCGGCGGGCTGAGACCCTGCCGGTGAACGACCGGACGGCCGCTCCCCCCACCCGGGGGAGCGGCCGTCCGTCGTCGTGCTGCGGGAGGC
Source organism: Kitasatospora sp. NPDC048662 (assembly GCF_055587065.1). NCBI lineage: Bacteria > Bacillati > Actinomycetota > Actinomycetes > Kitasatosporales > Streptomycetaceae > Kitasatospora > Kitasatospora sp. NPDC048662. The sequence goes on along the minus strand of NZ_JBVJHA010000002.1, from coordinate 588,971 downwards.
TCAGCCGGAGAACGGCTTGGCGTCGACGATCTTCACGCCGGCCTTCTTGCCGTTCGGCAGCTCGTACACGGCGTCCTCGCCGACCGACTTGCCGGTGATCGCGCGGCCCAGCGGGGACTGCGGGGAGTACACGTCGATGTCGCCGTCGGTGACCTCGCGGGAGGCCAGCAGGAACTCCATGGTGTCGTCCAGGTCGCCGTCGAAGGCCACCGTCACCAGCATGCCGGGCGCCACCACGCCGGAGTCGGCCGGGGCCTCGCCGACCTTCGCCCGCTCCAGCAGCTGGGACAGCTGGCGGATGCGCGCCTCGGTCTTGCCCTGCTCGTCCTTGGCCGCGTGGTAACCGGCGTTCTCCTTGAGATCGCCCTCCTCGCGCGCGGCCTCGATCTTCTGGGCGATCTCGATGCGCCAGGGCCCGGTCAGGTGATCAAGCTCGGCCTTGAGCTTGTTGTAGTGGTCCTGAGTGAGCCAGGTCACGTCATCGTTGGTCTGGGTCACAGGGTGCTCCTCGTCGGTGCTGGCGCTGCTGCGAGGGTGGTTCGGCAGCAGTGGTCGATTTTCTGGGCAGATGCAAAGCAACGCCCGCTTCCGTGCCATTCGGCAGGGAAGGGGCGAAATCACGAGCCTAACAAGTTCCCCGCACGGGCGGGAAGGGTTGCGGGGGTCGAGGCCGTCCCACTCCTTCGACTATGCGCTCGAAAGGGTGAGCGGAGCAAAGAGTGTCCGCTCACCCTCCCCGGGGGCCCGGCGGGTTACTTCTTGTCCGGGGTGCAGCCGAGCAGCTCCGCGGTGGAGCCGCGGGAGGTGGTGCGCAGCGTCACCACCTTGTCGTAGCTGGTGCCCTCGGCCGGGACCTGGAAGTCCGACTGGCCGACCACCGCGCCGTCCGCGCCCTGCGAGCGGACCGTGCACACGCCCGAGGTGCCCTCGCTCTTGCGCACCGACAGCTGGAGCTGGAGCTCGCTGTCGGACACCGGCTGGAAGGTCGGCACCGTACCGTTCAGCTTCGTCTCGCGCAGCAGGTAGGAGGTGCCGAGCCAGGCGATCAGGCCCACCAGCAGCACCCCGAAGACCACGCCGGCGATCCGCAGCCGGCGGTCGGTCGTCCGGTCGTCGGACCGGCTGTAGCGGCCCGCCGGGGGCGCGAGGGCGGGCTGGGGCGTAGGGCTCTGGTCCATGGTGCGGCTCGGTCCTTTCGCGGAGGAACGGTCGGCCGTCCGCGGGAATGGACGCGCCCTCCAGTCCGTCACTATAGGAGGGGCACGTCCGCGCCAGAGGCGGCGGGGGAGCCGGCCCGACGAACCGGACATACCTGATACCTGGAAGGACCCAGGCGTTGAGCGAGCAGTTGCGGTTGATGGCGGTACACGCGCACCCGGACGACGAGTCCAGCAAGGGCGCCGCCACCATGGCGATGTACGTGGCCCAGGGGGTGGAGGTCCTGGTCGCCACCTGCACCGGCGGCGAACGGGGGTCGATCCTCAACCCCAAGCTGCAGGGCGACCCGTGGGTCGAGGAGAACATCCACGAAGTGCGCCGCAAGGAGATGGACGCCGCCCGGGAGATCCTCGGCGTCCAGCAGGCGTGGCTCGGCTACGTCGACTCCGGCCTGCCCGAGGGCGACCCGCTGCCCCCGCTCCCCGAGGGCTGCTTCGCCCTGGAGGACGTGGACGTGGCCGCAGGCACCCTGGTCAAGCTGATCCGCGAGTTCCGCCCGCACGTGATCACCACGTACGACGAGAACGGCGGCTACCCGCACCCCGACCACATCATGACCCACAAGATCACCATGGCCGCCTTCGAGGCCGCCGGAGACCCGGACGCCCACCCCGAGGCCGGCGAGCCCTGGCAGCCGCTCAAGCTCTACTACAACCACGGCTTCCCGATGGGCCGCATCCGCGCCCTGCACGCCTACCTCACCGAGAACGGCCACGACTCGCCCTACGGCGAGTGGATCGAGGGCTGGGAGAAGTCCGGGCGCGCCGAGCGGGAGATCACCACCCGGGTCGACTGCGGCGAGTACTTCGAGATCCGCGACAAGGCCCTGATCGCCCACGCCACCCAGATCGACCCCGACGGCCCCTGGTTCCGCGTCCCGATCGACATCCAGCGCGACGTCTGGCCCACCGAGGACTACGAACTCGCGAAGTCCCTGATCGACACCGACCTCCCCGAGACCGACCTCTTCGCCGGCCTCCGGAAGTAACCCCGCATTACCCCACCCCCCGGTGACCCGGCCCGCGTAGGGCCGGGTCACCATGGATGAATGAGCACCCCCGTGAACGTCACCCAGCTCGCCGCCGACCTCGCCCTCGACGAAACCAAGGTCACCCCCGGCCTCCTCGGCTTCGTCGTCTTCGCCGCCCTCGGCATCGCCACCTGGTTCCTCCTGAAGTCGATGAACGCCCGCTTCAAGAAGATCGACTTCACCGAGCAGCCCGACACCAAGGACGAGTGATCCGGCCGCACGCGACCGAACGGCAGCCGGCCGGAGCGGTAGCGTGAAGGCGGACCGAGCGTACGGAGGAGAAGTGGCCGCGCAGCCGGAATTTCCCATCGGTGAGCTGATCCCACGTCCGGAGCGGACGGCGGCCGCGCTCAAGGCGGCGCTGGCCGTGGTCGCGCCGGAGCGGCTCCCCCAGATGCTGGCCGAGCAGACGGAAACGATCACCCTGGCTGTCGAGTCGGACAGCCTCGATCCCCTTCGCGGCTTCCTGCTGCGCTGGGCCGCAGTGGTCGAGATCGAGCGCGACCCGCAGACCGCGTCCAGGCTGCGCCGGGCCGAGTACCTGATGCACACGGCGACGGACCCGGCCGAATCCCGCGCCCACGCCTTGGCGGTGAGTGAAATCATCCGCGGCGCATATCGGGCGCTCGGCCGATGACCTGGTCCTGGGAGTACCTTCCGGACGAGCAGTACGTCGCCGGTGACGCGCCGCCCGCGTTCGTCGCCGAGGTCGAGAAGACCGCTGACGAATTGGTTCGCGCCGCATCCGCCCGCTGGCTCGACGGAACGCTGTACCGGGGCGAGAACCCGAAGAGCGGGACGGCCTACGTTCCCGGCGGCATGTTCGAGTACCTGACGGTCATTCGGCACGAGCAGATCTACATCGTCCAGATCACCTGCTTCTGAACCGCCCCTCGCGTCCCGTTACCGGCCCAGGTGGGGCCCTCCTGTGCTCAGGCAGGTGGTCAACGGCGCTTGCGGCGGTTGCGGATCAGGCGGACGACGTAGAGGGGACCGCCGATGGCGGCGCCGACGACGAGGGCCCAGAACGCGAAGTAGGCGGGGCCGGGGTGGAATCCGGTGGTGTCGGCGGCGGTCAGGGCGGCGGCGAGTGGCTGGTGGGGCATCTGCTGGTCCTTGGGTGTTGACGGGGCTGGGGTCAGACGGCGCGGAGGTCGGGGCCGGGGCGCTGGGCCCGCTTCGGGGCGGTGCCGTGCATCAGGGCGAGGTAGCCGTCCTCGACGGTGGCGCCGACGCGCTCCGCGTCCGGGGCGGGGCTGGTGGAACTGATGACCCGGTAGGTGGTGCCGGTCGGGCTGGGGGTGACGTTGACGGTGGGCAGGTCGGGCGGTGGGGTGGTGGCCGCCAGCGTCGGGGACGCCCTGATCTCCCCGTCGATCACCCGGCGCCTGCTCCGCAACCTCGCCCCCGTCAGAACCCCTTCCGCCCTCCAGCCCAACACCCCGCTCACCGACCGGGAAACCGACGTCATCCGCGCTGTCGCCCGGGGCAGCACCAACCAGGAGATCGCCGCCGCCCTCTTCATCTCCGTCAGCACCGTGAAGGGCCACCTCGCCGCGATCCAGAACAAGCTCGGAGCCCGCAACCGCAGCGAGATCACCGCCTGGGCCTGGGAATCCCACCTCATGCCGGGCAGCGCAGACCAACGGAACAGCGGCCGATAGCGCCGGCGGCGGACGCGAGAGCGCGAGTTCCACACCCAGGGTCGGGGCACTGTGAGAGGCTGGGGCGCATGAACCGGTTGGCTGGTGTGACCTCGCCTTATCTGCTTCAGCACGCTGACAATCCGGTCGACTGGTGGCCCTGGACGCCGGAGGCTTTCGAGGAGGCCCGGCGGCGCGGGGTGCCCGTGCTGCTTTCGGTGGGATACGCCGCTTGTCACTGGTGTCATGTGATGGCACATGAGTCGTTCGAGGACGAAGCGACCGCCGAATTCCTGAACGAGCACTTCGTGGCGGTGAAGGTCGACCGGGAGGAACGGCCCGACGTCGACGCCGTGTACATGGAGGCGGTGCAGGCGGCCACGGGGCGGGGCGGGTGGCCGATGACGGTGTTCCTGACGCCCGAGAAGGAGCCGTTCTACTTCGGGACGTACTTCCCGCCGCAGCCGCGGCACGGGATGCCCTCGTTCCGGCAGGTGCTGGAGGGCGTCGACAAGGCATGGACGGGGCGGCGGGCCGAGGTCGGTGAGGTGGCGGCGCGGATCAGCAAGGATCTCGCCGAGCGGGGCTCGGTGTACGCCGTCGGGAGCGGGATCGCGCAGCCGCCGGGCGAGGGTGAACTGCACGCGGCGGTCGTGGAGTTGACGCGGTCGTTCGACGAACGGCGGGGCGGTTTCGGCGGGGCGCCGAAGTTCCCGCCGTCGATGGTGCTGGAGTTCCTGCTGCGCCACCATGCCCGGACGGGGTCGGAGGCCGCGCTGGAAATGGTGCAGCGCACCTGCGAGGCGATGGCCCGCGGCGGGATCTACGACCAGCTGGGCGGCGGGTTCGCCCGCTACGCGGTGGACGCCACCTGGACGGTGCCCCACTTCGAAAAAATGCTGTATGACAACGCGCTGCTGCTGCGGGTGTACCTGCACCTGTGGCGCGCCACCGGCGACGAACAGGCCCGCCGGGTCGCGCTGGAGACCGCCGACTTCCTGCTGCGCGAACTGCGCACCCCACAGGGCGGGTTCGCCTCCGCGCTGGACGCCGACTCGCTGGACGAGGCGAGCGGAAAGACCGTCGAGGGCGCGTACTACGCGTGGACGCCCGAGCAACTGGCGGAGGTGCTCGGGGAGGCGGACGCCGCCCTCGCGGTGGAACTGTTCGACGTCACCGGCACCTTCGAGCACGGCACCTCGGTACTGCAACTCCCGCGCGATCCCGAGGACTTGGCCGCGTACCGGGAGATCCGGGAGAAACTCGGGCAGGCCCGCGCGCAGCGTCCCGCCCCGGCCCGGGACGACAAGGTGGTCGCGGCCTGGAACGGCCTGGCGATCGCCGCCCTCGCCGAGGCCGGCGCACTGCTGGAGCGCCCCGACCTGGTCGAGGCCGCCGAGCGCGCCGCCGACCTGCTGATCGCCGTGCACCTCACGGCGGACGGGCGACTGCTGCGCACCTCCCGGGACGGCGTCGCGGGCACCAACGCGGGCGTGCTGGAGGACTACGCGGACACCGCCGAGGGGTTCCTCGCGCTGTACGCGGTCGGCGGCGAATCGTCCTGGCTGCAACTCGCCGGGGAACTGCTCGACCTGGTGCTGCTGCACTTCACCGACGAGAAGTCCGGCGCGCTGTACGACACCGCCGACGACGCCGAGCAGCTGATCCGCCGCCCGCAGGACCCCACCGACAACGCCGCCCCGTCCGGCTGGACGGCCGCCGCCGGGGCGCTGCTCACGTACGCCGCGTACACCGGCTCCGAGCGCCACCGCACCGCCGCGGAACGGGCGTTGGGCATCGTCTCCGCGCTCGGCACCCGCGCGCCCCGGTTCACCGGCTGGGGGCTGGCCGTCGCCGAGGCGCTGCTCGACGGGCCGCGCGAGGTCGCGGTGGTCGGCCCGGCCGGCGACGCCGGGCGGGCGGCGCTGCACCTGGCCGCGCTGCGCTCCACCGCCCCTGGCGCGGTGGTCGCGGTCGGCGAGGTCGGCGACGCCGAGGTGCCCCTGCTCGCCGACCGCCCGCTGCTGGACGGCAAGTCAGCCGCGTACGTGTGCCGGCATTTCGTCTGCGAGCAACCGACCGCGGACGTCGCCGAGTTGGCGGAGCGCCTGCGCGCCCACTGACCGGCAACGCCGCCGTTGGCCAGGAAAAGTGCTGGTCAACGGCGGCGCAGCCGGGGGAGGATGCGCCATGGGCTGGACACTCACCACATCACTGGACGACTTCCGCAGCACAGCCGGGGAGTTCCTCGCGGCCGACCCCGCCGAGAACACCGTGCTGCTCACCATCCTCGACCGCCTCACCCGGGACGGCCTGCACGTGTACGGCGAACAGCCGCCGGTCTTCGGCTGGTGGCACGACCCGGACGGCACCGTCGCCGGCGCCTGCCTGCGCACCCCGCCGTACGGGCAGCGCCTCGGCCGGATGCCGGTGCCCGCCGCCGAGGAACTGGCCCGGCGGCTCGCCGCCGACGGCGAGCGCCCCGACGCGGTGGGCGGCGAGCACGGCACCACCCTCGCCTTCGCCGCCGAATGGCACCGGGCCACCGGCGTCAACTGGCACCTGGAACGCAACGAACGGCTGTTCCGGCTCGGCGAGTTGACGCCCCCGCCGGCCCCGCCCGCCGGCCGCTCCCGGCTCGCCCTGCCCGCCGACCGGGAGACGATCGCCCGGTGGCTGGTCGACTTCTGCGTCGAGGCCGAACTCTCGCCGCCCGCCGACCCGTTCGCCGACGCCGACCAGCGGATCGCCGCCGAGACCCTGGTGCTCTGGGAGGCCGCCGACCAGCGACTGGTCTCGCTCGCCGGGGCCAGCCCCGCCGTCGCCGGAATGTCCCGGATAGGCCCCGTCTACACCCCGCCCGCCGACCGCGGCCACGGCTACGCCAGCGCGCTGACAGCCGCCGCCACCCTGCACGCGAAGTCGCGCGGCGCGGACGAGGTGCTGCTCTACACCGACCTGTCCAACCCGGTCAGCAACGCGATCTACCAGCGCCTCGGCTACCGGCCGGTCACCGACGCGGCCGAGATCGCGCTCCGCTAGGGCGCGGGGGAGGGTCCTCGGGTGGTTCCGGGGGCCCTTTCGCATGCCTGTGGGGGCGAGGGTGGCCTTGGGGCGGTGGGGGTGCGGGGTGGGGTGGTCGGGTCGGGGGTGGGGCGATGCCGGGTGGAGATCCGGTCGAAGCGCGGTTCACCGGCACCTCGGCTACCGGCCGATGACGATGCGGCCGAGTTGCGCTCCGGTAGGGCGCGGGGCCCTTTCGCATGTCTGTGGGCGCGAGGGTGGCCTTGGGGCAGTGGGGGGGGTGGGGCGATGCCGGGTGGCGATCCGGTCGAAGCGCGGTTCACCGGCACGTCGGCCACCGGCCGGTGACCGATGCGGCCGAGCTGCGCTCCGGTAGGGCGCAGGGCCCTTTCGCATGCCTGCGGGTGCGAGGAGGGCCTTGGGGCGGTCGGGGTGCGGGGTGTGGTGGCCGGGGGGTGGGGCGATGCCGGGTGGCGATCCGGTCGAAGCGCGGTTCACCGGCACCTCGGCTATCGGCCGGTGACCGGTGCGGCCGAGGTTGCGGTCGGCGGGGAGATGAGCCCGGGTGGGGTCTTTCGCCGCCCCGGGCACGGGGGCGGCGGCGCGGCGGGTCAGCGGGGGCGCAGGGTGCGGTAGCCCGGGTGGATGCCGGGAGTGAGTTGCTGCTGGGTGGCGATCCGGCCGAGCAGTGCGGTCAGTTGGGTGTGCTCCTCGGGGGTGAGGGCCTGGGTGACGTCCTGCTCGTGGGCGATGGCGGTGTCGCGCAGGCGGGCCAGCAGGGCCAGGCCCTGGTCGGTGAGGTGCAGGGCGTACAGCCGGCGGTCCTCCGCGTTGCGGCGGCGTTCGATCAGGCCGCGCTGCTCCAGGCCGTCCGCGAACGGGACGAAGCGGCTGGGGGGCATGCCGAGCGCGTCGGCGAGTTCGCGCTGGCTGCGGCCCGGGTTCTGCACCAGCAGCCGGAGCAGGCCGGCCTGCGCGGGGGTGAGGTCGAGCTCGGCGATCCGCTGGGCGAACCGTTCGGCGGCATGCGCGCCCAGCTGGGCCAGCAGGAACGCCGCCCCGCCGCCGGGCGGCCCGCCGGGCCCGGGCGGCCCCTGCGGTTTGCCGCCGTGCCAGTCCTGCTGGTCCGCCGCTCGATCCATGCTCATGCCGACATCGTACCCGTTTGACAATCGTTCCACGGTGTAATCATTATTCCGAGTGTATCGATCGAGCGTATCGATCGACGTGTGTCCGAGTGCCACGGGAGGAACCATGAGCACCACCGTCCAGCCTCGTCCGGCCCCGGGGGGTAGGCCCAAGAGCCGCCCGCAGACCGGCCCGCCGCTGCTCGCGCCGACCATCTCGGTCACCGCCCTGACGGTCGCCTACACCGTGATCAACCGCGCCACCCCGCGCCCGGACGCCACCGGCGCCGAGGTGGTGCGGTACGCGCAGGAGCACGGCGGGGCGGCCCGGCTGGGTGCGCTGCTGCTGATCGCCGCCTCGGTGCCGCTGGCGCTGTGCGCGGCGCTGCTCTATCGGCGGCTGCGGGCGCTCGGCATCACCGCGCCCGGCTCGGCGATCACGCTGGTCGGCGGCGTGCTGGCGTCGTCCGCGCTGGTGCTGAGCGCGGTGGGGGCGTGGGCGGGCGGGCGGCTGCCGGCCGACGCGCCGCCCGCGCTGGGCCGGGCGCTGGCGGACGTGTCCTTCCTGGCGGGCGGGCCCGCGTTCGCGGCGGGCTTCGGCCTGCTGGCGGCGGGCGTCTCGGTGTCGGCGATGCTCACCGACCTGCTGCCCCGCGCTGTGACGTGGGCGGGCCTGGTGGTGGCCGCCGCCGCGATGCTCGCGCTGTTCGCCCTGGTGGCGGACGGCTTCATGTACCTGCTGCCGGTGGTTCGGTTCGGCGGCCTGGTGTGGCTGCTGTTCGTGGCCGCCCTGCTGCCGAAGACCCGCCGCCGCAGCACCGAACACTGACCGAACGAAGCACGGGCCAAGGGGAGTTGAGCGAGATGACCGGAACGTACGCGGAACTGAAGGGCCGGACGGTGGTGGTCACCGGCGGTTCGCGCGGGATCGGGGCGCACACCGCGCGGGCGTTCGCCGCGCAGGGCGCGGCGGTGTGCGTGGTCGGCCGGGACGCGGCGGCGCTGGCGGCGGTGGTCGAGGAGATCACCGACGCGGGCGGCGAGGCGGTGGCCGCCGTCGCCGATGTGACGGACGCCCAGGCACTGGACGGCGTGCGGCAGACGGTGACGGAGCGGTTCGGCGCGGTGGACGTGCTGGCGGCGTTCGCCGGCGGCCAGGGCTTCCCGGTGCCGACGGCGGAGCTGTCCGAGCAGCGCTGGCGCGAGGTGCTGGACTCCGACCTGACCTCGGTGTTCCTCACCGTGCAGGCCTTCCTGCCGGGCATGCTGGAGCGCGGTGCGGGCTCCATCCTGACAATGTCCTCGGCAGCCGGCCGCCAGCCCAGTGGCGCCAACCTGGCGTACGGAGTGGCCAACGCGGGCGTGGTGATGCTGACCAGGCACCTGGCCGCCGAGCTGGGGTCGCACGGCATCCGGATCAACTGCCTGGCCCCGTCGGCGATTCTGACCGAGAAGGTGCAGGCCCGGATGCCCGCCGAGGTGCAGAGCAAGGTCGCGGCCACCCACCCGCTTGGCCGGCTCGGCACCCCGGCGGACGTGGCGGAGGCCGCGCTGTTCCTGTCCTCCGACGGCGCGGGCTGGCTGACCGGACTGACGATCGACGTGGCCGGCGGACGGATCACCAACTAGCGGGCTGTCCCTCCCAGTCCCCCTCGGCCCACCGGTGCGCGCACCGTGCAGCGGTCGCAGTGGACGGGCAGGGCCCGGGCCTAGGGCGTCCCGGCGAAGGCCCGCCCCGCGAAGGTGCGCCGGTAGGCGAGCGGTGAGACGCCGATGGCCGAGTGCAGATGCTGACGCAGCGACACCGCGTTGGCGAAGCCGACCCGGCCGGCGATCTGGTCGACCGTCAGGTCGGTGGCTTCGAGCAGGTGACGGGCCAGGGCGAGGCGCTGCTGGGTGAGCCAGCGGCCGGGGCTCTGGCCCGTCTCGTCGTGGAAGCGGCGGGCGAAGGTGCGGGTGCTCATGGCGGCGTGCCCGGCCAGTTCGGCGAGGGTCAGCGGCAGGTGCAGCCGGGCCAGCGCCCACTCGCGGGTGGCGGCGGTGCCGGTGGCGCCGGCCGCCGGGACGGGCTGCTCGATGTACTGGGCCTGGCCGCCGTCGCGCCACGGCGGGACGACGGCCAGCCGGGCGGCGTGGTTGGCGACGGCCGCGCCGTGGTCGTTGCGGAGCACGTGCAGGCACAGGTCGACGCCGGAGGCGGCGCCGGCCGAGGTGAGGACATCGCCGTCGTCGACGAACAGCACGTCCGGGTCGAGCCGCACCTTGGGGAAGAGCTCGCGGAACCGGTCGGCGAGCGCCCAGTGGGTGGTGGCGGGCCGGCCGTCGAGCAGGCCGGCGGCGGCGAGTACGAAGGCGCCGGTGCAGATCGAGATCAGCCGGGTGCCGGGCCGGATCAGCGCCAGCGCCCCGGCCACGGCGGGGTCGAGTTCGCCGGTGGCGCGGGCGAGGTCGAAGGGCGGGATGACCACGCTGTCGGCCGTGCGGAGGATCTCCGGGCCGTGCGCGACGGTGATGGTGAAGTCGGCGTCCGAGCGCACCGGTTGGCCGTCAACGGTGCAGGTGGCCAGCTCGTAGCTGTCCCCGGCGGCGGCGAACACCCGCCGGGGGATGCCGAGTTCGAAGGGGTACACGCCCTCCAGGGCGAGCACCGCGATCCGGTGCGGCGACGTCTTCGCGGGCTTGGGCACGCTTCCACCCTCCTGGCAGGATCCCATCGGACAGTGACCATCATGCCACTGCCGCGGGCGCCCCGGGCGGGCCAGGCTGGAGACATGACGACGAACACGATGCGAGCGATCAGCCAGCACGCCCTGGGCGGCCCCGAAGTCCTCACGGTGGTGGAACTCCCGCGCCCGGAGCCCGGGTTGAGCGAGATCCTGGTGAAGGTCCGGGCGGCCGGCCTGAACCCGACGGACTGGAAGCACCGGGCCGGCGGCCTGTTCCTCGGCGAGCCCCCGTTCGTGCTCGGCTGGGACGTGGCCGGCACCGTGGAGGCGGTCGGCTTCGGCGTCACCCTGTTCAAGCCCGGCGACGAGGTCTTCGGCATGCTGCCCTACCCGCACGGCGCCGGCGCCCACGCCGACTACGTGACCGGCCCCGCCCGGGCGTTCGCGCACCGGCCCGCCGCTATCGACCCCGTCCAGGCCGGCGCGCTGCCGCTGGCCGCGCTGACCGCCTGGCAGGCGCTGGTGGACACCGCGCAGGTGAAGACCGGCGACCGGGTGCTGGTGCACGCCGCGGCCGGCGGCGTCGGACACCTCGCCGTGCAGATCGCCAAGTCCCGCGGCGCGTACGTGATCGGCACCGCCGGCGCCGCCAAGCACGACTTCCTGCGCGGCATCGGCGTGGACGAGCCGGTCGACTACCGGAGCACCGACTTCGCCGAGGCGGTCCGCGACATCGACGTGGTGCTGGACACCATCGGCGGCGAGTACCAGCTGCGCTCGCTGCGCACCCTGCGCCGGGGCGGCCTGCTGGTGTCGATCCTGCCCGTCCCCTTCGAGGGGCTGGCCGAGGAGGCCGAGCGGCTCGGCGTGCGCACCGCGATGATGCTGGTGGAGGCCGACCACGCCGGCCTGGCCGCGATCGCGGACCTGGCCGAACGTGGCCTGCTGCGCGCCGAGATCGCCGAAACGTTCCCGCTGGAGGAAGCGGCGAAGGCGCACGCGCTGGGCGACACCGGCCGCACCACCGGCAAGCTGGTGCTGGTGAACTGACCGGCCCCCGGGTCAGCGCCGGCCGAGCACCTTCAGAGGCTCGGCCCCCGGGTCAGCGCCGGCCGAGCTCCTGAAGGTGCCGCAGCGCCCGGTCGAGCAGGTCGGCGAGGTCGTCCTGGCCCTGGTGGTCGGCCCAGTACAGCGAGGTCTCGGTGAGCGCGGCGGCGATCGCGGCGGCGGTGATCCGCAGTTCGAGGGTGGGGGCGTCCAGGCCGGCCCGTTCGGTGAGCAGGTCGAGCAGCATCCTGCTCGGCTGACCGGTGCCGTCGAGCATCCGGGTCCGCAGGGCCGGGACGGAGGCGGTCAGCCGCATCCGCTCGTACAGCTCGGCGCGTTCCTGCTCGGCGATCCGGCGGATCAGCCCGACCAGCACCTCCCGGGCGGAGGTGAGGAACGGCTCGTCCGCCGGCCGGGCCCGGATCGCGGCCGCCATCAGCGGGTCGTACTCGTCGCTGAGGACCAGGTCCTCCTTGGTCGGGAAGTACCGGAAGAAGGTGGCCGGGGAGACCTCCGCGGCGGCCGCGATCTGGTCGACGGTGGTGGCCTCCCAGCCCTGCTCCGCGAACAGCCGGAAGGCCTCCCGGCGCAGGGTCTGGCGGGTTTTCAGCTTCTTGCGTTCGCGCAGCGACATCGGGGCTTCGACCAGCTCCTCCAACGAACCGGAGGACGCGTCGGACGGGCGGGGCCGGGCGCTGCGCGGAGTGCTCATGCGGACGATTCTCCGGGATCGCCGACCGCCCCGGCCAGCGGCCGCAGCTCGGCGGTGTCCGTGGCCACGGGGTCGCCGCCGCCCGGCATCCGGGCCGCGACCAGTACGGCGGACAGCGCCGCGAGGATCCCGGCGGTCAGCATCACCAGGCCCATGCCGTGCACGTACGCGCCGTGCGCGGACGCGGCGAGCGCCGGATCGCCCAGCCGCTCGGCGACCGCGTCGGCGGCGATCACCGAACCGCGGACCCGGTGCGCGGCGTCCCCGGGGAGCGCCGGGAGGTGCAGCGCCGAGCGGTAGCCCGCCGCCAGCAGGCTGCCGAACACGGCGACGCCGACCGCGCCGCCGACCTGGCGGAGCGTCTGCACCAGCCCGGAGCCGACGCCGGCCTTGGCGGGCGGCAGCAGGAGCATCGCGGAGGCGGTGGCGGTGATCAGCACCAGGCCGAGACCGGCGCCGAACAGCGGCAGCCACAGCGCCGTCCACCCGTAGCCGTCGCCCGGCGCGGTGCGGCTGCCGAGCAGCAGGGCGAGGGCGGTCAGCGCCAGCCCGGCCGCGATCACGCCGCGCGGGGCGAAGCGGCGCACCAGGCGTTCGCCGAGCCGGGCGGCGACCAGCAGGCCGCCCATCATCGGCATCAGCCGCAGGCCGCTGCCGAGCGCGTCGGTGCCCAGCACGCTCTGGAAGTAGGCGGGCAGTACGAAGAACCCGCCGAACAGGGCGACCGAGACCAGGGTGACGGCGATCGCGCACCAGCGGAACACCGGCTCGGCGAGCAGCCGCAGGTCGAGCATCGGGTGGTCCTGCTGCTTGCTGCGCAGCACCAGCGCGGTCAGCGCGCCGGCCGCGCCGAGCAGCGCGGTGAGCACCAGGGCGTCGCCCCAGCCGCGTTCGGCGCCCTCGATGATGCCCCAGGTGAGCGCGGCCAGGCCGCCCGCCGCGAGGCCTGCGGAGCGCAGGTCGATCCGGGGTGCGGCCGGGTCGGCGGACTCGGGGAGCAGCAGCAGGCAGGCCAGCACACCGAGCACCACCAGCGGCACGTTGATCAGGAAGATCGAGCCCCACCAGTAGCCGCGCAGCAGCAGCCCGCCGATGATCGGCCCGAGCGGCACGCCGATCGCGGTCATGGTGGTCAGCAGCGCGGTGGCGCGGCGCTGTTCGGCGGGCGGGAAGACGGCGGGGATCACCGCCATCGACATCGGCATCACGAACGCGGCGGCCAGGCCCATCGCGGCGCGGGCCGCGATCAGCGTGGCGGGCCCGCCGGCCAGGGTGCCGAGCACGGAGGCCGCGCCGAACAGCGCGAGGCCGGTCACCAGGGTGCGGCGGCGGCCGAACCGGTCGCCGAGCAGGCCGGCCGGGAGCAGGGCGGCGGCGAACACCACCGTGTAGGCGTCGACGATCCACTGCTGCTGCCCGGTGCCGGCGTCCAGCTGCCGGGCCAGGTCGGGCAGGGCGACGTTCAGCACGGTGGTGTCGAAGCCGATGACGAGCACGCTGAGTGCGACCGCGGTCAGTGCGATCCAGCGACGGGGGTGCGGAGCAGGCATGACGGATCTCCATCTGATGGCATCTCTCAAATGAGAGTAGCTCTCAAAAGATGCCGAGTGTCAACCGAAGCCCGCGCTGCGGGATTCCCACTTCTGGAATTGACGCGCTGTTGATCCCCCGTTCGCCCGCGCTGCGTGCCGAACGTGTCACTGTAGGTGGGGAGTTCTCTGACGACTCGTCAGATGGCCTGTCGGGCGGTGGGAGGTTTGCCAATGGAGTACGGAGCGACCGGGTTCTGGAGCGGCGTGGTCGGTGTGCTGGCCGCGCTGGCCGTCATAGCCGGGTACTTGATCGGCGGAGCCCGCCTGGTCTGGGTGGTCTCGGCGGTCGAGGTGCTGGCCGTGATGGCCTGGGTCGCGTACCGCTTCCGCGGCCGGGCCCACCAGCGGACGGCAGGCGAAGGGCCCGACGCGGCGCACTGCGAGCGCTGCCGTCGGGCCCGGGAGCGGCTGGAGGCGAGGGCGGCCCAGCCGGTGCGGTACTGACGTGCTGTGGGGGGATCGTTTCTGCCGGGATCAGCCGGCGGCGGTGTACGCCACCAGCGAGACCCCCACGTACTGCACGATGAACGCGCCGAGGGTGAAGGCGTGGAACACCTCGTGGAAGCCGAACCAGCGCGGTGACGGGTTCGGGCGCTTGAGGCCGTAGATCACCCCGCCGATGGTGTAGAGCGCGCCGCCGACCACGATCAGGGTCAGGACGGCCGCGCCGCCCTTGTGCAGGAAGTCCGGCAGGAAGAACACCGCCGCCCAGCCGAGCGCCACGTAGCACGGGGTGTACAGCCAGCGCGGGGCGCCGACCCAGAACACCCGGAACGCTATTCCCGCCAGCGCGCCGCCCCACACCAGCCACAGCAGCACCTGCTGCCGCGCGCCGTCCAGCAGCAGCATGGTGAACGGGGTGTACGTCCCGGCGATGATCAGGAAGATGTTGGCGTGGTCCAGCCGGCGCAGCACCGCCTCGCCGCGCGGTCCCCAGGTGAAGCGGTGGTACACCGCGCTCACCCCGAACAGCAGCCAGGCGCTCACCGAGTAGACGGCGCAGGCGATCCGCGCCGCCGTCGACCCGGCCAGGCAGATCAACACGATTCCGGCGGCCAGCGAGGCCGGGAACATGCCGGCGTGCAGCCAGCCGCGCCACTTGGGCTTTGCGAGATCGAGGGCTTCCGCGGTCATGGACAGCATCTTACGGAACCGTAGGTTACCGGCGCGTAGGAAAGTGGCGATCCTCACTTTTAGACGTTCTGGAGTGTTCGGAGGGTGTCATCAAGGGTCGAACGGGCCCCTCGGAGGGCGATCCGGAGCCGCCGATTCAGACATTACGTAGTAAAGATCTCGTCAATGACGCCATTTCGACAAAGGAGGGGCGGGTCGGCGGGTCTACCGTGTAAGGACCCTCAACCCCCGCGACGCCGTCTCCTGGCCGAGATGGTGTGAAACGGAGCGATCGTGTCGCCTCAGATCTCTGCGCTCACCGAGTCCGCGCCCACCCGCCACCAGCGCCTGGTGGCATGGGTCAACGAGATTGCCGAGCTCACCCAGCCCGACCGCGTGGTGTGGTGCGACGGCTCCGAGGAGGAGTACCACCGCCTCGCCGAGCAGCTCGTCGCCCAGGGCACCTTCACCAAGCTCGACGAGACCAAGCGCCCCAACTCCTACTACGCGGCCTCCGACCCGTCCGACGTCGCCCGCGTCGAGGACCGCACCTTCATCTGCTCGGAGAAGGAAGAGGACGCCGGCCCGACCAACCACTGGAAGGCCCCCGCCGAGATGCGGGAGGTCTTCTCGGGTGAGAACGGCCTGTTCCGCGGCGCGATGAAGGGCCGCACCATGTACGTGGTGCCGTTCTCCATGGGCCCCGTCGGCTCCCCGCTGGCCGCGTACGGCGTCGAGATCACCGACTCCGCCTACGTCGCCGTCTCGATGCGCGTGATGACCCGGATGGGCCAGGCCGTGCTCGACCAGCTCGGCGAGGACGGCGAGTTCGTCAAGGCCGTGCACACCGTCGGCGCCCCGCTCGCCGAGGGCGAGGCGGACGTCGCCTGGCCGTGCAACACCACCAAGTACATCTCGCACTTCCCGGAGACCAAGGAGATCTGGTCCTTCGGCTCCGGCTACGGCGGCAACGCCCTGCTCGGCAAGAAGTGCTACGCGCTGCGCATCGCCTCCACCATGGCCCGCGACGAGGGCTGGCTGGCCGAGCACATGCTCGTCCTCAAGCTCACCCCGCCGTCCGGCGAGGCGAAGTACGTCACCGCCGCGTTCCCGTCCGCCTGCGGCAAGACCAACCTCGCCATGCTCCAGCCCACCATCCCGGGCTGGAAGGTCGAGACCATCGGCGACGACATCGCCTGGATGCGCTTCGGCGCCGACGGCCGGCTCTACGCCATCAACCCCGAGGCCGGCTTCTTCGGCGTCGCCCCCGGCACCGGCGAGGACACCAACGCCAACGCCATCAAGACCCTCTGGGGCAACACCGTCTTCACCAACGTCGCCCTCACCGACGACGGCGACGTGTGGTGGGAGGGCCTCACCAAGGACGCCCCCGCCCACCTCACCGACTGGCGCGGCAACGACTGGACCCCCGAGTCCGAGACCCCCGCCGCCCACCCGAACTCCCGGTTCGCCGTCCCCGCCGCGCAGTGCCCGACCATCGCCCCCGAGTGGGAGGACCCGGCCGGCGTCCCGATCTCGGCGATCCTGTTCGGCGGCCGCCGCGCCACCGCCGTCCCGCTGGTCACCGAGTCCTTCGACTGGCAGCACGGCGTCTTCCTCGGCGCCAACATCGCCTCCGAGAAGACGGCCGCCGCCGAGGGCACCGTCGGCGAGCTGCGCCGCGACCCGTTCGCGATGCTGCCGTTCTGCGGCTACAACATGGGCGACTACTTCGCGCACTGGCTGAAGGTCGGCGCCGAGGCCGACGCCACCAAGCTGCCGAAGATCTACTACGTCAACTGGTTCCGCAAGAACGCCGAAGGCAAGTTCGTGTGGCCCGGCTACGGCGAGAACAGCCGCGTCCTGAAGTGGATCGTCGAGCGCCTCGAAGGCACCGCGGAGGGCGTCGAGACCCCGATCGGCGTGCTGCCGACGGTCGAGAGCTTCGACCTCGACGGGCTGGAGATCCCGGCCGCCGACCAGGAGCTGCTGTTCTCGGTCGACAACGAGATCTGGAAGCAGGAGGCCGCGCTGGTCCCGGCCCACCTGGAGATGTTCGGCGAGCACACGCCGAAGGCGCTGTGGGACGAGTACCAGGCCCTGGTCAAGCGTCTCGGCTGACAGTCGCATCGACAAGGTCCGTCCGGGGAGCGCGTTCTCTCCTCGGGCGGACCTTGCCGTCTGTGCCTTCCGCTTCGCGCGGTTCCCCGCGCCCCTGGCGGGGCGCTCTCAGGGCTGCACGTAGCCGGACAGAAAGTCGCCGATGCGGGTGACCGCGTCCGTGATGTCCGCCGGATGGGGGAGGGTGACCAGGCGGAAGTGGTCGGGGTCGGGCCAGTTGAAGCCGGTGCCCTGGACGATCAGGATCCGCTCGGCGCGCAGCAGGTCGAGGACCATCTGCGCGTCGTCCTTGATCTTGTACACCTGCGGGTCGAGCCGCGGGAACGCGTACAGCGCGCCCTTCGGCTTCACGCAGGAGACGCCGGGGATCTCGTTGAGCAGCCGGTACGCCGCGTCGCGCGAGGCGAGCAGCCGGCCGCCGGGCAGGATCAGCTCGCGGATGGACTGGCGTCCGCCGAGGGCCGCGGCGACGGCGTGCTGGGCGGGCATGTTGGCGCACAGGCGCATCGAGGCGAGCACGTTGAGGCCCTCGATGTAGGAACGGGCGCGCTGCCGGTCGCCGGAGAGCACCATCCAGCCGCTGCGGAAGCCGGCCACCCGGTAGGACTTGGACATGCCGTTGAAGGTGACGCAGAACAGGTCCGGGGCGAGGGTGGCGAGCGGGACGTGCTCCACGCCGTCGTAGAGGATCTTGTCGTAGATCTCGTCCGCGTACACCACCAGCCGGTGCTGCCGGGCGAGTTCGACGATCCCTTCCAGCAGCTCGCGCGGGTAGACCGCGCCGGTGGGGTTGTTGGGGTTGATCACGACGATCGCCCGGGTGCGGTCGGTGATCTTCGCGGCGATGTCGGCCAGGTCGGGGTACCACTCGGCCTGTTCGTCGCACCGGTAGTGGACGGCGGTGCCGCCGGCCAGCGAGACCGAGGCCGTCCACAGCGGGTAGTCGGGGGCGGGGACGAGAACCTCGTCGCCGTCGTCGAGCAGGGCGGTCATGGCGAGCTGGATCAGCTCGGAGACGCCGTTGCCCAGGTAGACGTCCTCGACGGACAGGCCGTGCAGGCCGCGGTCCTCGTAGTGCATGACCACGGCGCGGCGGGCCGACAGCAGGCCCTTGGAGTCGCCGTAGCCGTGCGCGGAGGACAGGTTGCGGAGGATGTCCTGGAGGATCTCGGGCGGGGCTTCGAAGCCGAACGCGGCCGGGTTGCCGGTGTTGAGCTTGAGGATGCGGTGGCCCTGCTCCTCCAGCCGCATCGCCTCGTCGAGCACCGGGCCGCGAATGTCGTAGCAGACATTGGCGAGTTTGCTGGACTGGATGACCTGCATGCCCGCTTACTTTACGGGCGCGCCGGGCCCATCCCCGCGTGGTGTTCGCCACCTGGACACGGACGGGCGAACGGTGGTGCGGCGGTAGGGTCACGGCGGGCCGTCAGGGGAGGCGTCGGATGCTGACAGCGCTGGGAGCGGTGCTGGGTCTGCTGGTGGGGGTGCCGCTGCGGTCGGCGGTGGTGCGGTACGCGGTGCCGGGCGGCGAGCCGTGGCGGGCCTGCGCGGTGACGCCGCTGGGCCGTTGCGTGCGCTGCGGCGAGCGGGCCGGACCGCCGCCGCTGGCCGTGGAGTTGACGGCCGGGGCGGTCGGCGCCGCGCTGGCCGCGTACCTGCCGGGACGGTGGCTGCCGCTGCTGGTGTGGGTGGCGCTGTTCGGTGTGGCGCTGGGGTTCGTGGACGCCGCGGTGAAGCGCCTGCCGGACGCCCTGACCCTGCCGCTGCTGGCGGGCACGGCCCTGCTGGTCCCGCTCGCCGACCACCGCCCGCAGGTGTGGCTGCGCTGCGCGCTCGCGGCGGGCGCCCTCGGGGGCCTGTTCCTGCTGCTGGCGCTGTTCGCGCCGATGGGCCTGGGCGACGTCAAACTCGCGCCCTCGCTCGGCGCGGTGCTCGGACTGGCCGGCTGGCGGGCGTTCTACGCCGGTCTCCTTTACATGTGGGTGATCGCCGCGCTGTGGGCGGTCGCCCTGCTGGTGCTGCGCCGGGCCGGCCGCCGCACCGAACTGGCCTTCGGCCCGGCGATGCTGCTGGGCACCCTGGTGGCCGTGGTGGTCACCACCCGCTGACGTGGGCGGGGCCCGTCGTACCCCCAGTGGTACGACGGGCCCCGGGTGTGCACCTGCCCCACCCTCAAGGAGCGGTGCACCGGCGGAGAGTCACGGCATGCTGCGGACGAAGGCGCCGACGTTGGTGGAGAAGTCGTTGCCGTTGTTGGCGTCCCAGTTGGTGGACCAGGTCATCGCACCGCGAATGGTCGGCCACTTGGCCGGCGGGACGAAGCTGCCGCAGTGGTTGCCGGTGGCCAGGCAGTCCAGCGCGTTGTTGACCACGGTGGAGTTGACGTAGCCGCCGCCCGCCGCCCTGCTGGAGGCCGGGACGCCGATGCCGACCTGGTCGGGCCGCAGACCGCCCTGGATGTGGGTGCAGACCTGCGCGGTGATGAAGTCGACGGTGCCCTGGGTGTAGACCTTGCCGTCGCAGCCGTTCATGCCACCGGAGTTGTAGAACTGGGTGTTGACGACGGTCAGGATGTCCTTGGTGGCCAGCGCCAGCTGGAAGTACGCACCGGCGGTGGAGTACATCCCGATGGTCTCGGGGGCCATGGTCAGCACGAAGCCGGAGCCGACCCTGGCCTGCAGGGTGTGCAGCGCCTGCGCCAGGTAGGTGGCGTTGACGCCGTTCTCCAGATCGACGTCGATGCCGTCGAAGCCGTACTGCTGGATCAGCTGGTGGGCCGAGTCGGAGAACGCGGTCGCGGCGGCCGAACTGCCCACCGAGATCGCGCCGTTCTGGCCGCCGATGGAGAGCACGACCTTCTTGCCGGCCGCGTGCTTGGCGGCGATGTCGGCCTTGAAGTCGGCGTCGGTGTAGCCGCCGAGCTTGGTGGCCAGCGCCGGGTCCAGGGTGAAGGAGATCGCGCCCTGGGTGGTGGTCGCGTCGGCGAAGGAGACCGCGATGATGTCGTACGCGGACTGCACGTTACGCAGCTTCTGCACGGTCGAGCCGTTGTCGAAGTTCTGCCAGTAGCCGGTCAGCAGGTGCTTGGGCAGGCCGGTGTTCGGCGGCGGGGTGGTCGCCGAGCCGGACGGGCCGGGCGAGCTGGACGCCGACGGCGAGGCGCTCCGCGAGGGCGAGGCCGAGGCCGAGGGCGAGGCGCTCTGCGAGGCGGAGGCGGAGGCGGAGGTGGACGGCTTCGGGGAGGCCGAGCTGGCGGACGGCGACGGGGAGGCGGTGCCGCCCGGGCCGATCAGCTGGATGTCGTCCGCGTAGTAGGTGGGCTGGCCGTACCAGCCGTGGATGTACAGCGTGACGCTGGTGGTGTTGGCGCCGGTGGTGAAGCCGGTGTTCAGCTGGTTCCAGCTGCTCTGCGCCGACCAGGTGGACGGGTCGGTGCCGCCGGTGCCGCGGGCGCCCAGGTAGACGTACGAGCCCTGGACCCAAGCGTTCAGCGAGTAGGCGGTGTTGGGGAGCACCGAGACGGTCTGGGTGCACTCCGCGGTGTCGCCGGCGCCCGGGGTGGCGGCCAGCGCGCCCGTGCCGGAGTGGACCGGGGTGGAGACCGCGGTGGCGTTGCCGGTGCAGGTCCAGCCGGACAGGCCGGAGTCGAAGCCGCCGTTGGTCACCAGGTTGCCGACCGCGGCGTTCGCGCCGCCGGCCGACAGGGCCAGGCCGGTGCCGGCCAGGGCCAGCGCGGTCGCGGTGGCCAGCACCGCCGGGAAGGTGTTGCGGCGCCGGTGGGACGGCTGCTGCAGGGTACGGGCCATGACAGGCTCCAGTGCAGGAGAGGGGGGTGGGGGAGTGGGGGGAGAGCAGACGTGGCGGGGGAAGGGAGAGCCGCCGCGGTGGGGGGCGCGGCGGCTCCGCTGTGGGGGTGGGTCCGCTGTGGTGCTGACCACACGCTGGACTAGACCAATGGCAAGCGTCAAGACCCGGAATCCGGTTTAGGGACCGTTTAAGGATTCGGAGACCGTTCCGTATCCGGCCCCGGACGCGCACTGTGACAAGACCGGTACCTGCGGTTTTACGTCCGTAATGCCTGGCGGAGTAGGCTGCCGCAGGGATTTCGCACCCGGAGCAATCAGCACGGAGGGGCCGTTCACGATGGGTCTGCGCGATGTGGTCGAGCGCACGCCGGGGCTGCGTACCCTGCTGGACCGGGCCTACCGGCTGTACGGCCGCCGGGTCGAGGTGCACCTGGCCAACACCCCGCACCACATCGGCGTGATCCTGGACGGCAACCGGCGCTGGGCCAAGGCCACCGGCGGCACCACCGCCTACGGCCACCAGCGCGGCGCCGACAAGATCAGCGAGTTCCTGGGCTGGTGCGAGGAGACCGACGTCCGGGTGGTCACCCTGTGGATGCTCTCCACCGACAACCTGGCCCGCCCCGCCGAGGAACTCGTCCCGCTGCTCGGCATCATCGAGGACGCCGTCCAGGGCCTGGTCGACGCCGGCCGCTGGAAGGTCCACCCGGTCGGCGCGCTCGACCTGCTGCCCGCCCCCACCGCCGAGGTGCTCAAGCGCGCCGAGCAGCAGACCGCGCACATCGACGGACTGACCGTCAACGTCGCCATCGGCTACGGCGGCCGGCAGGAAATCGCCGACGCCGTCCGCTCGCTGCTCCAGGAGCACGCCGGCCGCGGCACCTCGATCGAGGAACTGGCCGAAATCCTCGACGTCGAGCACATCGCCGAGCACCTCTACACCAAGGGCCAGCCCGACCCCGACCTGGTGATCCGCACCTCCGGCGAACAGCGGCTGTCCGGCTTCCTGCTCTGGCAGTCCGCGCACAGCGAGTTCTACTTCTGCGAGGCCTACTGGCCGGCCTTCCGCAAGGTCGACTTCCTGCGGGCGCTGCGCGACTACCAACTGCGCAACCGGCGGATGGGGCGCTGACGCCCGGCCAATTCGCCCGGGCGGCCGGTCGGTTCCTCATACCCGTGCTGCTCATGGGAAAACGTTCACCCGTTGTGATCCCGCCGTTCGTCCAGGCGCGAATGCGGGCCTCCTCGCCTGGGAAGACTCCCCTCAGACCGTCCCCCCGGCCAGCGGGGCCGCGGGGACCGGTGGGCCGCGGGTGACGTCGGGTCACCCGCTCTGGAGGGCTAGTGGTCAGTACCAAGAGCCGCCGGACACCAGACCGGCGCACGTACGTCCTCGACACCAGCGTGCTCCTGGCCGACCCTCTCGCCATGACGCGCTTCGAGGAGCACGAGGTGGTCCTCCCGGTGGTCGTGGTGACCGAGTTGGAGGCCAAGCGGCACCATCCGGAGCTCGGCTACTTCGCCCGCCAGGCGCTGCGCCTGCTGGACGACTACCGGATCCGCCACGGCCGGCTCGACGAGCCGATCCCGGTGGGCGAGTTGGGCGGCACCATCCGGGTCGAGCTGAACCACTCCGACCTGTCGATCCTGCCGGCCGGCTACCGGGCCGGCGGCGGCGAGGCGGACACCCGGATCCTGGCGGTCGCCCGCAACCTGCAGGCCGAGGGCTACGACGTCACCGTGGTCTCCAAGGACCTGCCGCTGCGGATCAAGGCGAGCTCGGTCGGGCTGCTGGCCGAGGAGTACCGGGCCGAGCTGGCGATCACCTCCGGCTGGACGGGCATGACCGAACTGCACGTCCCCGCCGACCAGGTGGACGAGTTGTTCGCCGGCCAGGAGCACGCCCTCTCCGTCGAGGGCGCCGAGCAACTCCCGGTCCACACCGGCCTGGTGCTGCACTCCGAGCGCGGCCGCGCGCTGGGCCGGGTGGCCCCCGACGGCCGGGTGCGGCTGGTCCGCGGCGACCGCGAGGCGTTCGGCCTGCGTGGCCGCAGCGCCGAGCAACGGATCGCCCTCGACCTGCTGCTCGACCCGGAGATCGGGATCATCTCGATGGGCGGCCGGGCCGGCACCGGCAAGTCCGCGCTCGCCCTGTGCGCCGGCCTGGAGGCCGTCCTGGAGCGCCGCCAGCACCGCAAGGTGATGGTGTTCCGCCCGCTGTACGCGGTCGGCGGCCAGGAACTCGGCTACCTGCCCGGCAGCGAGGCCGAGAAGATGGGCCCCTGGGCGCAGGCGGTGTTCGACACCCTCTCCGCCGTCACCACCCAGGACGTGATCGAAGAGGTCATCTCCCGCGGCATGTTGGAGGTGCTGCCGCTCACCCACATCCGCGGGCGCTCGCTGCACGACGCCTTCGTGATCGTGGACGAGGCGCAGTCCCTGGAGCGGAACGTGCTGCTCACGGTGCTCTCCCGGATCGGCCAGAACTCCCGCGTGGTGCTCACCCATGACGTCGCCCAGCGGGACAACCTGCGGGTCGGTCGGTACGACGGAGTGGTCGCGGTGGTGGAGAAGTTGAAGGGCCATCCGCTGTTCGCCCATGTCACGCTCACGCGTTCGGAGCGTTCGCCGATCGCCGCACTGGTGACCGAGATGCTGGAGGACATCCAGCCGTAGGCATAACCGGACACACCGGGGCAAAGGGGTCTGACGCTTACCGTCAGGCCCCTTCGCTGTCAGCCCTGTTGACGCCCCCTCGATCGTTCGTCCGCCAAACGCCCAGGTGGCGAAGTTTGTGAGATCCGCCACGGCACAGGGAATTGCGTAGACACCGTCGCGTGCGGCATGGTGAGGGTTCTGTCAGGCCCCGCGTACGGCCCTTCCTCGCCCGGCAACTCCGGTCGGCGGGCGGAAAACTGAACACCGTAAGGCCGTACGCCGCTCGATTCCACCGCCGCTCCGGGCTCGCCCGGGGGGACGGCCGAGCCAGCGCCTCCCGTGACCAGAGCTCGACGGAGGCCAGTGACCAGGGGCATGTTGCGCCCGGAGGTCACACGCCGGGCGACGCTGGAAGGAAACCATGTGACTCGGATCTCGGTCCGGGGAGTCGCTGTCGCCTCCGCCACCGCGGTGACCGCCGTCGGTGCTGTCGTAGGTGCGGCCTCTGGCAGTGAGGGCAAGACCGTCCAGACGGTCGACGTCGCGAGCGCCACCCTGCTCGCCGACGCGCCCACCGGTGCACAGGCCCAGAACGTCAGCGACGGCATCAGCCGCCAGGCCAACGCCCAGCAGGTCTCCGCCGACGCCGCCGCCAAGAAGGCCGCGGAAGAGGCCGCCCGGCAGAAGGCCGCCGCCGACGCCCAGGCGAAGGCCGACGCGGAGAAGGCTGCCAAGGCGGCCGAGGAGAAGCGGGCGAAGGAGGAGGCCAACCGCGCCTCCGCCCGCAGCGCACTCGCCACCGTCAGCCCCGGCTCGGTCCAGGACATGGCGCTGCAGATCGTCGGCGACGCCAACCAGTTCCAGTGCTTCAGCCAGATCGTCAAGCGCGAGAGCGGCTGGGACTACACCGCCACCAACGCCTCCTCCGGTGCCTACGGCCTGGTCCAGGCGCTGCCGGGCTCCAAGATGGCCTCGGCCGGCGCGGACTGGCGCACCAACCCCGCCACCCAGATCAAGTGGGGCCTCAACTACATGAACAGCCGCTACGGCAGCCCCTGTGGCGCCTGGTCGTTCTGGCAGTCGCACCACTGGTACTAGGCCGACAGCCCGGTACCGGCTCGAAGTCGTACCGAAGGGCCCCGTTTCTCGCACGGCCGAGAACGGGGCCCTTCGTGCTGCCGCGAGACAGCGGCCTCTGGCGGGCCGTGCCGCCCGGGCGGCGCTGACCAGTGCGCTGCGGGCGGCGACGGCTCGGTGCGGACGCGGGGGAGCGGAGCGGGTCCTGGTTCCACCACTCCCGACCGGTCCGCCGACAGAAGGTCCGTTGAGGCCCCTTCCCACCTTCGGACGGACGAAACGGGCAGATTGGTGATGATTTGCCCGGAACCTCCTGGAACCGGTCGTGTTACCCCCGAGACCCGGGGCCCCGCCGACCGGTAGCGTTTCTCGCCGACGGCCGCGCGACCCGCGGCCGCGCAGCAGACGAACGCGGGGGAGACCGGGGCAGTGACGGAAGAGACGAACGGCGGCCGCTGGCGCGGCGTCGCCAAAATAGGGGCACTGGCGGCCGGCCTGTTCGCGGCCGCCGAACGCCGCCGCCGTGCGGCCATCACCGCCGAGGCGCAGGCCCTCGCCACCGAGCAGGCCGTCGAACTCGCCGCCGAGCGGGCCGCCCGCCGCACCGTCGAGCAGAGCGCCCGCCAACTCGCCGAGCACGACGCCGCATCGGCCGACAGCCGGGCCCTTGCCGTCGCATCCCCGGAACCGGCGGCCGACCCGACCGTCCCCGCCCCGCGCAGCGCCGAACACCAGGTCGGCGCACCCCCGCTCGGCCGGCCCGCCACCCCGGCGGACGCGGTGCCGTGGACGCTGCGGGTCGCCGCCGAGTCCACCTGGCGGCTGCTGCTGATCGGCGTCGCCCTCTACGTGGTCTTCCGGGTCATCGACACGCTGCGGCTGGTCGCCTTCTCTGCCCTTGCCGCGGTGCTGATCGCCGCGCTGCTGGAGCCCACCGTCTCCTGGCTGCGCCGGCACGGCGTCCCGCGCTCGGTGGCCGCGGCCGGTACCTTCCTGTCCGGTCTGGCGGGCATCGGCCTGGTCGGCTGGTTCGTGTTCTGGCAGGTGTCCACCAACCTCGACCGGGTCACCGTCAAGGCGCAGGACGGTGTCCGGCAGCTGCGGGACTGGCTGCTCAACGGCCCGTTCCACCTGACCCAGGACCAGCTGGACAACTTCACCAACCAGATCACCACGTCCATCGGCAAGAACTCCGACCAGCTGACCTCGGCCGGCTTCACCGGCGTCAGCATCGCCGTCGAACTGCTCACCGGCATCGCGCTGGCCGCCTTCACCGTCTTCTTCCTGCTCTACGACGGCGCCCGGATCTGGACCTGGACCCTGCGCGGCCTGCCCCGGCACTCCCGCTACGCGATGGCCGGCGCCGGGCCCAAGGCCTGGGCCACGCTGACCGCGTACGTCCGCGGCACCGTCACCGTCGCCTTCATCGACGCGCTGTGCATCGGCATCGGGCTCCAACTGCTCGGGGTGCCGATGGCGATGCCGCTCGCGGTGATCATCTTCCTGGGCGCGTTCGTGCCGCTGGTCGGCGCGCTGGTCACCGGCACCATCGCGGTGCTGATCGCGCTGGTCACCGTCGGACCGTTCAAGGCGCTGATGGCGCTGGTCGTGCTGGTCGCCGTCCAGCAGCTGGAGGGCCACATCCTGCAGCCGCTGATCCTCGGCCGGGCCGTGCGGGTCCACCCGCTGGCCGTGGTGCTCGGCGTCGCCGCGGGTTCCATCGTCGGCGGCATCGCCGGTGCGATCGTGGCGGTTCCGCTGATCGCGGTGACCAACACCGTCACCGGGCACCTGCGGCAGCGCAACGCGGCCGGGCAGGAGGTCTTCCAGGCGATAGCGGCGGCCCGCAAGCAGTAGCGGGCATGCGGAAAGGTCCGCCCGGGGAGGGGATTTCCTCCGCGGACGGACCTTTCCGTTGCTCGTTGCGCGTTGTTACGCCAGCTGCGCTTCGGCGTCCAGCACCGAGGCGACGGCCTGGACGGTGGCGGCGACCTTCACGGAGGCCTGGATGACCTCGCGCTCGACGCCGGCCTTGCGCAGCACGCCCTCGTGCGAGTCGAGGCACTGGCCGCAGCCGTTGATCGCGGAGACCGCGAAGCACCACAGCTCGAAGTCGACCTTGTCGACGCCGGGGTTGCCGATGATGTTCATCCGCAGACCGGCCCGCATCGTCCCGTACTCCTTGTCGGAGAGCAGGTGCAGCGTCCGGTAGTAGACGTTGTTCATCGCCATGATCGCGGCGGCACCCTTGGCGGCCTGGTAGGCCTCGGGCGACAGGTGCGACTTGGCCTCCGGCTCCAGCTCGCGCAGCACGGCCGGCGAACCGGTCGCCATCGCGCAGGCCAGCACGGTGCCCCAGAGCTGCTGCACCGGCAGGTCCGAGTTGCCGATGACCGAACCCAGGTTGAGCTTCAGATCCTTGGCGTAGTCCGGCAGGGCTGCCTTGAGTTCGTCGAGAGCCATCGGGTCAGCCGGCCAGCAGGGCCTGGGCGTCGAGGGTGTCCTCGCCCTTGTTCCAGTTGCACGGGCACAGCTCGTCGGTCTGCAGGGCGTCCAGCACCCGCAGGACCTCCTTGGGGTTACGGCCGACGGAGCCGGCGGTCACCATGACGAACTGGATCTCGTTGTTCGGGTCCACGATGAACACCGCGCGCTGGGCGGTGCCGTCCGCACCCTCGACGCCGCAGGCGCGCATCAGGTCGTGCTTGACGTCGGCCAGCATCGGGAAGGGCAGGTCGCGCAGGTCCTTGTGGTCCTTGCGCCAGGCGTGGTGGACGTACTCCGAGTCACCGGACACGCCGAGGACCTGGGCGTCACGGTCGGCGAACTCCTCGTTCAGCTTGCCGAACGCGGCGATCTCGGTCGGGCAGACGAAGGTGAAGTCCATCGGCCAGAAGAACACGACCTTCCACTTGCCCTCGTAGGACTTGTGGTTGATCTCGGCGAAGGCGTTCGCGGCGTCGAGGTCCACGCAGGCGTTGAGTTCGAACTCGGGGAACTTGTCACCGATCGTCAGCACGTCGCTTCTCCAGGGGTTGAGATGAGGGTTGTCCGAATTGCGGACTTGTCCAGCGTCGCACAAGGGCTACTGATCAGTGAAATCGGATCTGCTGCTTTGCCTGATAGGCAATTCCGATCAGTGAGGCACACTGGTGGCAGCATCGGACCCACGCAGGAAGCGCAGTCGTGAAGCACCCTACGCAACGCACCCCCACCATCTCCCAGCTGCGGGCCTTCGCCGCCGTCGCCGAACACCTGCACTTCCGGGAGGCCGCCGCCGCGATCGGCACCAGCCAGCCCGCACTGTCCGGCGCCGTCGCCGCACTGGAGGAGACCCTCGGCGCACAACTGGTCGAACGCACCACCCGGCGCGTCATGATCACCCCGCTCGGGGAACGGGTCGCCGTCCACGCCCGGCAGGTGCTGTCCGCGTTGCACGCCCTCACCGAGGAGGTCGAGGCCGCCCGCCGGCCGTTCACCGGGCCGCTGCACCTCGGTGTGATCCCCACCGTCGCGCCCTACCTGCTGCCGACCGTGCTGCGACTCGTCCGCGACGCCTACCCCGACCTCGAACTGCACGTCCACGAGGAACGCACCCCCTCCCTGCTGGACGGCCTCGCCGCCGGACGCCTCGACCTCCTGCTGCTCGCCCTGCCCGCCGGCGGGAGCGCACCGGTGGCCGAAATCCCGCTGTTCGACGAGGACTTCGTGCTGATCGTGCCGCCCGAACACGAACTCGCCGGGCAGCGCGACATCCCGCGCGACGTGCTGCTCGACCTCGATGTGCTGCTGCTCGAGGAAGGCCACTGCCTGCGCGACCAGGCCCTCGACATCTGCCGCGAGGTCGGCGCGGACGTGTCCGGCGGGAGCACCCGCGCCGCCGGACTCTCCACCCTCGTCCAGCTGGTGGCCGGCGGCCTCGGCGTCACCCTGCTCCCCGCCACCGCACTCGATGTCGAGACCGGCCGCACCGACCGCCTCGCCAGCGTCCGCTTCGCCTCCCCCACCCCCGGCCGCCGCATCGGCCTCGCCCACCGCCCCGGCTCCGCCCGCACCGCCGAGTACGACCGCTTCGCCGCTGCCCTCCGCGACGCCCTCCGGGACCTGCCGGTGCGCATCGCGCCCTGACGGGGCCCCTGGGCGGGCCGGTGCATGGGCAACCACCAGCCGTGGGCATAACCGAGGTGGTGGGAACGAGGCAGGGGGTGGCCGGGTGTACGTGTCACGGATCAGGATTTCCGGCGTGAAGTGCTTCGACGGGGCGCGCGAGGTGGATCTGACGCTCCCCCCGGGGCCGGGATGGAACGTCGTGGCGGGCCCGAACGGGAGCGGGAAGAGCACCCTGCTGAGGGCTGTCGCGATGGCGCTCGGGGCGCTGCCCGGCGGCCCGGTGGCGCTGTGGGGCGACGGCTGGGTGGAGGCCGAACCCGCGCCCCGCTGGCGGGTCGGTGAGCGGCAGGGCCCGCCGCAGGCACGCTTCGTGGAGCAGACCGAGAGCCGCGCCACCCCGCTGGACGCCGAACTGGTGGCCGAGGTGCTGCCCCCGGGCTGGCGGGTCAGCGACCCGGAGCGGCAGTACGTGGCGCACGGCGCGCTGGAGCTGCCGCTGGACGAACTCGGCGACGGCGTCGCGGCGTTGGCCCGCCTGGCCGGCCTCCTCGCGCACACCCCGCACCCCGGCCCGGTGCTGATCGACGACGTGGACCGCCACCTGCACCCGGTGTGGCAGCAACGGATCGGCACCTGGCTGACCGAGCACTTCCCACGCACCCAGTTCCTGGTCGCCACCCACAGCCCGTACGTCTGCCAGGCCGCCGACCCGGGCGCGCTGATCCGCCTGCCCGGCCCCGGCGAGCAGTTCGCGCCGCACCGGCTGGACGAGGACCTGCGCCAGCGGGTGCTGTACGGCAGCGGCGAGGACACCGTCCTGTCGGAGCTGTTCGGACTGCCCAGCGCCTACTCGCCGGCCGCCGAGGCCGAACGCCGACTGCTGGTACGGCTGGAACGCAAGATGTACGCGGGCCGGGCCACCGACGCGGAACTCGCCGAATACCGGGAACTCGGGGCGAAGCTGAACAGCTCGCTGACCGCCCGGGTCGACGAGGTCACCGCGCGGCTGCTCGGCCGGGGCCAGTGATCCCGCTCCAGCGGCCCGCCCTGCAACCGCGGCTGGCCGCCGACCTCGACCGGGCCACCGCCGGGATCCGGGCAGCGGGTCCCAGCACCGCGTCCGGCCGTGCGGCGTGGCGCAAAGCCGTCCGCCCCAAGGCCCAACTACGGCTGATGCTGCGGCAGATGGCACCCGGACTGGAACGCTGCATGTACTGCGGGGACAACCTGGGCACCGACATCGACCACTTCGAGCCGATCGCCCAGGCACCACTGCGCACCTTCGACTGGCAGAACCACCTGCTGGCGTGCGCGCACTGCAACAGCAACCGCAAACGCGACCGCTTCCCGCGCGACCCGGGCACCGGCGAGGCCCTGCTGGTCGACCCGTGCTGCGAGGACCCGGCCGACCACCTGCGGCTCTACCTGGACTCCGGCGCCTACGACCCGCTGACCGTCCGCGGCGAGGCCACCATCGAGGTGTTCGGCCTCAACGAGCGGCCCGAACTGGTGCGCGGCCGACGGCTGATGTTCGCCGTGGTCAAGGCGCTGCTGCTGACCTGGCGGGCCGCCGACCAGGCCGCGGCCGAGGAGTACGTGGCGGCGCTGCGCGAGATCCACCACGCCGACGTGCTGCGCACCGTCCTCGGCCTGCGCCGCAGCCGCCCGCTGGCACTCGCCGTGCTCGGCCCCGACGTCCTCGCCGCCCTCGACCAACTGGCCGCCACCGACCCGAGGTTCGCCGCCTGACGGCCGGTCGGGGATGCGTTGCGTGCCTCGGCCGGTCTGCTGCTGCGGGCGGGCTCTCGCCGCCCGGTGGCCGGTTCGGGACGGTGACCGGCGCGCCGGTTGCGTTCGCCCGGGGGTGGTGCCCGGTGTCTTCGACCGGCCCGCCGCCACCGGCCGGGCTCTCACCGTCCGGCGGCCGCTCGGGGCAGCGCTGCCCGCCTCGGCCGGTCTGCTGCCGCAGGCGGGCTCTCGCCGCCCGGCGGCCGGTTCGGGACGGTGACCGGCGCGTCGGCGCGTTCGCCCG
>NZ_JBVJHA010000002.1:488014-557895 GCF_055587065.1 Kitasatospora sp. NPDC048662 | reverse complement strand
GTGGTGGTGCCCGGTGTCTTCGACCGGCCCGCCGCCACCGGCCGGGCTCTCACCGTCCGGCGGCCGCTCGGGGCAGCGCTGCCCACCTCGGCCGGCTTGCTGCCGCAGGCGAGGGGCTCGTCGCCCGGCGGCCGGTTCGGGACGGTGACCGGCGCGTCGGCGCGTTCGCCCGGTGGTGGTGCCCGGTGTCTTCGACCGGCCCGCCGCCACCGGCCGGGCTCTCACCGTCCGGCGGCCGCTCGGGGCAGCGCTGCCCACCTCGGCCGGTCTGCTGCCGCAGGCGGGCTCTCGCCGCCCGGTGGCCGGCCGGGCGTGGTGGCCGGCGTCCGTGCCCTGCCCGCTGCCGCAGGCCGACCGCAGGTCACAGCCGTTGCTCGAACCAGACCACCTTGCCCGCCCCCAGCCGGGTCGCACCCCAGCGGTCCGCGCACCGGGCGACTATCTGGAGGCCGCGCCCGCGCTCCTCGTCGGGCCCGGCCCGGCGGGTGCGGGGCAGCGCCGCCGAGTCGTCGCCGACCTCGCAGCGCAGCCGCGAGGTGCGCACCAGGCGGAGCGTCACCGGGCGGGTGGCGTGCCGGATCGCGTTGGTGACCAGCTCGCTGACCATCAGTTCGCAGTTCTCCCGCAGATGGTCCAGGCCCCAGTTGTGCAGCGCGTGTCCGGCCAGCCGGCGCGCCCGGCCCGGTGTCTCGTGCCGCGGCTGGAGGTACCAGTAGGCGACGTCGGAGGCCGGGATTCCGTCGAACGCGGCGGCCAGCAGCGCGATGTCGTCGGCCCGGTCGCCCGGTGGCAGGATCCGCAGCGCCTCCTGGCACAGCTGCTCGGGGCTGAGCCGGTGCGCCCCCTCCAGCCGGGCCCGCAGCAGTTCGAGTCCGGTGCCCAGCGGGCGGCGGCGGGTCTCCACCAGGCCGTCGGTGAACAGCAGCAGCGAGGAACCGGGCGGGGCGGCCAGCTCCACCGAGGTGAAGTCCACCCCGCCGACGCCGATCGGCGCGCCCGGCGGCAGGTCCAGCAGCTCACTGGTGCCGTCCGGGCCGACCAGCACCGGCGGCACGTGTCCGGCGTTGGCGATCACCACCCGGCCCGCGATCGGGTCGTACACCGCGTACACGCAGGTCGCCAAGTGGTGCTCGCGGCCCAGGCGTTGAGCCTGCTCGTCGAGGTGGTACAGCACCTCGTGCGGCGGCAGGTCCAGGCCCGCCAGGGTCTGTGCGGAGGTGCGCAGCTGGCCCATCACGGCGGCGGAGGTCAGCGAGTGGCCCATCACGTCGCCGACGATCAGCGCCACCCGGTTGCCCGGCAGCGGGATCGAGTCGTACCAGTCGCCGCCGACCTGCGCCCCGCGCTCGCCCGGCAGGTAACGGTGCGCCAGGCGCACGCCGTGCGGTTGCGGCAGGTGCGCGGGCAGCATCGAGCGCTGCAACTCGTCGGCGATCTCCCACTCGCGGGTGTAGCGCAGCGCGGTGTCCACGGCCAGGCCCGCGTGGGTCGCCAGGTGCGCGGCCGTCGCGGTGTCCGCCGGGTCGAACGACACCGGCTGCCCGTCCGCGGCGGGGCGCCGGATCAGCAGCAGCATGCCGAGCGCGGCCTGCCGCCCGTGCAGCGGCAGCGCCAGCAGCGCCGTCCCGGCCGGCAGCCGGCCCAGCGCCCGGGCACCGAGCAGCTCGGCGGGCAGGCCGCCGCGCCGCTCGTCCAGCACCGTCGGGCCGTGCGGTGCGCGCCGCTCCAGGGCACGCTCCAGCGCGCTGCCGGGCGGCACCGGACGCAGCCCGCCGCGCCGGCCCAGCTTCGTCCCGCTGGTGTGCAGCACCCGCAGCGCGCGCGGACGCCCGAGGTCGCGCTCGACGTCCGGCAGCGGGTCGCGGACCAGCACCACCAGGGCGTCCGCGATCTCGGGCACCAGCACCCGGCCCAGGTTGCGCAGGGTGGCCGTCAGGTCGAGCGAACTGTTGATCCGCCGGGCCGCACCGTCCAGGTACGCCAGGCGCTCGGCAAGCCGGGGCAGCCCGTCGGGCGGCGGATGCCGCTGGACGGGGACGGCGGGCTGCTGCCCCGCCAGGGGCTCCAGTTGGTCGCGCACGGGCTGCCCGATTCTGTGCAGATGTGGAGGACGTCGAAG
Source organism: Kitasatospora sp. NPDC048662 (assembly GCF_055587065.1). Lineage (NCBI taxonomy): Bacteria > Bacillati > Actinomycetota > Actinomycetes > Kitasatosporales > Streptomycetaceae > Kitasatospora > Kitasatospora sp. NPDC048662. Next base: position 555,776 of record NZ_JBVJHA010000002.1, on the reverse strand, counting down.
GCGGCGGCTGACTCCCGGTCAGCCGGTGCGCCGACAGCGCAGGTACAGCTGGGTCTCGGGCGGCAGCGCGGACCCGGCCGGGGCGTAGGACTGGCTGTCCACCGCCTCCACGGCGAAACCGGACCGCTCCAGCAGGCCGGTCAGCTCCTCCCGCGGATAGCCGCTGACCCGGATCTGCTGGTCCAGGAACGGCAGCGGCACGTCGTCCAGGTCCGCCTCCACCATGCCCAGCGCCAACAGGCCGCCCGGGCGCAGCAGTTCACGGATCCGGCCGAGCGCCTCGGCGATCTCCGGACGAGGCAGCATCAGCAAGGAGAAGAACGCCGCTGCACCGTCCAGCGTCCCCGCCCCGGCCGGCCCCAACTCGGGCACGCCCCAGAGCGCTTCGGCGTTCCCGGTGGCCAGATCGATGACGTCGAACCGGTGGAACACCGCCTCCGGCGCCGCCTTGCGGGCCTGCTCCAGCATGCCCGCCGAGAGGTCCACGCCGATCACCCGCAGCCCGCCGTCCGCCAGCTGACGCGCGGTCGGCTCACCCGCGCCGCAGCCCACGTCCAGCACCAGGGCCCCGGCCGGAAGCTGCTCCACCAGCCACCCGGCACAGGTCAACTGGCCCGACCTGGCCGGAAACACCTCCTGGTACCGCGCCCCCATCGCATCGAAGGCGGCGGCCTGGCCGGCCCGTTCGGCCCGGCGTCCCTCCCCGGCGGACGCCCGCTCGGCGTCGGCGGGGACTTCGGTCTGTTCGTCCGTCACGTGATCTGGGCACCTCTCCCGCGCGCGTCCTGCCCCACCCGTCGTGGTCCGCACACCACTCCCGACCCTGGCCTATGAGAATAAACGCGATCACCGCACTGTGGAGTCCGTTTCCGGCCAACTCGTGCGCCGTTGGGCGATTATCGCCCGCCGCCGGAAGCACACCGTCGCCCGCAAGGGAGCACGCCAGCCAACTCGTGCGCCGCCCGCCACCCTCGCACCACGCCCCTGACCAGCCCAAATACCCCATCAACCGTGCAGCCGCCGACGTTTATCGAACGTCAATCGCGGCCTGGCAGAGTCTTCCTCAGCGCCGGGGAAGCGTCAAAGCGTTCCCGCAGCCGGGGGGCTGCGGGGGCGCTGACGCCCCGGGGGGACAGGCCTTCGCCAGGGGGGACCAGGGGGGTACCAGGGGGGAGCGAAGGCCTTACGGCGCGGGGGGAGGGGAAGGCTCGGTGTGCCGCGAGTCGATGAGGTCCTGCACGGGCTGGGCCTCGGGCACACCGAGCCGGGTGAACACCGTCAACGCCTCCTGAAGACACGCCAACCCACGTGAGGGCTGCCCGAGTTCGAGCAACGCCTCACCGAGCGCCGCGTTGGCCATGCCCTGGCAGTACGCCGCCTCGATCTCCTGCGCGATCGACAACGACTCCTCGGCGGCCTCGGCGGCGGCGGCGAGCTGACCGTCCGCGAGCAGGCAGGCTGCGAGCCTGGCGAGCGAGTAGCCCTCCCAGATCGGATGCTGATGGGCGCGGTACAGCTGGTGCGCCTCGCGGAGGTGTATGGCTGCCTCACCGGGCTCGCCGGTCGAGCTCAGGACGACGCCCAGTTGGTAGAGGGTGTCCGCCAGGCACGGCACGTTCCCGGATGCCCGGGCCGCCGTCACCGCCGCGCGGGCGGCCTCCACCGCCTCCTCGTGCCGGTTCAGGCCGACGTAGGAACGGGCCATGTTGCCGAGGAGACGGGCCTCGACGATGGGTGCGTCGAACTGGGACACCATCTGGAGCGCCTGTTCGTGGAACGGCAGGGCCGCGGCCGGTCGGCCCGCCATGATCAGGACGATTGCCAGCGTATAGGCCGTGATCACTCGCAGCATGGTGGCCTGCTCGGCCGGCTGGAGGGCCAGACTGGCTGTCAGTGCCTCCTCCGCCTCGGCGAGCTCGGCCGCCACCTGGTGCATGTGGCCGAGCGCGTAGTGCACCCGGGCCAGCGTCCCCGCGTGACGCCGGGCCGCCGGATTCGCCGCGGCAGCGTGCAGGACGCTGCGGATACGCGGGGCGAGCGACGGGTCCTCGACCACGCTGGACATGCTCTGCAGGATCTCCACCACGGGCTGCACCAGGTCCAGCGGGGCGCTGGCCGCCGCCTCGACCGAGCTGAGCAGAACCGCGATCTCCGACCGGAGCCACTCACGGGCGGTGGCCGTGTCGGAGAACGACAGTCCGGCCGACTGCGCGACGCACAGCGGCTCCATCGGGGTGTCGTCGGGTTCGAGTACCTGCTCGGCGTTCCGCATGGTGGCGTGGAGCAGGTCCAACAGCCGCAGCAGCGCCGCCTGCTGGTTCTCCGCGTCACCGGTCTTGACGTTCTGCCGCTGGGCGTACAGCCGCAGCAGGTCGTGGTAGCGGTACCGGCCGGGAGTGAAGCACTCCAGCATGTTCGCTTCGACCAGTGCCTCCGCCAGGTCCTCCGCTTCCTGCTCGGCGGTGCCGAGCAGCGCGGCGACGGCCGGCAGTGGCAGGTCCGGCGAGTCCACCAGCGCGAGCAGCCGGAACGCCCGGGCCTCCTCGGGCTGGAGCTGGGCGTAACCGAGCCCCAGGGTGGTCTCCACGGCCAGATTGCCGAGCTGGAGCTCCTGGAGCCGGTTGCGCTGGTCCGCTAACCGGCGCGCGAGGTCCGAAACGCTCCAACGCGGCCGGCTGGCCAGCCGGGCGGCGGCGATGCGGACCGCCAGCGGCAGGAAGCCGCAGGAAGTCACCACCTGGAGCGCGGCCTCGGGCTCGGCGCCCACCCGCTCGACGCCGACGATCGCCGAGAACAGCGCCAGCGCTTCGTCCGGGGTCAGCTCCTCGATGTCCACCAGGTGCGCGCCGGGGATCTCCGCCAGCCGCGAACGGCTGGTCACCATCACGGCGTTGCCGGAGACACCGGGAATCAGCGGCCGCAACTGCTGGGCGTCGCGGGCGTTGTCGAGCAGGATCAGCATCCGCTTGTCGGCGAGCAACGAGCGGTACATCGCGGCGCGCTGGTCCAGTGAGTCGGGGGCGTCGGGCACGCCGAGCGCGTGCAGGAAGTCACCGAGCACGACAGCCGGGTCGGCCGGGGACGCACCCGCGCCGCGCAGGTCCACGTACAGCTGCCCGTCCGGGAAGTCCGGCCGCACCAGGTGTGCCACGTGCACCGCGAGGGTGGTCTTCCCCACACCGCCGATACCGGCCAGCGAGGTGACGACCACGGCTTGGCCGGAACCCGCCCTCAGCACGTCCCGGAGCTCGTTGACGACCTTGCAGCGACCGCTGAAGTCCGATACATCGGCCGGGAGTTGGGCCGGGGGAACGAACGAGGTCGACTCTTCCGCGACGGCCTTGGGAGGTGCGGCGAGCACCGCCATCAACTCCGGGTCGCCGGCCAGGATGCGGGCGTGCATCGCGGCCAGCGCGGTGCCCGGCTCCACACCCAGTTCCTCGATCAGCAGCTTCCGGGTGTCCGCGTACACACCAAGGGACTCGGCCTGTCGGCCGCTGCGGTACAGCGCCAGCATCAGCAGCTCGCGCAGCCGCTCGCGCAAGGGATGGGCGGCGGACAGCGAGTTGAGCTCGGCCACCACGTCGGCGTGCAGGCCGATCTCCAGCGCCATCGCGCAGCGTTCCTCGGCGACGGCGAGTCGACGCTCCGTCAACCGGTTGCGCTGCGCCTCGGCGTATGGCCCGGGAACTCCCGGCATCGGGCGCCCGCTCCACAGGTCCAGCGCCGAGACCAGTCCGTCGTGCGCGGCACGGAATGATCCCTCGGACCGCGCGCTCGCGGCCTCCGCGACCCGCTGCTCGAAGACCGCCAGGTCCACGGACTCCGCCGGAATCCTCAGGGCGTAGCCGTCGCTCACCGAGACCAGCACCTCGGCGGGCTTTCGGACTTCGCGGTTCGGTTCCAGCACCGAGCGCAGCCGGGAGATGTACGTGCGCAGTGCGGCGACCGCCTGCGGCGGGGTTCGGTCACCCCAGATGCCGTCCACCAGGTCATCGGTGGTCACCGGGCGGCCCTCGCCGAGCAGCAGGGCGACCAGGACCGCCTGCTGTTGCGGCGATCCGAGCGCCAACGGAGCACCGCCGCGCCATGCCTGGACAGGGCCGAGCACCTGGAAGCGCAACGCCTCGGCGGAGCGCGTGCCCTGAAGCTCCATGTCCTCCCCTGTGGCCGATGAACCGTCTGTCCCTCACGCTGACGCCGCTCGTGTGGGGGCGTCAGCTTATGAGGGTGCGAGCAAACGTCCACCAAGCGGATGCAAGGTGCGACGTTTATGAGACATTTAGCGGCCCCTACGATACTGGCCGCGTGCCCGGGGCGAGTCGTCCGGGTGATCCGTACCCTTGAAATGAAAGGCGGCCCACCCCATGGCCGACGAGACCACCACCCTCGTTCCCAAGACCGCGCCGGCCGCGGCCCCGGTCGAGCACGTCGCCGGACCCACCGACCAGAACGCGATCGAGCGCGCCTTCGAGGCGCTGGCCGGGCAGTCGGCGGCCCCGGCCGTTGAGCGGATCGAGAAGCCGGAAGCGCCGGAGGACGACGAGATCTTCGAGCCGCTCGGCACCGCCCCGAACACCCCGTGATCGACGCCCGCACCCACCTCACCAGAACGAGCCCCGACCCTCACCGGCCGGGGCTCGTCCCGTTTCAGCGGGTCACTGCGCCGAGCGCACCCGCAGGTTGGTGATCAGCGGGCCGTCGGTCACCTCGGCGAAGAAGTCGTTGCCCTTGTCGTCCACCACGATGAACGCCGGGAAGTCCTCGACCTCGATGCGCCAGACGGCCTCCATGCCGAGCTCGGGGTACTCCAGCACCTCGACCTTCTTGATGCAGTCCTGCGCCAGCCGGGCCGCCGGGCCGCCGATCGAGCCGAGGTAGAAGCCGCCGTGCTCGTTGCAGGCCTTGGTGACCTGCTTGGAGCGGTTGCCCTTGGCGAGCATGACCATCGAGCCGCCCGCGGCCTGGAACTGGTCGACGTAGGAGTCCATCCGGCCGGCCGTGGTGGGGCCGAAGGAGCCGGACGCGTAGCCCTCGGGGGTCTTCGCGGGGCCGGCGTAGTAGACCGGGTGGTCCTTCATGTACTGCGGCATGCCCTCGCCGCGGTCCAGCCGCTCCTTGATCTTGGCGTGCGCGATGTCGCGGGCGACGACCAGCGTGCCGGAGAGCGAAAGCCGGGTCTTCACGGGGTACTTGGAGAGCTGCTCGCGGATCTCGGCCATCGGGCGGTTGAGGTTGACCCGGACCACGTCGCCGTCCAGGTGGGCGTCCGTGGTCTCCGGGAGGTACTTCGCCGGCTCGGTCTCCAGCTGCTCCAGGAACACGCCCTCGGCGGTGATCTTGCCGAGTGCCTGGCGGTCGGCCGAGCAGGAGACGGCCATCGCGACCGGCAGCGAGGCGCCGTGCCGGGGGAGGCGGATGACGCGGACGTCGTGGCAGAAGTACTTGCCGCCGAACTGGGCGCCGATGCCGATCTTCTGGGTGAGTTCGAAGACCTTCTGCTCCAGCTCCAGGTCGCGGAAGCCGTGGCCGGTCTTGGCGTCGCCGCCGGTCGGCAGGTTGTCCAGGTAGTGCGCGGAGGCGTACTTCGCGGTCTTCAGGGCGAATTCGGCGCTGGTGCCGCCGACCACGATCGCCAGGTGGTACGGCGGGCAGGCCGCGGTGCCGAGCGAGCGGATCTTCTGCTCCAGGAAGGTGAGCATCGACGACTCGTTGAGGATCGCCTTGGTCTCCTGGTACAGGTACGACTTGTTCGCCGAGCCGCCGCCCTTGGCCATGAACAGGAACTTGTAGGCGTCCCCGTCGGTGGCGTACAGCTCGATCTGGGCCGGCAGGTTGTTGCCGGTGTTCTTCTCGTCCCACATGGTCACGGGGGCCATCTGGGAGTAGCGCAGGTTCAGCTTGGTGTACGCGTCGTACACGCCGCGGGCGATCGCCGACTCGTCCTGACCGGAGGTCAGCACGTTCTGGCCGCGCTTGCCCATCACGATCGCGGTGCCGGTGTCCTGGCACATCGGGAGGATGCCGCCGGCCGAGATGTTGACGTTCTTCAGCAGGTCCAGCGCCACGAAGCGGTCGTTGGGGCTGGCCTCCGGGTCGTCCAGGATGCGGCGCAGCTGGGCCAGGTGGGCCGGGCGCAGGTAGTGCGAGATGTCGTGCATCGCCTCGGCGGTGAGCAGCCGCAGGGCCTCCGGCTCGACCTGCAGGAAGGTGCGGCCGCCGGCCTCGAAGGTGGAGACGCCCTCGGAGGTGAGCTTGCGGTACGGGGTGGTGTCCGCACCGAGCGGGAGCAGGTCGCGGTAGGCGAACTCTGAAGCCATGGGGGAGATCCTTCAGTTCTTTCGGCGTCGTCGACGAGGCATCCTCCAGGTTAGGCGTACGGCGCACGACCCCGGCGCTCAGGTCGGCCTGCGTGACGCGGGTCACTCGCGCACCACCCCACGCGGTACCACCCGCATTGCGTCGAACCGGCGTTCGGGCCGGGAGCGGGCTCGCTAGGCTTGTGACGTGGACAACTCTCCCGAGCAGCAGCAGCCGCAGGGCCGGCCGCCCGCCCCGATGAAGAAGAACGAGCCGGCACCGGCTCCCGCCCCCGGTACCGACCTGGCCGCCGAGCTCCGGGCCGCCGACGCCGATCGCGAACGCGTCGCCGACCTGCTGCGCGACGCCTACGCGGAGGGCCGGCTCACCGTCGACGAGCACGCCGAACGGATCGAGGCCGCCTACAACGCCCGCACCTTCGGCGAACTGGAGCCGCTCACCCGCGATCTGCCCAGCCACCCGGGGCCGATCCGACACAACCTGACCAAGCCGCCGCTGGACGCCCCGGCCCCCGCCCCGCAGCAGCAGCCGCCGCTGCCGCCGGCCCGGGCCGAATCGCCCACGATGATCGCGGTGTTCGGTGCCGCCGCCCGCAAGGGCCGCTGGCGGGTGGGTTCGCACCTGAAGGCCGTCGCGGTGTTCGGCGGCGTCGAGATCGACCTGACCGACGCGGTGTTCGAGTCGCCCGAGGTGGTCATCGAGGTGGTCGCGGTCTTCGGCGGCGTCGAGGTCCGGGTCCCGGAGAACGTCACCCTGCAGGGCAGCGGCGCCGGCATCTTCGGCGGTTTCGACGTCCGCGAGCAGACCTCGCCGGACCCGTACGCGCCGGTGGTGCGGATCAAGGGCGCGGCGGTGTTCGGCGGTTGCGAGGCCAAGCCGAAGCGCGGCAAGAAGCTCAAGGAGTGGGTGCGCCGGCAGCTGGAGGGCTGACCTGCGGCGATCTCACTGATCGTCAACTGGCTTGGCGGCACTCGCCGTTGTTCCGAGTGCAGTGGGTAGTCGATTGCGTGCGGTGTGCATGAATCCGGGGGCGGCGGGGTAGTTCCAATCGCACATCGTTCCTGTACGGCTGTGACCCCGCGGGTCGGCGACGGTGCCACGGCGAGGGAGCACGGGGCAGTCGGGCAGGAGGCGACCGATCCCCGAGCCTTGAGCCTGGTCAGGAGTCACCGTGCTGCATCCGATCGAGTCCACCGCCGCCGCCCGCCGCCCCGCGGCCCCGCCGGATCAGGACGACAACCCCTGGCACACCTCCGCCGCCTGTCGCAGCGACGAGGCCGGGCTGTTCTTCGCTCCCTCCAAGGAGCCGACGGCCACCCGGCTCTCCCGCGAGGAGCAGGCCAAGCGGGTCTGCGCCCGCTGCCCGGTGCTGCTCGAATGCCGCGAGCACGCGCTCGCCCAGCCCGAGCCGTACGGCGTCTGGGGCGGGCTGACGGCCGCCGAGCGCCGCGTGATGCTCGCCCGCCGGCGCCGGCGGGAGGCCGAGCTGCGGGACGCCAGGCGCCTGGCGGGTCGGATAGCCGGCTGAGAACGGATGCGGGGCCGCCGGGGAGGTTCTCCCCGGCGGCCCCTGAACACCCGCTCGTCGAGCCTCAGCGGGCCCGGTCGAAGTCGATCGCGCTGTACGCCCGCAGCTTGGCCAGCTTGTGGGTGGAGTCGATCTGCCGGATCGTCCCGCTCTTGGAGCGCATCACCAGCGAGGAGGTGGTGGCGGTCTCCGAGCGGTAGTGGACACCGCGCAGCAGCTCGCCGTCGGTGATGCCGGTGGCGACGAAGAACACGTTCTCGCCGCTGACCAGGTCGTCGGTGTGCAGCACCCGGTCCAGGTCGTGGCCGGCGTCCAGCGCCTTGCGCTTCTCCGCCTCGTCCTTGGGCCACAGCCGGCCCTGGATGACGCCGCCCATGCACTTCATCGCGCAGGCCGCGATGATGCCCTCGGGGGTGCCGCCGACGCCCATCAGCAGGTCCACGCCGGTGCCTTCGCGGGCCGCCATGATCGCGCCGGCCACGTCGCCGTCGGAGATGAACTTGATCCGGGCGCCGGCCTCGCGGATCTCCTTGACCAGGTCGTTGTGGCGGGGCCGGTCGAGGACGACGACGGTGACGTCCTCGACGGCGGCGCCCTTGGCCTTGGCGACCCGGCGGATGTTGACGGCCGCGGGGGCGGTGATGTCCACGAAGTCGGCGGCCTCGGGGCCGCAGACCAGCTTGTCCATGTAGAACACCGCGCTGGGGTCGAACATGGTGCCCCGGTCGGCGACCGCGAGGACCGCGACGGCGTTGTTCATGCCCTTCGCGGTCAGCGTGGTGCCGTCCACCGGGTCGACCGCCACGTCGCACTCGGCGCCGGTGCCGTCGCCGACCCGCTCGCCGTTGTACAGCATCGGGGCTTCGTCCTTCTCGCCCTCGCCGATGACGACGACACCGTTCATCGAGACGGTGGACACCAGGGTGCGCATTGCCTTCACGGCCGCGCCGTCGGCGCCGTTCTTGTCGCCCCGGCCGACCCAGCGGCCGGCGGCCATCGCGGCGGCCTCGGTGACCCGGACCAGTTCGAGGGCCAGGTTGCGGTCGGGGGCTTCCGGCGCGACCTCCAGGGCGCTGGGAAGGTGGTGCGGGTACTGCGTGGTCATCGTCGTTACCTCTCTGTACGCGACGGCCAGTCAGCGTCGGGTCGCGGAGGGTCACCGGCGCTGCTACGAGGGCTGCTGCGATCGTATCGGCAGGTGGAACGGGAGTCTGCGGCGCACTCCGCGCACACCGTGACGGGGCGGCCGGTGCACCGGTGTTCCGTAAGCGCCGCCTACCATGGGCGGGTGGCAGGCAACAGCAGCAAGAGGGGCCGTCAGACGGTACGGGACATGGTCCTGTCGATGGCGGCGGTCGGCGTCGTGGTGGCGGTCGCGTACTTCAGCATCCCCAGCGCGGACGGCAAGGGCGGCGTGCACGCCGTGCCGTACCAGGCGGAAGTGGCGTCGGCGAAGCGCGCCGCGCCGTACCCGCTGCTCGGCCCGCAGGCCCTGCCGGACGGCTGGAAGGCCACCTCGGTGAGCTACAGCCCGAACGACAAGGGCCACGCCGTCTGGCACCTGGGCCTCAGCACCGCCTCCGGCCAGTACGCGGCGATCGAGCAGAGCAACGACAAGCCCGACGACGTGGTCTCCCGGAACGTGCCCGGCGCCAAGCCGGACGGCACCTCCACGGTGGCCGGCCAGGAGTGGCAGCGGGTGCAGGGCGACCGCTACCGGGCCCTGACCCGCCCGGCCGGCGACACCGGCACCACGGTGCTCACCGGCACCGCCTCGTACGAGGAACTCGCGCAGCTCGCCGAGGCGCTGAAGTAGTCCCCACAGGCACGCGGAAGGCCCCCGCCGGGGAACGGCGGGGGCCTTCGCTGTCACGGTGCCGAGTGGGACTCAGACGGTGGTGACGACCTGGTCGTAGGCCAGGCGCGGGCTGCGCGGGAACCAGGCGTCCTCGCCCGGCTTGCCGATGTTGACGACCGCCAGCACCGAGTGCTCGCCGTCGCCGAAGAACTCCTTGTTGATGGCCTCGCCGTCGAAGCCGGTCATCGGGCCGGCGGCCAGGCCGGCGGCGCGCACGCCGATGATGAAGTACGCGGCCTGCAGGGCGCCGTTCAGGGCGGCCGAGGACTCGCGGACCGAGCGCTCGCTGAAGAACATGTCCTTGGCCTGCGGGAAGTGCGGCAGCTGCGAGGGGAGCTCCTCGTGGAACTCGTTGTCGGCGGCCAGGATGGCGACCAGCGGCGCGCTGGAGGTCTTGGCCTGGTTGCCCTCGGCCATGTGCTGCACCAGGCGGGCGCGGCCCTCCTCGGAGCGGACCAGGACGATGCGCAGCGGCTGCTGGTTGAAGGCGGTCGGGCCGAACTTCACCAGCTCGTAGATCGCCTGGATCTGCTCGTCGCTGACCGGCTCGGCCGAGAAGGTGTTGGCGGTGCGGGCCTCGCGGAAGAGCAGGTCCTGGGCGGCGGCGTCGAGGGCCAGGGTCATGACAGTGTCCTACCTCAAAGCGTGGGGCGGTCGGGTACGGCGGGCGCCGTACACACCGGACCAACTTCGATGAAAGTTAAACCATTCCCCCAGCTGCCTGTGATGTACGCCACAACTCCGGTGTGGCTACTCGCCCGCGGACTCCTCGGCCGCCAGCGCCGCGTCCAGCCGGGCCCGGGCGCCGTCCAGCCAGCGCTGGCACACCTTCGCCAGCTGCTCGCCGCGCTCCCACAGCGCCAGCGACTCCTCGAGCGTCGTCCCACCGGTCTCCAGCCGCCGGACCACCTCCAGCAGCTCGTCCCGCGCCTGCTCGTACCCGAGCACCTGCTCGACACCCGCACCCTGCTGATCAGCCATGCCGCCAGCGTAGGCGCTGCCCCGGACAAACCCCTTGCACCCCCGCCTTACGCTGCGGACATGAGCACTCCACGCCCGGCCCGGCCCGAGGACGCCGCCGAACTCGTCCGCCTCCGCACCCTGATGTTCGCGTCCATGCAGGGCGAACCGCGCCCCGGCCACTGGCAGCACACCGCACAGGACCTGGTGGCCCGTCAGCTAGCCGAGCCCGACCGGCGCCTCCAGGCGTACGTGATCGACGACCCGAAGAGCCCCGGCCGACTGGCCAGCTGCGCCGTCGGCACCCTGGAACAGCGGCTGCCCGCCCCCGGCCACCCCGACGGCCTGTTCGGCTTCGTCTTCAACATCTGCACCGACCCCGACCAACGCGGCCGGGGCCACGCCAGGGCCTGCACCGAAGCGCTGCTCGCCTGGTTCGACGAACGACGCGCCACCAGGATCGACCTGCACGCCACCGAGGGCGGCGAGGCGCTCTACCGCAGCCTCGGCTTCCACGAGCACTCCACCGCGCTCTCCCGCGAGCGGCTGCTCACCGACTGAAACCGCGCCCTCAGCCCTCCCCGGGCACCCGCACCTCGAACGCGCCGCCCGCCACCCGGGCGCGCAGCGCCTCGCCGCCCGCGACCTGCGCCGGGTCCGTCACCACCGCGCCGTCCTCGCGCTGCAGCACCGCGTACCCGCGCTCCAGGGTGGCCAGCGGCGACAGTGCCACCACCCGGGCCAAGGCGTGCCCGAGGTCGGTCTGCGCATGGTCCAGCCGGTGCCCCAGCACCCGGCGGGCCCGCTCCGCCAGCGCCGCCACCTCCGCGCCGCGCGCCGCCACCGCCTCGGTCGGCGCCGCCAGCGCCGGCCGGCTGCGCACCGACGCCAGGCCCGCCGCCTCCCGCTCCACCCGGTGCACCACGTACCGCCGCGCCCGGTCCCGCAACTGCCGCACCCGGGCCAGCTCCTCGCCCACGTCCGGCACCACCCGCTTCGCCGCGTCGGTCGGCGTGGACGCCCGCAGGTCCGCGACGAAGTCCAGCAGCGGTTGGTCCGGCTCGTGGCCGATCGCACTCACCACCGGCGTCCGGGCCGCCGCCACCGTCCGCACCAACTCCTCGTCGGAGAACGGCAGCAGATCCTCCACACTGCCGCCACCGCGGGCCACCACGATCACCTCGACATCCGGATGCGCGTCCAACTCGCGCACCGCGGCACTCACCTGCGACACCGCCTGCGGCCCCTGCACCAACACGTTCCGCACCTCGAACCGCACCGCCGGCCAGCGCCGCCGGGCGTTCTCCAGCACGTCCCGCTCGGCCGCCGAACCGCGGCCGGTCACCAGACCCACGCACCCCGGCAGGAACGGCAACGGCTTCTTCCGGGCCTCCTCGAACAGGCCCTCGGCAACCAGCTTGCGCTTCAACTGCTCCAGCCGGGCCAGCAGTTCACCCAGCCCGACGAGCCGGATCTCCGACGCCCGGAGCGACAGCGTGCCGCGCGCCGTGTACCACTCCGGCTTCGCCAGCACGATCACCCGCGAACCCTCCTGCACGGCATCCGCGACCTGCTCGAACACCGACCGGAAGCACGTCACCGTCAACGAGACGTCCCGATCGGGGTCGCGCAGCGTCAGGAACACCATCCCCGCCCCCGGCCGCCGCGAGAGCTGCGCGATCTGCCCCTCCACCCACACCTCGCCCAGCCGATCGACCCACCCGCCGATCAGCGCCGAGACCTTCGCCACGGGCAGGGGTGCTTCGGGACTGCTCGCATTAGCCATTCCCAGAGGCTAGCCCTTCGGGCCGACGGGAAGCCGGGGGCACGGGAAGACCTGCGCGAGCGGTTGGGTGCCAAATCAGGGGCGCGGGGAACTGCGCGAAGCGGGAGGAACCTGTCCGCAAGATCGCGAAACAGTGCGACTCGCCGTCCTGCGTCGCATCTGGCCGGCGGTGCCTGGCCGGCCGCGCCGTTCCCCGCGCCCCTGTGTTCGCGCCCGCCTGCGCCCCGCTACCTCCGCTGCGTCACCAGAACCACCAACCCCACCGCCAGCCAGATCCCGCCCACGATCAGCGCCGTGTGCGACGCCTCCACCAGCACCGCGACGATCACCGCGATGCCCAGCAGTGGAACGACGCCGTGGCGCAGCCAGTCGCGGGAGTGGCCGCGCACCACGTACCAGCCCACCACCGAGGCGTGCAGCAGCACGAACGCGGTGAGCGCGCCGACGTTGACCACCGAGGTGAGCCGGTCGAGTCCGTCGTCGCGGCGGGCGGCCCAGACCGCGGCCACCAGCGTGATGACGGCGGCCGTCAGCAGCGCCCGCCGAGGGATCGCGGAGCGTTCCTCGACCACGCCCAGCCGCCGGGGCAGCCGCCCCTCCCGCCCCATCGCGAACACCAGCCGCCCGGCCGCGGCCTGCCCGGCCAGCGCGGCGAACGCGGCGCCGATCGCCTTGGACGCGGCGATCAGCACATGCAGCCAGTGCCCGACGGCGGCCTCGACGGTGTCGTAGAACGCCGACCCCTGCGCGGCCGGGTCGGCGGCCAGTTGATCGGGCGTCATGGGTTCCAGCACCGCCGCCAGGTACGTCTGGACGACGAACAGCAGGCCGGCCAGCGCCAGGCACCACAGCACCGCCCGGGCGACCGCGGCCGACGCGCCCACGGCCTCCTCGACGAAGGAGGCGATCGCGTCGAAGCCGAGGTAGGAGAGCACCGCGACGGACACCGCCGACAGCACCGCCGTCAACGAGAAACCGCCGATTCCCCCGAACGGGGAGCCCCAGTCCCGGGCCGCCCCGTGCAGCGCCAGTTCCACCGAGGCCGCGACCACGAACACCGCCAGCACCACGACCTCCATGGCCAGCACCGCGAAGCCGACCACGGCCGCCGTCCGCACCCCGATCAGGTTGAGCGCGGTGGTGACCAGTACCGCCAGCGTGGTCCACACCCACCGCGAGACGCCCGGCACCAGCGAGTGCAGCGCGATGCCGGAGAACAGGTACGCGACCGCCGGGATCAGCAGGTAGTCGAGCATCGCCATCCACCCGGCGATGAACCCGGGCCCCTCGCCCAGCCCGGCCCGCGCGTACGCGAACACCGAGCCGGCCCGGGGCACCGCCCGCACCATCTCGGCGTACGACACGGCGGTGAACCCCATCGCCACGGTGGCCACCAAGTAGACGGCGGCCACCGCCCCGTGGCTCTTCGCGTCCAGGACGCCGAACACGCCGACCGGCGCCATCGGGGCGATGAACAGCAGCCCGTACACCATCAGATCGCGCACCCCGAGAGTGCGCCGCAGTTCCGTCGAAGCCGCCTTTGTGCTCACCCTCGCCATTCCACCGGCCGCGCCCGCCCCGGCAGCGGCGACGCGCGTCCACGCGGGCGGGACTCGCCCGTACGATGGAGCCATGTCCGCCAGTGCTCAGCGCCGTGTCCTGCTCGCCGCCCCCCGTGGCTACTGCGCGGGTGTCGACCGCGCCGTGATCGCCGTGGAGAAGGCCCTGGAGCAGTACGGGGCGCCCATCTACGTCCGTAAGCAGATCGTCCACAACAAGTACGTCGTGCAGACCCTGGAGAAGCAGGGCGCGATCTTCGTCGACGAGACGGAGGAGGTGCCCCAGGGCGCGATCGTGGTGTTCTCCGCGCACGGCGTCGCCCCGTCGGTGCACGACGAGGCCGAAGCCGGCAAGCTCGCCACCATCGACGCGACCTGCCCGCTGGTCACCAAGGTGCACAAGGAGGCCCGCCGGTTCGCCGACGAGGACTACGACATCCTGCTGATCGGCCACGAGGGCCACGAGGAGGTCGTCGGCACCATGGGCGAGGCCCCGGACCGGATCCACCTGGTGGACGGTGCCGAGGACGTCGCCAACGTGAAGATCCGCGACGAGTCCAAGCTGGTCTGGCTCTCCCAGACCACCCTCTCCGTGGACGAGACCATGGAGACCGTCGGCGCCCTCAAGGAGCGCTTCCCGCTGCTGGTCTCGCCGCCCAGCGACGACATCTGCTACGCCACCCAGAACCGCCAGGTCGCCGTCAAGCAGCTGGCCCCCGAGGCGGACCTGCTGATCGTGGTCGGCTCGAAGAACTCCTCCAACTCGGTCCGCCTGGTCGAGGTCGGCCTGGAGTACGGCGCCAAGGCCGCCCACCTGGTCGACTTCGCCGAGGAGATCGACCTCGCCTGGCTGGAGGGCGTGCAGACGGTCGGCCTGACCAGCGGCGCCTCCGTGCCGGAGATCCTGGTCGAGGGCGTGCTGCAACTGCTCGCCGCCCACGGCTTCGAGGACGTGCAGATCGTCAAGACCGCCGAGGAGCACCTGACCTTCTCGCTCCCCAAGGAGCTCCGCCGCGACCTGCGCGCCGAGGCCGCCGGCAAGCTCTGACCGCCCGCAGGTCACCTCGGCCGTCCGACGCCCGGATCCCTCTCCCGAGAGGTCCGGGCGTCGCCCGTGCGGGCGGCGACCGTCCGGGAACGGCTGCGCCCGCCCCCGCGCCCCCGTACGTTGGTGCGAGAGCGGGCAGCGGATGCCCCTGCGGACGGAAGGCGACGGCAGTGACGACGGTCTTCGGCGTGGACATCGGCGGCTCGGGCATCAAGGGCGCACCGGTCGACCTCGACAAGGGCGTGCTCGCGCAGGAGCGGCACAAGGTGCTCACCCCGCAGCCGTCCGGCCCCGACGCGGTGATCGACGCGGTGTGCGAGGTCGTCCGGCACTTCGGCCACCACGGGCCGGTCGGCCTGACCTTCCCCGGCGTGGTCGTCGACGGGCAGACCCGCACCGCCGCCAACGTCGACAAGAGCTGGATCGGACTGGACGCCGCCACCCGGTTCACCGAGGCGCTCGGCATGCCCGCCACCGTGGTCAACGACGCCGACGCGGCCGGCCTCGCCGAAGTCACCCACGGCGCCGGCCGCGGCCGCTCCGGCGTGGTCCTGCTGCTCACCTTCGGCACCGGCATCGGCAGCGCGCTGTTCTCCGACGGCGTGCTCGTCCCCAACACCGAACTCGGCCACCTCGAACTGCGCGGCAAGGACGCCGAGCGGCGTGCCTCCTCCGCCGCCAAGGAACGCCACGACCTCAGCTGGCCGCAGTGGGCCGGGCGGGTCGACGAGTACCTCGACCTGGTCGAGATGCTCTTCTCCCCGCAGCTGGTGATCGTCGGCGGCGGTGTCAGCCGCAAGCACGAGAAGTTCCTGCCCCTGCTCAAGGACCGCCGTGCCGAGGTCGTCCCCGCCGAGCTCCGCAACAACGCGGGCATCGTCGGCGCGGCGATGGCCGCCGGCCGGCAGCCGCTGACCGCCGGGCGCTGACCGGCGGCCGTTGGCTCACCTGGCCCGGTGGCGGCGGCGCTGGGCGATGTAACGCGCGGTGACGATCGCGGCGGCCAGGCCGGTGCCCGTGAACAACCAGCCCGCGCGCAGCGCCAGTCCGCCGGCCAGCGCCACCACCTGACCGGTGACGCCGTTCGCGGCGCCCGGCTGCAGCAGCACCAGCGCCGCCGCGAACGCGATCGGTCCGCAGATCGGGGCCGCCGGGAGGTCCGGGTACCGCACCCGCACGGCCAGCTGGAAGCAGACCACCAGATAGCCGAGCCCGAACAGCACCCCGAGTCCCCCGAACATCAGCCGGTCCACCGCCGCGGCCACCAGCGTCCCGGCCACCGCGACCACCCCGGTGCCCACCGCCGTCAGCCGGGCCGGCGGCTTGCCGCCCCGCCTCCGACGGGCCGTCAGCAGCCGGCGCGGCAGGCGCTGCAGCCACCGCACGGCGGGTGGTCCGGTCCGGCCGCCGGCGGACGCCCGCGAGCGGGACTCTGGGGACCGGATCTGCCCCGGAACGGCGGCCTCATCGGCGCCGCGCCCCGGCGCTCGTCTTCTCGGCCCTGGCGGCTGGGTACGGATGCTCTGCTCCACCCGACCAACGTACGGTCCGATCATCGACACCCTGTGTAATGGCTCCCGAGCAATTGGTCCGTGTCCGGCCGGTGCACGCCCCACCACGCTGCTTCGGGCCCTCGCACGCCCCGTAGACTGGGGGATCGGCCCGCACGGGCCACCTCGACGCCCTCCAAGCCACGGGACACCACTCTCCATGTCGCTCACGATCGGAATCGTCGGCCTGCCGAACGTCGGCAAGTCGACCCTGTTCAACGCCCTGACCAAGAACGACGTGCTGGCGGCCAACTACCCGTTCGCCACCATCGAGCCCAACGTGGGCGTCGTCGGCGTCCCGGACCCGCGGCTGGACAAGCTCGCCGAGATCTTCGGCTCGCAGCGCATCCTGCCCGCCACCGTCGACTTCGTGGACATCGCCGGCATTGTCCGCGGTGCCAGCGAGGGCGAAGGACTGGGCAACAAGTTCCTCGCCAACATCCGCGAGGCCAATGCGATCTGCCAGGTCGTCCGTGCCTTCACCGACCCCGATGTGGTCCACGTCGATGGCAAGGTGTCGCCCAAGGACGACATCGACACCATCCACACCGAGCTGATCCTCGCGGACCTGCAGACCATCGAGAAGGCGCTGCCCCGGCTCCAGAAGGAAGCCCGGCTCAAGAAGGACACCGCCCCCGTCCTCGCCGCCGCCGAGGCCGCCCAGGCGATCCTGGAGACCGGCAAGACCCTCTTCGAGGCCGGCTTCGACACCACCCTCGTCCGCGACCTCCACCTGATGACCGCGAAGCCGTTCCTCTACGTCTTCAACGTCGACGAGGACGCCCTCTCCGACGAGGACTTCAAGAGTGCCCAGCGCGCCCTGGTCGCCCCCGCCGAGGCCATCTTCCTCAACGCCAAGATCGAGTCCGAGCTCATCGAACTCGACGACGACGAGGCCCTCGAACTCCTCCAGTCCATGGGCCAGGACGAGCCCGGTCTCGCCACCCTCGCCCGCGTCGGCTTCGCCACCCTCGGCCTCCAGACCTACCTCACCGCCGGTCCCAAGGAAGCCCGCGCCTGGACCATCAGGCAGGGCGCCACCGCCCCCGAAGCCGCCGGCGTCATCCACACCGACTTCCAGAAGGGCTTCATCAAGGCCGAGGTCACCTCCTTCGAGGACCTCGTCGCCACCGGCTCCATCGCCGAAGCCCGCGCCAAGGGCAAGGCCCGCATCGAAGGCAAGGACTACGTCATGCACGACGGCGACGTGGTGGAGTTCCGCTTCAACGTGTGATCGTTTGATTACTTTGAGATAGATTGATCTGTCAAATGCGCAGGTCGTACGGGGCCCGCCTCCCTTGAGGTGGGCCCCGACTTCTTTTCCGTGCTGACTTGGTGCTGACTTCTTCGGCCCGCCGTGCTCGCATGAGTGGTACGTTATGTGGTACCAGCCGTGGAGGGAGTTCAGTCGATGTCGATCACTGCCAGCGAGGCGCGCAAGGCTCTCTTCCCGTTGATCAAGAAGGTCAATGACGATCACGAGGCCATTGAGATCGTCTCCAAGCATGGAAATGCCGTACTCGTCTCGGCCGAGGACTATGCCGCTCTGCGTGAAGGCTCCTACCTGCTGCGCTCGCCGGTGAACGCCCGCCGCTTGCTCAAGGCGTACGAGAACGCCCTTGGCGGCATAGGGCTTTCCGAGCGGGAGCTCATCGACCCTGACGCGGCGGATGGCGAGAAGGGTGCCGCGTGAGGCTCGTCTTCGAGGAGACCGGCTGGGAGGACTACACCTCCTGGCTCAAGAATGACCGCAAGATGCTCGCCCGGATCAACAAGCTCATCGAGGACGTCCTGCGCGACCCCTTCACCGGGATCGGCAAGCCCGAGCCGCTGAAGTATCACTTGCCCGGCGCCTGGTCGCGGCGGATCGATGACGAGCACCGCCTCGTCTACTTGGTGACGGACCGGGAAATCATCGTTCTGGCCGCCCGCTACCACTACTGATGACTGGCTGAGGGTTCGAGTCACCGTGCTGATTCTGTGCTGACTTGGGTCGCCGGGATCGGCGTCTTTGCAGGTCACAGCCTTGTCGTGAGTATTCCGCTTCAACGTCTGAGGTCCCGCCAGGAATGCTGCTCGGCCCGCTCGGTGGCCGAGCAGCATTTTTGGTTGGGCGCCGGTCGGGTCGGCTCGAAGGTTCTGCTCCGCGCGGCGCGACGGTTCCGGGCCGGGGCGATGGCCTCAGGTGGCGTCGGTCTCCCGGAGGAAGTCGACCAGTGCGCGGGTGAACTCCTGCGGGGCCTCCTGTGTCGTGTAGTGGCCGACACCCGGCAGCAGCATGGTGCGGCCGTTCGGGACCGCCCGGATCAGCTCGTCCGCCGTGGCGAGGAGGTTGGGGGCGTCGAGTGCGCCGTTGATCGCGAGGACCGGCACGGTGATCTCCTTGGCGCGCGTGGCGAGGTCCTCGACCGGGACGCGGTGGTCCGGCTCGTCCGGGGTGTGCTTCATGAGGGTGCGCAGCGCCATCTCGCGCACCTGGGCCACGATGGCCGGATCGACCTCGTCGAGGCTGCGTGCGGGGCCGGCGATCCACTGGAGGAAACCGTCGAGATAGCCCGACAGGTCGCCGGCCGCCAGTGCCGCGCCCTGTCGCTCGGCGATCCCGGCGGACCAGGCGTCGGTCAGGTCCGGCTCGCCGAGCCCGCGACCGCTGACCACCAGGGCCCGCACCAGCTCGGGGTGCTCGATCACCGTTTCGACCGCGATCATCGCGCCCATCGACACACCCACCAGCGTGACCTGACGCAGCCCCAGGTGCCGCAGCAGCTCCGCGAGATCGTCCGCGTTCCGGAACGGCCCGCTCGCATTCGCCGACCGGCCGTGTCCTCGAGCGTCCGGCGCAACGACCCGGTAGCCGAGCGCGACCAGGCCGGGAACCAGGTTGTCGAACTGGGTGTGGTCAACGAACACGCTGTGCAGCAGCACCAGGGTCTCGCCTTGGCGCGGACCCTCGTCGCGGTAGGCGAGCAGGCCGTCGGAGGACTGGAAGGTCTCGAACCCGAACTCAATCATGACAACCAAGTTGTCACAGCTCCCCAATAATGGCAACTGGGTTGTCATGTCATAGTGGTGTGGTGACCGATTCCCCCGCCCCGTCCGTTCCGCTGTCCCCCGAAGAGCTGCCGGGGCGCCTCATGGAGGTCTTCGCCCTCGTCGGCCCGCTGTACCGCCGTGTCCAGCGCCGGATCGAGCTGGACGCCGCCCAGGGCCTCTCCGTCGGCGTGCGCGCCGTGCTGGACCTGCTGTGCCAGCACGGACCCATGACGGTGCCGCAGATGGGCCGGGCCCAGTCGCTCAGCCGACAGTTCGTCCAGCGCATGGTGAACGACGCCGCAGCGTCCGGGCTGGTCGAGGCCGTCCCCAACCCGGCCCACGCGCGCTCCTCGCTGATCCGGCTCACCGACGCCGGCCAGGCCGCCATCACGGCCGTGACGGCCCGCGAACACGCGCTGCTGCGCCAGGCCGACGGCGACCTCACCGACGCCGACCTGGCGACCACCGTCCGCGTGCTCGGCCGGATGCTGGAACTGTTCGAGGACGTGGACCTGACCGGCGCGGAACCGCCCTGCTAGCCGGTCCCTTGTGTCGTGTCGGTCAGAGGCCGGCCACGAGTTGTTCGAGGTCGAGGTCGATCGTGAACGGCACCGGGCGCTTGAGCGTGCCCCGGAAGATGCCGGCCGGGGCGTAGGTCCGGGTCGGGACGTCGAGTTCGTAGACGTGCACGGCGGGGTGGCCGTCCTCGTCCTCGATGCGCCAGTAATGCGGGATCCCGGCCTCCGCGTACTTGCGGAGCTTGACGGTGCGGTCGCGGTGGGCGGATTCGGGGGAGACCACTTCGACGGCCAGCGCGACCTCTTCGGGGGCGAGCCAGGTGCGGTCGCGGTCGATCGGAGCGTCGGTCACCAGCAGATCCGGCTCGGGCCGGTTGCGGGAGTCGAGCCTGATGGTCATTTCCCTGCCCACTTTGAACCCCTGCGGGCACTGGCCCATGAGCGCGACGGTGAGCATGGTGACGAGGTGGCCGTGCCACCACCGCTGCGGCGACATCATGAAGACGAGTGCTCCGTCGATGAGTTCGGTGTGCCGAGGCGCCTCGGGGAGGCGGTCGAGATCCTCCGCGAACCAGCCCTCCGCGCGCGGCGGGCGCATCCAGTCGGGCAGTGAGGTCATGCTCCTCAGGGTAGTGGGTAGACACTGTCTGCGCTCCGCTGGTAGACAGTGTCTATGGATGATGAGCGGACGTCCCTGCGTGAGCGCCTGGTGGATGCCGGGGTGGAGTTGGTGCTGGCGGAGGGGTCGGGGGCGGTGGGATTGCGGGAGATCGCGCGGCGGGCGGGGGTGTCGCACGGGGCGCCGCGGCGGTACTTCGCCACCCATCGGGATTTGTTGTCGGCGGTGGCGCGGCGGGGGTTCGAGGAGCTGGGGCGGCGGTTCGCGGGGGTGCGGGCGGAGGGGGCCCGGGGGCGCTTGGAGGGGGTGGCTCGGGAGTACCTGGCGTTCGCGGCGGAGCGGCGCGGGATGTTCGAGCTGATGTTCCGTCACGACCTGCTGAGCAGTGACGGGCGGGAGGCGGACGGGCCGAGGCTGCGGGAGTCGACGGGTCCGCTGTTCGGGGGGATGGTCGGGCTGGTGGCGGAGTGCACGGGGGACGGCGAGCGGGCGCCGGTGGTGGCGGCGGCACTGTGGGCGAACCTGCACGGGCTGGCGCAGTTGCAGGGGTGGGGGAGCGTCGAGTTGATGCTGGGGGCGGGGCGGGAGGACGCGCTGCTGGAGGCCGTCCTGACGGCGCACCTGGGCGCGCGGTGAGCCGGTTCGCGCTGCCGGTGAGCGTCACGGCCGCGATGCTGGTGGCGCTGGACGGCACCGTGCTGCTGATCGCCCAGCCGAGCATGCGACGCGAACTCGGCGCGGACGCGGCCGCGTTGCAGTGGACCAGCACCGGCTACCTGGTCGCGGTCGCCGCCCTGCTGGTGGTGGCCGGCCGGCTCGGCGACCGGTACGGGCACCGGGGAACGCTGCTGGCCGGGGTGCTGGGGTTCGGCGCGGCCTCGGCCGGGATCGCGCTCGCCCCCACCGTGGGCTGGGTGATCGGACTGCGGGTCGCCCAGGGCGCGTTCGGGGCGCTGCTGCAGCCCGAGACGCTCGCGCTGCTGCGACTGTGCTGTCCGCCGGAACGGCTCGGCCGGGCGGTCGCGGTGCGGACGGGCGCGATCGCGCTCGCGGCCGGCGCGGGCCCGCTGCTCGGCGGCGCGCTGGTGGCGCAGTTCGGCTGGCGGGCGGTGTTCTGGATCAACGTGCCGGTCGCCGTCCTGATCGCGGCGATGACGCTCGCACTGCGGCCACCCGAGGTCGAACGGGGCCGCCAGCGGCTCGACCTGGCGGGTGCCGCGCTGCTCGCCGCCACGCTCGCCGTCCTGGTGCACGCCCTCGCAGAGATCCCCGACCGGGGCTGGACGGCCACCGGCACCGTCGTCGAACTGGCCGCCACCGCAGGCCTGTTGGCGGCTCTGCTCGGCCACGAGCGGCGCACCCCCACGCCGGTGGTGCCACGCCCGGTGGCCCGGTCGCGGCCGGTGATCGGCTCGCTGGCGCTGCTCCTGACGTCCTCCGCCGGACTGTTCGGCACCCTGTTCAGCACCACCTTCCGCCTCCAGGACGCGTTGCGCCTCGGCCCGGTGGACACCGCGCTGCGGATGCTGCCGCTGACCGCGCTGATGGTCCTGGGCGCCCCCGCCGCCGAACGGGCGCTGCGCCGGTACGGCCCGCGTCGCACCGCGCTCGGCGGAACGCTGCTGCTGGTGACGGGAATTGCCGCACTGGCCGGCCCGGGCGGCGGCGGGGCGGCGCCCACCGCGACGGCGATGGCCTCGGCGCTACTGGGGGCGGGGTTCGCCGCGGTGATGGTGACGGCCACCGGCAGCGTGGTCGGCGACGCCCCGCCGGGATACGCGGGCGCGGTCGGCGGCCTGAAACAGACCGCCATGAACGTCGGCCCCACCCTGGGCATCGCCACCGCCTCCGGCGCCGGCCCGCACGGCGCCCTCCCGGCCCTGGCCTTGCTCGCCACGATCGGGCTGCTCCCGGCCACCACACTGCCTGCCGCACGGCACCGGCCGGGCAAGGGAGTTGCTGCCGCGGGTGGGTGACGCGCCGGGGTGATGCGGCAGTGCGGTAGGTGTCGGGTTGCGGGGCTCGGTGAGGTCGGCTGCCCTTGGCGTGCTTGCGGTGATTGGGGAGTCGTTGCTCGGGCAGGTGAGGTGCCGGGCCGATGGTGGAGGTGCTGGGGGTAGTGCGGCAGGTCGTCGCCCGGGTATCCGCCAGGCCTGGTTGTGGTGCCGCACTCGCAGTGTCGGGAGTTGCTGTCGCGGGTGGGGGACGCGTCGGGTGGCAGGTGTCAGGTCGTTGCCTGGGGCCTCCGTCCGCCCTGGTCGCTGCGCCGCACTCGCAGTGTTGGGAGTCGGCGTCCGCGGCGGTGACGTGTCGGGGCAGTGGCAGTGCGGCAATTGTCGGGTTCGGCGGTGCAGGCTGCCTGCGGTCTCCCGCCCGCCTGCTGCGCCGCACGTGCCGCGCCGGGGACTTGCTGCCCCTGGGGAGGTGCCAGGCAGAGCATCCGCCGCTTGCGGTGGGGCCGGCCGTCCCTCGCCGCGTCGGTCGTCCGACGCCTGTCGTGTCGGGAAGCCGCTGTCGGTGGCGCGTGACACGCTGGGCCGGTGACGGAAGAGCAGATGGCAGAGCGCCGGGCGGTCGGGGCGCTGAGTTCGACGGTGCTGGACTGCCCGGACCCGGAGCGACTGGCGGCGTTCTACCGCCTGTTGACGGGCTGGGAGGTGACGTACCGCAGCGAGGCGTACGTGTTCATCGGGGACGGCCCGGTGCGGATCGGCTTTCAGCGGGTCGGCGGGTTCCGGCCGCCGGCCTGGCCCTCCGACGGGGCCCGTGCCCATCTCGACTTCACCGTGCCCGAGTTGGCGCCGGCGGTGGCCGAACTGCTGGCGGCGGGCGCGACGAAGCCGGAGCACCAGGCGGGCGGTGACCACTGGGTGACGCTGCTCGACCCGGACGGGCACCCGTTCTGCCTGGCGATCCCCGAATGACGACGGCCGGTACACCCACGCTGGCGGCGGACGGCGAACGCCTGGCCTGCACCGTGGTCGAACCCGCCGTCCCGGCCCGCCCCGGTACGGCGCTGCTGATGCACGGCGCGGGGAACAGCGGCAGGCATCGATGCCTGCCGCTGGCCCGGGAGTTGGCGGCTGCGGGCTGTCGCTCGGTGGTGTTCGACTTCGCGGGGCACGGCGAGAGCACCGGCGAGCTCGGGCAGCTCTCGCTGGCCCGCCGCGCGCGGCAGGCCCGTGCGGTGCTGGAGCGCCACGCGCCGGACGGGCCGCTGCTGCTGGTCGGGTTCTCGATGAGCGGCCAGACCGTCGCCGACCTGCTGGGTGAGCCCGACATCGGCGACCGGGTGCGGGCGATCGCCCTCGGGGCCCCGGCCGCGTACGCCCGCGACGTGCGGGAACTCCCGTTTGCCGCACCGGAGTTCACGGCCACCTTGCGCAGCCCGGGCAGTTGGCGCAGCAGCACGGCGTTCGAGACCTTCGCGGCGTTCGACGGCCGGGCGGTGCTGGTAGTGCCCGAGACGGACGAGGTGATCCCGGCCGAGGTGACCGACGCTCTGGACGCCGCCCTGCGCACCCGTGCCGCGTACACCCGGCTCGTCCTGCCGGGCGCCGATCACATGCTCGGCACCTGGCTGAGCGGCCACCCGGAGCACCGCGCCCAGGTGGCTGCCGCGCTTCTCGGCGACGCCTGAAGGGCTGTTGGGGCAGCCGCACGGCCATCCCGCCGCCGGGGCCTGAACGGCCGTCGGGGCAGCCGCTCGGTCGGCCAATCCGCCACCGAGCGGGTCGGCACAGGCCTGAGCGACCACCGGAGCACCGCGCCCAGGTGGCCACCGCGTCCCTTGCCGACGCCTGAACGGCCGTCGCGCCCAGCCGTACGGCCGGTCCGCCCCGCCGACGCCTGGACGGTCGCAGGGGAGGACACATGGTCGGCCCGCCGCTGCCTGGTTGGGCGTCAGGGAGGCCGTACTGCCGGCGGGCCGCCGCCTGAACGGCCGCCAGGGAGGTCGCACGGCCAGCCCGTCGACCACATGCTCGGCACCTGGCTGAGCGGCCACCCGGAGTGCCGCGTCCAAGTGGTTGCCGCGTTCCTTGCCGATGCCCGAGCGTCCGCCAGAGCAGCCCCGCGACAGTCCGCCGACGTCTGAACGGCCGCCCGGCCAGGCCGCCCAGCGCCTGAGTGCCCGTCAAAGACGGCCGCCCGGCCAGCCCGCCCAGCGCCCGAGCGCTTGTCAGGGCAGTCGTACGACCAGTTCGCCGCCGGTCGGGGCGGCTGTGATGGTGACGCCGGTGAGGTCGTCCACCCAGTGGTCAGGCCGGTGGGCGGCGGCGCGGGGGCCGATGCCGAGGACGGGCATGCCGGCGGCGCGGGCGGCGGTGATGCCGGCCTCGGAGTCTTCCAGGACGAGGCATTCGGCGGGGGCGACGCCGAGTTCGGCGGCGGCCTTCAGGAAGCCTTCGGGGTCGGGCTTGCTGGCGCCGACATGTTCGGCGGTGATCATCAGCGGTGGCAGCGGGACGCCGGCGGCGGCCATCCGGACCCGGGCGAGGCGGTCGTCGGCGGAGGTGACCAGGGCGTGCGGCAGTCCGGCCAGCGACTCCAGCAGCCGTCGGGCGCCCGGGACTTCGACCACGCCGTCGGTGTCGGCGGTCTCCTCGGCGAGCATCTGCCGGTTCTCCGCGAGGTTCTGTTCCATCGGGCGGTCGGGCAGCAGCAGCGCCATGGTCAGGTGGCCCTGCCGGCCGTGGACGGTCTTCATCGCCTCGTCCGCGTCGAGCCCGTTCCGTTCCGCCCAGCGGCGCCAGCAGCGTTCGACCACGGCGTCGGAGTTGACCAGGGTGCCGTCCATGTCGAGCAGGACGGCCCGGACCGGCGGGGTGAGGACGGGCATCGGGGCTCCTCGGGGGCCTCGGGCGAGTGTTTGTTCCGCAATCCTACAAAACTAGCGCCGAGGGCTGCCGGGCTCACCCCAGCAGGTGCGCGTTGACCGCCCGGGCCTCCTCGGCCAGCTCCGGCAGCTCCACCACCTCGATGCCCGCCCCGGCGAGCACGGCGCTGCCCCGGCCCTCGGAGACGAACAGCGCGGGCTCCAGCCAGGCCACCACCACCCGCGGCACCCCGGCTGCGACGATCAACTCGGCGCACGGGTGCGGCCGGGAGGCCCGCTGCCCGCACGGCTCCAAGGTGCTGTACATGGTGGCGGTGCGCAGTCGCGGATCGCCGGGCGCGAGCTTGCCGAGCGCGGCCTCCTCGGCGTGGTTCACCGCGTCGACCTCTCGGCTGAAGCCCTCGGCCAGCACCTCGCCGTCCGCTCCGACGATCACCGCGCCCACCGAGAACGCCGTGCGGGACGGCGGGCAGCGCCGGGACAGCTCGATCGCGCGGCGCAGCCACTCCTGGTCGGAGGTGGTCATGGGGGACTCCTTCAGTACGGGACGGCGCCCCCCACGGTACGGGCCGCGACGGTACGGGCCGCGACGGTACGGCCCGCGACGCTTCAGCCGGCGGGGCGCGGCGGCAGCGGGAGCGGCAGCGCGGGCAGGCCGTCGATGCTGACGGCGACGTGGTCCTTGCCCTCGCAGTAGGCGCTGAAGTTCTCCTCGCCCTTGCGGGTGAAGTACTGCTCGTGCAGGCCTCGTTCGGAGCGGTAGTCCATGAACGGGACGGCGTACCCGCAGGAGTCGCTCACCAGCTCCGCCCGCACCAGGACGATCGCGCGCAGCCCGACGCCGTCCGCGGACGGGTCGAAGTGCCCGAGCAACTTGGCGAACCGCGGGTCGTCCCGGAACACCGGCTCGCCCCGGCCGTGCACCCGCAGCACCGTCGGCGGACCGTCGAAGGCGCACCACATCAGCGTGATCCGGCCGTTCTCCCGCAGGTGGGCGATGGTTTCGGCGTGCGAACCGCCGAAGTCCAGGTAGGCGAGGGTGAGTTCGTTGAGGACGGCGAGGGTGCCGGCGCGGCCCTTGGGGGAGAGGTTGACGTGTCCGTCGCCGGAGAGCGGGGCGGTGGCCACGAAGAACACGGGCTGCCTGTCGATGAACGCGCGCAGCCGGTCGTCGATGCGTTCGTAGGTCTTTCCCATACCGGTGATTCTGCGCCCGGCCCGGCCCGGCGGGCGAGGAGATTTCGCAGTCGTCTCGTAGTGCGAGACGAGATTGTCCGGCCCATGGAACATTTTCCTATCCTGGGAGGCGCCTTCGAGGAGAGGGGAACCAACGTGGCCGGCTACACCCACGGGCACCACGCCGCCGTCCTGCGCTCGCACCGCACCCGCACCGCCGCCAACTCCGCGGCCTACCTGCTGCCCGAACTGCGGCCCGGGCAGCGGCTGTTGGACGTCGGCTGCGGGCCCGGCACGATCACCGCCGACCTCGCCGCCCGGCTCGGCCCGACCGGCCGGGTGATCGGCATCGACCCGTCCGCCGAGGTGCTCGCCCAGGCCGCCGCGTCGGCCGCCGAACGCGGCCTGGAGCAGCTGACCTTCGAGGTCGCCGACGTGTACCGGCTCCCGTACGCCGACGCCTCGTTCGACGTGGTGCACGCCCACCAGGTGCTCCAGCACCTCGCCGACCCGGTCGCCGCGCTGCGCGAGATGCGCCGGGTCGCCGCCCCCGGCGGGGTGATCGCGGTGCGCGACGCCGACTACGCCGCGATGGCCTGGTACCCCCAACTGCCCGAACTGGACGACTGGTTGGCGCTCTACCGAAAGACCGCCCGGGCCAGTGGCGGCGAACCCGACGCCGGTCGCCGCCTGCTGTCCTGGGCGCACGCCGCCGGGCTGACCGACGTCCGGCCGTCCTCCAGCACCTGGACGTACGCCACCGGGGCCGAACGTGCCTGGTGGTCGGAGAGCTGGGCCGAGCGGACGGTGCACTCCAACACCGCCGCCACCGCCCTGGCCGAGGGCCTCGCCACCGCCGCCGACCTGGACCGGATCGCCGCCGGCTGGCTTCGCTGGGCCGACCGCCCGGATGCCTGGTTCGCCGTTCTGCACGGCGAACTCCTCGTGCGCGTAAGCTAGTTGGCCCCATCGGCCCGGTCCGGCCCGCCCCCCATCGGGCCGGACCGCTACCGTGTGACGCCATGGGGAACCCGGATCGCACGCCCGCCATGCACCGCGTCATGCGGCAGGACGACAACGGCAATCGCTTCCTGCTCGCCCGCGGACTCACCCGCCCCGCCGCCGAGGCCCTGGCCGCCGAGTTCGAGGCCCGCGGCCACAAGCAGCTCTACTGGGTCGAAGCCGAGGAGGACCGCGCCCCGTAGGTCCGGTTCGGATCGCTCGCGGGCGCGTAGCGTGGCGGCAGGCGGGGGAGCGGGAATGCCGAGCGAGGAGGACCTCAGATGGCGGTGGAGATCGAGCGCAAGTTCCTGGTCCCGGACGGTGAAACCGTCCCCGAGGGGCGGGAGTTCGAAGTCCGGCAGGGGTACCTGGTGATCGGCCCGGAGGGGGCCGAGGCCCGGGTCCGCGACCAGGGCGGGGCGTGCTCGCTGACGGTCAAGCGCGGCACCGGACTGGTCCGCGGCGAGTGGGAGACCCCGCTCACCGCCGAGCAGTTCGAGGCACTGTGGCCCGCCACCGAGCAGGCCCGGGTCGCCAAGACCCGCCGGCTGGTGCAGCTCGGCCGGTACGAGGCCGTGGTCGACACCTTCCACGGCCGGCTGGCCGGACTGCGCACCGTCGAGGTCGAGTTCACCGACCAGCAGGACGCCGCCGCCTTCACCCCGCCGCCCTGGTTCGGAGCCGAGGTCACCGACCGCCCCGACCTGAAGAATCAGCACCTCGCCACCGCCGCCGCCCCGCCCCTGACATAGGGTCGGGAGCCGACGAGCGGTACGAGCGGCAAGGGCGGCAATGGCAGAGCTGATCGACACGGTGGCGTGGGTCCGGCTGGAGGGCGGCCGGATCCTCTGCGCGCGCCCCCGCGGCAAGGACGTCTTCTACATCCCCGGCGGCAAGCGCGAGGGAGACGAGACCGACCTGCAGACGCTGACCCGCGAGGTCGCCGAGGAACTCACCGTCGCCATCCGCCCCGACACCGTCACCCACGCCGGTACCTACGAGGCCGACGCCCATCCGGGCGGCCCCACCGTCCGGATGGCCTGCTACCGCGCCGAGTACACCGGCACCCTCGCCGCCAGCAGCGAGATCGAGGACGTCGAGTGGTTCGGCTATGCCGACCGCGACCGCGTCCCCCCGGTCGACCAGTTGCTCTTCGACGACCTGCACCGCGACGGCCACCTGCACTGAGCACGGGAGATCCCGGCCGCGCAAGGAAATGCCCGTTCTGTACGCCAATCGGACAGACGACCCGTATGCCGGGATAGCTGGGCGTTTCCCTGGGTATGGCAGTGTTCGGCTTGATTCGTCACGATCAGTGAGCCGCGCACGGCGCGACGTGGCGACGGCCCACGCCCCGGCGGCCCGTCGGCAGCGTGTTCCAGCGACGGCCGGAGGCCCCGTAGGTGGCGAAGCCGGGTGACGGCGGGGAAGAGCCCGAGGCGTCGGGCCTGCCCCCGCGCGGGCCGCGGCGGCCGAGCGGCTCCGCGCGGCCCAAGGGCACCGGCCGGTCCGGCGGAGCGGCCGCCCGGGCCCGTCTGCGCCGCCACCCCGGCCACGACCAGCCGGCGCCGCCCCCCGGGCCGTCCGCCGGACCGGCCGGCCCCGGGTCGTCGGCCCAGGGCGCCGGATCGTCCCGCGGCCGCCCCATCCGGGCGTTCCCCGGGGGGCCCGGCCCGCACCCGGCCGCGCGCCCCGACACCGCGCCGACCACGCTGCACCCCAGCCGCCGCACCGAGGGCGGCAGCCTGCTGGACGTGGTGCGGGTGGCGATCGTCATCCTGGACACCGCGGGCCGGGTGGTGCTGTGGAGCCCCACCGCCGAGGAGATGCTCGGCTGGCCCAGCGAGGTACTGGTCGGCCGGTCGATCGAGGAACTGCTCGCCGACCCGGAGGACCAGCAGCGGGCCAGGGCCGCCCTCCAGGAGACGCTTCGCCACGGCTCCTGGCACGGCTTCACCGGCATCAGCGACCGCGACGGCGTGCCGGTCGAGGTGGAGGTCCGGCTGTCGCTGCTGGTGGACGGCGACGGCGCCCCGTACGTGCAGGCCGCGCTCACCGAGGCCGCCGCGCTGCGCGCCGTCGAACGCGACCTCGCGGTCCGCGACGCGCTGTTCGAACAGTCCCCGCTGGGCATCGCCGTGCTGGACACCGACCTGCGCTACACCGCCGTCAACCGCACGCTGGCCGAGATGAACGGCCTGCCCGCCGAGGCACACATCGGCCGCACCGCCGGCGAGACCCTGCCGGAGCGCTCCACCGACGAGATCACCGCGCTGCAGCGCCAGGTGCTGGCCACCGGCGAGCCCGTCATCGACGTCACGCTGGCCGCGCCGAACAGCGGCCGGGGCGGCTACCGGTCGATCTCGTTCAGCCGGATGACCGACCGGGCCGGCCGGGTGCTCGGCATCTCCGGCACCGCGATGGACGTCACCGAGCGCTACCGGGCAGTGGCCAAGGTGGAGGGCGCCCGGCGGCGGCTGTCGCTGCTCAACGAGTTCGGCTCCCGGGTCGGCGACCTGCTGAACGCCTCGATGATCGCCCAGGAACTGGCCGGCGCGGTGGTCCCGCGGCTGGCCGACTACGCCGCGGTGATCCTGCTGCAGGCCGTCGCGCACGGTGACGACCTGCCCCGGCACGGCCACGACCGGCGCACCTCGCTGCTCCAGCTCGGCGTGGCCGGCGTCCAGGACGGCCCGGCGGTGGAGACCATGCTCCGGCACAGCGCCCGGATCACCTTCGAGGACGACTCGGTGTTCGGCCGGGTGCTGCGCCGCGGCGTCCCCGAACTGCTCACCGGCGCCGAACTGGAGGCGCTGTCCTTCCCCGGCGACCCCAAGGTGGAGGCCGCCCGCGACCTCGGCATCCACTCCCGCCTGGTGGTGCCGCTGCGGGCCCGCGGCATCGTGATCGGCCTGCTGGTGGTCAGCCGGGCCGGCTACCGCGAGGGCTTCGACCGCGACGACCTGGCCTTCACCGTCGAACTCGCCGACCGGGCCGGCAGCTCGCTGGA
The DNA here is from genome assembly GCF_055587065.1 of Kitasatospora sp. NPDC048662. Classification (NCBI taxonomy): domain Bacteria; kingdom Bacillati; phylum Actinomycetota; class Actinomycetes; order Kitasatosporales; family Streptomycetaceae; genus Kitasatospora; species Kitasatospora sp. NPDC048662. The sequence continues at coordinate 524,971 of NZ_JBVJHA010000002.1, read as the reverse complement.
CAACGCCCGCCTGTACGCCCGCGAGCGGACGGCCGCGCTCACCCTGCAGCGCACCCTGCTGCCCCAGCAGGTGCCGCAGCCGGCCGGCGTCGAGGTGGCCTACCGGTACGTGCCCGGCTCCAGCGGCACCGAGGTCGGCGGCGACTGGTTCGACGTCATCCCGCTGCCCGGCGACCGCACCGCGCTGGTGGTCGGCGACGTGATGGGCCACGGCCTGCGGGCCGCCGCCACGATGGGCCGGCTGCGCACCGCGGTGCGGGTGCTGGCCGCCCTCGACCTGGCGCCCGAGGTGGTCCTGCGGCACGTCCACGAGCTCGCCGACGACCTCGCCCAGGGCCCCGACGAGGCCCTGCTCGCCACCTGCGTCTACGCGGTGTTCGACCCCGCGCGGCGCAACCTGACCGTCACCAAGGCCGGCCACATCCCGCCGGTCCTGGTGGTGCCCGGCGCCGACGCCGAGCCGGCCCGCTCCGGCGGCCCGCTGCCCGGCGGCGCCGGCCAGGTGCTCGACCTGCCCTCCGGTGCGCCGCTCGGCGTCGGCGGGGTGCCGTTCGAGTCCATCGAGATGGAGATCCCCGACGGCAGCCTGCTCGCCCTGTGCACGGACGGGCTGGTGGAGTCCCGGGACAAGGATCTGGACGTGGGACTCGGGAGGTTGATCAGCGTGCTCGAACAGCCGTACGCCTCGATCCAGCAGGCGTGCGAGGCCGTCCTCGACACCATGGAGCAGGGCCGCGAGCCCGACGACGTGGCGCTGCTGCTGGCCCGGCTGGGCCGGGAACGGGACGACGCCCCCACCGCCGGCTGGACACTGCCGGCCGAGCCGACCGCGGTCTCCCGGGCCCGCCGGCTGGTGCGCCACACGCTCGCCGACTGGGGCGTCGAAGCCCTCACCGACACCGCCGAACTGCTGGTCAGCGAACTGGTCACGAACGCCGTCCGGTACGCCAGCGCCCCGATCGGGGTCCGCCTCACCCTCGGCGAGCTGCTGCTGGTGGAGATCTCCGACCCGCTGCCCGACCCGCCCCGGGAACGGCACGCGAGCGCCGGCGACGAGGGCGGGCGCGGCCTCGAACTGGTCCGCCGGCTCGCCCTGCGCTGGGGCACCAGGGCGGAGGGGCTGGGCAAGGTCGTCTGGTTCGAACTGGCAGACTCGGACGTTCAACCACCCGAGTCGATGTTGTGACGTTGAAGGGCGTGTGCGCCCACGCCCGGATGATGAATACTCGGACATCGAAATACTCGGTCGTCTCGACACCGGATGGGCGCGCGGGTTGGAGGGGTCGGTCCGTTGAACAGCTTCCCGGCACGGAACACGACGCACGGCAGCAGCGGCCGAGCCGCACTGCCGGAGCAGCCGGGTGCCCCCACGGTGCCCGCCACGCTCCCGGACGGCTGGGAACAGGCCTCGTCGGGCACCATCTACGACTACATCCGGGTCGCCACCTTCGCGATCGGCCCCGACGGGCGGATCGCGCAGTGGAGCGACCGGGCCGCCCAGTTCTTCGGCGTGCCCGCCGCCGAGGCGGTCGGCGCGGACCCGATCACCGCGTTCGTCCCGCGCGAACTGTGGCAGCGCGGCCGGGCCCGGCTGGAGCGCATCCTGTCCGGCGAGGAATGGGTCGGCACCGCCCCCTACCGGGACCTGTCCGGCGCGGAGAGCCTCGCCGAGGTCTACGCGATGCCCGACAGCGCCGACGGCTCGGCCACCTGCCTGGCCGTCGACCTCGGCCGGCTGCGCGCCATCGAGACCGACCTGGCCGCCTCCGAGGCGGTCATCGGCCAGACCCCCACCGGCTTCTTCCTGTTCGACACCGACCTGAAGCTGCAGCGCGTCAACGCCGCCTTCGCCACCGGCGTCGGCCGCAGCCCCGCTGCCCTGCAGGGCCTCGCCCCAGGCGACGTGTTCCGCCCCTCCGACGCGGACCGGCTGCTGCTCGCCCTGCGCAAGGTCCTCACCGGCCAGGATCCCGTCCTCGACCTGCGGCTGTCCGGCCCCGCCCGCCCCGGCCGCCCGGCCGGCCGCGACGACGAACGCACCTGGGCGGTCTCGCTGTACCGCCTCACCGCCGCCGGCGGACGTCCGATCGGCGTCGCCGGGCAGGTCCAGGACGTCACCAGCCGGCACATCGCCGAACGCGAGGCCGCCGGCGTGCGCCGCAGCCTCGCCCTGCTCAACGAGGCGTCCACCCACATCGGCTCCACCCTCGACCTGGAGACCACCGCCAAGGAACTGCTCGACGTGATCGTCCCGCAGTTCTGCGACGTCGCCACCGTCGACCTGTACACCGCGCTGCTCACCGGCGACTCCTCGCTCACCGCCAACCCGGAGAACGGCGAACTGCGCCGGGTCGCGGTCTCCAGCGTGGTCGGCAACGCCCCGTCGGTGCTCGGCAGCGAGCGCGGCGGCGTCCGGGTCGCCGAGGCCGGCGGCACGCTCTGCTACCCGCCGCGCTCCCCGCACGCCCGCGCGCTGCGCACCGGCCGCAGCGTCGTCCCGCAGCCCGGGCCCGACCCGCTGCTGCGCTCCACCCTGGTGGTGCCGCTGGTCGCCCGCGACCAGGTGCTCGGCCTGGTGCAGCTGTCCCGGGCGATCGGCAGCGAGCCGTTCGACGCCCGCGAGGTCGCGATCGCCGAGGAACTGGTCGCCCGCGCCGCCGTCTGCGTCGACAACGCCCGCCTGTACCGCCGCGAGCACGAGCGCGCGCTGATCCTGCAGCGCAGCCTGCTGCCCCCGGGCAACCCGGCCGCGTCCGGCCTGGAGATCGCCCGCCGCTACCTGCCCAGCAACAACAACACCGAGGTCGGCGGCGACTGGTTCGACGTCATCCCGCTGCCCGGCAGCCGCACCGCCCTGGTGATCGGCGACGTGATGGGCCGCGGCCTGCGCGCCGCCGTCGCGATGGGCCAGCTGCGCACCGCCGTGCGCACCCTCGCGATGCTCGACCTGGACCCGGAAGAGGTGCTCTCCGCCCTCGACGAGATCGCCCGCGGCCTCGGCAACGACGACGCCGAACCGGACCGGGCCGGCGCCGAGGTCTACCTCGCCACCTGCGTGTACGCCGTGTACGACGCGGTCAAGCAGCGCTGCACCTTCGCCAACGCCGGCCACCTCCCGCCGGTGCTGCTCGCCCCCGGCGAACGCGCCCGGATGCTCGACGTGCCGCCCGGCCTGCCGCTCGGCGTCGGCGGCGAACCGTTCGAGGAGGTCACCGTCGACCTGCCCGAGGGCGCCGTCCTCGGCCTGTACACCGACGGCCTGGTGGAGTCCCGCAAGCACCAGCTGGACGAGGGCCTGAAGGCCTTCCGTACCGCCCTCACCAACGGCTCCGACCAGCTGGAGGAGCTCTGCGACCAAGTGCTGGACGAGCTCAACCCGCACCACGGCGAGGACGACATCGCCCTGCTGATGGCCAAGGTCAAGGGCCTGCCCAAGGGCTCGGTCGGCGACTGGCGGCTGCCGCCCGAGCCGACCTCGGTCGCCCGGGCCCGCGAGGCCGCCTGCGGCTGGCTGCTGGAACGCGGCCTCGACGAACTCGTCGACACCTCCGAACTGCTGGTCAGCGAACTGGTCACCAACGCCCTGCGGCACGGCCGCGGCGAGATCCGGCTGCGCCTGCTGCGCGACAAGACCATGGTCTGCGAGGTCTGGGACGACGCCTACGCCCAGCCGCGCCAGCGCCGCGCCCAGGAGACCGACGAGGGCGGCCGCGGCCTCCAGCTGGTCTCCCTGCTGGCCGAGCGCTGGGGCAGCCGCCGCACCCCCAAGGGCAAGATCGTCTGGTTCGAGCTGGCCCTCTAGCCCGCAGCCGTCCGTTCGTACCGGAAGCGGGCGCCGGGCCGTTGTGATTCAAACCTCCACCGGCTGCCCGTTTCTGCTCCATTGCGGGCTTCCCCGTACGATGGGGAGAAGCCGAGGCATGTGCCGTGCCCGGTGGGTGGACCGGTGAATGCTGACGCGGGCCGGGCACCGTGACCCACGATTCCGGGAGAATCAGCGCCGCATGCCCACGCGCAACGACATCCGCAACGTCGCCATCGTCGCCCACGTCGACCACGGCAAGACCACCCTGGTCGACGCCATGCTCAAGCAGGCCGGTGCCTTCGCGGCCCACCAGCAGCTCGACGACCGCATGATGGACTCGAACGACCTGGAGCGCGAGAAGGGCATCACCATTCTCGCGAAGAACACCGCGGTCAAGTACCACCCCAAGGACGGCGGCGCGCCGATCACCATCAACATCATCGACACCCCGGGCCACGCCGACTTCGGTGGCGAGGTCGAGCGCGGTCTGTCGATGGTGGACGCGGTCGTCCTGCTGGTCGACGCCTCCGAGGGCCCGCTGCCGCAGACCCGCTTCGTGCTGCGCAAGGCGCTCTCCGCCCGCCTGCCCGTCATCCTGTGCATCAACAAGACCGACCGCCCGGACGCCCGGATCGACGAGGTCATCAACGAGACCTACGACCTGTTCCTGGACCTGGACGCGGACGAGGACCAGATCGAGTTCCCGATCGTCTACGCCTGCGCCCGTGACGGCGTCGCCTCGCTGACCAAGCCGGAGAACGGCACCGTGCCGGCCGACTCCGAGAACCTGGAGCCGTTCTTCTCCACCATCCTGGAGCACGTCCCGGCCCCGACCTACGACGAGAACGCCCCGCTGCAGGCGCACGTCACCAACCTGGACGCCGACAACTTCCTCGGCCGTATCGCGCTGCTCCGCGTCGAGCAGGGCGAGCTGCGCAAGGGCCAGACGGTGGCCTGGATCAAGCGCGACGGCTCGATCCAGAACGTCCGCATCTCCGAGCTGCTGATGACCGAGGCGCTCACCCGCAAGCCCGCCGAGGTGGCCGGCCCCGGTGACATCTGCGCCGTCGCGGGTATCTCGGAGATCATGATCGGCGAGACCCTGGCCGACACCGAGAACCCGATCGCGCTGCCGCTGATCACCGTCGACGAGCCGGCGATCTCGATGACCATCGGCACCAACACCTCGCCGCTGGTCGGCAAGGGCGGCTCCGGCAAGGGCGCGGACGCCAAGTCCGGCGCCAAGGTGGACCGCAAGGTGACGGCCCGCCAGGTCAAGGACCGTCTGGACCGCGAGCTGATCGGTAACGTCTCGCTGCGCGTGCTGGACACCGAGCGCCCGGACGCCTGGGAGGTGCAGGGCCGCGGTGAGCTGGCGCTGGCCATCCTGATCGAGACCATGCGCCGGGAAGGCTTCGAGCTGACCGTCGGCAAGCCGCAGGTCGTCACCCGCGAGATCAACGGCAAGACCCACGAGCCGGTCGAGCGCCTCACGGTGGACGTCCCCGAGGAGCACATGGGTGCCGTCACCCAGCTGATGGGCATCCGCAAGGGCCGGATGGACAACATGTCCAACCACGGTTCGGGCTGGGTCCGGATGGAGTTCGTGGTGCCGTCCCGCGGCCTGATCGGATTCCGGACGGAGTTCCTCACCAACACCCGCGGCACCGGTATCGCGCACTCCATCCACGAGGGCTACGAGCCGTGGTTCGGCGCGCTGACGACCCGTAACAACGGTTCGCTGGTCGCCGACCGCTCCGGCGTGGTCACCGCCTTCGCGATGACCAACCTGCAGGAGCGCGGCGTGCTGTTCACCGACCCCGGCACCGAGGTGTACGAGGGCATGATCGTCGGCGAGAACTCGCGCTCCGACGACATGGACGTGAACATCACCAAGGAGAAGAAGCTCACCAACATGCGTTCCTCGAACGCTGACGTGGCCGAGTCGATCGTCCCGCCGCGCAAGCTCTCGCTGGAGCAGTCGCTGGAGTTCTGCCGCGAGGACGAGTGCATCGAGGTGACCCCGGAGACCGTGCGCATCCGCAAGGTCGTCCTGGACGCCAAGGAGCGCGGCCGCACCGCGTCGCGCGCCAAGAAGGGCTGACGCCCGCCTGTTTCGGCCGACCGGCCGGTGTCCTTCGGGGCGCCGGCCGGTCGTGTTTTTGGTGACTCTCCGTCATGAACGGCCAGGGAGAGGCTGTTCGTTAATCGGACGTCACTGATCGTCATCCGTGACAACTGTCCGTTTCGCCCCTGTCTGGCTATGTCTGGAATGTCCGATTTTTGGGATTCACCCATCGTTCATGTGACCAAATTGAAATCCGGATTGGTCAATTCCGTATCCATGAGTGACCGATAGTGGGTGCAGTCGAGCTCGGGTCGAGGCTCCTGCGCAGGGGTGCGCGCCAGGCCGCGAGCGATCTGCAACACGATTTCAGGAGGCACACCCATGCGCGGTGCCAGCCAGGCCAAGTGGGTTGTCGCAGCCGTCGCGGTCGCCCTCGCCGCTACCGCTTGCGGCAGCAGCTCGTCGGACGGCGCTTCCAGCGGACCGGCCAACGCCCAGGGCACGTTCAGCTACCAGAGCTCCGAGCCGCAGAACCCGCTCCAGCCCGCCAACGCCATGGAGGTCGGCGGCGGTCGCGTCATCAAGAACCTGTTCAAGGGCCTGGTGGACTACGACCCCAGCAGCGGCAAGCTGCGCAACCAGGTCGCCGACAAGATCGAGACCACCGACGCGCAGAACTACACCGTCACCCTGAAGTCCGGCTGGACCTTCCACGACGGCACCCCGGTGACCGCGCAGTCCTTCGTGGACGCCTGGAACTGGTCCGCCAACGTCAAGAACAACCAGATCAACTCCAACTGGTTCTCCGACATCCAGGGCTACGACGCGGTCCACCCGGCCAAGGGCGACCCGACCGCCGACACCATGTCCGGCCTGAAGGTCGTCGACGACACCCACTTCACCATCGCGCTGACCGGCCCGGTGTCGTACTTCCAGTACAAGCTCGGCTACACCGCCTTCGCGCCGCTGCCGAAGGTGTTCTACACCGACCCGGCGAAGTACGGTCAGTCGCCGATCGGCAACGGCCCCTACAAGTTCGTCTCGTGGGAGCACAACAAGGCGATCACCCTCGCCGCCTACGACAACTACGCGGGCGCCGACAAGCCGAAGAACGGCGGCGTCGTCTTCAAGAGCTACTCGCAGCCCGAGGCCGCCTACAAGGACCTGGTCTCCGACAACCTGGACGTGCTGGACCAGGTCGACCCGAGCGACCTCGCCTCCTACAAGAACGACCTGGGCGACCGCGCCGTCGACCAGCCGCAGGGCTCCATCCAGGCGCTGTCCTTCTCGCTCTACCAGGACTCCTGGAAGGGCCAGGACAAGGCCAAGGTCCGCCAGGGCCTGTCGATGGCGATCGACCGCGACACCATCACCAAGACGGTGCTCAACGGCTCCCGCCAGCCGGCCAACACCTGGGTCGCCCCGGGCGCCATGGGCTACAAGGACAACACCTGCGGCGATGCCTGCACCTACAACCCGGAGAAGGCCAAGCAGCTGATCGCCGAGGGCGGCGGCGTCCCCGGCAACAAGATCACCGTGCTGTACAACTCCGACGGCGGCCACAAGGAGTGGGTGGACGCGGTCTGCAACTCCATCCGCCAGGCCACCGGCGTGGAGTGCGTCGGCGACCCGAAGCCGGACATGAAGACCGCCCGCGACCTGATCAAGGGCAAGAAGGTCGACGGTCTGATGCGGACCGGCTGGCAGCAGGACTACCCGCTGAACGCCAACTTCCTGCGCGACGTGTACGGCACCGGCGCCGACGCCAACGACGCCGGCTACTCCAGCCCGGAGTTCGACAAGCTGGCCAGTGCGGCGGACAAGGCCACCACCGTCGAGCAGACCGCCGACCTGTACCAGCAGGCCGAGGCCCAGCTGGCCAAGGACATGCCGGCCATCCCGCTCTGGTACTACAAGACCACCGCCGGTTACTCGAAGAACGTGCAGAACGTGAAGTACGACTCGTTCGGCGACCCGGTCTTCACCCAGGTCGAGGTCAAGCAGAAGTAACCGAGCCGGCACCGCACGGCTCGAACCGACACGGCCGGTGCCCGTACCCCGCCCCACCGGGCGGACCGGCACCGGCCGTTGTCACGCCAAGAACTCTGATCGGGACGACGGCCCGTCAGAGCAGCAAATTGGAGGCACGATGGGGCGCTTTGTCGCAAGGCGACTGCTCCAGATGATCCCGGTGTTCCTGGGCACGGTCACGATCATTTTCTTCATGACCCGCATGCTGCCCGGCGACCCGGCGGCGGCAATGTGGGGAGACAAGGCCGCCGACCCCGCACAGCTGGCCGCGTTCAAGCACCGGATGGGACTCGACGTCTCGCTGTGGCAGCAGTACCTCAACTACATGGGCGACCTGTTCACCGGAAACTTCGGTGAGACCATGTCCGGCCGCAAGGTCATCGACGTCATCGGTGAGGCCCTGCCGGTCACCATCCGCCTGGCCCTGCTGGCCTTCGTCTTCGAGCTGGTGGTCGGCGTCGGGATCGGCCTGCTGGCCGGCCTGCGCCGCGGCAAGGCGTTCGACAAGAGCACCCTGGTGCTGACCCTGCTGCTGATCTCGATCCCGGTCCCGGTGCTCGGCTTCATCTTCCAGAACGTCTTCGCGATCCAGCTCAAGTGGATCACCCCGACCGTTCAGGACTCGATGAACCTCGGCCAGCTGATGCTGCCCGCCATCGTGCTCGGCTCGCTGTCCCTCGCCTACGTCGCCCGACTGACCCGCACCTCCATCGCGGAGAACATCAAGTCGGACTACATGCGCACCGCGATCGCCAAGGGCCTGCCCCGGCGCAAGGTCATCGGTACCCACCTGCTGCGCAACTCGATGATCCCGGTGGTGACCTTCCTGGGCACCGACCTCGGCGCCCTGATGGGCGGCGCGATCGTCACCGAGGGCATCTTCAACGTCAAGGGCGTCGGCAACGCGCTGTACCACGCCATCAACCTCAACGAGGGCGCGACCGTCTCCGGTTTCGTCGTCGTGCTGGTGCTGGTGTACCTGGCCGCCAGCCTGATCGTCGACCTGCTCTACGCGGTCCTGGACCCGAGGATCCGGTATGCCTGACCTGATCGAGAAGACCGTCCCGGCACAGGGCTCCGCCGAGCCCAAGCCGGAGAAGCCCCGCAGCCTCGGCTCGGACGCCTGGCACGACCTGCGCAAGCGGCCGATCTTCATCATCTCGGCGGCGCTGATCGTGCTGCTGGTCGCCTTCGCGATCGCCCCCAGCCTGTTCACCTCGGTGGACCCGCGGGCCGGCGACCTGCGCCTGCACTACCTGAGCAAGCCGAACTACCTGCACTTCTTCCAGGCGGACTGGTTCGGCTACGACGGCCAGGGCCGCTCCATCTACGCCCGGATGATCTACGGTGCCCGCGCCTCCGTGGTGGTCGGCATCTGCGTCACCGCCGGTGTCACCGTCCTCGGCGGCCTGGCCGGCATGATCGCCGGCTACTACGGCGGCTGGGTGGACGCGGTGATCTCCCGGGTCACCGACATGTTCTTCGGCATCCCGCTGCTGCTCGGCGCGCTGGTCGTGCTGAACGCCTTCACCACCCGCACCGTCTGGTCGGTGGTCTTCGCCCTGGTCGCCCTCGGCTGGACCCAGATGACCCGCGTGATGCGCGGCTCGGTGATCACCGTCAAGCAGTCGGACTACGTGACCGCGGCCAAGGCGCTCGGCGCCGGCACCGGCCGGATCATGTTCAAGCACATCCTGCCGAACGCCATCGCCCCGGTGATCGTGGTCGCCACCATCGCGCTGGGCGGCTACATCGCCACCGAGGCCACGCTGAGCTTCCTCGGCATCGGCCTGCAGGACCCGACCATCTCCTGGGGCATCGACATCAACTCGGCCCAGAAGGTCCTCCGTACCGCGCCGTTCGCGCTGTTCTTCCCGGCCGGCATGCTCAGCGTCACCGTGCTGGCGTTCATCATGCTCGGCGACGCGGTGCGCGACGCCCTCGACCCGAAGCTGCGCTGAGAGAGGCGGCCCGCATCATGACCACCGCACCCGAGAAGACCACCGCCGCGAAGGACCGCCTGGTCCCCGGCACCCCGCTGCTCGAAGTCCGCGACCTGCACGTCGAGTTCAAGACCCGCGACGGCGTCGCCAAGGCCGTCAACGGCGTCAACTACTCGGTCGCCGCCGGCGAGACCCTGGCCGTGCTCGGCGAGTCCGGCTCCGGCAAGTCCGTCACCGCGCAGACCATCATGGGCATCCTCGACATGCCGCCCGGCCGGATCACCGCCGGCGAGATCATGTTCCGCGGCCAGGACATGCTCAAGATGTCGAACGAGGAGCGCCGGAAGATCCGCGGCCGCAAGATCGCGATGATCTTCCAGGACGCGCTGTCCTCGCTGAACCCGGTGCTCTCCGTCGGCTACCAGCTCGGCGAGATGTTCCGCGTGCACGAGGGCGCCTCCCGCAAGGAGGCCAAGGCCAAGGCCATCGATCTGATGGACCGGGTGCGCATCCCGGCCGCGGCGCAGCGGGTGAACGACTATCCGCACCAGTTCTCCGGCGGTATGCGGCAGCGCATCATGATCGCGATGGCGCTGGCCCTGGAGCCGGACCTGATCATCGCGGACGAGCCGACCACGGCGCTGGACGTGACCGTCCAGGCGCAGGTGATGGACCTGCTGGCGGAGCTTCAGGCCGAGTACCACATGGGTCTGATCCTGATCACCCACGACCTCGGTGTGGTGGCCGACGTCGCCGACAAGATCGCCGTCATGTACGCCGGCCGGATCGTCGAGACCGCACCGGTGCACGAGCTGTACGCGCGGCCCGCCCACCCCTACACCCGCGGCCTGCTCCGGTCGATCCCGCGCCTCGACCAGAAGGGCGAGGAGCTCTACGCGATCAAGGGCCTGCCGCCCAACCTCTACAAGGTCCCGGCCGGCTGCGCCTTCAACCCGCGCTGCGACGTGGTCACCGACCGCTGCCGCACCGAGATCCCCGCCCTGCACCAGGTCACCGACCGGGACGGGGCCGAACTCGCCGGCCGCAAGAGCGCCTGCCACCTCTGGAAGGAGACCCTCCATGGCTGAGCCCATCCTGGAGGTCCGCGACCTGGTCAAGCACTACCCGCTCACCCAGGGCGTCCTCTTCAAGAAGCAGGTCGGCGCGGTCAAGGCCGTCGACGGCGTCTCCTTCACCCTCGACAAGGGCGAGACGCTCGGCATCGTCGGCGAGTCCGGCTGCGGCAAGTCCACCCTCGCCAAGGTCCTGATGAACCTGGAGCGGGCGACCGCCGGCCAGGTCCTCTACAAGGGCGAGGACATCTCCCGGCTGTCGGGCGCCGCGCTCAAGGCCGTGCGGCGCAACATTCAGATGGTGTTCCAGGACCCGTACACCTCGCTGAACCCGCGCATGACGGTCGGCGACATCATCGGGGAGCCGTTCGAGATCCACCCGGAAGTGGCGCCGAAGGGCGACCGCCGCAAGGCGGTTCAGGATCTGCTCGATGTGGTGGGTCTGAACCCGGAGTACATCAACCGGTACCCGCACCAGTTCTCCGGCGGCCAGCGTCAGCGCATCGGCATCGCACGGGGTCTGGCGCTGAAGCCGGAGATCATCATCTGTGACGAGCCGGTGTCGGCGCTGGACGTGTCGGTGCAGGCCCAGGTGATCAACCTGCTGGAGCAGCTCCAGAGCGAGTTCGAGCTGTCCTACATGTTCATCGCGCACGACCTGTCGATCGTCCGGCACATCTCCGACCGGGTCGGCGTGATGTACCTGGGGCGGATGGTGGAGATCGGCACCGACGCCGAGATCTACGAGCACGCCACCCACCCCTACACCCAGGCGCTGCTGTCCGCCGTCCCGGTGCCCGACCCGACCGGCCGCGAGAGCCGCGAGCGGATCATCCTCACCGGCGACATCCCCTCCCCGGCGAACCCGCCCTCCGGCTGCCGCTTCCGCACCCGCTGCTGGAAGGCGGAGGAACGCTGCTCGACGGAGCTGCCGCTGCTGGCCGTCCCGGAGCTGCTGACAGGCGAGGCCAGGCACGAGTCGGCCTGCCACTTCGCGGCCGAACGCGAGGTCGCCGGCGCGGCCTGACGCAACGGCAGGACGTGCACCGACAGGACGTGCACCGACAGGGGCGCGGGGAACTGCGCGAGCAAGGAGTGAACGCCGGCAAGGTCGCGAGCAAGTGCAGGTCATTGTCCTGCGTCGCGATCTTGCTGGTGAGTGCCTTCCGCTTCGCGCAGTTCCCCGCGCCCCTGTTTTCGCGCCCACCTGCCGTTGCGCTCCTCGCTCGTCCGGCTGCGTTGCGGTCGCGTGACCGCTTGGCGGCGATTCTCATGAGGTGAGATGCGTCATCCACCCTTGAGGAGGAAGCTCCATGCCTGCAGGCACCCGTGTGCGCTGGGCCGTGGTCAGTGCGACGTCAGTGGCCCTGATGGCCACGGGTTGTGGTGGTGGCGGCAGTTCGGGTAGCGGTTCGTCGGACGCGACCAAGACGTTCACTTATCAGAGCAGTGAGCCGCAGAATCCGTTGCAGCCGGCCAACGCCAATGAGGTGGGTGGCGGGCGCATCGTGCAGAACCTGTTCAAGGGCCTGGCGGACTACGACCCGTCCAACGGCAAGCTGCGGATGCAGGTTGCGGACTCGATCAACACCAATGACGCGCAGACGTACAACGTGACGCTGAAGTCGGGCTGGACCTTCCACGACGGGACGCCGGTGACGGCGAAGAGCTTTGTGGATGCCTGGAACTGGGCGGCGAACACCAAGAACAACCAGATCAACAGCTCCTGGTTCTCCGACATCCAGGGCTACAACGATGTCCACCCGGCCAGCGGCACGCCGACCACGGACACCATGTCGGGGCTGACCGTTCAGGACGACACGCACTTCACGATCAAGCTGAGCAACAAGGTCTCGTACTTCCCGTACAAGCTGGGGTACGTGGCCTTTTCGCCGCTCCCGGAGGGGTTCTTCAAGGACCCGGCGGGTTACGGGCAGAAGCCGGTGGGCAACGGGCCGTACGAGTTCGTGAGCTGGGACCACAACTCGCAGGTGGTCACCAAGACCTTCGCCAACTACCAGGGCGTGGACAAGCCGAAGAACGGCGGCGTGGTGTTCAAGATGTACACCAGCTCCGAGGCGGCCTACGCGGACCTCCAGTCGAACAACCTGGACGTGATGGACCAGGTGCCGCCGTCGGCGCTGGCGAACTACAAGGGTGACCTGGGGAGTCGGGCGATCGACGCCCCGCAGGGTGGGATCCAGAACGTCGGCTTCACCCTCTACCAGGCCGACTGGCAGGGGGCGAACAAGAACCTGGTCCGGCAGGGCCTGTCGATGGCGATCGACCGGGACACCATCACCAAGACGGTGCTGCAGGGCTCCCGGGCGCCGGCCTCCGCCTGGGTCGCCGAGGGCGTCGAGGGCTACAAGGCGGGGACCTGCGGGGACTTCTGCACGTACAACCCGGACAAGGCGAAGCAGCTTATCCAGCAGGGCGGCGGCGTCCCCGGGAACTCCGTCAAGGTCACCTACAACGCGGACGGCGGCCACAAGGAGTGGGTGGACGCGGTCTGCAACTCGATCCGCCAGGCGACCGGGGTGAACTGCGCCGGCGACCCGAAGACCGACTTCAAGACCGCCCGCGCGGCGATCACCGGCCACCAGATCGACGGCATGTTCCGCACCGGCTGGGTGCAGGACTACCCGCTGAACGCGAACTTCCTGGCGGACGTGTACCGCACCGGCGCGGCCTCCAACGACACCGGCTACTCCAGCCCGGAGTTCGACAAGCTCGCCAACCAGGCCGACCGGGCCTCCTCGATCCAGGACACCGCGACCGGCTACCAGCAGGCCGAGGCGCAGCTGGCGATCGACATGCCGGCCATCCCGCTCTGGTACTACCGGACCAACTCCGGCTACTCGACCAAGGTGCAGAACGTGACGTTCGACTCCTTCGGCAACCCGGCCTGGACCCAGGTCGAGGTCAAGGGCTGATCCCGTCCGACGCCTGCCCCCGTCCTTCCCGCAGGGAGGGCGGGGCTCCGGCAGTACGTCAGTCACTCTTCGGAGGGAGAGCCCCCCATGGGCCACTACGTCGTACGGCGCGTGCTCCAGATGATCCCGGTGTTCTTCGGGGCCACGCTGCTGATCTTCCTGATGGTGTACACGCTGCCGGGTGACCCGATCGCGGCGATGTTCGGCGAAAAGGCGGCCGACCCGGCGACCGTGGCCAGCCTGAAGCACAAGTACTACCTCGACCAGCCGCTGTGGAAGCAGTACCTGCACTACATGAACAACGTCTTCCACCTGGACTTCGGCACCAGCTTCACCGGCCGCCCGGTGTCCGAGATCATGAGGGACGCCTTCCCGGTCACCATCCGGCTCGCCCTGGTGGCGTTCTTCTTCGAGATCGTGGTCGGCCTGCCACTGGGCCTGCTCGCCGGCCTGAAGCGGGGCAGCTTTTCGGACACCCTGGTGTTGGTGTTGACCCTGGTCGTCATCTCGATCCCGGTGTTCGTGCTCGGCTACGTCGCCCAGACGGTGTTCGCGATCAATCTCGGCTGGGTGACGGCGACGGTCCAGGATTCGACGGACATCACCCAGCTGATCCTGCCGGGCCTGGTGCTGGCGTCCCTGTCGCTGGCGTACGTGGCCCGGCTCACCCGCACCTCGATCGGCGAGAACCTGCGCGCCGACTACATGCGCACCGCGGTGGCCAAGGGCCTGCCGCGGCGGACCATCGTCGGGCGGCACCTGCTGCGCAACTCGCTGATCCCGGTGGTGACCTTCCTGGGCACCGACCTGGGCGCGCTGATGGGCGGCGCGATCGTCACTGAGGGCATCTTCAACATCTCCGGGGTCGGCAACGTCCTCTACAAGGCGATCAACCAGAAGGAAGGCCCGACGGTGGTCGGCATCGTCACCGTGCTGGTGATGGTGTACCTGGTCGCCAGCCTGGTCGTCGACCTGCTGTACGCCGTCCTGGACCCGAGGATCCGCTATGCCTGACCGGAACGAGGACATCCCCGACGACCACGACCCGCTGCGGAACATCCAGCCCACCGACAGCGATCACCTGGACTACGTGGGGCAGCAAGGCATGGCGGTGGAGCAGGACACCCTGATCGAGCGGGACGCGGGCAAGCGGGAGCAGGCCCGCAGTCTCTGGGGCGACGCCTGGCGGGACCTGCGGCGGCGGCCGATCTTCATCATTTCGGCGTTGCTGATCCTGCTGCTGATCCTGATCGCCATCTTCCCCGGGCTGTTCACCAGCACCGACCCGCGGGCCGCCGACCTGCTCCACAACTACCTGCGCCGACCGGACTGGACGGACTTCTTCGGGGCCGGCTGGTTCGGCTACGACGGCCTGGGCCGCTCGATCTACGCCCGGGTGATCTATGGGGCGCGGGCCTCGATCACGGTCGGCATCTGCGTCACCCTGGCGGTGACCCTGGTGGGCGGCCTGACCGGGATGGTCGCCGGGTACTTCGGCGGCACGGTCGACGCGGTGCTGTCCCGGGTCACCGACATCTTCTTCGGCATCCCGCTGCTGCTCGGCGCCCTGGTACTGCTGAACGCCTTCAGCGTCCGCACCGTCTGGTCCGTGGTGATCGCGCTGTCCTTCCTCGGCTGGACCCAGCTGGCCCGCGTGATGCGCGGGTCGGTGATCACCGTCAAACAGTCGGACTACGTGGTGGCCGGGCGGGCGCTGGGCGCCGGGACGGGGCGGCTGATGTTCCGGCACATCATGCCGAACGCGATCGCCCCGGTGATCGTGGTCGCCACCATCGCGCTGGGCGGCTACATCACCGCGGAGGCCACGCTGAGCTTCCTCGGCATCGGCCTGCAGCCCCCGACCATCTCCTGGGGCGTGGACATCTCCTCCGCGCAGAAGGTGATCCGGCAGGCGCCGTACGTGCTGTTCTTCCCGGCCGCGGCGCTGTCCGTCACCGTGCTGGCCTTCATCATGCTGGGCGACGCGGTGCGCGACGCCCTCGATCCGAAGCTGCGCTGAGCGAGGGGAGAGGCACATGACCACCGCCGCCGACCGGGCCCGCCCGGCCCGCGAGGAGCCGTACACCGGCCCGCTGCTGGACGTGAAGGACCTGCACGTCGAGTTCAAGACCCGGGACGGTGTCGTCCGGGCCGTCAACGGCGTCAACTACAGCGTCGGCGCGGGCGAGACGCTCGCGGTGCTGGGCGAGTCCGGCTCCGGAAAGTCCGTCACCGCGCAGGCCCTGATGGGCATCCTCGACATGCCGCCGGCCAGTATCCCCAAGGGGGAGATCCTGTTCCGCGGCCGGGACATGCTGACCATGTCCAAGGACGAGCGGCGCAGGATCCGCGGGCAGAAGATCGCGATGATCTTCCAGGACGCGCTGTCCTCGCTGAACCCGGTGCTCCCGGTCGGCTACCAGCTCGGCGAGATGTACCGGGCGCACCGCGGCAGCAACCGCAAGGAGGCCAAGGCCAAGGCCATCGAGCTGATGGACCGGGTGCGCATCCCGGCCGCGGCGCAGCGGGTGAACGACTATCCGCACCAGTTCTCCGGCGGTATGCGGCAGCGCATCATGATCGCGATGGCGCTGGCCCTGGAGCCGGACCTGATCATCGCGGACGAGCCGACCACGGCGCTGGACGTGACCGTCCAGGCGCAGGTGATGGACCTGCTGGCGGAGCTTCAGGCCGAGTACCACATGGGTCTGATCCTGATCACCCACGACCTCGGCGTGGTGGCCGACGTCGCCGACAAGATCGCCGTCATGTACGCCGGCCGGATCGTCGAGACCGCCCCCGTGCACGAGCTGTACGCGCGGCCCGCCCACCCCTACACCCGCGGCCTGCTGGACTCCATCCCGCGCCTCGACCAGAAGGGCCAGGAGCTCTACGCGATCAAGGGCCTGCCGCCCAACCTGCTGCGGATCCCGGCCGGCTGCGCGTTCAACCCGCGCTGCCCGCGGGCGCAGGAGGTGTGCCGGCATGAGGTGCCACCGCTGGCGCAGGTGACCGAGGACGACGGGACACCGCTGGCCGGGCGGGGCAGCGCGTGCTTCTTCTGGAAGGAGACCCTCCATGACAGCTGACGGCGCCACGCCGCTCGGGGCGACCACCCCCGAGGAGCTCGCGTTCGCCCAGGAGGTGCGGCGCGGCGAGCCCATCCTGGAGGTGCGGAACCTGGTCAAGCACTTCCCGCTCACCCAGGGCGTGCTGTTCAAGAAGCAGGTCGGCGCGGTCAAGGCCGTCGACGGGGTGTCCTTCGACCTGATGCAGGGCGAGACGCTCGGCATCGTCGGCGAGTCCGGCTGCGGCAAGTCCACCCTGGCCAAGGTGCTGATGAACCTGGAGCCCGCCTCCGGTGGGTCGGTGAAGTACAAGGGCGAGGAGATCTCGCACCTGTCGGGCGCCGCGCTGAAAGCGGTGCGGCGCAACATCCAGATGGTGTTTCAGGACCCGTACACCTCGCTGAACCCGCGTATGACGGTCGGCGACATCATCGGGGAGCCGTTCGAGATCCACCCGGAAGTGGCGCCGAAGGGCGACCGGCGCAAGGCGGTTCAGGATCTGCTCGATGTGGTGGGTCTGAACCCGGAGTACATCAACCGGTATCCGCACCAGTTCTCCGGCGGCCAGCGTCAGCGCATCGGCATCGCGCGGGGTCTGGCGCTGAAGCCGGAGATCATCATCTGTGACGAGCCGGTGTCGGCGCTGGACGTGTCGGTGCAGGCCCAGGTGATCAACCTGCTGGAGCAGCTCCAGAGCGAGTTCGAGCTGTCCTACATGTTCATCGCGCACGACCTGTCGATCGTCCGGCACATCTCCGACCGGGTCGGCGTGATGTACCTGGGGCGAATGGTGGAGATCGGCACCGACCTGGAGATCTACGACCACGCCACCCACCCCTACACCCAGGCGCTGCTGTCGGCCGTGCCGGTGCCCGACCCGACCGCGCGGGAGTCCCGGGACCGGATCGTGCTGACCGGTGACGTGCCCTCCCCGGCGAAGCCGCCGTCCGGGTGCCGGTTCCGGACCCGGTGCTGGAAGGCCCAGGAGAAGTGCGAGCGGGAGGATCCGGCGCTGACCGTCCGGGACTGGCTGGAGGGCCGGGCCCGGCACGACTCGGCCTGCCACTTCGCCGCCGAACGCGAGAACGTCTGACGCGAAGAGGGCCCCCACCGGAGCGGTAGGGGCCCTCTTCGGGCATGACGCGGGATCAGACCTTGGCGCGCTGGTCCGGAACGGCGGCGGTCGTGCCGTCCTCGGGGAAGTGGCAGGCCGTCAGGTGGCCGTCGCGGTTGCCGGACAGCTGGATCAGCGGCGGCTCCTCGACCGAGCACTTCTCCTGCGCCTTCCAGCACCGGGTGCGGAAGCGGCAGCCCGACGGCGGGTTGAGCGGCGACGGGACGTCACCGGTCAGCCGGATCCGCTCGCGGTTGTCGTCCGGGTCGGCCTCCGGCACGGCGGACAGCAGCGCGTGGGTGTACGGGTGGCGGGGCGACTCGTACAGCGACTTGCGGTCGGCGATCTCGACGATCTTGCCGAGGTACATCACCGCGACGCGCTGCGAGAAGTGGCGCACCACCGACAGGTCGTGGGCGATGAACAGGAAGGCGATGCCCAGCTCGCGCTGCAGCTCCTGGAGCAGGTTGACGACCTGCGCCTGGATGGAGACGTCGAGCGCCGAGACCGGCTCGTCCGCGACGATCAGCTTCGGGTTCAGCGACAGCGCGCGGGCCACGCCGATGCGCTGGCGCTGGCCGCCGGAGAACTCGTGCGGGAAGCGGTTGTAGTGCTCCGGGTTGAGACCGACGGTCTCCAGCAGCTCCTGCACCCGGCGCTGGATGCCGCCCTTGGGGTTGATCCCGTTGATCTCCATCGGCGCGCTGATGATCGAGCCGACGGTGTGCCGCGGGTTCAGCGAGGAGTACGGGTCCTGGAAGATCATCTGGATCTCGGACCGGATCGGCGCCAGCTCCTTGCGGGTGGCGTGCGTGATGTCCTTGCCGTTGTAGCGGATCTCGCCGGCGGTCGGCTCCAGCAGGCGGGTCACCAGGCGGCCGGTGGTCGACTTGCCGCAGCCGGACTCGCCGACCAGGCCGACCGACTCGCCGGCGAAGACGTCCAGGTCCACGCCGTCCACCGCGTGCACCGCGCCGACCTGGCGCTTGAACAGGAAGCCGTCCATCACCGGGAAGTGCTTCTGCAGGCCCTTGATGGACAGCAGCGGGTCACCGGAGGTGGTGGCAGCGCCGCCCGGCTGTTCGAGGGTCAGTTCGTTGCTCATGATGTCCCTCTCAGCCGAGCCGCGGCTTGATCTGGTCGATGAAGATGTCCTGCCGCTTCGCCGCGCTCAGGTGGCAGGCAGCGGCGTGCCCGGTGGCGGGGGCGAGCGGCGGACGCTCCGAGGTGCAGCCGCCGCCGATCACCTGCTCCTGGTAGTCGCAGCGAGGGTTGAACGGGCAGCCGGTCGGCAGGTTGATCAGGCTCGGCGGGGTGCCGCGGACCGGCCGCAGCGGCACGTTCACGTCGCCGGTCAGGCTCGGCATCGAGGACAGCAGGCCCCAGGTGTACGGGTGCTGCGGGGCCTTCAGGACCTCGCGGACGGTGCCGCGCTCCACCGCCCGGCCCGCGTACATCACCATGATGTTCTGGGCGGTGCGCGCCACCACGCCCAGGTCGTGGGTGATCAGGATGATCGCGGTGCCCATCTCCTGCTGAAGGTCCTTCAGCAGGTCGAGGATCTGGGCCTGGACGGTGACGTCCAGCGCGGTGGTCGGCTCGTCGGCGATCACCAGCTTGGGGTCGCAGACCAGCGACATGGCGATCATCGCGCGCTGGCGCATACCGCCGGAGAACTGGTGCGGGTAGTCGTCGACCCGGGTGGTGGGCTGCGGGATGCCGACCCGGGTCAGCATCTCGATGGCCCGGTCCCGGGCCTCCTTCTTGGAGGCGCCGGTGTGCTTGCGGAAGGTCTCGCCGATCTGCTTGCCGATGGTGTGGTACGGCGACAGCGCGGTCAGCGGGTCCTGGAAGATCATCGACATGGTCTTGCCGCGGAGCTTCTCCAGCTCGCGGTTGGACGCGCCGACCAGTTCCTGCCCGTCCAGCTTGATCGAGCCGGTGATCTGGGTCCGGTCCGGGTTGTGCAGGCCCAGCACGGCCAGGTTGGTCACCGACTTGCCGGAGCCGGACTCACCGACGATGCCGAGCGTGCTGCCCGGGGACACGTCGAAGGAGAGGTTGTCCACGGCCCGGACCACGCCGTCCTCGGTGCTGAAACGGACCGAGAGGTCGCGGACTGAGAGGAAGGGCTTGTCGCCGCCGCTGCCGGCGGACGAGGCCTCCTCGGGCTTGGCCTGGGTGGTCATGGACTGGGCTCCTCGGTGCGGTACGTGAGGTCGGGACTGCTGGGTCGGCCTGGGGTGCGGCCGGTCAGGCCAGGCGGATGCGCGGGTCGATCAGGGCGTAGGCGGCGTCGACGATGATGTTGAAGAACACGATCAGCGTGGCGGCCACCACGGTGACGCCGACCAGCAGCGAGAGGTCGGAGTCGTTGAAGGAGTGGATCGCCAGCTCACCCAGGCCGTGCAGGCCGAAGGTGGTCTCGGTGATGATCGCGCCGCCGAGCAGGACGCCGAGGTCGATGCCGAAGACGGTGACGATGGTGCCCATCGCGCCGCGCCAGGCGTAGCGCATGAAGACCGCGGTACCGGACATGCCCTTGGCACGGGCCGTACGCACGAAGTCCTCGGACAGCTGCTCGACCATCGAGGAGCGGGTCATACGGGTGTAGTTGGCGGTCCAGATCAGCGACAGGACGATCCACGGGACCAGCAGGCCGGTGAACCAGCCGAGCGGGTCCTGGGTGAACGGCACGTAGGTGGGCTGGTCCATCAGGTCGGTGCTGTAGACCAGGAGGATCAGGGCGAGCGGACCGGCCACGTAGATCTGCATCGAGGAGACGATCAGCGAGGCGGCGCTGGCGATCTTGTCAACGGCCTTGCCCTGCTTGTGGGCGGCCAGCATGCCGGTGCCGATGCCGAAGACCAGGAAGACCACGGCGGAGCCGACGGTCAGCGACAGGGTGGTCGGGAAGCGGTCCATCAGGATGCTGCCGACCAGTTCCTTCTTGTCGAAGGAGTAACCGAAGCACGGGGCGGAACAGGCCACGTTGTTGTAGGTGCCACCGGTGAAGATGGCGCTCAGCCAGTCCCAGTACTGGACCGGCAAGGACTTGTCGAAGCCCATGTCGTGCCTGATCAGGGCGAGGTTCTCGGGCGTGCAGATCTTGCCGCAGTAGAGCCGCGCCGGGTCCGCCGGGATCGCGAAGAACAGCGCATAGGTGACCATCGAAACGATCACCAGAATAACGAGAGCGCCGAGTGATCGGCGGACGAGGAATCGGAGCATCGGACGGGCTCTCCTGATCGGGGAGGGGCACCGGCAGGTCGTGCCGGTGCCCCACCGTGAGCTACTGCTCGGTGATGACTACTACTTGACGTAGATGTTGAGCGGCGACTGCAGGCCGGCCAGGGTGTCGAACTTGACGCCACCGAGGCCCGAGCCGTACAGGCTCAGCGAACGCTGGTACACGTCCGGGATCGAGTACGCCTTGTCCTGCAGCTTCTTGTCGATCGCGGCCCACGCCTTGCCCTGGGCGACCGGGTCGGCGATCTTGACCGCCTCGTCCATGGCGGCGTTGATCTCCGGGTCGTTCACGTGGGCGTAGTTCTGACCACCGTCGGCGATCGCACGGCCGTCCCACACCGGCTGCAGCGAGGTGTAACCGGTCGGCCAGTCGGCGCCCCAGCCACCCCAGTACAGGTCGAAGTCGTTGTTGACGACCTGGATCGCGTCGTAGTAGGTCTTCGAGTCCAGCGGCTTCGGCACGAACTTGAAGCCGGCGGCCTCGAGGTTGGTGCGGATGGCCTCGGTGACCTTCTGCTGCAGCGGGGTGTTGTTGAACGCGTAGACGATGGTGGTGTCCTTGGCGTTCGCGTCGGCGAGCAGCTTCTTGGCCGCCTCGATGTCGCCCTGCGGCTTCTTGTTGATGCCGAACGGGTCGTACGACTCGTAGCCGAGGACGGTCGGGCTCATGTACGAGGTGGCGTAGTCACCGTAGGAGGTGCCGCCCTGCAGCTGGCGGGTCTGCTGGTGCGGGAACGCCTTGACCAGGGCCTCGCGGACCTTCTGGTCCTTGATGCGGCTGTTGTTGATGTAGTAGTAGTCCACGTACGGGGTCAGACCCTCGAGCGTGCGGGACTTCAGCTTCTCGTCGCTCTTGACCTTGTCCACGTAGGTCGGGTGGACCGTGTTGTGGAACGAGAAGGTGTTCTTGTCGTCGCCGTTGTCCGCCATGAAGCGCTCGGTGGACTGCAGGGCCTGGACACCGAAGGTCATGTGCCACTTGTCCGGGTACGCGTTCCGGATCGGGTCGGTGGCGGCGTCCCAGTTCGGGTTGCGGTCCAGGTCCAGCGAGCGGTCGGTGACGTGCTCGGTGATCTGGTACGGGCCCGAGGAGAACGGCTTCTTGTCGTACTCCTCCTTGGTGTCGTGGGCCTTCGACACCACGCCGTAGCCGGTCATGGCCAGGGTGAAGTTGGCATCCGGGTGGATGTCCTGGAACTGGATGACGACGGTCTTCTCATCCGGGGTGGTGATCGCGTCCAGACCCTTGCCGTCGTACGGACCGGCGTAGGCCTCGCGGTACTTGTCACCCGAGATCCAGGTCTGGATGTAGGTCGGGCCACCCTTGATGAACGAGGCGTAGGTGCGCTCGATCGAGTACTTGATGTCGGCCGAGGTGATCGGCGAGCCGTCCTGCCACTTCACGCCGTCCTTCAGCGTGAACTTCCAGGTCTTGCCACCGTCGGTGGTGGTGCCGGTGTCGGTGGCCAGGTCGCCGACGAGCTTCTGCGAGCCGTCCGCGGCGGTCTTGTAGCCCGTCAGCTGACGGGTGAACAGCAGCGAGGCCTCGGCGTTGTAGTTCATGTAGACCATGGCCGGGTCCAGGTGCGAGAAGTCGTCGCGGTCGATCATGTTGACCGTGCCGCCCTTCTTCGCGTTGGGCTCGGGGATGGCCGGACCCTTCGAGTCCTCGGCGGTACCGACCGAGATCGAGGTGGCGGCGACCGGCTCCTTCGAGGCACCCGGCTTCGCGTCCTTGTTGGAGTGGCCACTGGAGCACGCCGTGGTGACGGTCAGGGCCCCGGCGACCATGATGGCGGCAACGAGCCGCGACTTGCGAGAACTCATCTTCATCCTGCCTGGGGTAGGTGTAGTGACTATGTGCAGTGGGGTGCCCGGGGCCTGGCTTTCCCATCCCCCCGGAGTCTTGAGGGCCTGCTAGCGGTTGGCCTTCGGGTCGAAGGCGTCCCGGACGGAGTCGCCAAGCAGGTTGAAGGCGAGAACGAAGATCACCATGGCCAGACCCGGGAAGAGCAGGAAGGTGACGTCGGTTCGCAGGTAGTTCGCGGCGTCGGCGATCATCCGGCCCCAGTCGGGGACGGGCTCACTGACACCCACACCGAGGTAGGACAGGCCGGCTTCGGCGGTGACGAACGCCGGGAGCGCGAGGGTGGCCTGAACCAGGATCGGGGTCCACAGGTTGGGCAGGATCTCCTTGAAGATGATCCGCATCGGAGAGGCACCGGTGACCTTGGCGGCCTCGATGAACTCCCGTTCGCGCAGCGCCAGCGCGGTACCGCGCAGGATGCGGGCCAGGCCCATCCAGCCGAGCAGCGAGAGCACGATGGTCACCGCGACGAACGGCAGCCACTCCGGGGTCTTCTCGTCCTTGCTCACCAGCAGGCTGGTGACCACCGGCATGGTGGCGATCAGGAAGATCTGCGACGGGAAAGACATGAGCACGTCGATGACGCGGCCGATGAAGAAGTCGGCCTTTCCGCCCAGGTAGCCGGCCGCGATGCCGAGCGCGACACCGATCACGGTGGTCAGCACCGAGGTGGCGACGGCGATGATCAGCGAGGTACGGATGCCGTAGACCAGCTGCATCATCACGTCACGGCCCAGGCCAGGCTCCAGACCGAACCAGAAGTCACTGCTCATGCCGCCGTTGGGGTCCACCGGAAGGCCGGAGTCGGTCAGCAGGGTCGGGTCGTCCTGGCCGTAGTGAGTCTGCGGGTCGTTGCCGTAGATCATCGAGATGAGCGGCGCGAAGATCGCCACCAGGACGAAGAACAGCACCACACAGGCGCTCACCACGCCGGTGCGGTCGCGGAGGAAGCGGCGCCACATCAGCTTCCCGGGAGAGAGGCCGCGGAAGCCGGGTTCGGCGGGCGCGTCGGCCGAGGCGTTGTCCGCGAGGTCCGACGTGGACCCGGGGGTGTCCCCGTCCGTCGTGGCCCCAGTAGGCGTCGTCATGGTGCTAAAGCTCCCGACCGTGGTCCGTGCAGAAGCAAGGAGTAAGAACTTGGATGAATGGACTCTTGCAAGTCGTTTATCGAACGTCAAGAGTTCCTCAGTTGTCGGGCGCCCATTTCCTGCTTCGTGCTGGAATGTCAACCACTTTGTAGTTCCTGAACTCTTGACAGCCTCCGACCGAGACGGTCAAAACCGGACAAACGTGATCAAGGCTCGTTCACGTGTCCGTAACGACGAACTGTCAGGTCCGCTATCTGGACGGCGAGTTCGGCAGGTCGATTGCGTGACGCGCGTAGACACCATGTCCGTTTTGGTGCCAATCGGTGGAATTGGGCTCGGCAATTGAGTGTCCGATAATCGGACACCTGCGTTTTCGGGCATGCCTGAGCGAATTCATGGGTAGGGGTCACCCAATTCGGGCGGCAGCCGCGCCACCGACCGCCTGGCTATTTCCCGCCATTGGCGAGACTTCGCCGCCCGGGCGTTACTTCAGCAGCCCGATGTTCTCGTAGACGAGGTCGCCGAGCCCGGCCGCGCCGAGGTTGGCGAGGTTCTTCCGGACGCCGTAAATGGCCGGGCGCTGGTACAGCGGAACCAGGCCGGCCACCTCCCACGCCTCGGCGTCGGCCCGGTTGAGCGCCGTCGTCCGGTCGTCCACGCTGTCGGCCTTGGCGGCGTCCGCCATGGCCCGGTCGAGCGCCTTGGTGCCGACCTGGGACCAGTTGGAGCCGGAGTCCTGCTGGAAGGTGCTGATCGAGTTGGAGACCGGGAAGGGGGTGCCCATCAGCGCGAACGCGGTCAGGTCGAAGTCGTGCTTGTACACGTAGCCGTCGAAGAACTCGCCGGCCGGCACGGTCTGCACCGTGACCTTCACCCCGACCTGTCCCAGCATCCGGGTGACCAGCGCGCTCTCGTTGGCGGCCACGTTGTTGTCGCCCGGCGCCACGAACCGCAGCGCCAGCTCCTTGCCGTCCTTGGTGCGGACGCCCGAGGGCCCGAGCTTCCAGCCCAGCGAGTCGAGGGACGCCTTCGCGGCGTCGGGGTCGAAGCGGCTCAGGCCGCCCGAGTTGTCCTGGTAGCCGTGCTGGGACGGCACCAGGAAGTGGTTGTTCATCGGCGCGTACGGCCAGTTCAGGCCTGCCAGGTCGGTGCGGGTGATCTCCGCCCGGTCGATCGCCCGGACCAGCGCCTGACGGAGCTTCGGGTCGGCCAGCAGCGGGCTGCGGCCGTTCAGCACCAGGTGCCGCAGGTTCGGGCCGCCGGCCCGGCGGGCCTCCGCGCCCGGGGTGGACTCGATGATCCGGTAGCCCTCGGTGTTGGGCCCGTTGTTGTAGTAGTCGACCGTGCCGTCGGCGAACGCCTGGGGCATCTTCCCGGTGTCGACCGCCTTGAAGACGATCCGGTCCAGCAGCGGCTTGTCGCCCCACCAGCCGGGGTCGGCGACCACGGTGACGGTGCGCGCCGCCGGGTCCATCGCCTCCACCTTGAACGGCCCGGCGGTGACCGGGAAGCGGCCCTTGAAGGAGGTGTTGAACAGCTCCGGGGTGGCGATGTACTTCGCGGGCAGCAGCGGGGCGTTGCCGGCGTTGTTGAACATCGCCTGCCACTCCGAGTACGGCTCCCGGAAAGTCATCACGGCCTGCTGGTCGTCCTGGCCGCGCACCACGCTCTCCACCTGGTCGAAGCCATTGCTGGAGGCGGTCCGGTACGCCGGGTCCTGGCCGTTCAGCGCCTGCCACTCGGCCTGCAGGTCGCGCCAGGTGATCGGGGTGCCGTCGGACCAGTGGGCCTTCGGGTTGAGCGTCCACACCACGGTCTGCTTGCCCTGCCGCAGTTCGCTCTTCACATCGGTCAGGTAGGCCGGGTTGGGGGTCTGCATGCCGCCCGCGTCGGAACGCCAGAAGGTCGGCAGCAGCGCCTTGGCCACGTCGTTGGTGGAGACCGCGGAACCGTCCGCCTGGACCGGGTTCCACTGGGCGGAGTACTGGTCGATCGCCCAGTTCAGGGTGCCGCCCTGCCGCAGTTCCGCGCGCGGCTTCGGGTTCAGCGCCTGCTGGGTCATCCGCGGGGCGTCGCCGCCCGCCGGGGCCGCGGATCCGCCGCCGTCCGGCCCGCTCTTCGAAGCGCAGGAGCACAGCGCGAAGGACAGCACCGCCACCGAGGCGGTCAGGGCAAGAGCACGGCGGCTTCGCGGGGCGGGGGGTCTCGGCACGCGGCACATCTTGCGTACCGGCGCGACAAGTTGTCGACCAGCGGCCGATCAAGTCTTGATAACGCGACGCGGCCACCCCGCACGCCGCCCGTTTCGTCCCGTTCTGGGACGCCACTGGCGAGGATTCGCCAGCATGCCGAAGGCCGGGGCTCCGACTGCGGAGCCCCGGCCCGGCGCGGGTGCTGACGACAGGTCAGCCAGGGAACTTGTACGCCCGGTCCCGGCCCGTCTTGGCGATGGTCTGGCCGATCGCGTCCGCCACGTCCTGCGCCGTGATCACCGAGGACTGGCCGTTCTTGGTGATCTTCACCTTGTCGAGGGTGGGGGCGATGGCCTTGGCCAGCTGGTCCAGGTCCCACTTCAGGGTGACGGTGCCGGAGGCGTCCGGGGCCAGGACCAGCGCCTTCGCCGCGGTGCTCTTGCCGAAGTTGAACTGCTTGGTGCCCGCGGTGATGGTGATCTGGCCGTTCAGCACCTGCTTGCCGATGCTGTCCGCGGCGGCCTGCAGGGCGTCCTGACCGACCTTCGGCTTGGCGTCGGTCAGCGGCAGCGCCAGCTCGGCGTCCGGCTTGCCGGCCGCCCGGTCCCGGTAGGCCTGCTCGACCTTGTCGGCGGCCGAGGCGGAGTCCAGCCCCTGCCCGGCCTTGCCCGGCACCACCTCGGTGCCGCCCGCCTCGGTGAACTTGACGTAGCCCTCCTGCAGGCCCTGCCCGGACTTCACGGCCAGGTCGTCCAGCGCGGCCTTCAGCTTCGCCTTGTCCACCCGCACCTGCGGCTCGACGGCCTTGCTGCTGCCGGTCAGCGAGGACAGCACCTCGACCGGGTTGTAGCTGTGCTTGGTCAGCCCGTCCACGGTCGCCGTGGTGTCGAAGCTCAGGCCGGCGCTGGCCGGATCCAGGGTCACCGACTGCTCGCCGATCTTCAGCCGCAGCGGCTGCTGACCGGCCTTGCCGACCGAACCGTCCAGCGCCGTCACCGCCTGGTCGCGGGAGTCGCCGCCGATGTCGGTGCCCAGCACCGTGGTGCCCTTGGGAATGTCGGACTGATTCATCATCAGGCCCGCGCCGTACGCCGCCGCGCCCAGGAACACCAGGCCGCCGACACCCGTCACCATGAGCTTCTTGACCTTGCCGCCACCGGACTTCTTGGCCGCCGGCTTCTTCGGGGCGGGCGCCTCGGCGCCCTCCTGCTCCGCCGGCGGCTGCCCGTTCGGCGCCTCACGCTTGGGCGTCGCGGCCCGCGGCCCGCCCGGGAACGGCTGCGCCTCGGGCAGATCCGCGAACCGGCCGCCGCCGTTGCCGCCCGCCGGACGGGGCCGGTCGGCGGCGGTGGCGAACGGGTCGGCCGCGGCCGGGTGGGACGGCGGCTTCGGGGCGTTCAGGAACAACTGGGTGGTCGGCGGGTCAGCGGCTATCGCACCGCCCTGGGGCGGCTCCTCGCCGGTGATCGGATCGAAGCCGCCGATCTGGGTGTCCTCCGGCTCCGCGTCCGCGCCCTGGGCAGCGGCCGGCCCGGCCGCGAACGGGTCCTGGCCACCGGGGAACGGGGCCGGGCCGCCCTGACCGCCGGGCGCACCGCCGTGCTGCGCCCGGGGCGCGCCCGGGGCCTCGGCGGCGTACGGGTCCTGGGGGCCGGCAAAGGGCTCCTGGGCACCTGCGGCCGGGCCCTGGGCGCCGGCGAACGGCTCGCCCTGCGGCTCCGGCTGCTGCGGCGCGGCGGCCCGCGGACGGGCCGCGAACGGGTCCTGGCCGGCCACCGGCTGCTGCCGGCGGTGCTGCTGCTCGGCCGCGTACGGGTCCTGAGCGGCCATCGGCTGCTGCTGCCCGGGCAGCTGCGCCTGCTGCTGGTGCTGCTGGTGCTGCGGCGGCTCGGCGGCGGGCCGGTCGGCCGGGGCGAACGGCGAGGCCGGCGCGCCGGACGGGCGCGGCGCGGCCTGCGGGCCACCGGCCGGGCCCCCCGCCGGCGGGGCCGCGGGGGCGGCCTGTGCGGGTGCCGGGGCGGGCTCCTGACGGGACTTCTGCCGGGGCTTGAACCACTCGCCGGTGGACTCCGACTCGGAGGCCCTGGGCGCGGCGGGCTCCTGCCACTCCGGCGGCAGCTTCGGCGGGGTGGCGGTGCCGCGGCCGGCGCCGCCGTCCATCACGCCGAGGACCGGGTCGCCGCCCCCGCCGCGGTGGCGCGGGCCGGCCGGCTCGGCCGGCTTGTCGTCTTTGACCTTGCTCTGCACCACGACCGGCGGGATCGGCCGGGACCCGGGGATGTTGATCCGCACCCGGGTGGTCAGCGTGGTCTCCGTCTTCGGCAGCTCGGCCTCGTCGGCGCGCGGGCCGGAAGCGGTCCGTGCGGCGGCCGGGTCCGGAAGTCCACCGGGCAGGCCGGTGCCGTACGGCGGGGTGCCCGACGGGTACGCGTCGGGGCCGCCGCGGCGGGGCTGCGGGTGGGCGTTGTCAGATTCGCGGCTGCTCAATGCTGCTCTGCTCCGGGTTCGCGGCCTGGCCGGCTGGGCCGTCCGCTGCGTATGGGGCGGGTTGGGCCGCCGTACGCGGGCGTGCGGCGTGCGGCGGGCCGAACGGCCCCGGGGGACATCAGCTGTTCACATGTCGGCTGCGGCAACGCCCCGTCACGCGAGTGGTGCCGAAGGTACCGTCCTGCCCGGTCGGGGCCAAACGGTGGGGGTGGCCCGCCGAGGCACCACCATACCGACTGCGAATCCGGCCCGTCGGACGACCGGTGGATCCCAATGGTCCGAATCCCCCCGGTATGGCGTTACCGGTCGCCGTCCTTGACGGCCTGTCGGGGCTGCGGCGCCGGTACGCCGAACAGGAACCCGGAGCGGGTCGGCAGGGTCGCGCACACCACACCGAGCACCGAGCCGCCGAACAGGTAGGCGTACGCCGTCGCGGTCGCGGCGAGCACCAGGTCGCCCTCCGGACGGGGCGCCAGCAGCACCGCCAGCACCAGGAACCAGCCGGCCAGCGGCGCGCCCGCGCCCAGCTTGGTGCCCGTCGCCCGCAGCCCGCCGTAGAACAGGCCGCCGCAGGCCAACAGGGCCAGCAGCACGCCCAGCGGTGCCCACAGAGCCTGCACGAAAGCTCCGCACACCGAGACCGCCGCGCCCAGCAGGAACAGCACCGTGTAGACGGCGATCCGGGCGCCGCGCGGCGGCATCGGCTCGCCCAGCCGGTCCTCGCGGCTGCCGAAGAGGGGGTGGAGGAGTTTCACCGGGCCACCCCGGCGAACAGGTCGCTCTCCGGGCCGCCGGGGCCGAGCGCGCCGCGGACCAGCTGGTAGTACTCGGTGGCCAGCAGCGGCTGGCCCAGGTCGTTGCTGAGCGCGAAGTGCTGCCCGTCCACCACGATCTGGGTGGCGTGCGCCCGCATCGCGGCGGCCTTCGCACCCGCGTGCGCCGCGTTGTCGAGTGCCGTGGTGACCAGCAGGTCGTCCACCACACCGGGGATCTGATCGACCGGCGCGACGCCCTTGAACGGGGCCTCGGCGGCGGTCCGGCGCAGTCCGGCCTCGATCACCGAGCGGGGCATCCGGTTGTAGTAGACCTTGGCGATCTGCCAGGGCTCGCCCAGCTCCGGGCGGAACGAGGGGTCGGCGGCCAACTCGTAGCCGCGCAGCGCCACCCGGTGCGCCTGGATGTGGTCGGGGTGGCCGTAGCCGCCGTGCTCGTCGTACGTCACCAGCACCTGCGGGCGGGTCTCGCGGATCACCGCGACCAGGTGGCCGGCGGCCTCGTCCACGTCGGCCTGCCAGAAGCAGGACGGGTCCTCGTTGTCCGCGACGCCCATCATCCCGGAGTCCCGGTAGCGGCCCGCGCCGCCCAGGAAACGGTGGTCGGTGACCCCCAACTCGCGCATCGCGGCGGTCAGTTCGCCGATCCGGTGGGCGCCCAGGGTGTTGTCCCGGTCCTGCGCCAGGTGGGCCAGCTCCGGCGGGATCACCTCACCGCCCTCGCCCAGGGTGCAGGTCACCAGGGTGACCCGGACGCCCTCGGCGGCGTAACGCGCCATGGTGGAGCCGTTGTTGATCGACTCGTCGTCGGGGTGGGCGTGCACCAGCAGCAGCCCGCGCGCGTCGGCCGGGGGTACGGAGGTCATGTCCCGCAGCTTACGGCCTGCCCGGAGAGGACTCCCGGACAGGCCGTGGCGCCGCGCGGACAGCGGTCAGAGCTTCAGGCTGTTGATCATTCCGGCCAGGTTGGCCGTCACTTCCTGGATCGACGGTGCGATCGAGCTGGAGGCCAGGTAGAAGCCGAGCAGTGCGCACACCAGCGCATGGCCCAGTTTCAGGCCCGAACGCCGGACCAGGAGCCAGACCACGAAGAGCATCAGGACAGCGGCGGAGACGGACAAAGCCATGACGGCTCACACCCTTCCTCGGGTGCGCCGCCCCGGGGCGGGGCAGCGGGCGGAACGATGGTCAACTGATACCGGATCGGTGACCTCCGGGTGACGTTCCGTGAGCCCTTCCGGGGTGTCGCGGCGGCCTCGTTCGGGTACAGCGCCGCCGGTCAGAGGCGGTCCGAACGGCCGTGCGCCGCAGGTGCGGCACGCTGGGCCGAAGGAGTGAGCGGCCGACGGGCCAGGCTTTAAGGTCGGCGGCATGATCACCGAGAAGCCGCACGACACCTTCCCCCGGCAGTACGCGCGCACCAACCGGTTCACCACCGGCGCGCCCCGGTCGTTCAGCGTCACCCCGGACGGCGCGCGGGTGCTGTTCCTGCGCTCCCGGGGTGCCGGGGCGCCCGCCAACCTGCTGTGGAGCCTGGACGTGGCGACCGGCACCGAGACCGTGCTCGCCGACCCGGCGGTGCTGCTCGGCGGCGGCGCCGAGGAACTGTCCGCCGCCGAGCGGGCCCGCCGCGAACGCAGCCGGGAGACCTCCGCCGGCATCGTCGGCTACGCGCTGGACGCCGCCGGGCGCACCGCCGTCCTCGCCCTCTCCGGGCGGCTGTTCGCCGTCGCGACCGAGACCGGCGAAGCCCGCGAACTGCCTGCCGCCGCACCGCTGTTGGACCCGCGACCGAGCCCGGACGGCAGCCACGTCGCCTACGCCACCCCGAGCGGCGAGCTGCGGGTGACCGCCCTCGACGGCAGCGGCGACCGGCTGCTCGCCGGGCCCGAGGGCGAGGGCATCAGCTGGGGGCAGGCCGAGTTCATCGCCCAGGAGGAGATGGGCCGCGACCGCGGCCACTGGTGGGCCCCCGACGGCAGCGCGCTGCTCGCCGCCCGGGTCGACGACACGCCGGTGCGCCGCTGGTGGATCGCCGACCCCGCCAACCCCGGCCGCCCGCCGGTCGAGATCGCCTACCCCGCCGCCGGCACCCCCAACGCCGAGGTCGGGCTGTGGCTGCTCGGCCTGGACGGCACCCGCACCGAGATCCGCTGGGACCGCGCCTCCTACCCCTACCTGGCCCGCGTGCACTGGTCGGCCGGCGGCCCCCCGCTGCTCCAGGTGCAGGCCCGTGACCAGCGCGAACAGCTGGTGCTGGAAGCCGACCCGAGCACCGGCGACACCACCGTGCTGCTCACCGAGCGGGACGAGGACTGGCTGGAGCTGTTCGGCGGCGTCCCGGTGCG
Source organism: Kitasatospora sp. NPDC048662 (assembly GCF_055587065.1). NCBI lineage: Bacteria > Bacillati > Actinomycetota > Actinomycetes > Kitasatosporales > Streptomycetaceae > Kitasatospora > Kitasatospora sp. NPDC048662. Next base: position 492,929 of record NZ_JBVJHA010000002.1, on the reverse strand, counting down.
GCGCGCCGACGGGCAGCTGGTGCGGATCGCCGACCACGACGGCGCCCGGGTCCTGATGGTCGGCGAACAGGCCGTCACCGACGCCGAGTTGCACGTCCGCTCGGTGCTCGGCCTGGACGGCGAGCAGGTGCTGTTCTCGGCCTCCCGCGGCGCCGCCGAGTTCGAGTGCCGCCCGCCCGGCTGGCTCGGCGTCTTCACCCACGGCCCGGACGGCGTGCGGGAGCTCGGCGACGGCGCACTCGGTGCGGTGCGCGGCGGCGGTACCACCGTGCTCACCACCGCCGACCCGCGCCGGCCCGGCAGCACCGTCACCGTGCTGCGGGAGGGCGCGGAACCCCTGGTGATCGCCTCGCACGCGGACACCCCGCTGCTGACCGCCCGCCCGGTGTTCCGGTTCGCCGGCGAGCGGCGGATCCCCTGCGCGGTGCTGCTGCCCACCGGCTACGACCCGGACGTGGACGGGCAGCTGCCGGTGCTGATGGACCCGTACGGCGGCCCGCACGGCCAGCGCGTGGTGCAGGCGCACAACCCGCACCTGACCTCGCAGTGGTTCGCCGACCAGGGCTTCGCCGTGATCGTCGCCGACGGGCGCGGCACCCCCGGGCACAGCCCCGCCTGGGAGAAGTCCATCAACCGGCGCACCGCCGAGATCACCGTCGCCGACCAGGTCGACGCGCTGCACGCGCTCGCCGAGGAGTTCCCGCTCGACCTCGGCCGGGTCGCCATCCGCGGCTGGTCCTACGGCGGCTACCTGGCCGCCGCCGCCGTGCTCCGCGAACCCGAGGTCTTCCACGCCGCGGTGGCCGGCGCGCCCGTCACCGAGCACGACCTGTACGACACCCACTACACCGAGCGCTACTACGGCGACCCGAACACCGAACCCGAGTCGTACGCCGCCAACTCCGTGGTGGCGCTGGCCCCTTCGCTGCGCCGGCCGCTGATGATCGTGCACGGCCTGGCCGACGACAACGTGGTGGTCGCGCACAGCCTGCGGCTGTCCACCGCGCTGCTCGCCGCCGGCCGCCCGCACACCGTGCTGCCGCTGTCCGGGGTCACCCACATGACGCCGCAGGAGGACGTCGCGGAGAACCTGCTGCTGCTCCAGGTGCGGTTCCTGAAGGACGCCCTGGGCATGGCGTAACGGATGCACCCGTGACATCCGTCATGCGGACGTCACGACGGTGCACACTGCCGCCGGCACCCCCGTTCCCAGGAGTCTTGAGGAGTCGAAGAGAGACGGCTCCGAAGGGACTGAAAGACAGATGGGCACGGGAACGGGGGAGGTCGCGGCCTTCCGGAACGTCAGCAAGAGCTACGGCCGGGTGAAGGCGGTGAACGGACTCGACCTGGTCCTGCGACCGGGCGAGACGGTCGCCCTGCTCGGCCCCAACGGGGCGGGCAAGTCCAGCAGCCTCGACCTGCTGCTGGGCCTGCGCGAGCCCGACAGCGGCACCGTCGAACTGTTCGGCGGCACCCCGCGCGAGGCGATCACCGGCGGCCGGGTCGGCTCGATGCTGCAGAGCGGCGGCCTGATGAGCGACGTCAAGGTCCGCGAACTGGTCGCCCTGGCCTGCAAGGTGCACCCCAAGGGCCACCAGCCCCAGGAGGTGCTGCGGACCGCCGGGATCGCCGACCTCGCCGACCGCCGGGTCGACAAACTCTCCGGCGGCCAGGAACAGCGCGTCCGGTTCGCCCTCGCGGTGGCCGGCGCCAACGACCTGATCGTGCTGGACGAGCCCACCACCGGCATGGACGTCTCGGTCCGCCAGCAGTTCTGGGCCACCATGCGCGCCCAGGCCGACACCGGCCGCACCGTGCTGTTCGCCACCCACTACCTGGAGGAGGCCGACTCCATCGCCGACCGGGTGCTGGTGCTGCACAAGGGCCGACTGATCGCCGACGGCTCCTCCGCCGAGATCAAGGCCAAGGCCGGCGCCCGCCGGATCGGCTTCGAACTGCACCCCTCCGACGGCGGCCCGCTCGACGAATCCGTGCTGCGCGCCCTGCCCGGCACCGTCGGACTGGACGTCAGCACCCGCACCGACGGCGTGCACACCGTCCGGATCCGCTCCACCGACGCCGACGCGGGCGTCGCCGCGCTCTACAAGGCCGGCCTGTACCCGCGCGGGCTGGAGGTCACCAGCCTCGGCCTGGAGCAGGCATTCCTGACCATCACCGGCGAGCAGGACCGCACCGAGGAAGCAGAGGCGAGCGCGCGATGACCACCCTGATCAAGCTGGAGATCCTGCGCACCCTGCGCAACAAGCGGTACCTGATGCTCATCGTCCTCTACCCGGGCCTGCTGTACCTGTTCTTCATCAGCGCCTACGGCAGCGGCAGCACGGTGGCCGGCGGAGCCTCCGTCAAGTCGTACTTCATGGTCTCGATGGCCACCTTCGGCGCGGTCGGCGCCGTCCTCACCGGCTCCGCGCAGCGGATCTCGCTGGAACGCAAGAGCGGCTGGACCCGCCAACTGCGGCTCACCGCACTGCCCGGCCGGGCCTACACCGTCGGCAAGATCGCCGCCTGCGCCGTCACCACCCTGCCCGCCATCGCCGTGGTCTTCACGATCGGCGCGATCGAGGGCGTCGACCTCACCGCCGCCCAGTGGCTCGGCCTGGCCGCCGTCCTGTGGCTCGGCAGCTTCGTGTTCGCCGCGCTCGGCGTCGCCCTCGGGTACGCCGCCCAGCCGGACGCCGTCCAGCCCGTCGTGATGATCGTCTACATGCTGATGGCGCTGCTCGGCGGCACCTGGTTCCCGGTCGGTGACTCGCTGAAGACCTACGCCCGGTTCAACCCCGTCTACGACTACAACCAGCTGGCCTCGTTCATCCACGGCCAGGGCGTCCCGGGCTTCGCGATCGCCGCCCTCGCCGGGTTCCTGGCGCTGTTCACGGGCGTCGCGGCCTACCTGTACCGCAAGGACGCCCAGCAGGCATGATGGCCCGCATGCAGAGCACCGGCCCGGCCCGCCGCCCCGGCCGGCACAGGGAGGACGGGCCGGACGGCCGCTGGACCACGTACCCGGGCGTGCCCGTCGACACCCGCCGGCAGCTGCTGGTCAAGCTGATGTGGACGTCCGTCTGGGCGTTCTACCTGCTGTACCCCGTCCAGGACCTGGCGACCGGCCGGCACACCACCGCCGCCACCGTGGCCGGAGCGGCGCTGCTGGCGCTCTTCCTGGCCGCCTACATGTCGCTGGTGGTGATCCGCAACACCCGCCGCAGCACCCGAGCCAGGCAGTACGTGCCGTTCGCGCTGATCCTCGGCATCGCGATCGGCACCTCGATCGGCCTCGGCGAAGCCTGGCTGACCCTGTTCACCTACACCTCGGTCTGCGCCGCCATCATCCTGCCCGGCCGCACCGCCCTCGGCGGCATCGCCGCCGTCACCGCCGTCTTCGCGCTGATCGGCTTCGCCACCCGCGCCGACCACACCACCCTGGTCGCGGTCGGACTGCCCTGCCTGCTGGCTGGCTTCGCCATGTACGGCATGCAACGCCTCGTCACCACCATGCGGGAACTGCGCGAGGCCCGCACCGCCGTCGCCCACCTCGCCGCCTCCGAGGAACGGCTGCGCCTCGCCCGCGACCTGCACGACCTGCTCGGGCACTCGCTCTCGCTGATCGCCATCAAGAGCGAACTCGCCGGCCGCTTCATGGACGCCGAGAAAGCCGCCGAGGCCCGCGCCCAGGTCGCCGACATCGAAAAGGTCGCCCGGCAGTCGCTCACCGACGTCCGCGAAGCCGTCAGCGGCTTCCGCCGCCCCACCCTGGCCGTCGAACTCGCCACCGCCCGCACCGCCCTGACCGCCAGCCGGATCGAACTCGACTCCGACCCCCGCCTGACCGACGAACGCCCCGGCCTCGGCCCCGAGGAGACCGGCGCCCTCGCCTGGGCCCTGCGCGAAGCCGTCACCAACGTGGTCCGGCACGGCGTCGGCGCCACCCGCTGCGCCGTCCACCTCGACGAGACCTGGGAGGACGACGGCCGCTACGCCGTCCTGGAAATCGTCGACAACGGCCCCGGCCCCGGCAAGTCCCTCCCCGGCAACGGCCTTTCTGGCCTGCGCGAACGCCTCGAACAGGTCGGCGGCCACCTCGACGCCGGCCCCGCCAACCGCGGCAAGGGCTTCCGCCTGCGCGCCCTCGTCCCGCTGCGACCCGGCCCCAGCGGGGAATAGGCTGCGCCCCGTGACGGACGGACAGGTACGCGTACTCCTCGCCGAGGACCAGGGCATGGTGCGGGAGGCACTCGCCGCGCTGCTCTCGCTGGAGGACGACCTCGACGTCGTCGCCCAGGTCGCCCGCGGGGACGAGGTCGCGGCCGCGGTGACGCACCACCGCATCGACGTCGCCGTACTCGACATCGAGATGCCCGGCATGACCGGCATCGACGCCTGCGCGGAGATCCGGCGGGTCCGGCCGCAGACCAAGGTCGTGATCGCCACCACCTTCGGCCGCCCCGGCTACCTGCGCCGCGCGATGGAATCCGGCGCGGACGCGTTCCTGGTCAAGGACGCACCGGCCGCGGAGCTCGCCGGCGCGATCCGGCGCGTCCTGCGCGGCGAGAAGGTCATCGACCCGACACTGGCTGCCGCCGCGCTCGCGGAAGGCGCGAATCCCCTCACGGGGCGCGAACGCGAGGTGCTGGCCGCAGCGGCCGACGGCTCCGTCAACGCGGACATCGCGGCCCGGCTGCACCTCTCCGAGGGGACGGTGCGGAACTACCTGTCGATGGCGATCCAGAAGACGGCCGCGAGGAACCGCGCGGAGGCGGTGCGGGTCGCCCGCGAAAAGGGTTGGCTGTAGCTGGGGGGAAGGCAGGCGGGCGCGAAACCAGGGGCGCGTGGGGGTACCTCCCGGCCCGGCCCGGGGGGGTGGGGGCCCCCCGCGGCCCCCGGTGTGCGGCCCCCG
>NZ_JBVJHA010000002.1:176684-488004 GCF_055587065.1 Kitasatospora sp. NPDC048662 | reverse complement strand
GGGGGTGGTTGGGGGGGGGGGGCCGGGCGGGGGGGGGGGGGGGCCCCCCCCCCCCCGGGGGGGGGGGGGGCCCCCCCCCCCCCCGCCCCCGGTTGTGCTCTCCCTGGTTTCGCGTCTGTCTGCCTCAGTTGAGCCGGTGCCGCGCCGACTTGGCCTCGTCGCGGACTCGCCTCGCGCTCTCCGGGTCGAACGCGTCCAGGATCTCCGCGTACGCGTCCATCTCCGCCGCCCCGCCCAGGAAGTCGCCGGTCTTGACCAGCAACTCCGCCCGCTCCAGCCGGAGTTGCGCGGGGTGGCGGGGGAGGAGGAGGGCGAGTTCCGTGGCCCAGAGCTGGGTGCGGGCGTGTTCGGGGCGTTCGGCGGCCCAGTGGCGGATGTTGCCGAGGACCCGCAGCACGGTGTCGAGCGGCTGGGCGGGGGTGAGCAGCTCGGGGGAGTAGCGGTGGCCGGACGCGGCGACCAGGCGTTCCACGTCGGGGATGTCGAGCAGGCGGCCGCCGTGGAACGGGTCGGCGAGGACGTAGTCCTCGCTGTCCCCGGGGCCGCCGACCGCGACGATGAAGTGGCCGGGCAGCGCGATGCCGTGGACGGTCAGGCCGGCCCGGTCGGCGACCGCCGACCAGACCAGGGAGAGCATGATCGGCAGCCCGCGGCGGCGACGGAGCACCTCGGGGAGGAGGGAGGACTCCAGCCGCCGGTAGTCGGACTGGCGGCCGTGGAAGCGTTCCCGGCCGCCGAGCACCGCCGCGAGGAGCGCGGCGGTCTCCTCGGGGCCGCGCGGGCGGCGTTCGGCGACGGCCTGGCGGATGGCGGCGGCGTGCCGGTCCAGGGCGGTCCGGCAGGCGCTCAGGACGGCGTCGAGGTCGGGCGGTTCGGCGCTGTCGCCGGGGTCGCCGAGGGTGTGCTCGGCGGCGGCGAGCAGGCACAGCAGCACCGGGTCGGGGTTTTCGGCCCGAGCCTCGGCTCGGAAGCGGTTTCTGCTCTGCTCGGTCACTGCGGCCTTCGGTTCAGCAGCGGTTCGTGGCTCGGTTCAGGTGGTGCACGCTACCGCTGGGGAAGGCGGGCGTAGTGGTAAGTGTGACTGGTCGTGAAGCCCTGCTGGTCGTAGAGCGCCTGTGCGCCGTGGTTGTCGGCCTCGACCTGCAGGTAGGCGCCGGTGGCGCCCTCCTCGGCGGCGCGTGCGGCGAGTGCCGCCATCACGGTGGTGGCCAGGCCGCGGCGGCGGGCGGCGGGGGCGACCTCGATCGCGGAGAATCCGGCCCAGTCGCCGTCCACCGCCATCCGGCCGATCGCCAGCGGTGCGCCGTCCGGGCCGGGCACGTGGGCGAACCAGACCGACGGCCCGCCGTGCAGGACGGTCTGCGCGGCGGCTTCCAGGGCCGGGTCGTCGCCCACCCGGCGGTACAGCGACAGCCAGTTCCGGTCGGCCGCGCGGGACAGCCGGACCTGCCGCCAGCTCTCCGGTGCGGCCGCCCGGGTCAGTCCGCCGAGCCGCGCCCTGCGGACCACGGTCGGGGCCAACTGGGCGCCCAGCCGGTCGAGTTCGGCGGTCAGGTCGGACGGGGAGGCGCCGTCCACCACCTCGACGTGCGCGGGCAGGCCACGGGCCGCGTACCAGTCGCGGACCCGCTCCAGCGCCTCGTCCAGCGGCAGGCCGGGGTCGCCGAGCGCCTGCACCGAGTTGGCGCGCCGGGTGAAGCCGGCGGAGGCACGCAGCACCCAGTCGCCGAGCGGCTGCTGCTCGACAGCGGGCCAGCCGCGGGCCGCGGTGCGCTGGAGTTCGGTCGGGGTGATGTCGGGCATCGGGACGTTCCGGGCCGGGAACGGCGGCACCGGCTTGCCCGCGACCAGCAGATCGGCGGCGAAACGCACCGACACGCCGCGCCGGGACTCGACCGTCAACCCGTCGCCGTCCCAAGCAGTGAGCACGCCGATCGCATCGCGGAACACCGGCCGCCCGTCCGCCACGCCGTCAACCCGCCGCACCGAGACGCGTCTTCCCACGTCAGACGGGTCTATCCGGACCTCCGGACGGGCCTCGAGCGGTACTCCGCCAGCCATCAACCGCACCTCCTGTGCATTTGCGTCCCCCGACCCGCGATACTAGGGGCGGGCATCGACGACGACGCCGCGCGCACCGCGCGACCGAGTAAACAGTAGGGCGGCAGCCCTTCCGAGGAGGAACGACAGCGTGACCTACGTCATCGCGCAGCCTTGTGTCGACGTGAAGGACAAGGCGTGCATCGAGGAGTGCCCCGTCGACTGCATCTACGAGGGTGAGCGCTCCCTCTACATCCACCCGGACGAGTGTGTGGACTGCGGTGCGTGCGAGCCGGTGTGCCCCGTCGAAGCAATCTTCTACGAGGACGACACCCCGGAGGAGTGGAAGGACTACTACAAGGCGAACGTCGAGTTCTTCGACGACCTGGGCTCGCCCGGCGGCGCCTCCAAGCTCGGCCTGATCGAGCGCGACCACCCGTTCATCGCGGCCCTGCCCCCGCAGAACGCCGACCACTGATCGGTGGCATCCACGCTGTGAGCACCAACGACAGCACGCACGCGCCGTTCCCGGGACACCCGGGGGCGGCGCGCCGCGTATCCGACCGCCTGCCGGTCTTCCCGTGGGACAAGCTCGAACCGTACAAGCGCACCGCCGAGAGCCACCCGGACGGGCTGTGCGACTTCTCCGTCGGCACCCCCGTGGACCCGGTGCCGGAGCTGATCCAGCAGGCCCTGGCCGCGCACACCGACACGCCCGGCTATCCGACCGTGTGGGGCCCGCTCGCCCTGCGCGAGGCGATCGCCGGCTGGCTGAACCGCCGCCTCGGCGCCGAGATCGGCCCCGGGGCGGTGCTGCCCACCGTCGGCTCCAAGGAGCTGGTGGCCTGGCTGCCCGGCCAGCTCGGGCTCGGCCCCGGCGACCAGGTCGCCTACCCGAAGCTCGCCTACCCCACCTACGAGGTCGGCGCGCTGCTCTGCGGTGCCGAGCCGGTCGCGTACGGGGACCTCGACGAGCTGGACGGCAGCAAGGTCCGGCTGCTCTGGCTGAACTCGCCGTCCAACCCGACCGGACGGGTGCTGGGCGCCGACGAGCTGCGCCGGGCCGTCGAGTGGGCCCGGGCGCACCGGGTGCTGCTGGTCAGCGACGAGTGCTACCTCGAACTCGGCTGGGAGGCCGAGCCGGTGTCGGTGCTGCACCCGTCGGTGTGCGGCGACTCGCACGAGGGGCTGCTCACCGTCCACTCGCTGTCCAAGCGTTCCAACCTCGCCGGGTACCGGGCCTCGTTCGTGGCCGGTGACGCGGTGGTGGTCCGGGAGCTGCTGGAGATCCGCAAGCACGGCGGCATGATCGTGCCCGCGCCGGTGCAGGCGGCCACCGCGGCCGCGCTCGCCGATGACGGGCACGTCGCCGAGCAGCGGGAGCGGTACGCGAAGCGGCGCGGTGCGCTGCGGGCCGCGCTGGAGGCGTACGGGTTCCGGATCGAGCACTCCGAGGCGAGCCTGTACCTGTGGGCGACCCAGGACCGGCCGTGCTGGGAGACCGTCGCCGAACTTGCCGAGCTGGGAATCCTGGTGGCCCCCGGCGACTTCTACGGCCCGGCGGGCGACCGCTTCGTGCGGGTGGCGTTCACCGCCACCGACGAGCGGGTGGCCGCCGCTGTGGAGCGGCTGAAGCGCTGACGCCGGGCCAGGCGTGCGGAAGGGGCGGAGCCGGTCGGCTCCGCCCCTTCGGCGTGTGCGGTGGATCAGCCGATCGGCAGCTGACCGGCGCCGCCACTCAGGCCGCCGAGCAGCCCGCCCAGCGGGGTGCCGGCGAGCAGGCTGCCCAGCGGGCTGTTGCCGCCGCCCATCGCGGGCATCGCGCCCAGGCGGTTGGCGGACTCGTGCTCGGTCAGGCCCGCGACGGCGCCCGTGACCGGCAGCGACTGGACGGCGCCGACGACCGGGGCGAGCTTCTCGGCGGCCGGCAGGCTGTGCGTCAGCCGGTCCACCGGCAGGTTCTTGGCGACGGTGCCGAGCGGGGCGGAGGTGGCCTTGTGGGCGGCCGGGAGGACCTTGTCGGTGACCGCGGGGCCGACCTTCTGCTCGACGGCCGGGACGACCCGGTCGGACAGCGTGCCGAGCGCGCCGGTCAGCTGGTCGGCCTTGGCGGCCGGGCCGAGGTGGCCGAGCGCCTCGTCGGTGGAGGGCAGGGCGTGCGCGACGGTGCTGCCGGCCGCGTCGCCGGCCGCCGGGCCGCCCGCCGCGAGGGTCGCGGCGCCGGTGGTGCCGACCATCTGGCCGAGCTCGTGGGACGCCCCCTGCACCGTGTCGCCCGAGTTGGGGACGTCGGCCAGCTTGGTCACTCCGGCACCCAGGTCGGTCTGCGGGACCACCTCGGTGGCGGAGGCGGCACCCGCGGCCGCGAGCGGCGCCGCGGTGGCGGCGACGAGCAGCGCGGCCTGGGCGATCCGGCGCGTCAGGGGGAGGGACATGGTGCTCCTAAGAGGTGAGGTCTACGGTCCGCCGGGCGGACGGCCGGCTGTCCGGCTCGCCCCGCGGGCGACGTGTATGACCGCAAGAGCACCGGGAAGGTTTCGGCCGGTCAAGGTCAAGGGTTTGCAAAGATCGGACGATCCGCTTTCCGGCAAACCGGGCGGATCGTCCACGATGCGACCGCTGAAGAATCGTCACTTCCCTTGGCGGGAGCGGAAACCGTCACCCGGTCCGTGGACCGGCGTGTCGGCGGCCCGCCGACTGCCGTGCCGTCAGCGGGAGTTGACGTGAATCACCCGGTGGGCCGTCACCCGGGCACCTGTTCGTCAACGCACCGCCGACGCCGTCACTTCTTCTTCGCCGGCGCGCCCAGCGTCACCAGCACCCGGTCCGGCGGGGCGCTCGGCAGCGGCTTCCAGCCGTCGTTGGGCCGGTCCACCCGCCACACCTTGCCCTCGTAGGCGACCTGCCCGATGCCCAGGTCCGCCGCCCGCGCCACCGACCACTGCGCCAGCGCCCAGCCGGTCTGCTGGGTGCCGCCCGCGCTCGCGGTGCTAGCGGTCGGCTGCGGGGTGAACGCCAGCACCTCGCGCGGGTCCTTGGCCGCCTTGTCGGCGGTCGCCACCGTCACGGCCTTGCCGAACTCCCGGCGCACCCGGTCCGACACGGCGGTGGCCGGCGGGGCCGCCGCGTCCGGCTGCGGCAGCTGGTGCACCACGCAGTTCAGCGAGGCCGGCTCACGGCCCATCAGCACGGTGGCCAGCAGCGTCGCGTTGTTCTCGTGCTTGGCGTACGCCTGCGGGTAGCCGCTGCGCTGCACCTGCTGGGCGGCGTCGGTCAGCGGCATCTGCGCGTAGCCGTTCACCTTCACCAGCGCGTCCAGGAACTTGTTGGTCGCGTACACCGGGTCCATGATCTGCTCGACGCTGCCCCAGCCCTGCGACGGGCGCTGCTGGAACAGGCCCACCGAGTCCCGGTCGCCGCCCTCCAGGTTGCGCAGCTTGGACTCCTGGATCGCGGTCGCCAGCGCGATCGTCACCGCCCGCTCGGGCAGGCCGCGGGACATCGCCACCGCCGTGATGGTCGCCGCGTTCGCCGCCGCGCCCAGCTCCAGCGACCCGGAACCGGACGTGGCGGTGACCTTGCAGCCCTCGTCGGGGACGGTGATCTTGTCGCGGTTCAGCCACACCACCAGGCCGCCGACCACCGCCAGCGCCAGCAGCCCCACCAGGATCCGCCGCCACGGCCGCCGACGGCGCTCCCCGGCGCCCCCCTCCGAGTACTCGGCGTCTGTGGCCACGCTGGCCCCTCTCCTCGTCGTCCGTCGTCCTGTCGCAGCGGTCCGCTTCCGAGCCCGCGCCGTTCGCGGACACCGTAACCGCTCGGACGGCCGTACGGGTCCGTGCGGTTGCGTCCCGGCCTTCGGGCCACCCGGCCGCTCGGTAGGGTGGCCGCCATGAGCAGCCCGAACGAGCCCCTCGACCTGACCCTCGACGGCGGCACGCTGACCGCCCGCCTCGTCGACTTCCCGTCCGTCAGCGGCGAGGAGACCGCCCTCGCCGATGCGGTCGAGGCCGCGCTCCGGGCCTACCCGCACCTCACCGTCGACCGGTTCGGCAACAACGTGGTCGCCCGCACCCACCTCGGCCGGGCCGCGCGGGTGGTGCTCGCCGGGCACCTGGACACCGTCCCGATCGCCGACAACGTGCCCTCGCACGTCGAGGGCGACCTGCTCTTCGGCTGCGGCACGTCCGACATGAAGTCCGGCGTCGCGGTCCAACTCCGGCTCGCCGCGACGGTGGCGGAGCCCAACCACGACGTCACCTACGTGTTCTACGACTGCGAGGAGGTGGAGGCCGAACGCAACGGCCTCGGCCACCTGTTCGCCACCCACCCCGACTGGCTGGCGGCCGACTTCGCCGTCCTGATGGAGCCCAGCGGCGCCGTCGTCGAGGGCGGCTGCCAGGGCAGCCTGCGCGCCGACATCACGCTCACCGGCGTCCGCGCCCACGCCGCGCGCAGCTGGCTCGGTGACAACGCCATCCACAAGGCCGCCGAAGTGCTGCGCCGGCTGGTCGAGTACCAGCCCCGACGGGTCGTCATCGACGGCCTGGAGTACCGCGAGGGCCTGAACGCCACCCGGATCGACGGCGGCGTCGCCGGGAACGTCATCCCCGACGAGTGCCGGATCCACGTCGCCTTCCGGTTCGCCCCCGACCGCACCCTGGAGCAGGCGGAGACCCACCTGCGGGAGGTCTTCGACGGCTACCACCTGGACATCGTGGACGCCTCACCCGCCGCCCTCCCCGGCCTCTCCCAGCCCGCCGCCCAGGCCTTCCTGGCCGCCGTCGGCGGCGAGCCGCGGGCCAAGTTCGGCTGGACCGACGTCGCCCGCTTCTCCGCCCACGGCGTCCCCGCCGTCAACTACGGCCCGGGGGACCCGAATCTGGCCCACAAGCGCGAGGAACACTGCTCGCTGAGCGCGATCGCCGAGGTCGAGGCCCGCCTGCGCGCCTGGCTCACCGAGTAGGCGCCCCGCGGCCTTTGGCGGACGGGCAGCCGTTTCCCGTTGTTCCTCGGAAAGTTGCCTTGTCAGGCGTAGGGTTTCGTCATGACAGCCAACGGAGATGAACCCGTCCGCAGGGCCAGGAAGAAGCCGTGGCCCGAGAAGCGCAAGGGGCCGGTGCTGCTGCGGCGGGACCAGGTCGAGACGAAGACGACGGACCAGGCCCTGCTGGACACCACCGGGCCGACCGACTGGTTGCACACCGATCCGTGGCGGGTGCTGCGGATCACCTCGGAGTTCGTCGAAGGTTTCGGGGCGCTCGCCAAACTGCCCAGCGCGATCAGCGTGTTCGGCTCCGCCCGGACGCAGGCCGGTACGCCCGAGTACGAGGCCGGGGTGGAGATCGGCCGGGCCCTCGCCGAGGCCGGGTACGCGGTGATCACCGGCGGCGGCCCCGGTGCGATGGAGGCGGCCAACAAGGGCGCTGTCGAGGCCGGCGGGCTGAGTGTCGGCCTCGGCATCGAGTTGCCGTTCGAGCAGGGCCTGAACGAGTACGTCGACCTGGGCCTGAACTTCCGCTACTTCTTCGTCCGCAAGACGATGTTCGTGAAGTACTCCCAGGGCTTCGTGGTGCTCCCCGGCGGGCTCGGCACCCTGGACGAGCTGTTCGAGTCGCTCACCCTGGTGCAGACCAACAAGGTCACCCGGTTCCCGGTGATCCTGTTCGGCAGCTCCTACTGGGGCGGGCTGGTGGAGTGGCTGAGGTCCACCCTGGTCGCCCAGGGCAAGGCCAACCCGGAGGACCTCGACCTGTTCCACGTGACCGACGAGGTCGCCGACGTGCTCAAGGTCCTGGAAGCGGCCCGCAAGCCGCAGGGCACGCCCGCGTAGCCCGGGCGGGCAAAGGGTCAGGCGAGCCCCCGGCGGGCGACCGCCGGGGGACGCGTGCCGCGGATCGACGCCACCATGTCCAACACCTGACGGGTCTCCGCGACCTGGTGCACCCGGTAGACCTGCGCGCCCAGCCAGGCGGAGACCGCGGTGGTGGCCAGGGTGCCGAGCAGGCGCTCGTCCACCGGCTTGTCGAGCGTCTCGCCGACGAAGTCCTTGTTCGACAGCGACACCAGCACCGGGAACCCGGTCGCCGTCATCTCCGGCAGCCGGCGGGTCGCCTCCAGCGAGTGCCGGGTGTTCTTCCCGAAGTCGTGCCCCGGGTCGATGATCAGCCCGTCGCGGCGCACCCCGAGTTCGAGCGCCCGCTCGGCCAGCCCGACGGTCACCCGCAGGATGTCCGCCATCACGTCCTCGTACCCCACCCGGTGCGGGCGGGTGCGCGGCTCCGCGCCGCCAGCGTGCGTGCACACCAGACCCGCGCCGTACCGGGCCGCGACCTCGGCGAGTTTCGGGTCGAAGCCGCCCCAGGCGTCGTTCAGCAGGTCCGCACCGACCTCGCAGACCGCCTCGCCGACCTCGTGCCGCCAGGTGTCCACGCTGATCACCGCGTCCGGGTGGCGCTTGCGCAGCTCCGCCACGAACGGCACCGTGCGCCGCAACTCCTCCTCGACGGTGACCTCTTCGCCCGGCCCGGCCTTCACCCCGCCGATGTCCAGGATCGCCGCGCCCTCGGCCACCGCCCGGTCCGCCGCGGCGAACGCGGCCTCGTCGGCGAAGGTCGCCCCCCGGTCGAAGAACGAGTCCGGGGTGCGGTTGACGATCGCCATGATGACCAGCTCGTCCGGGCCGAACTCCCGCGTGCCGAGGCGTAGTGCCACCGTTGTCTCCTCCTCAGCGCTCCCGGGTGCAATGATGGGCCCCGGCCTGTACGGGACCATGATCCCACCTGATCCCGCCCGCGGGCCGAAGCCGACCGGAACTGCCGGGGCCGGAACTGCCGGAGCCGGAACTGCCGGGGACTGACGGAGGACGCTCGTGTTCTGGGTGATCGTGGTTGCGATGGCCGTGGTGGTCGGCGGTGCCGCGCTGGTGGCACTGGGCGGCGGCGGATCCCTCCCCGAGGCGGAGCACGACCGTCTCACCGTGCGCCTCCCGCAGGACCGCCCGCTCAGCCGCACCGACGTCGACGACCTGCGCCTGCCGATGGCGCTGCGCGGCTACCGGATGGACGAGGTCGACGACGTCCTCGACCGCCTCGGCGCGGAACTCGCCCTCCGGGACGCGAAGATCGCCGAACTGGAGGCGGTCGGCGCGGTGCGCGGCTCGGTGGAGGCGACGGGCGACGCGGCCGGGGAGCCGCTGCCCGGGCTGGAGTCGTTCACGGCCATGCTGGAGAAGAAGCCTGCGGAAGGCCCTGCTGACTCCGAGAAGAGCGACCGCTCGTGACCGGTGCGGTGCTCGGCGAGGACGGGCTGCTGCGCTGCGGGTGGGGCGACTCCTCCGAGGACTACCGGGTCTACCACGACACCGAGTGGGGCCGGCCGGTCCACGGCGACCAGGCCCTGTTCGAGCGGATCTCGCTGGAGGCGTTCCAGTCCGGGCTGTCCTGGATCACCATCCTGCGGCGACGCGAAGGCTTCCGGGCGGCGTTCCGGGACTTCTCGATCGCGGAGGTCGCGGAGTTCGGGGACGACGACGTGGAACGGCTGATGGCCGACACCGGGATCATCCGCAACCGGGCGAAGATCGTCGCCACCCTCGCGAACGCCCGCGCCGCGCGTGAACTCGACGGCGGGCTGGACGCGTTGATCTGGAGCCACGCCGGGGATCCGGGGCGGCCGGCGCCCAAGACGCTGGCGGAGGTGCCGGCGGTGACGCCGGAGTCGACGGCGCTGGCGAAGGCGCTGAAGAAGAACGGATTCCGGTTCGTGGGGCCGACGACGGCTTACGCGTTGATGCAGGCCTGCGGGCTGGTGAACGATCACCTGGCCGACTGCCACGCGCGGTAGGCGCCCGCCCGGGCAGCCACGGGCCCGCCGTCCACGGACCTCACCGAGGGCGCCGTTCCCCTTCGCGCAGTTCCGCCCCCTCGCCTTCGGCTGGGGGGACCCCAGCGCCCCTGACGGGGCGCGGGGTGAGAGTGGGGTGAAGAGAGCTTCGCCCTTTGAGAGTTACTTGCCCACGAAGGTGGGCTTCTCCTTGGCCACGAAGGCGTCCACCGCGATGCGGTGGTCCTCGCTGCTGCCGGCCATGGTCTGCAACTCCTCCTCCTTGTCGAGGAGTTCGTCCAGGGAGTGGGACGCCCCGTACGCCAGCGACTCCTTGATCGCGCCGTAGGCGACGGTCGGGCCGTTGGCCAGGGTGAGGGCGAACTCGTGGGCGGTGGCGGCGAGTTCGGCGGTGGGGACGACGCGGGTGGCGAGGCCGAGGGCGAGGGCCTCGTCGGCGCGGACGGTGCGGGGGAACATCAGGAGTTCGGTGGCGCGGGCGTGGCCGACCAGCCGGGGGAGGGTCCAGGAGGCGCCGGAGTCGGTGGTGAGGGCGACGCCGGCGAAGGAGGTGTTGAAGCCGGCGGTGTCGGCGACGATCCGGAAGTCGCAGGCGAAGGCGAGCGAGGCGCCGGCGCCGGCCGCGATGCCGTTGACGGCGGCGACGGTGGGCTTGCGCATCCCGGCGAGGGCACGGACCAGCGGGTTGTAGTGCTCGGCGACGGTGCGCAGCGCGCCCTCGCCGGTCTCCTGCTGGTGGCGCAGCAGGCCGAGGTGTTCCTTGAGGTCCTGCCCGACGCAGAAGGCCTTGTTGCCGGCGCCGGTGAGCAGCACGGCCCGCACCTCGGGGTCGGCCGCGGCGGTGGTGACGGCGTCCCGGAGGGCGACCTTGGTGGCGACGTCGAGGGCGTTCATGGCGTCGGCGCGGTCGATGGTGAGGACGGCGAGGGCGCCGTCGCGGTGGTAGCGCACGGTGTCGGACATCGGTGAGGGCTCCCGGGTCGCGGTGGGCTGTCGTGGGCACAGCATGCCGGAGTGCGGCCGGGTGGGGGAGTGTGAGGTGGCGCACGCCCGGCGGGCGTGTCGGAGTGCGGCGGGATGCGGCTTCCGGCTGGTTATCGGCGCTTTGATGCGGGTTCGGGAGGCTTGGCGGAGAGAGTGATGTTGGTCATCGAGCGGTCGCATGCGGGATAATGGCTTCCGATCAATGCGTTCGATACCGGCGGTGGACGGACTGCCGGTGCGTACCTGAACGGTTGCAGGAAGGGGAACGAGCATGGCGGCCATGAAGCCGCGGACGGGTGACGGCCCGCTGGAGGTCACCAAAGAGGGGCGGGGCATCATCATGCGAGTTCCGCTCGAAGGGGGCGGGCGCCTGGTGGTGGAGCTGACGCCGGACGAGGCGGATGCTCTGGGCGAGGCCCTGAAGAAGGCCTGCGGCTGACCCAGGCAGGTAGCCACTCGCACGTCCCGGGCGTTCCGGGAGTGTTCGACGGGCCCGGTCCCCCGGTTGCGGGGAGCGGGCCCGTTCCGCGTGCTGGTGCGGGGTCAGCGTTTGACGGCGCAGAGCAGGCCGTCGCTGACCGGGAGCAGGGCGGGCAGCAGGATGTCGCTCTCCCGGATGTCGGCGACCAGGTCGCGCACCGCGCGGATCTGCGGGTCGTCGGCCTCGGGTTCGGCGAGCCGGCCTTCCTGGAAGACGCCCTCGAAGCAGACCACGCCGCGCGGCCGGAGCAGCCGCATCGCCTCGGTGAGGTGGAAGCCGGAGTCGGCCGGGTCGCCGTCGCAGAACACCAGGTCGTACTGGCCGTCGGCGAGTCGCGGCAGCACGTCGCGGGCCCGGCCGGGGATGAAGCGGGCCCGGTTGGCGGCGAAGCCGGCGGCCAGGTACGCCTCGCGGGCGTACTGCTGGCGGACGGGTTCGGAGTCGACGGTGGTGAGCACGCCGTCGGGCCGCATGCCGCGCAGCAGGTAGACGCCGGACACGCCGGTGCCGGTGCCGATCTCGACCACGGCCTTGGCGTCGAGCGCGGCGGCCAGCAGGCGCAGGGCCGCGCCGCCGCTGGGGCCGATCGCGCGTATGCCGGTGCGGGCCGACTGGGCCCGGGCGTAGGTCAGCACCGCGTCCTCGCCGACGTAGGTGTCGGCGAGGGCCGCTCGCTGGGGCCCGAACTCGGTGATGGCTTCCTCTTCCGGAGCGCCGATGTCGATGGAAGTCGACAAATTCCAGCGACAGACTACTGGCCGTCCGGGAACCGCGTTCGACGGCTGGCCGTTGAGTTGTCGTAGGTGGCCGGACCGCCTGCGGCGGCCGCTGTTCGACCGCTCTTATCCGGGCTTGACGTGTGAGGTGGATATGGTGGTGGCTCTGCTGGGCAGAAGAGCCGACCGAGGAGGTGTGGCCGAGGGCGACGTCCCTGTGCAGCGGCACGTCCGCGGCACCACGTCGGCCCGTACGCCGAAGCCCGTGATGAACCAGTCTGTGCACTCCCCCCTGGACAAGACGACCGCAGCCGACGACTCGGTGGCCGAGGCCCCCGGTACGCTCGCGTCCTTCGCGGAGGGGCCCGACGCGCAGAGCTGGACGCCGCCCAGCTGGGAGGAGATCGTCGAGGCGCACAGCGCCCGGGTCTACCGCCTGGCCTACCGGCTGACGGGCAATCAGCACGACGCCGAGGACCTCACCCAGGAGGTCTTCGTCCGGGTTTTCCGCTCGCTGTCCACGTACACCCCCGGCACCTTCGAGGGCTGGCTGCACCGGATCACCACCAACCTGTTCCTGGACATGGTGCGCCGCCGCCAGCGGATCCGCTTCGACGCCCTCGCCGAGGACGCGGCAGAGCGCCTGGCCAGCCGTGAGCCCAGCCCCGCCCAGCACTTCAGCGACACCCACTTCGACGCGGACGTGCAGCAGGCGCTGGACACCCTCGCCCCGGAGTTCCGTGCCGCCGTGGTGCTGTGCGACATCGAGGGCCTCTCCTACGAGGAGATCGCCGCCACCCTCGGGGTGAAGCTCGGCACCGTCCGCAGCCGGATCCACCGTGGCCGCTCGCACCTGCGCGCCGCCCTCAAGCACCGGGCGCCGAACGCCGCCGCGGGCCGTTCGCGCCGGGGCGGCTCCGCCGAGCCCGTGGCGGTCGGCGCCGAACCGGGCGGAAGCGACCGGAGGGGGTCATGAGCGAACACGCCCCCGAGCGCGCGGACGCCACCGGCCGCTCGCGCTGGGCGTCGCTGCGCCGCGCCGTCGAGCAGTCCCCGGCGGCGGCCGAGCTGCGGCCCGTGACGATCCGCCCGGTCGAGCCGGCGGCCGAGGAGCACCACCACCTCGGCGACCGCCTCACCGCCTACCTGGACGGCGAACTCGGCCACGACGCCCGCGAGCGGGTGCAGGCCCACCTGGCGACCTGCCCGGAGTGCCTGGCCGAGGCGGAGGGCGCCCGCGCGGTCAAGCGGACGCTCAGCGGCGCCGGCGCGCCCGGCCCGTCCGCGGCGCTGATGGCCCGGCTGCTGGCCGTGGCCGCGCTGCCGGAGGACGAGTCGGGCCCTGATGGGCCGTCGGGTGCCGTGTTCGGCGGCAGCCGGCTCACCGGCGGCTCCTTCGGCCGGGGCGCGGGCTTCGGCGGCGGCGCGCTGGGCGCCGAGGCCCCGATACCCGGGATCGACCCGCGGGCCGGCCTGTTCGGCTCCCGCCCGTCTGCCGCGCCGCGTCCGCTGGCCGCGCTCGGCGAGCTGCCCACTCCCCGCCCGGCTTCGGCGCGCGGGCGCCGGCTGGTGTTCGCCGCCGCCGGGGCGTTCTCGGTCGCCGCGGTCACCCTGAGCGGTGTCGGCGGCCTCACCACGGGCCAGAGCGGCCCCAACCGGCAGCCCACCAGCGTCACCCCCGTGGGCGGGGCGATCGTGCCCGTCAACGCGCAGCAGCAGATGGACGCCCCGGACTTTCCGATGCGCTCCCGGCTGCAGGCCAGCCCGCAGCCGTCGCCCAGCGGTGACCAGCTCCAGGTCCTGCGCTAGCCTGCCTTCACCGGCACGCCGTCGACGCCGGTCGCCCGGGTGGTCTTTACCACGGATTCACCTGAGGAAGACCGGGGAGCGGCCGCCCGCGTTTACCCTTGGTTCAGCGTTGTCGGGTGCTGGGAGTTCAGGTGTTCGGAGACATAGGCGGACTCGAGGTCCTGACGATGGTGATCATGGCCATCGTGATCTTCGGGCCGGACAAGCTCCCGAAGCTGATTCAGGACACCATGGGGTTCATTCGCAAGATCCGCTCCTTCGCGGACAACGCGAAGGAGGACATCCGCAGCGAACTCGGACCGGAGTTCCAGAACTTCGACTTCGAGGACCTCAACCCGAAGACCTTCGTCCGCAAGCAGCTGCTCGGCGACGGTGACGACCCGCTCGGACTGAAGGACCTCAAGGACAGCGTCGACCTCAAGTCCGCGCTGAACGGCGAGCCGACCCGCACCCCGAGTGCCTCGGTCGACTTCTCCAAGCCGGCCTCCCCGTTGAGCAGCGGACCGGCCCTCGCGGCCGGTGAGCGCCCGCCGTTCGACCCGGACGCCACCTGACCGAGGCTCCCCGCCCGACCCGGACCTCGTCCCCGACGCCCCGCCCGGCAGGCGGGGCGTTGTCGTTCGCGCCGCTATCGTGTCCACTACCTCCCCGAGGGCGCGCGCTGTGCGGTCCGTCACGCCAGGCCGTGTCCGGCCCGGTTTTCCCGGACAGAGGGGCCGCGGTGCGCCACCATGGAGCCCACCCGTGGCAGGAGCACAGCCGAGGAGGCCCGCAGTGGACGCCACGCAAACGACCGCAGACCCCGCCGCGACGCGTCGGCCCGCCGCCGACCCCCTCGTCGCCTACCGCGCCGCCGACTTCCCCTGGTACGGCCTGGACGAGGGCTGGACCGGCCGCCGCTGGCTCGGCCAGGTCGGCACCGGCCAGAGCCCGCGCGCCGCGCAGAGCGACATCCCCGACTACGGCACCCTCGGCCACGGCGACGAACCCGCCCGCGGACCCGAGCCGCGCGACACCCGGCGCTTCGCGATGGTGGTCACCGTGGCCCGCCGCGAGGTCCGCCGCAGCGCCGACAACACCGGCACCCTGGAAGCCACCTCCGCCTCCTCCGCGGCCTGGCTGGCCGGCGCCGGACTGCTCGCCGCCACCTGGCCCGGCAACCTCGACCGCACCCTGCGCCAGCACTGGCTCGACCAGCAGTCCACCCTCGCCTGGGACTTGGCCGACGACCTCGACGGCCCCGCCTGGTCCTCCCTCACCCTCCCCGTCAACGGCGCCCCGCAGCCCTTCCGCTACCGCGAGTCCGAATACGGCTGGGTCCTGGCCGGCGAGGCCCCCGGCGTCCTGATCGGCGCCTACGGCCGCTCGGTCTCCGCGTACGGCATCGGCTTCACCACCGTTCCCGACCTGGAGTCGTACGACGGCCGTTAGCGGTCGTAGCAGCGGTAGGACCCCTCCGCCACCTGCGCGATCGAGTTTCCGTGGCAGCGCAGCATCGGGATCAGCACCGTCACCCGGAACACCCCGAACGCCAGCAGGGGCACGGCCACCACCACGACCGCGATCCGGCTGACCACCCGGCCGGGGCCGAGCACGCCCAGGCCCAGGCCGGCCACCAGGAGGAGGAGTCCCCCTTCGAGAGCCAGTAGCGCCAGGAACGTCCGGTTGTCGTGGAGGCCCGGATTCAGCTCCGGCGGCCCCTCCAGCTCGATCGTGCAGCCCGCGCTGAGCAGCATCAGCACCGCTGCCGCTGTCAGCAGCACCGCCGCCAGGCAACCGATTCCGCGTCTGTCCACACCGTCTTCGCGTCTGTCCACGCCGGGTGGACAGTCCCGCCACCCGGCGCGGTTCCAGCAGAGTGGCCCCGGGCGGGTGCCCGGGGCCACTCGTGGTGCTGAGAGTCCGTCAGAACTTGTTCTTCGGGGTCAGGCCCAGGGAGAGGCCCGAGAGGCCGCGCTGGCGGCCGGAGAGCTTGCCGGCGATGGTGCGCAGGGCGGCGCCGGCCGGGGAGTCGGGGTCGGAGAGTACGACCGGGCGGCCGTCGTCGCCGCCCTCGCGCAGGCGGACGTCGATCGGGATGGAGCCGAGGACGGGGACGGTCGCGCCGACGGTGCGGGTGAGGGCCTCGGCGACGGTCTGGCCGCCACCGGTGCCGAAGACGTCGATCATCTCGTCACAGTGCGGGCAGGGCATGCCCGACATGTTCTCGATGACGCCGACGATCTTCTGGTGGGTCTGCAGCGCGATCGTGCCGGCCCGCTCGGCGACCTCGGCGGCGGCCATCTGCGGGGTGGTGACAATCAGGATCTCGGCGTTCGGGACGAGCTGCGCGACCGAGATCGCGATGTCGCCGGTGCCGGGCGGCAGGTCGAGCAGCAGGACGTCCAGGTCGCCCCAGTACACGTCGGCCAGGAACTGCTGCAGCGCACGGTGCAGCATCGGGCCCCGCCACACCACCGGGGCGTTGCCCGGGGTGAACATGCCGATCGAGATGACCTTCACGCCGTGCGCCGCCGGCGGCATGATCATGTCCTGCACCTGGGTGGGCCGGCCCTCGACGCCCAGCATGCGGGGCACGCTGTGGCCGTAAATGTCGGCGTCCACCACGGCGACCTTCAGGCCGTCCGCGGCCAGCGCCGCCGCCAGGTTGACCGTCACCGAGGACTTGCCGACGCCGCCCTTGCCGGAGGCGACCGCGTACACCCTGGTCAGCGTGCCGGGCTTGGCGAACGGGATCTCCCGCTCCGGGGCACCGCCGCGCAGCAGCTGGGAGAGCTCGCGGCGCTGCTCCTCGCTCATCACGTCGAGTTCGACGGAGACGGCGGTGACGCCGGGAACGGCGGACACCGCATCGGTGACCCGCTGGGTGATCGTCTCGCGCATCGGACAGCCCGAGACGGTGAGGTACACCGCGACCTTCACCGCACCGCCGTCGCCGATCTCGACGGACTTCACCATGCCGATCTCGGTGATCGGACGGTTGATCTCCGGGTCGTGGACGGTCGCCAGGGCTTCCTGGACGGACTGCTCCGTCACCCCGGCCGCCACCTCTGTCTCGTTGGCCATGTGTTGATGGTACGGCGCTGCGCCCCGCCCCCGACTCGCCGGTAGCGTGCCGCGGGTCACAGCGGCTCGACGGGCTCCCGGCGTTCGTCGATCTCCCTGAGCAGCGACTGGAGTTCGGAGCGGATGAAGTCGCGGGTGGCGACCTCGCCGAGGCCCTGCCGCAGCGCCGCGACCTCGCGGGTCAGGTACTCGGTGTCGGCGATGTTGCGGTCGCTGCGGGCCCGGTCCTGCTCCATGTTGACGCGGTCGCGGTCGTCCTGGCGGTTCTGCGCGAGCAGGATCAGCGGGGCCGCGTACGAGGCCTGGAGCGACAGCATCAGGGTGAGGAAGATGAACGGGTAGTTGTCGAAGCGCACGGTGGGCGGGAGCAGGGTGTTCCACGCCACCCAGGCGATGATCACCACCGTCATCCAGACGATGAACCGGCCGGTGCCCAGGAACCGGGCGATCCGCTCGGAGAGCTTGCCGAACGCCTCCGCGTCCCATTCGGGCAGGCGGATCAGGCCCGGGCGGCCGGTGCGCGGCTGGTCGAGCCGGGAGCGGGAGCCCGGGGCCTGGCCGGGGCGCTCCTCGCGGCGGACCCGCTGCTCGCGGGCCCGCAGTTCGCGCAGCTGGCGCAGCTCCCGCAGCTCGCCCTGGATCCGCTGGCCCGGCGAGTCGTGCTGACGCTTGCGGTCACTGTCCATCGGGCACCTCCGCGGTGGGGATGTGCACCGAGCCCTCGCGCCAGTCGTCCGGCAGCAGGTGGTCCAGTACGTCGTCCACGGTGACCGCGCCCAGCAGGTGGTCGTCCTCGTCGACCACGGGCGCCGCCACCAGGTTGTAGGTGGCCAGGTAGGAGGTGATCAGCTGGAGCGGGGTGTTCGGCGGCAGCGGGTCGAGGTCGTCGTCCACCATCGAGCCGACCAGCGTGTACGGGGGTTCGCGCAGCAGCCGCTGGAAGTGCACGGTGCCCAGGTAGGTGCCGGTCGGGGTCTCGTTCGGCGGGCGGCACACGTACACCTGCGCGGCCAGCGCCGGCTTGGTGTCGGAGACCCGCACCCGGGCGAGCGCCTCGGCGACCGAGGCGTCGGGTTCCAGGACGATCGGCTCGGTGGTCATCAGGCCGCCCGCGGTGTCCTCCTCGTAGGAGAGCAGCCGGCGCATCTCCGCCGCCTCGGCGGGTTCCATCAGGCGCAGCAGCCGCTCGGCGTCCTCGGTGGGCAGCTCGGAGAGCAGGTCGGCGGCGTCGTCCGGGTCCATGGTCTCCAGGATGTCGGCGGCCCGTTCCTCCTTGAGCTTGCCGATGATCTCCACCTGGTCGTCCTCGGGGAGCTCCTCCAGGACGTCCGCCAGACGGTCGTCGTCGAGAGCGGCCGCGACCTCCGCGCGACGCTTCGCCGACAGGTGGTGCATGACGTTCGCCAGGTCGGCCGGGCGCAACTGCTCGAAGGTGGCGAGCAGGTTGGCCGCACCCTGACCCTCCTCGGCGAGCGAGAAGCCGGTGACGGCGGACCAGTCGAGCAGCAACTGCTCGCCCTTGGCCTTGCGCAGCCGGGAAGGCCTTCCGACCTGGACGAAGACCTTGTCGATCTCCCACTCGCGCAGGCGGGTCTGCACCATCGCGACGTCCAGCACGGTCACCTCGTCGGCGGTCTTGGTACGGGTGACGGTGCGGTCGAGCAGCTCGGCGAGAACCAGGGTCTCCGACGGGCGCTGCTCGAAGCGACGCATGTTCAGCAGCCCGGTGGAGAGCACCTGGCCGGACTCCAGGCTGGTCACCCGGGTCATCGGCAGGAAGATCCGGCGGCGGCCGATCACCTCCACCACCAGCCCGAGAACCCTGGGCGGGCTGCCACCGAGACGCAACGAGACCACGACGTCGCGGACCCGGCCCACCTGATCGCCGTTCGGGTCGAACACCGCGACCCCGGAGAGGTGAGAGATGAACACCCGGCTGCCTGGCCCCGCCATACGACTCCCTCCCCGGGGGGAAACGGACACAACCCCGCAAATCTATCGGGGGTCGCGCCAGGTGGCAGGTCAATGGGGTGCCGCGAGCTTTCCGGCGGGCGCCTTCCGCCTCGCGGCCCTGCCTTCGCACCAGTCTGCGCGGACGCGGAGGGGCGTGCTGCGGGGGCGCGTCGGGCGGCAGGTCAATGGGGTGCCGCGAGCCTTCTGACGGGTGCCTTCCGCTTTGCGCC
Source organism: Kitasatospora sp. NPDC048662 (assembly GCF_055587065.1). Lineage (NCBI taxonomy): Bacteria > Bacillati > Actinomycetota > Actinomycetes > Kitasatosporales > Streptomycetaceae > Kitasatospora > Kitasatospora sp. NPDC048662. The sequence continues at coordinate 468,880 of NZ_JBVJHA010000002.1, read as the reverse complement.
GTTCTCCCCCAGCCCTGGCGGGCCGGGAGGTACCCCCACGCGCCCCTGTCTTTGCTTCAGCTCTTGTGCTTCTTCTTGAAGAGGAGCTTCGGGAGGCCGGCCGGGATCGGCTTGCGGGTGGTGGCCGGGGTGGGGATGGGGGTGGCGGTGAGGGCGTCGGCGGGGTGGGGGGTGAGGGGGCCGGTGGGCTCCAGGCGGAGGATGCGGCACTCGCGGGCCCAGCGGTCGCCGATGGTGTCGGTGTCGGGAGCGTTGAGGCGCTTGCCCTTGAGTTCCTCGACGGCGCCGTCCCAGGCGGGGGTGCCGGGGGCGACGGCGGTGACGGTGGCGGGGAAGGTGACCAGTCGGCCGCCCTTGTCCTTGCTGCGCAGCGTGAGGGTGGCGGTGGCGCCGGCGGTGAGGCCGTGCAGGGGCTGTTCGGCGCCGTCGCCGACGACGATCACGGCGCCGTCGTACCAGGCGTGCCAGAGCGGACGGGCGTGCGGCTGCCCGGCGGGCTGCACCCAGAGCAGGCCGGACTTCTTGGCGGACTCCTCCACCAGGGCCCGGTCGAGGAAATCTGCCGGGCTCGCGGTCGTCGTACGCTCCATGCCGCACAGCGTACGGCCTGGCCGTCCGGGGACGGGTCCATCCCCCGGGACGACAGTGCCATGACGGGCAGACAGACCTTACGGTGTAGCCTGCCCCCCCGTTCCGCCGAAGGAGAGCCGTGCCCACCACCATGAACGCCCCCGCCGCGTCCGCGGTGGTCGATCGGCGGCCGGTGCTGCCGCGTACCGACCTGCTGCTGTTGGCGGTGTCGATCGCGGGCATCTCGCTGTCCGCCCCGCTGATCAGTGCGACGGCCGCGCCCGCGCTGGCGATCGCCTTCTGGCGCAACAGCATGTCGGTGGCGGTGCTGGGCCCGTACGCGCTGTGGCGGCACCGGGCCGAGCTGCGCGGGATCTCGCGGCGGGCGTTGCTGCTGGCGATGGGGGCGGGCGTGCTGCTGGCGCTGCACTTCGGGCTGTGGATGCCCAGCCTGCGGATGACGTCGGTGGCGTCCGCGACCGCGCTGGTGACGACCACTCCGCTGTGGACGATCCTGCTGATGCGCCTGTTCGGGGTGCGCGCGCCGCGGCTGGTGTGGTTGGGCGTGGGCCTGGCGTTCGCGGGCGTTCTGGTGCTGACCGGCGTCGATCTGTCGGTCTCGCCGCGGGCGCTGCTCGGGGACGGGCTGGCGCTGGCCGCGGGCGCGGCGGCGGCCGGGTACGTGCTGCTGGGCGCGGAGGTGCGGCGCACGCTGTCGACCACCGCGTACACCCTGGTCTGCTACGCGACCTGTGCGGTGGCGCTGCTGGTGGTGTGTCTGCTGACGGACACCCGGCTGTCGGGCTGGCCGGCCGCCGCGTGGTGGCAGATCGTCCTGCTGATGGTGTCGGCGCAGCTGCTCGGGCACTCGCTGAGCAACCGGGTGGTGCGCACGCTGGGCCCGTCGGTCACCTCGACGGCGATCCTGCTGGAGACCCCGGGCGCGGCGCTGATCGCGGCGGTGTGGCTGGGCCAGTGGCCGCCGGTCGCCGCCTACCCGGCGGTCGGGATGATCCTGCTGGGCCTGGTGCTGGTGGCCCGGGCGGAGCGCCGCTGACGCCCCACCCGAGGCCCCTCACAGCCAGCCGTTGCGGCGGAAGCCCCGGTACATGCCGACGCAGATCAGGGCGATCACGCTGAGCACGGTCGGATAGCCGTACGTCCACTGGAGTTCCGGCATGTGCTCGAAGTTCATGCCGTACACGCCGGTGATCATGGTGGGGACGGCGAAGATCGCCGCCCAGGCGGTGATCTTGCGCATGTCCTCGTTCTGGGCGACCGAGACCTGCGCCAGGTTGGCCTGGAGCAGCGAGTTGAGCAGTTCGTCGAAGCCCTGCACCTGCTCGCTGACCCGGGCCAGGTGGTCGGCGACGTCCCGGAAGTACTTCTGCATCTCCGGGTCGACCAGCCGCGCGACCGGCTCGGACAGTTGCAGCATCGGCCGCAGCAGCGGGGTGACGGCGCGCTTGAACTCCAGTACCTCGCGCTTGAGTTGGTAGACCCGGCCGACATCGGCGCCGCTGCCGCCGCGGTTGGCGAACACGCCGTACTCGATCTCGTCCACGTCGGTCTGCAGGCGTTCGGCGACCAGCAGGTAGTTGTCCACCACGTGGTCGGCGATCGCGTGCAGCACCGCCGCGGGGCCCTCGGCGAGCAGGCCGGTGCCCTCCGCGTCGGCCTCCAGGCGGAGCCGGAGGGCGCGCAGCGAGGAGTGCGCGCCGTGCCGGACGGTGATCACGAAGTCCGGGCCGGCGAACACCATCAGCTCGCCGGTCTCGACCACCTCGCTGGTCGGGGTGAGCTGCTCGTGCTCGATGTAGCGCACGGTCTTGAACACCGCGAACAGCATGTTGTCGTACCGCTCGACCTTGGGACGCTGGTGCGCGTGCACCGCGTCCTCCACCGCCAGCGGGTGCAGACCGAAGCGCTGCGCGATGCCCTCGAACTCGGCGCCGGTGGGCTCGTGCAGGCCGATCCAGCTGAACGAGCCGGGACCGTTCTGGTGGGCCGCCTTCACCTGTCGGGCGGCCTCGCGCGGGCTGCAGGTCTCGCCGATCCGCTTGCCCTGCTGGTAGACGGCGCAGTCCACCACCGAGGACGGGGTGGTGCCGGGGGGCAGTCCGAGGTCGTCACCGGCCCGGCGGCGGGTCGGACGGACGACGGCGGCGCGCAGGTTGTTGATCATCGACATGGCGCGGACTCCTTGGGCCGGACCGGCGCGCGCCCCGGCAGGGCAGGGCGAACGCGACGGCGGGAAACACCGGTGGACACGCCGGAGCCGATGATGCGTCAGAAAACCGTTGCTGGGCGGGTTTCGACGGCTCGACCCCGGGGAAGGTGCTCTCCCGGCCGGACGCCACGCTGCGTGTGAGCCCAGGTCAGCCGTGCAGGCGGCGGGCCAGGGTGGGCCGGAGAGAGCTGCCGGTACTGCATGGTCGACTGCTGTCCACCGTGACCACCTCCTCCACGCCGGGGCCCACGCGGGGGCCGTCGCGGCCCTGGTTCGTATTCACAAGGCCGACCGCTCACATTAACAGCTCTTCCCCGTGCCGGGCCCCGGAGTTCGGCCTCCGCCGGGTAAAGGTCGCGCCAAAGTCGGCCCGCCGCCGCGCGCGCTAAGGTCGCGGCATGGCGCACGACTTCCCGCTCTTCGGCGACTTCTCCGATCCCGACGCCGGCCCGGGCCACGGCTCAGGCCCGACCCGGCAGACCGTCCTGGCCGCCGTCGAGGCCCGGCTGATCAGCACCTTCGGCGAACCCTCGGGCCGCGCCGCGGTCACCTTCGTCGGCGCGGACCGGATCGAGGTGCTGCGCTTCGGCCCGGACGCCGAGGGCCTGGTCCGCTACGCGACGCTCGGCATGTCCGCCGCCCCGATGGCCGACCCGTCCTCGCCGGTCGCCGACCCGGTGCGCGGCCCGCGCGCCGAACTGGTGCTCACCGTGCGCGGCGGGCGGGACGAGGTGCACCGGGCGCTGGTGGTGTTCGCCGCCAGCCCACAGGTGGAGGGCCTGGTGGTGGCCCCCGGCGGCTCGCTCGACCTGGGCTCCCCGCTGTGGACCGGCGCCCCGTTCACCTCGGTGCTGGCCGCCGAGCCCGGCGGCCTGGTCGAGGACCTCGAACTCCCGGCCCCCGCCGAGGCGGTGCGCTTCCTGCCGCTGCTGCCGATGACGCCCAACGAGGCCGCGTTCAAGCGCGTCCAGGGCGCGGGCGCGCTGGAGGAGCGCTGGCTGAAGCACAGCACCGACCTGCGCGACCCGAACCGCCGCGGCGTCCCACTGGACTGAGCCCTCGTCGGCCCGTCACTTGGCGTTGTCCGCGATGAAGGCGAACACCCCGTTGGCCACCAGCTGCGCCGCGATCGCCGACAGCAGCAGGCCGGACAGCCGGGTGATCAGGACCACACCGCCGTCCTTGATCACCCGGATGATCGACAGTGAGAACCGCATGGTCACCCAGAGGATCAGGTGCATGGCCACGATCGCCGACCAGAGCGCCAGGTGCTGCGTCGTGGTACTGGCTCCCTGCACGGCCAGGATGACCGCGACGATCGCCCCGGGCCCGGCCAGCAGTGGGGTGCCCAGTGGGACCAGGGCGACGTTGACGTCCTTGGTCTGGGTGGGTTCCTCGATCCGGCCGGTCAGCAGATCCAGGGCGATCAGCAGCAGCAGGACCCCGCCGGCCACCTGGAGCGCCGGGATCGACACGTGCAGGTAGTCGAGGATCTGGTGCCCGAACAGCCCGAAGACGGTGATCACCCCGAGTGCCACCAGCGTGGCCTGCCAGGCCATCCGGCGCTGCACCTGCGGCGTCCGGCCGGAGGTGAGTGCCAGGAAGATCGGCATGATGCCCGGTGGATCCATGATCACGAACAGTGTGACGAACAGTGAGCCGAAGACCTTGCCGTCGATGGCGTCGTTCATGGCGGGCATTCTGGGCGTTCCGTCGTTCGGGTGCGATGGGACGCGCCGGGGTGTTTCACCCAGTGATGGGCTTGGCTCCGGTCGCCTGTGCCACCAGTGCTTCGTACACCTCTGGGGCGGTGGTGAACTCGCCCAGCCGGACGGTCTTGCGGCTGCCGTGGTAGTCGCTGGAGCCCGTCACCAGAAGTCCCAACTCGCTTGCCAGAGTGCGGAGTCGGGCCCGGGTCGGTTCGTCGTGGTCGGTGTGGTCGATCTCCAGCCCGGCCAGCCCGGCCGCCGCAAGATCGACGATCACCTGGTCCGAAACCGTCCGGCCGCGCTTGTCCGCTCCGGGGTGAGCGAAAACCGGTACGCCCCCCGCCGCCCGCACAAGCCGCACCGCGAGCGCCGGGTCGGTCTCGTGCTTGCGAACGTCCGCCCGCCCGTCGTTGGCCAGCCACTCGGGCGTGAACGCGTCCGAGACGCTCGCCACCACGCCCGCCTCCACCAACGCGGACGCGATGTGCGGACGGCCCACCGAGCCGGCCCCGGCGATCCGCTGCACCTGCTCCCAGCTGATCGGCGCGCCCAGTTCCATGCAGCGCTCCACGATCGCCCGCCCGCGCCGGAACCGGTCGGTGCGCACCAGCTCCCGCTCGGCCGCGAAGGCCGGCTCCGCCGGGTCGAACAGGTACGCCAGCAGGTGCATGCTGATCCCGCCCACCTGGCAGGAGAGTTCGGCACCCGGCACCAGGGTCAGCCCCGTCCCGGCCAGCGCGGCCGTCGCCTCGCCGTACCCCGCCACCGTGTCGTGGTCGGTCAGCGCCACCACGTCCAGGCCCGCGGCCACCGCGTTGGCGACCAGTTCGGCCGGGGAGTCGGTGCCGTCCGAAGCATTGCTGTGGGCGTGCAGATCGATACGCATGCCGCCCAGGATAGGGAGCCGCGCGGGGCGGGGGGAGTGGGTCAGCCGAGCAGGCGGGGGGAGAGCGCCCCGCAGGGCAGCAGGCCGAGTTCGGCCCCCGCGTCGCGCAGGTCCGTCAGCACCAGCTCGTCGTGCATCAACAGCGCTGACTGCTCGGGCCAGGCGATCGCCCACAGCCACAGGCCGCGCGCCTCGCCGACGTACACCGCCCGGTCGTCCGGGGCGCCGGGGACGTGGAACATCGGGGTCGGCCGGCCGGCCGCCATCAGCTTGGCGTCCGCCGGCTTGTACAGCGCCACCGAGTCGCCCGGGTCCGGCCCGTCCAACCCCGCGTAGCGGGCGCCCAGGCCGATGCCCAGCTCCTCGGCCACCAGCACCAGTTCGCCGAACCCGCCGAGCGGGGCCGGCCCCGAGCAGGCGACGGCGGTGGCGCGCGCACCCGACAGATCGTCACCCGCGTGCGCGATCCCGGTGAACAGCCAGCCGACCGGCAGCGGCCAGGGCATCCAGACGGGCACCTGCGAGCGGTTCACGGCGACGTTCAACGCCTCGACACTGGGGGGCAGCACCGGCTGCATCGGGTGCACGGCACCGTGCCGGTCGCACTGCCAGGTGTCGGAGAAGAGGCCGGGGGCGCGGACCCGACCGGCACATCGCGGACAGCTTGGCTCGCCCCTCATAACCGACAACGGTCCTCCCTCCGGACTGCTGCGTCAAGGACGATCACCCGGAAGGAGTCCGCCACGAGCCGCCCCGGCAACGGCCCGGGTCCGGCAGGGTTGATGTCCCGGGTGACCCGGCGCCAAACCCCCGCAGGTCGCGGCCCCCGAACACACTGACGCCCCGTCGTCCCAGGGGTCTCCTGTGGTGACGGGGCGTCAGCCGGGTATCGGAACGTCGGACGGCTCGGCGGCTCGTCCGCGTCCGGTCACACGGCCTTGCACGGCCGGATGTACAGGCGCTCGCCGGTTTGCGCGGCGGTCCTCAGGTACTCGGAGACGGTCGCCGCGTCGGCGATCAGCCGATCGGTCTCCGCTCCGGCGTGATCCAGGCGAAGGATCTCGAAACGCATGGGCCTCTCCCTTCCCGCCCTCGGGCTCCGAGGCGGACTCGGCCGGCGGTAGGCCATCGCGCGATGGCTCGCCGGCACTGGCTGGGTCGGACGTCCGGCAGGTGCAGTCACCTGTCGCTCCCCCCACTCTCAAGCAGGACTTCTTCAGCGGCACTTACGGTGCGGCAGCCGGAAGGAGGCGACGATGCCCCTGTCTCACTGTGCCGCGACGCTGCTACCTGGCGGTTGCCCGCCGGTAAATCCGTGATTTCGACGGCCGGAGGAGGGTGCGGCCGTCGTAGGTTCTGATTCCGGACTGAGTCAAATATTACCCGAGCTAACGATCCTTGTCGCGCGAAAACCGGAGCCGACTTCTGACAAACCGTCAGAAAGCCTGCTGGTGGCCCGGATTCGCCGGGAAATCGGCGCGCCGCGCGCTACACCTCCTGCGCGGACCAGAACGCGGCGAGGGCCGCGGCCGTCTCGGCCGGGCGCTCCGCGTTCGGCGAGTGCCCCGCGCCGGGCACCACGGTGCGCAGCGCGCCCAGGCGCTCCGCCATCCGCGACTGCTCCTCGACCGGCCAGGCGTAGTCCCGCTCGCCGGACAGCACCAGCGTCCGCAGCCCGACCGCCGCCAACTCGTCCACCCGGTCCGGCGCCGCCACCAGGTGCGCCGCCGCCACCTTCAGCGCCTGCGGCAGGTTCGCCAGCCAGCGACGGTGCAGGAACTCCGCGATCTCCGGATCCAGCGTCGGCACCCGCTCACCGTCCATCTGCCGCATCACCTGCCAGATCGACTCCAGGTCCATCGACTCCAGCGCGTCCAGCAGCAGCCTCGTCCGCGCCGCCTCCGCCGGATCGATCGCCCCCGGACCCGTGGACATCAGCGTCAGCGACTCCCACGGCAGTTCGTCGGACGCCGACAGCACCGCCTCCCGCACCACCTGACCGCCGAACGAATGCCCCAGCAGGTGCAGCGGCTCGCCCCCGGCCCCGAGCTCCGCGGAGAGCGCCCGGACATCCGCACCCAGCGCCTGCACCGTGTACGCCTCCGGGCCGTCCGGGCCGCCCGACTCGTACTGGCCGCGCTGATCCACCGCGACGGTCCGGAACCCGGCCTCGGCCAGCGGCTCCAGCAACGCGATGAAGTCCTCCTTGCTCCCGGTGAACCCCGGCACCAGCAACGCCGTCCCCCGCACCGCCCCCACCGGCTCCCCCCGCAACGCCGCCAGCCCACCGACCCGGACGGCCCGCACACACCCCGGCAGCTTCAAGAACGGCGGCGTACTCATAACTCCATGCCCTCCCGGCAGATCACCCGAAAACCCGGAGCCACCCTACGCAGCACGCATCCGGCTGCCACGGGCAGAGCGGGACGAAACGCCGAGGGCCGTCGGACGGGGCCGGGGCGACGGCCGGATGGGCGGGGCGGCGACGCGCACGGGGCCACTGCTGACGCGGGGTCGGGCGGAGCGGGGCCGACTGTTGCGCAGCATGGCTCCGGCCCTGCCAGGTGGCGCGTCCGCTGTCGATGGCTGCGCGCCCCGTCGGCCACCGAGGCGCGGCTCGGCGGCTGTTGCCCGGGGCGGGGCATGGTGAGCCACCCTGCGCGGCAGGTGTCCGGCAGCCGACGGCGAATCGGGGGGCAGCACGGCGCTGGCCCTGCCAGGCGGCGCGCGGGGCCTGTGCGGGTGGGAATGCCGACGGGGAGGGCTCGACCTGGTGGTGGTCGGGCCCTCCCCGGCGGGTGAGGTGGTGCGGGTTACTGCTCCACGGTCTTGCGGGTCCGGCGCGGGGCCGGGATCTCCTCGGCCGTGGCCTTCTTGGTGGCGCGCTTGCGCGGGGCCGGGGCGGCCTCCTCGGTCACGACCTCGGCGGCGGCGGCCTTCTTGGTTGCCCGCTTACGGGGCGCCGGGGCGGCCTCCTCGGCGGCGACCTCGGCGGTGGCGGCCTTCTTGGTGGCCCGCTTGCGCGGGGCCGGGGCAGCCTCCTCGGTCACGACCTCGGCGGCGGCAGCCTTCTTGGTCGTCCGCTTGCGCGGCGCCGGGATCTCCTCTGCCGGGGTCTCGACGGCGGCGGCGGCGACCTTCTTGGTGGCCCGCTTGCGCGGCGCCGGGGCAGCCTCCTCGGCGGCGACCTCGGCGGCGGCGGCAGCCTTCTTGGTGGCCCGCTTGCGCGGGGCCGGAGCGGCCTCCTCGGCGACGACCTCGGCGGCGGCAGCCTTCTTGGTCGCGCGCTTACGGGGCGCCGGGGCGGCCTCCTCGGCGACGACCTCGACAGCGGCGACAGCCTTCTTGGTCGCGCGCTTGCGCGGCGCCGGGGCCTCGACCGTCTCCTCGACCACCGGCGCGGCCGCAGCCTTGCGGGTGCGCTTGCGCGGGGTCTCGGCGACCGGCTCCGCGACGACCACCGGGGCCGGGACCTCGACGACGACCTCGGCGACCGTCTCGATCACCGGGGCGGCGGCAGCCTTGCGGGTGCGCTTGCGCGGGGTGCGGGCGGCCGGGGTCTCGGCGACCGGCTCGGCGGGGGCGGCCTCGACGACGACCTCGACCACCGGGGCGGCGGCAGCCTTGCGGGTGCGCTTGCGCGGGGCCCGGACCGCCGGGGTCTCGGCGACCGGCTCCGCGACGACCACCGGGGCGGCCTCGATCACCGGCGCCGGAGCCGTCTCGACCGCAGCCGTCTCGACCGCAGCCGTCTCGACCGCGGCCGTCTCGACCACGGCCGGGGCGGCGGCAGCGGAGTTGCGGCGGTTGCGGTTGCGGCGGCGCGAGCTGCGGCCCTCGCCCGGGGCGGGCGCGGCGGGCGCGGCGGGCTGCTCGGCGGTGGTCACCTCGGGGGCGGCCGGAGCGTTGGTGCCGGTGGCGAGGGAGTTGCCGCCGCGGGTGCGGCGACGCTCGCGGCTGCGGCGGGCCGGACGCTCGGCGGGAGCCGGGGTCTCGGGGGCTGCGCCGCGTCCACCGCGTCCGCCACCGGTGCGGCCGGAGCGCTGGCCGCGGCCGCCGGTCTCGCCGAGGTCCTCGACCTCTTCGGCGGCGAGGCCGGCCCGGGTGCGCTCGGAGCGGGGCAGGATGCCCTTGGTGCCGGGGGCGATGCGGAGCAGCTCGTACAGGTGCGGGGAGGTGGAGTAGGTCTCCTCCGGGTCGTTGAACGGCAGGTCCAGCGCCTTGTTGATGAGCTGCCAGCGCGGGATGTCGTCCCAGTCGACCAGGGTGACGGCGGTGCCGGAGGCGCCGGCCCGGCCGGTGCGGCCGATCCGGTGCAGGTAGGTCTTCTCGTCGTCGGTGCACTGGTAGTTGATGACGTGTGTGACGCCCTCGACGTCGATGCCGCGGGCGGCGACGTCGGTGCAGACCAGGACGTCGACCTTGCCGTTGCGGAAGGCACGCAGCGCCTGCTCGCGGGCGCCCTGGCCGAGGTCGCCGTGCACCGCGCCGGCCGCGAAGCCGCGCTTGGTGAGCTGGTCGGCGACGTCGGCGGCGGTGCGCTTGGTGCGGCAGAAGATCATCGCGAGGCCGCGGCCGTCGGCCTGCAGGATCCGGGAGACCATCTCGACCTTGTCGAGCGAGTGGGCACGGAAGATGTGCTGCTCGATGTTGGCGACGGTGGTGCCGGTGTCGTCCGGCGCGGCGGCCCGGATGTGGGTGGGCTGGCTCATGTACCGGCGGGCCAGCGAGATGACCTGGCCGGGCATGGTGGCGGAGAAGAGCAGGGTCTGCCGCTTGGCGGGCAGCATGGTGATGATCTTCTCGACGTCGGGCAGGAAGCCGAGGTCGAGCATCTCGTCGGCCTCGTCCAGCACCAGCGCGCGGACCTGGGACAGGTCGAGCTTGCGCTGGCCGGCAAGGTCGAGCAGGCGGCCGGGGGTGCCGACGACGATGTCGACGCCCTTCTTCAGGGCCTCGACCTGCGGTTCGTAGGCGCGGCCGCCGTACACGGCGAGGACGCGGACGTTGCGGACCTTGCCGGCGGTCTGCAGGTCGTTGGTGACCTGGGTGCACAGCTCGCGGGTGGGCACCACGATGAGCGCCTGCGGGCTGTCGGTGAGCTGCTCGGCGGTGGCCCGGCCGGCGGCGACGTCGGCCTTGACCACGACCCGCTCGATCAGCGGGAGGCCGAAGCCGAGGGTCTTGCCGGTGCCGGTCTTGGCCTGGCCGATGACGTCGTGGCCGGTCAGTGCGACCGGCAGGGTCATCTCCTGGATGGGGAAGGGGTGGACGATGCCGACGGCCTCCAGGGCTTCGGCGGTCTCCGGGAGGATTCCGAGTTCCCGGAAGGTCGTCTTGGTGGGTTCGGCGGTGGTGGACAGGGTGCTGCCTCTTCCGTGTGGAGGGGCCGAGTTCGAGCGCGTCCTGCCGTGCCCGCGCTGCCCGGTGAGGGGCGCGTCGGGCGGGCGGCGCGGGGGAGGGCGTCCCGTTGACGGGGGCGTGCGGCCCGGCGCATCGCGGCGCGGTCCGCGGCGGCCCTCGCTCGGCCTGATGCGGTGCCTGGGCCCGAGGCTCGGGCCAGGTCGGAGCCGATCGGGTCTCCGACCGGGCATCCGCGTACGTGAGCGCCGGGTGCGGTGCACCGGGCGGCGGAACGCCACCGGGTACGACTGCGCGGCCTGCCGTTGAACGGACGGGCCGCGCGGGGTTACACCTGGCCTCGCTACCTACCATACAGTCAAGCGACGACTCGAACACGTGACGGCGAATACTCCGACCGGCCGCGCCCGGGTGGCGGGACGGCGGCGGGCGGTCCTCGCACCCGTCGGGACCACTAAGGTCAGGTGCCATGGAGACTCAGGAACCCGGTGACGGGATCACCGACTCGATCGGGCCCTGGACGGCCCGGGCCGCCGACCCGCAGTACCGCGCGGCGGTGCTCGACCTGCTGGGCGCGCTCGCGTACGGCGAGCTGAGCGCCTTCGAGCGGCTCGCCGAGGACGCCAAGTTCGCGCCCGGCATCGCGGAGAAGGCCGCGCTGGCCCGGATGGCCTCCGCCGAGTTCCAGCACTACCAGTTGCTGCACGACCGGCTGGCCGAGGTGGGCGCCGACCCGGTCGCGGTGATGGAGCCGTTCGTCGAGCCGCTGGAGGCCTTCCACCGGATGACCGCCCCGTCCGACTGGCTGGAGGGCCTGGTCAAGGCGTACGTCGGCGACGCCATCGCGACCGACTTCTACCGCGAGGTCGCGGTCCGGCTGGACGACGACACCCGCGACCTGGTGCTGCGGGTGATGGCCGACACCGGGCACGGCGAGTTCGCGGTGGACCGGGTGCGGCAGGCGATCGAGGAGGACCCGCGGGTCGGCGGCCGGCTCGCGCTGTGGGGCCGGCGGCTGATGGGCGAGGCGCTCAGCCAGGCGCAGCGGGTGGTCGCCGAGCGGGACGCGCTGTCGAACCTGCTGGTCGGCGGCGCGCACGTGCGCGGCTTCGACCTGGTCGAGGTCGGCAAGATGTTCAACCGGATCACCGAGGCCCACACCAAGCGGATGGCCGCGCTCGGTCTGGCGTCCTGAGCGGTCGTCAGGCGTGGCGGTGCCCGCCGCCGGGCCGACGGGGCGACAGGTCCGGCCGGGCCGGCACCGACACCAGCAGGACCGCCACCACGGCCGACACCGCCAGCTGCACCGCCGGGGCGTGCCCGTCCATCACGTAGTGGGTGAGCCGCCCGGCCAGCACGGCGGACACCAGGGCGGTGCCGACCGGCAGCGCGCGCGACCCGGGGAACAGCCCGGGCCGGGCCAGCAGGGCACCGAACCCGACGGCGAAGCCGATCAGGACGAACGCGGTCGTCTCCCACACGGCTGCCTCCCGGGGTTGTGCGGCGCTGGAGCACCCACCGCCTACCCGCCCGGGGCCTCCGGTACACAGCACGGCGCCCCGTCCCCCCAGGTGGGGGAACGGGGCGCCGTGCTGTGTGCTCAGAGCGTGCCGAAACCGACCTTGCGGACGGACGGCTCGCCGATCTCGACGTAAGCGAGGCGGTCCGCCGGGACGATCACCTTGCGGCCGTGCTCGTCGGACAGCGTGAGCACCTTGGCGCTGCCGTCCAGGGCCTTGGCGACCGCGTCCGCGACCTCTTCGGCAGATTGCGCGCTCTCCAGGACGATCTCCCGGTTCGCGTTCTGCACGCCGATCTTGACCTCCACGGCTTCCGTCCCTCCGGTAGCTGGCCGCGCGCGCTCGAACCGCCGTTCGCGGGCGGCGCGCCGTACGGGCTTCACCTTAAGGCAGGGGAGCGGCTGGGAGGCGAACGTCCCGGGTCGGTCCGCTCAGGGCCGAATCGGCGCTCACTCGCCGGTGGCGCCGGAGCCCTCCGGGGCCGGGTGCATCGGGAAGCCCTTCAGGCCGCGCCAGGCCAGGCTGGCGATCAGCCGGACCGCCTCGTCGCGCGGGATCTCGGACTCCTGGGACAGCCAGTACCGGGCGGTGATCTGGGCCATGCCGCAGACGCCGACCGCGAGCAGCTTGGCCTCCGCCTCCGGCAGGTCGGTGTCCTCGGCGATCACCTTGGAGACCAGGGTGGCGCTCAGGTCGGTGGCCCGCTCGACCCGGTCGCGCACGGCCGGCTCGTTGGTCAGGTCCGACTCGAAGACCAGCCGGAACGCGCCGGACTCGCTGGAGACGTAGTGGAAGTAGGCCTCCATGGTGGCGGCGACCCGCTGCTTGTTGTCGTTGGTCGCCTCCAGCGCCGCCCGAGTGCCGTCCACCAGGGCGTCGCAGTGCTTGTCCAGCAGCGCGAGGTAGAGCTCCAGCTTCCCGGGGAAGTGCTGGTACAGGACCGGCTTGCTGACGCCGGCCCGCTCGGCGATGTCGTCCATGGCGGCCGAGTGGTAGCCCTGGGCGACGAACACCTCCTGGGCGGCTCCGAGCAGTTGTTCACGGCGGGCGCTTCGCGGCAGGCGGGCACCGCGCGGACGCTCCTGCGCCTCCTGGATGGCCGTCACGGCGCTCCTCACTTCACGGTCTGCGATGGGCTGCAAGGTGTTGATTCTACTTTTCGGTAACCCGCTGTTGCGCGGGTGAAGCCGAGTAAAGCGCACCACCGCCCTTGTCGGGAGCCCACAATACGGCCCGGACCAGCGGTGTCCACAGGTCCGGACGGACCCAGTAACGGGTCGGGACCGGCCCGAATCGCGCCGGTGGCAGGCCGTCCTCACTACCATCGTCCTCCATGAGCGCCGCCCAGCATCCTCTCGCCGCCCTGGAGCCCTACCGCACCGTCGAGGTGCCCGGAGCGGCAGTGGCCGTCAGCCGCCACACCGAACCCCGCGAAGGACTCCCGCCCGCCCTGTTCGTGCACGGGCTCGGCGGCTCCGGCGACAACTGGCTGGAGCTGCTCGAACAGCTCTCCGAGGACGTCGACGGCGAAGCGGTCGACCTGCCCGGCTTCGGCTGGTCCGCGCCGCCGCTGGACGGCAACCTGAGCGTCTCCGGCCACGTCCGCGCCGTCATCGGCTACCTGGAGGAGACCGGCCGCGGACCGGTCCACCTGTTCGGCAACTCGCTCGGCGGCGCGGTCTCCGTCCGGCTCGCCGCGCTCCGCCCCGACCTGGTGCGCAGCCTCACCCTGATCTCCCCGGCGCTGCCCGAACTGCCCCCGCAGCGCACCGCCTGGCCCACCGGGCTGCTGGCCGTCCCCGGCGTGGCCGAACTGCTCCGCCGCCGCGGCGCCGCCAGCGACCCGGAGAGCGCCACCGCCGAACTGCTGCGGCTGGTCTACGGCGACCCCGAGGGCATCCCCGCGCACCGCCGGGCCCGCGCCGTCGCCGAGTACCGGCGCCGTACCGCGCTGCCGTACGCGCTGCAGGCGCTGGCCGGGTCCGCGCGCGGCATCGTCAGCGCCTACACCGAGCGCGGCGAGCAGTCGCTGTGGCGGCAGGCCCGGCAGGTCGAGGTACCGGTACTGCTGGTGTACGGGCTCAAGGACAAGCTGGTCTCCTACCGTTCCGCCCGGCGGGCCTGCGCCGCGTTCCGGGACGCCCGGCTGCTGGTGCTGCCCGAGTCCGGGCACGTGGCGATGCTGGAGCACCCCGAGCCGGTGGCCCGCGCGGTGCGCGAACTGCTCGTGGAGGCCGACGACGGACGCTGACGGCCGGTGAGGCGCACCGGGCGCTTCGGGCGCACTGGGTGCACCGGGCGCTTCGGGCGAGAACGCGGCCGAGACGCGCGAGGTCACGGCCGTTCACTCGATCAGGTGGCAAGCCGGGCCGGGCCCCCAAGGGGTCCGGCCCGGCGCTCTACCGTCGTGTTGTCGGACCGAACAGGTGTGGGGGGCGAGACGGCGACGGTGGCGGACGCGGGGGAGCGAACGCCGGCCGGAGGGCCGTCGAGCACGGACGCACTTCCTGTGTCGTAGGGCCGGAACCCGTCGAAACGCTCGTGCTCAGGAGGCGTCGTGCGCATAGCTCTGCTCACCGAGGGCGGTCACACCAACGCGCAGCGTGGTGGAGGAGGCTGGTGCGGCCGCCTGGTCGAGGGCCTGCCCGAGCACGAGTTCCGGCTCTACCGGCTGCTCCCCGGCGATCGTCCCGCACCGCCCACCGGGGTGCGCGGCCTGCACGGCGTCCACGAACTGCCCATGTGGGGGCGCCGCCCGGGTGGCCGCGGGCCGGCCGCGCTGCGCCGCCGGGCCTACGTGCGGGCGTACGAGGAGCTGGTCCGCGCGCTGGTGATGCCCGGGGAGCGGGCCGGGTTCGGGCCCGCGCTGTACCGGCTGGCCGCGCTCGGGCGGGAGGACGAGGCGCTGCCCGCGTTCCTCGCCTCCGGCCACGCGCACCGCGCGCTGGAGCGGATCTGGCGGATGCCCGGCGCCGACACCGCCGGCGGCCAGCCGCAGGTCTGCGACGTGCTGGTCGCGGCCGACCTGCTGGAACAGTGCCTGCGGCCGCTGTCCGCGCCCTGGTACGGCACCGGCCCGGCCGGGCTCGGCGGCGCCGATCTGTGCCACGTGGTCGGCGGCGGGCCGGCCGCACTGCCCGCGCTGGTCGCCCGCGAAGTGCACGGCGTCCCGTTCGTGGTCACCGAGCACGGCCTGCACCTGCGCGAGCAGTACCGCGGCTACCGCTCCGCCCCCTACCGCTGGCCGGTGCGGGCCCTGCTGCTGTCGTTCTTCCGGCAGCTCACCGAGGAGACCTACCGGCAGGCCGCCGTGCTCACCCCCGGCAGCGCCTACGACCAGCAGTGGCAGCGGCACTGCGGTGGCGACCCCGCCCGCACCCGGGTCATCCACGAGGGCACCCCCGCCACCGGACGGGCCGCCGCCGGGGCCGAACCCGAGGCGCCCACCCTGGTCTGGGCCGGCGCGCTGGAACCCGGCCGCGACCCCGAACTGATGCTGCACGCCTTCGCGCACGTCCGCGCCGAACTGCCCGACGCCCGGCTGCGGATGTACGGCGAGGAGGGCGCGCCCGGCTACCTGGCGCACTGCGAGGCGATCGCCGAGCGGCTCGGCGTCGCCGGGGCCGTCGAGTTCGCCGGGCGGCCGGAGAGCCTGGCCGCGGCCTGGGCGGCGGGCAGTGCCGTGGTGTTCAGCGCGCTCGCCCAGCGCAGCCCCCGGCTGCTCGCCGACGCCATGCTCAGCGGCCGGGCCGTGGTCGCCACCGAGGTCGGGGTGGCCCGCGAGGTGCTCGGCCCGACCGGGCTGCTGGTGCCGCCGCGCAGCCCGCGCGCCCTCGCCGGGGCCTGCCTGGCGCTGCTGCGCGACCACGAGCGGCGCTCCCGGCTGGGGCTGGCCGGTCGGCTGCGGTCGCAGGAACGCTTCGGCGTCGAGCCCGTGGTCGGCGCGTTCCGCGAGATCTACCTCGAACTGATCTCCCGCCACCCGGCGTTCCCGGCCCGCCCCGGCGTTCCGGCGCGGCCGTTCGCCCGGCCCGCCGAGTACTGGGTGGCGGCTGGCGGGACCTCGCTGCCCGCGCTCGCGGAGGCCGTGTGACCGCCTCTTCGCCATCAGCCGACCCGGTGCGTGAACTCCTGGACGCCAACCGCGAGTTGTGCGAGCGGGCGGTGGACCCGCTGGAGATCGCCGCCGCCCTGGAGGACGCCGGCCTGGCCGCCGACGGCGCCGCCCGCTACCGGCACGCCGACGTCTTCGGCCTCGCCGAGGAGCTGTACGCCCGGGTGCCGCGCCGCCCGCCGCCCCCCGAACCGCTGGCGCCCGCTCCGGCCCCGCGGCGACTGCCCGCCGCGCTGTGCGGCGCAGCCGTCCACCTGCTGCCGCTGCTGCCGGCCGCCGCGCTCGGCGGGGTGGCGGGCGGGGTGCTGGCGGTGCTGGCCGGCGCGGGCGGGCACGCGCTGGTCGCCGTCCCGTCGGGTGCGGCGCCGCCGGGGGCGGTCGTCGGGTGGCAGCCGGACGACGGGCTGCTCGACGATCCGGTGCGGGCCGGGCGCCGGTCGTCCTGGTGGTCCTCCCGTTGGGCCGCGCTCGGCGAGGGCGCCGGCAGCGGACTGCTGCTCGCCCTGCTCTGCGCCGCCGCCCCCGGCACGGCGCTGGTGGTCGCCCTCGGTGGTGCGAGCGCCGGGTGGGGCGCGGCCCGGCTGCGCCGGTTCGGGCAGCGGCAGACGGCACTCGCCACGCTGCGGGAGTTCCGCTCCCGGCTGCGCCCCGTCCTGCCGCTGGCCGTGCTGGCGCAGCTGGCGGTGCTTGCGGTACTCGCCCGGGCGGGGGTCGGTGGGCGTGGCGGTACCGCGTGGGCCGCGCTGCTGGTGTGCGGCGTGCTGCCTTTGCTGGCCGGTGTGGTGCGCGGCGCGGGGCGGCCCGGCACCGCCGCGGTCGCCGTGCTGACAGCCGCGACCGGCGCCGCCGTCCTCTCGCTGCCCGGCCCCGCGCACTGGCTCGGGGCGCCGCCGCCGGGCCCGGTGCTGGCCGCCGCGCTCGGCCCGGCCGTCCTGCTGGCCGGGCACGCCTGGCCGCTGAGCACCCGGCCGGGGGCGTACTCCGACTTGTCGATCGAATCTCGTTGCCCGGCCGGTGCCGGGCCTGATGGAAGGACTTGGGCCCGATGAGGGTGCTGCTGCTGGGAGCCGACGGGTTCATCGGCCGGCGGGTCGCCGACCGGCTGCTGGCGGAGGAGGGGCTCCAGGTGACCGTGCTGGGCCGGGGCGATTCCGCCGACATCAGGTTCGACCTGGCCGCGGGCAGTCCGGGCGCGCTGGCCCGGTTCCTGGACGCGGTCGCCCCGCAGGTGGTGATCAACTGCGCGGGGGCGACGTACGGGACGTCCCGGGCGCTGATCCGGGCGAACACGCTGGCGGTGGCGACGGTCTGCGAGGCGATCCGGCGCAGCCGGGAGCCCGCCCGGCTGGTGCACGTCGGGTCGGCCGCCGAGTACGGGCCGACCCAGCCGGGCGGGCCGATCCCGGAGGGCGCGGAGCCGCGTCCGGTCGGGCCGTACGGGGTGTCGAAGCTGGCGGGCACCGAGCTGGTGCTGAGTTCGGGGCTGGACGCGCTGGTGCTGCGGGTGTTCGACGTGGTCGGCCCGGGGTCGCCGACGGCCTCGCTGTTCGGGCGGCTGGCGGAGGGCCTGCGGCGGGCGCTGGAGCAGGAGGAGGCCCAGGTGCGGATGCCGGACCTGTCCGGCTACCGGGATTTCGTGGACGTCCGGGACGTGGCGCGGGCGATCCAGGCGGCGGCGGTGTCCGCGGCCACCGGGGTGATCAACATCGGTAGCGGCCACGCGGTGCGGGCGCGGGAGGCGGCGCACCTGCTGGTCCGGGCGTCCGGCTTCGAGGGGACGATCAGCGAGGACGCCCGCCAGGTGGTGCTGCCCGCGCAGCAGACGGCCACGGAGGGTGCCCGGGCGGCCGAGGCGCGGGCCGCCGCCGAGCCGGTGCACTGGCGGCAGGCGGACGTCCGGACCGCCCGGGACCGTCTCGGATGGCGGACACAGGTGCCGCTGGAGGAGTCGCTCGGGGACGTCTGGCTGGAGACCGCCTGCCGGGTCTGATCGGGGCGGGCGCGGCCTGACCAGGGGGTTCGGCGCCGGGTGCGAAGTCTCGCCATCCGACGCCGGCCATCTCAGAAAGTGGACCTGCTGTCTTGGAATACCCCCGGCACGTGACACTGTTGGCGTAGTCGAACGAGAAACTGACGACCATCGGAGTCCCCGTGTCGCTGCCACCCCTGGTCGAGCCGGCCGCCGAGCTCACCGTCGAAGAGGTCCGCCGGTACTCCCGCCACCTGATCATCCCCGATGTGGGCATGGACGGGCAGAAGCGGCTCAAGAACGCCAAGGTGCTCTGCGTCGGCGCCGGCGGCCTCGGCTCGCCGGCCCTGATGTACATGGCCGCCGCCGGTGTCGGCACGCTCGGCATCGTCGAGTTCGACACCGTCGACGAGTCGAACCTGCAGCGCCAGATCATCCACGGCCAGTCCGACATCGGCCGTTCCAAGGCCGAGTCCGCGCGCGACTCGGTCAAGGAGATCAACCCGCTGGTCAACGTGGTGCTGCACGAGGAGCGCCTCGACAACGACAACGTGATGGAGATCTTCTCCGGCTACGACCTGATCGTCGACGGCACCGACAACTTCGCCACCCGGTACCTGGTGAACGATGCCGCGGTGCTGCTCGGCAAGCCGTACGTGTGGGGCTCCATCTACCGCTTCGACGGCCAGGCCAGCGTGTTCTGGGCCGAGCACGGCCCGTGCTACCGCTGCCTGTACCCGGAGGCCCCGCCGCCGGGCATGGTCCCGTCCTGCGCCGAGGGCGGCGTGCTGGGTGTGCTGTGCGCCTCGATCGGCTCGATCCAGGTCAACGAGGCGATCAAGCTGCTGGCCGGCATCGGCGAGCCGCTGGTCGGCCGGCTGATGATCTACGACGCCCTGGAGATGCAGTACCGCTCGGTGAAGGTCCGCAAGGACCCCAACTGCGCGGTGTGCGGCGAGAACCCGACCGTCACCGAGCTGATCGACTACGAGTCGTTCTGCGGTGTCGTCTCGGAGGAGGCCTCGGCCGCCGCGCTCGGCTCCACGATCACCTCCAAGCAGCTCAAGGAGTGGATCGACAGCGGCGAGGACATCGACATCATCGACGTCCGCGAGGTCAACGAGTACGAGATCGTCAACATCCCGGGCGCCCGCCTGATCCCGAAGAACGAGTTCCTGATGGGCAACGCCCTGCAGGACCTGCCGCAGGACAGGCGGATCGTGCTGCACTGCAAGACCGGTGTCCGCTCGGCCGAGGTGCTGGCCGTGCTCAAGTCCGCGGGCTTCGCGGACGCGGTGCACCTGGGCGGCGGCGTGATCGGCTGGGTCAACCAGATCGAGCCGGAGAAGCCCGTCTACTGACGAAGGCCCAACGCCGCGCCGTGCGCTGACAGGCATTCAGCGAACCGCCCGACCAGGGGAATTCCCCCGGTCGGGCGGTTTTGCGTGACCATGGGTGCGGAACAGCACACCTGCGTCGGCAGTGGCGCGGATGTTCGAGAGAGCGGGGGAGTCCGATGGGCAAGCACGTGGTGGTCGGGGCCGGGCCGGTCGGCTCGGCCACCGCACGGCTGCTCGCCGAGCGCGGCGAGGAGGTCGTGGTGGTCACCCGCAGCGCCGCCTCCGCCGCCCCGCTGGAAGGCGTGCGGCGGCAGCAGCTGGACGCGTCGGACCAGCAGGCGCTCGGTGCCGTCGCCGAGGGCGCCGAGGTCCTCTACAACTGCGCCAACCCGCCCTACCACCGCTGGCCAGAGGTCTGGCCACCGCTGGCCGCCTCGCTGCTCGCCGCCGCCGAGCGCGGCGGCGCGGTGCTGGCCACCGTCTCCAACCTGTACGGCTACGGCGTGGTGGAAGGGCCGATGAGCCCCGGCACGCCGCTGCGGCCGGTCTCCACCAAGGGCGAGGTGCGGGCCACCATGTGGCGCGACGCGCTGGCCGCGCACCAGGCCGGGCGGGTACGGGTCACCGAGGTGCGCGGCTCCGACTACCTGGCGGCGAACGCGCTCGGCGCGCTCGACGACCGGGCGTTCTCCCGCGCCCTGGCCGGCCACACCGTGCAGGTCCTCGGCGACCCCGACGCGCCGCACAGCTGGACGGCCCCGGAGGACGTCGCCCGCCTGCTGGTCACCGTCGGCGCCGACGAGCGCGCCTGGGGCCGGGCCTGGCACGTGCCGAGCAACGCGCCACGCAGCCAGCGGCAGGTGATCGCCGAGTTGTGCGCCGCCGCCGGGCGGCCGGCCGCGAAGGTCACCGGCATCCCACGCCCGGTGCTCGCCCTGCTCGGCCTGGTCAACCCGACGATCCGTGCCGCCCGGGAGACCGCCTACCAGTTCGAGCGCCCGTTCGTGCTCGACGACACCGCCACCCGCGAGACCTTCGGCCTGACGCCGACGCCCTGGGAGGAGATGCTGGCCCGGATCGCCGCCGCGTACCCGAAGAGCTAGGCCCTAGAGCGCGCCCTTGCGCTGGAGGACGTTGTAGGCGATCCAGCCGGGCAGGACGGGGAGCCAGAAGGTCAGCAGGCGGTACAGGAACACCGCCGGGGTGGCCGCGGTGGCGGGGACGCCGGCCACGGTCAGGGCGCCGATCAGGGCGATCTCGACCGGGCCGATGCCGCCCGGGGTGGGGATCGCCGAACCGGCCGCGTTGGCGGTCAGGAACACCACGGCGACGGCCGCGTAGGTGACGTGCGCGCCGCCGTCGAAGGCCTGCACCGAGGCGTCCAGGCATGCGGTGAAGGACAGCGTCAGCAGCACGATGCCGCCGAAGCCGGTGATCAGCTTGCGTGGGGTCTGCATCAGGTCGAGCATCCGCGGGATCACGCCGAAGAACAGCGAGCGGACCCGGGTCACCACGAACCGGCGCAGCGGGGCGACCGCGGCCACCACCAGGGCGAGCACCGCGGCGGACAGCACCCCGATGATCACCGCCCGGGAGGCGCCCAGGTCGCCGTTGGTCTGGGTGCCGGTGATCAGGCCGAAGGCGAACAGCAGCAGCAGGTGGCCGCCGAGCCCGGCCAGCTGCGAGGCGCCGACCGAGGCGACCGCCTGGACCGGGCGGATGCCGGCCTTCTGCAGGTAGCGGGTGTTCAGTGCGATGCCGCCGACCGCCGCCGGGGCGACCAGCTTCACGAACGATCCGGCGAGCTGCGCGGCCACCGTCCGGCCGAAGGGCAGTTTCTCCGGGACGAAACCGGTCAGGCTCATCGCCGCGGCGACGTACGAGGCGCCGGCGGCGGCCAGCGCGGCCGCCGCCCAGGCCCAGTTCATCTGGGAGACCTTGAACTGGTCCGGCCGGATCGTGGTCAGCGCCAGGTAGGCGGCGAAGGTCAGCGCCACCACCATGATCAGCGTCTTCGGCTTGAGCCGTTCCAGCTTGGCCGGGGCCATCGGCGCCTCGGGGGCGATCTGCAGGATCTGCCCGCGCAGCTTGGACAGCAGGTCCTCGCCGGCCTGCGCGATGTCCTCCTCGGCCTGCTGCTGGGTGCGCTCGCCCGCCGCGACCTGCTTGAGTGCCAGCGCCTGCGCGGCGGCCTTCCGCTCCTTGGTCATCCGCTGCAGGTCGCCGCGGGTCTGCCGGCTCAGGCCGACCGGCTGGAGCAGCGGCAGCGCCTCGGCGATCCGGGCCGGGCCGAGCGCCTCGGTGGCGGCGGCCACGGCCCGCTCCGGGCCGGTGCGCAGCGCGAAGGTGGTGAGCAGCTGGGCGACGTCGATGCGCAGCGTCAGGTCGCCGGCCGCGATGTCGCCGCCGGACAGGTTGATCAGGCAGCCGGTGCGGTCGTCCACCACCAGCAGGGACTCGCCGGTGAGCCGGCGGTGCGCGATCCGGCGCTCGTGCAGGGTGGCCACCGACGTCCAGAACGAGGTCATCACCGCGTCGGTGACCTCCTCGTCGGCGAGCTCGTCCAGGGTGCGGCCGGCCACGTTCTCGTACACCAGGATCGCGGCGTCCGGGCCGAGCTCGGAGGTGGCGACCAGCTGCGGGGCACGGGCCCCGGAAGCGGCGGCCGCGTAGGCGATCAGCGCTTCCTGTTCGAGTGCCTGGCGCAGCGACTGCGGGCTGCGGCGGACCGCGACCGAGCGCAGCCGCAGCCGCCGCCAGGCCCGGTAGAAGAAGCCGGAGGCCTGTTGCTCGCGGTCGATGATGTGCACGTCGAGCAGCGGCCCGTGTTGCTGGACGACCAGGTAGCGGCGGGTGCCGCCGGGGCCGTCGGGGGCGGTGTGCGCGGCGGACGGGGTGAAGCCGACCTTGCGCAGGCCGATCATCAGGTGCTGCCCGGTCGGCCGGATGTTCGGCGAGCCGATCGCGTACAGCGTGCCGTACGCCACCGACCAGCCGATCAGCACGGTGAGCAGCAGGGACAACGGGGTGGTGTAGCCGTTGACCAGCTCGGTCGCGCCGGAGAGGATCACCACGATCCACAGCGCGACCCGCCAGCGCGGCCGGCTCGACATGCCGACGGCGGTCATGTACGCGATCACCGGGGCGAGGTAGCCGTGCACCGGGTCGGTGAGGGTCTCCTCGTGGCCCGGCGGGAACTGGGTCAGCGCGTTGCGGATCTCCTCGGGGGCGCTGGCCGCCACCCACCAGTCGACGCCCAGTGAGACGCCGTAGGCGAGGACCGAGGCGAGTACGCCGTCGGCGACCCGCAGGCCGTCGCGTTTGATCAGCCGCTCGACCGCGAACGCCAGCGGCACCGCCAGCACGGCGATCGAGGAGACCAGCGCGGAGATCGTGGACAGCAGGTCGGGGATGCGTTTGGCGTTGACCGTGATGTCGTTCTCGATGCCGCTGGTGGTGGAGACCGCCACCTGCGCGAGCACGAACACCGCGACGATGCCGAGCAGACCGGCGAGGAACCGCAGCAGGTCCGAGGGCCGGTGGGCGCGCGGCGGCAGCAGCGGCTCGTCGACCGCCAGGTACTCGCCGGCCGGCTCCTCCGCCTCGGGCTGCTCCTCGTCCGAAGGCTCCTCCGACGGCTCCTCCGAGGGCTCCTCCGAAGGCCCGTCCGAGGGCTCCTCCGAGGGCTCGGCCGGCTGCCCGTCGGGTTGCCCGTTCTTGTGCTGGTCCGGTCGCTCCGGCGGCCGGTCCGGTGTGCCCGGACGGTCCGACCCGTCGTCCGGCGGCAGCTGAGCGGCCACCGCGTCCTCCCCCGTGTGGTGCGCGTCCCGCGCCCGGTGGCGCAGGTCGACCGGCGGGGCGTCGTGGCCCCGCTCGGCGGAACCGTCGGTGGCGGACTCCTCGGAGCCCTTGTCCACGTTCAATTCAGCCGTCCCGGTCATCTGGTCTTGTTTCCTCGCGTGTCGCACTGCCCCGAAGATGCTGCCATGCCCGGAACCCCGGTGCGGTCCAGGGGCGGTATCCCGCGTGCCGCATTGCCCGCCGGGGGTGCGGGAAATCGACCGGATGGGGAAGAATACGTCGGATGACCGAGCCGGACGACGTGAGCGAGATCCCGCCGTACGCGGAGGCGGTGCTCGACCTGACCGAGCGGATCCCGCCGGGCCGGGTGATGACCTACGGCGACGTCGCCGAGTACCTGGGCCGCGGCGGCCCCCGCCAGGTCGGCCGGGTGATGGCACTGTACGGCGGCTCGGTGCCCTGGTGGCGGGTGATCCGCGCGGACGGGCGGCCGCTGCCCGGCCACGAACACCGGGCGCTGCCCGAGTACCGGGCCGAGGGTACCCCGCTGCGCACGGTGGCCGGCGAACCGCGGGTCGATCTGCGGGCGGCCCGCTGGGACGGCAGCGCAGGAGCCTGACCGGGGAACGTGCGCCGGAGGGGTCTGTGGGTGCAGGATCGTAGGCTCGATGCGGCGGGCCCCACCCTCACCCACCGCCCGCCGTTGAACCGCCGTACGACCCTGGACCGCAGTGACCTCACCGTTCCGCCTGGTGCGCAGCCCCCTCGCGCAGCCCGACCCGCCCGTGCTGGACGACTTCCAGCGGGCGGTGGTCGAGCACGCGTCGGGGCCGCTGCTGGTGCTCGCCGGGCCCGGCACCGGCAAGACCACCACGCTGGTCGAGGCGGTCGCCCGGCGGATCGCCGACGGCACCGCCCCCGAGCGGGTGCTGGTGCTCACCTTCAGCCGCAAGGCCGCGATGGAACTGCGCGACCGGATGACCGCCCGGATCGGCACCACCGCCCCGCAGGCCACCACCTTCCACTCGTTCTGCTACGCCCTGCTGCGCGCCCACCAGTCGCCCGAGGAGTACGCCGAGCCGCTGCGACTGCTGTCCGGACCCGAGCAGGACGTGATGGTCCGCGAACTGCTGGCCGGCGGCGCCGAGGACGCCAGGGCGGGCACCGCCACCATCCGCTGGCCGCTCGACCTGCGGGCCTGCCTGACCACCCGCGGCTTCGCCGACGAAGTCCGCGCGGTGCTCGCCCGCAGCCGTGAACTCGGCCTCGGCGAGCAGGAACTGCTGCGCTTCGCGGAGGGCGTCCAGCGCCCCGACTGGGCCGCCGCCGCGCACTTCCTGGCCGAGTACCTGGACGTGCTCGACCTGCGCGGCGTCCTCGACTACGCCGAACTCGTCCACCGCGCCGTGCTGCTCGCCGAACGCGAGGACGTCGCCGCACAGCTGCGCAGCCGCTACGACGTGGTGTTCGTCGACGAGTACCAGGACACCGACCCGGCCCAGGTGCGGCTGCTGCAGCGGCTGGCCGGCGGCGGCCGCGACCTGGTCGCGGTCGGCGACCCCGACCAGTCGATCTACGCGTTCCGCGGCGCCGACGTGAACGGCATCCTGGAGTTCCCCGACGCCTTCCGGCAGACCGACGGCCGGGCCGCCGAGGTCAAGGTGCTGCGGGTGTCCCGGCGCTCCGGCGCGGTGCTGCTGGCCGCCTCCCGGGAACTCGCCCGCCGGATGCCGATGGGCCGCCTCCCCGCCGACAAGCTCGCCGCGCACCGCGCCCTGCTGCCCTCCCGCGAGGGCGGCGCCGTCGAGGTGTACACCTACCCGACGCCCGGCGCCGAACTCGACTCGGTCGCCGACCTGCTGCGCCGCGCCCACCTGGAGGACGGCGTCCCGTGGGGCGAGATGGCGGTGCTGGTGCGGGCCGGCTCCCGGTCGATACCGGGCGTCCGCCGCGCGCTGGCCGCCGCCGGCGTACCGCTGGAGATCGACGGCGACGACCTGCCGCTGCGCGAGGAGGCGGCCGTCACCCCGCTGCTGCTGGCCCTGCGGGTGTGCGCCGAGGGCGAGGGCGCGCTCACCGCCGACCTCGCGCACACCCTGCTCACCGGCCCGCTCGCCGCCCTGGACGGCTCCGACCTGCGCCGCCTCGGCCGCACCCTGCGCGAGGAGGAACGCCGGGCGCTGGCCGAGGACGGCGTGGCCGGCGTGGTCCGCCCCGCCGAGGAACTCGTCCGCGAGGCGCTGGAGCAGCCCGAACTGCTCGCCCTGCTGGACGCCCCGTACGCCCGCCGCGCCTACGAACTCGGCGTGCTGCTGCGCAAGGTCCGCGAACTGCTGGCCGGCGGCGCGTCCGGCGAGGACGCGCTGTGGGAGCTGTGGGACGGCTCACGGCGCTGGCGCGAACGCCTGGAACGGGCCGCGCTGCGCGGCGGCGCGGCCGGCCGCAACGCCGACCGCGACCTGGACGCGCTGTGCGCCCTGTTCGAGACCGCCGCCCGCGCCGAGGAACGGGTCTCCGGCCACCGCGGCGCGCTCGACCTGCTCGCCGAGGTCGAGGCCCAGGACATCGCCGCCGACACCCTGCGGGTGCGCGCCGTGCGCCCCGACGCGGTGCGGCTGATGACCGCGCACCGCTCCAAGGGCCTGGAGTGGCGCCTGGTCGTGGTGGCCGGCGTCCAGGAGGGACTCTGGCCCGACCTGCGCCGCCGCGGCTCGCTGCTGGAGGCCGACCGGATCGGCCGCGACGGCCTCGCCGAACCGCTGTCGGCCGCCGCGCTGCTCGCCGAGGAGCGCCGGCTGTTCTACGTCGCCGCGACCCGCGCCAAGGAACGCCTGGTGGTCACCGCCGTCAAGGCCCCCGCCGAGGACGGCGACGAACCCTCCCGGTTCCTGCGCGAGCTGTACCGCGAGACCCTCGACCCGCGCACCGGCCGGGTGCTGGAGCGCGTCCCGCAGGTGAAGGTCGCCGACGTGACCGCCCGCCCGCGCCGCCCGCTCGCGGTGTCCGCGCTGGTCGCCGAGCTGCGCGCCGTCACCGTCGACCCGGCCCGCTCCCCGCAGCTGCGCCGGGCCGCCGCCGAACGCCTCGCCACCCTCGCCGCCGCCCTCGACGAGGAGGGCCGCCCGCTGGTCCCCGCCGCCCACCCCGACCAGTGGTGGGGCCTGGTGGACGCCACCGCCGCCCCGGAGCCGCTGCACGAGCCCGGGCTGCCGGTGCGGCTGTCGGGCAGCGGCCTGGAGCAGCTGGAGTCCTGCGCGCTCCAGTGGTTCCTGGAGAAGGACGTGAAGGCGGGGCACACCGCCTCCGCCGCCCAGGGCTTCGGCAACGTGGTGCACGCCCTCGCCGACGAGGTCGGCTCCGGCCGCACCCCCGCCGACCTGGCCGTCCTGATGGAGCGCCTGGACACCGTGTGGGACGCCCTCGCCTTCGACGCGCCGTGGAAGTCCCAGCAGGAGAAGACCGAGGCCCGCGCCGCCCTGGAGCGCTTCCTGCGCTGGCACGTGCTGGAGCGCGAGCGCACCACCGTCGCCACCGAGCACGGCTTCGACCTCACCCTGGACGTCGGCGGTGTCGCGGTGCGGATCCGCGGCTCGATGGACCGGGTCGAGGCCGACTCGGTGGGCCGCGCCTACGTGGTCGACTTCAAGACCGGCAAGCAGATCCCCACCGACAAGTCGCTGCCCCAGCACCGCCAACTCGCCGTCTACCAGCTGGCGGTGCGCGGCGGCGCGCTCGACGGCCTGCCCGGCTTCGAGCAGGGCGCCGTCCCGGGCGGCGCCGAACTGGTCCACCTGCGCGAGCCCGCCAAGGGCGAGCCGGACGCCCCCAAGGTGCAGCGGCAGCTGCCGCCCGACGGCGACCCGTGGATCGAGAACCTGCTCGCCGACACCGCCGGCCGGGTGCTCGCCGAGCGGTTCA
This sequence comes from Kitasatospora sp. NPDC048662, assembly GCF_055587065.1. Taxonomy (NCBI): domain Bacteria; kingdom Bacillati; phylum Actinomycetota; class Actinomycetes; order Kitasatosporales; family Streptomycetaceae; genus Kitasatospora; species Kitasatospora sp. NPDC048662. Next base: position 441,462 of record NZ_JBVJHA010000002.1, on the reverse strand, counting down.
CCCCCACCGCGGGCGAGCGCTGCGGCCGCTGCGCCTTCCGCGGCAGTTGCTCCGCGCAGCGGGACGGCCGGCATGTCGTCGACTGAGCCGTTGCAGCACCCGGCCCAGCTCCGCGAACTCCTCGGCATCCCGTTCAACGCCGAGCAGTTGGCGGCCATCGGCGCGCCCATGGCCCCGGGCGTGATCGTGGCCGGCGCGGGCTCCGGCAAGACCACCGTGATGGCTGCCCGGGTGGTCTGGCTGGTCGGCTCCGGGGCGGTGCGCCCCGAACAGGTGCTCGGCCTGACCTTCACCAACAAGGCCGCCGGGGAGCTCGCCGAACGGGTCCGCGCCTCGCTGCTGCGGGCCGGGGTGCGCGAGGACGACTCGCTCGGCGACCCGCAGATCTCCACCTACCACGCCTTCGCCGGCACCCTGCTCAAGGAACACGGCCTGCGGCTGGGCATCGAACCCGACGTCCGCCTGCTCGCCGACGCCACCCGCTTCCAGCTCGCCGCCCGGGTGCTGCGGCAGGCCCGCGGCCCCTACCCGGCGCTCACCGGCACCTTCTCCTCGCTGGTCGCCGAACTGATCGCGCTCGACTCCGAACTGGCCGAACACCTGGTCGAACCCTCGCAACTGCGGGCCTGGGACGAGGAGTTGCTCGACACGCTGGCCGCGGTGAAACTCTCCAACGAGGACCTGCGGGCCGTCCCGAAGGCCGCCCGCGGCCGGCAGGAACTGCTGCACCTGGTCGAGGACTACCGGGCCCGCAAGCAGAAGCTCGGCCTGCTCGACTTCGGCGACCAGATCGCCGCCTCCGCCCGCCTCGCCCAGCAGCGCCCCGAGGTCGGCCGGCTGCTGCGCGAGCAGTACCGGGTGGTGCTGCTGGACGAGTACCAGGACACCTCGGTCGCCCAACGCCTCATGCTGGCCGGCCTGTTCGGCGGCCCCGGGAGCGCCGGACACCCCGTCACCGCGGTCGGCGACCCCTGCCAGGCGATCTACGGCTGGCGCGGCGCCTCGGTCGCCAACCTGGACGACTTCCCGCACCACTTCCCGCAGGCCGACGGCAGCCCCGCGCACCGCTTCGCGCTCAGCGAGAACCGCCGCAGCGGCGGCCGGCTGCTCGCCTTCGCCAACGAACTCGCCGCCCCGCTGCGGGAGATGCACGAGGGCGTGGAGGCGCTGCGGCCCGCGCCCGGCGCCGAACTCGACGGGTACGTGCGGGCCGCGCTGCTGCCCACCCATGCCGAGGAGGTGGACTGGCTCGCCGACTCGATCGCCCACCTGGTGCGCACCGGCACCGCGCCCGGCCGGATCGCCGTGCTCTGCCGGGCCGGAACCGCCTTCCCCGACATCCACGCCGCACTGGTGGCGCGCAGCGTCCCGGTCGAGGTGGTCGGCCTCGGCGGGCTGCTCCAACTCCCGGAGGTCGCCGACCTGGTGGCCGTCTGCGAGGTACTCCAGGACCCGACCGCCAACGCCGCCCTGGTGCGCCTGCTGATCGGCCCGCGCTGGCGGATCGGCCCGCGCGACCTGGCCCTGCTCGGCCGCCGCGCCGCCGACCTGGTGCGCACCGCCCGGCTCGGCGACCAGGACCCGCTCGCCGCCGCCGTCGCCGAGACCGATCCCACCGAGGTGGTCTCGCTGGCCGACGCGCTGGAGACCTTCGTGGACGCCGAGCAGCCCGACGAGCTGCCGTTCTCCCCGGAGGCGCGGGTGCGCTTCGCCCGCTTCGCCCGGGAGATCCGCGACCTGCGCCGGGCACTGGCCGAACCGCTGATGGACGTGCTGCACCGGGTGCTGGCCGTCACCGGCCTGGAGGTCGAGCTGTCCGCCTCCCCGCTGGCGCTGGCCGCCCGCCGCCGGGAGACCCTGCACTCCTTCCTGGACATCGCCGCGTCCTTCGCCGACCTGGACGGCGACCCGGGCCTGGCCGCCTTCCTGGCCTTCCTGCGGGCCGCCCAGGAGTACGAGCGCGGCCTGGACGCCGGGCTGCCCGGCGGCGAGGACACCGTCAAGGTGCTCACCGCGCACAAGTCCAAGGGCCTGGAGTGGGACGTGGTGGCCGTCCCCGGCCTGGTCAAGGGCGGCTTCCCGTCCGGGCAGGGCCGGGAGCGCTGGACCTCCACCCGCAAGGTGCTGCCGCACGCGCTGCGCGGCGACGCCGCCACACTGCCCGCCGACCCGGCGTGGAACGCCAAGGGCATGGGCCTGTTCAAGAAGGAGATGGCCCACCACGCCGAGGTGGAGGAACTGCGGCTCGGCTACGTCGCGTTCACCCGCCCGCGGTCGCTGCTGCTGGCCTCCGGCCACTGGTGGGGGCCCTCGCAGAAGCGCCGGCGCGGGCCGTCCGATTTCCTGCTGAAGCTGCGCGCGCACGCCGAGCGGCCCGGCAACGGCGAGGTCGAGCACTGGGCCGGGGAACCGCTTCCGGACGCCGAGAACCCGGCGTTCGACGTGTCCGTGGAGACCCCCTGGCCGCTGCCGCTGGACCCGTCCGCGCAGCACGCCCGCCGCCGGGTCGCGGACGTGGTCCGCCACCGGCTGGCCGGGGCGCCCGCCGCCGAACCCGAGGCCATGGGCGTCGAGGACATGCGGCTGGTGGCCTCCTGGGACCGCGACCTGACGGCGCTGATCGGCGAGTTGGAGCGCTCCCGGCGCACCGTCCGGGAGGTCGAGCTGCCCGCCTCGCTGTCCGCCACCGAGCTGATGCGGCTGGCCGCCGACCCGGACGGCTTCGCCCGCGAACTCGCCCGCCCGATGCCCCGCCCGCCCGCGCCCGCCGCCCGCCGCGGCACCCGCTTCCACGCCTGGGTGCAGGCCCGCTTCGACCAGCCGCTGCTGCTCGGCCCGGAGGCGCTGCCCGGCCTGGACGCCGACATCGACGAGATCGAGGACGAGCGCGACCTGGAGCGCCTCAAGGAGGCCTTCCTGCGCGGCCCGTACGCCGGCCGCACCCCCCACCGGGTCGAGGCGCCGTTCCAACTGGTGCTGGCGGGACGGGTGGTGCGCGGCCGGATCGACGCGGTCTACCGGGACGCGGACCGTGGCGCAGGGTCACCGCGCTACGAGGTGGTGGACTGGAAGACCGGCCGGGAGGACAGCGGCGACCCCCTGCAGCTCGCCGTCTACCGGCTCGCCTGGGCCGAGCAGACGGGCGTTCCGGTGGAGCAGGTCACGGCCTCGTTCTGCTACGTGCGCAGCGGCCGGATCGAAACACCGTCAGGACTTCCTGGCCGAAAAGAGTTGAGCGATCTTCTGATCGGGAATAGGTAGAAAAGAGTCACTCAGAGCATTCAACTCGTCACGAGATCAAGCGAAACCTGTGCGCCCTGCACGTTTCGTGCCTATTGTGGGGTCGGTAACCGGTCATCCTCCCGTACTCCGGCCGCCGTCAGGGCCCCGACCCCCTGACCTCCCGTCAGACCCGCAGGTGCCGAGCAGCACCCGCACCTTCCGCTGGAGAGACCGACGTTGAGCGCGACCGGATGGATCAGGGACGTCCTCCACGGCCCCACCCCAGGGCCGGTACCCAACACCGTCACCGGCACATGGCCCAAGACCTCGCACGCCCTGCCACTGATCGGCATGGCCCTGGTCGTCTCCCTCGACCTGCTGACCAACAGCCAGGTCACCGTCGAACCCGCACTGACCGCCGTCCCCGCCCTCGCCGCCGTGGTCTCCCGGCGGACCTGGTACCCGCTGCTGATCGGCGCGCTCGCCGAACTGTGCGCCTTCGGCATGGCCTGTTATCACGGGGTGCTCGGGGAGTCCGTGCACACCGCCACCGTCGCCGCGATCGTGCTCATCGCCGGCATCGGCCACCTCAGCGCCACCCTCCGGCTGCGCCAGGAACTCGCCCTCGCCGAGGCCCAGTTGGTCGCCGAGATCGCCCGCCGGGTGCTGCTGCGTCCGGTGCCCGAACGGGTCGGGCCGGTCCGGGCCGCGGTCCGCTACGCGGCGGCCGCCGCGCACGCCTCGATCGGCGGCGACCTGTACGAGGTGGTCAACACCCGGCACGGGGTGCGCGCCGTGATGGGCGACGTGCGCGGCAAGGGCCTGGCCGCCGTGGAGACCGCCGCCGCCGTACTCGGCGCGTTCCGCGAGGCCGCCCACCAGGAACCCTCGCTGGACCGGGTCGCGGGCTGGCTCGCCGTCAGCCTGGACCGCGCGCTGCACGAGAACGACCACCCCGGCGTGGAGGAGGAGTTCGTCACCCTGGTGCTGCTCGGGGTCCGCCCCGACGGCGCCCTGGAGATCGCCAACTGCGGCCACCCCGCCCCCGTCCTGCTGCGCGGCGAGGACTCGCCCCGGCTGCTGGCCGCCGACGAGACCGTCCCACCGCTCGGGGTGCTCGACCCCGGCGACGTCTGCCCCCCGTTGCAGCGGCTGACCACCGAACCCGGCGACCGCATCCTGCTGTACACCGACGGCGTCATCGAGGCCCGCGACCACCGCGGCGCCTTCTACCCGCTCACCGACCGGCTGCCGCTGCTCGCCGACAGCGGCCCCGTCGAGGTGCTGCGCCGCCTGCACGACGACGTGGTTCGCCACGTCGGGCACAAGCTCGGCGACGACGCCGCCATGCTGATGCTCCAGTTCGACCCGCTGCTGCTGCCCGTCCAGCAGCAGGCCGAGGCCCCGGTCGGGCAGATCTTCTAGACGTCGATCTCCACCACCAGCGGCCGGTGGTCGGACACCCCGGTGCGCGGCGCCGACACCGAGCCGACCGTGCTGCGCGGCACGCCGATGCCCAGGATGTGGTCGAACTGCACGGTCGGCCGGTGTGACGGATAGGTGGGGGTGCGCGCCAGGTCGTACCAGCCCTGCAAGCGGGTGCGGCGCGCGGTGCGGACGCGCTCGCGGGCGGCGGTGCGCTGGATCGCGTGCGCCGAGCCGAGCACGGTGCGCGGCACCGCGCCGATCAGGTTGAAGTCGCCGAGCACCAGGTACGGCTGCGGCAGGTCGGCGATCCAGCGCCGGATCGCGGCCAGCTGCGCGACGTTCCAGCCCGGCACGAACGACAGGTGCGCGGCGACCACGGTGAACTCCCCGGCCGGCCCGGCCAGCACCGCCGCCAGCGCCGCGCGCGGCTCGTCCGGCACCGCGGTCAGCCCGCGCCGCCCGGCCACCCGCAGCGGCAGCCCGAACGGGGCCGGCGCGAACCGGCGGGCGCGCCAGTGCAGCACCGGCAGCCTGGTCAGCAGCGCCGTGCCGTACGAGGGCCGGTCGGCGCCGTCGTCCGCCTCGGCCGGCCCGTACACCTGGAGGCCGGGCACGGCCGGGTCGGTGACCCAGCCGGCCGACCGGGCGGGGGTGCCGTGCAGCGCGGCGGCGAAGCGCCAGTCGGCGGCGCCCATCGCCTTGGCGGCGATGGCGGCCTGGTCGGTGCGGCCGGAGCGCTCCTGGCCGCGGTCGACCTCCTGGAGGGCGAGGACGTCGGCGTCCAGCGCGGCGACGGCCTCGGCCAGCGGGCCGCCCGGCTCGATCGGGTAGGGCGCGGGGCTGCCGTCGGCGGCGAGCGGCTGGCCGTGCAGCAGGTTGTACGTGGCGATCCGCAGAGTGGTCACGGAGCCGACGGTACCGGGTGGGTGCGACCGGAGGGGCGGCTTGAGCGGGCAGGTCCATACCGGGTATACATACTCAGTATGTCGATCCGTCACGGTCTGCTCGCCCTGCTCGACCAGGGCCCGCGCTACGGCTACCAACTGCGCTCCGAGTTCGAGGCCCGCACCGGGTCGACCTGGCCGCTCAACGTCGGCCAGGTCTACACCACCCTGGGCCGACTGGAGCGCGACGGCCTGGTCGAGTCCGCCGGCGAGGACGACGAGGGCCACCAGTTCTACGCCGTCACCGACGAAGGACGCACGGAACTGCGCCGTTGGTTCGACACCCCGGTGCCGCGCACCAACCCGCCGCGCGACGAACTGGCGATCAAGCTGGCGATGGCGGTGACCGTCCCGGGAGTCGACGTCACCGGCGTCGTCCAGGGCCAGCGCCGGCACAGCATGAAGGCACTGCAGGACTACACCCGGCTCAAGGGCCGGGCACTGGCCGCCGACACCGGCGACGGCGCGGACCTGGCCTGGCTGCTGGTGCTGGAGCAGCTGATCTTCCAGACCGAGGCGGAGATCCGCTGGCTGGACCACTGCGAATCCCGGCTCGGCCAGCACGCCGAGCGACAGGCCGCTGCCACGGCCGAACCCGTCGCCGCGCCGCCCGAGCGCCGCGCCGTCAAGAGCCGCGCACGCGGCCGCCTCTGAAACTCCTGGGGGAGTGATGACCGAACAACTCAAGCCGGCCCAGCCCGTGCTGCACCTGGACCGGGTGAGCCGGGTGCACGGCCACGGCGCGGCCGAGGTGCACGCGCTGCGCGCCGTGGACCTGAAGGTGTACCCGGGCGAGCTGGTCGCCGTGATGGGACCCTCCGGCTCCGGCAAGTCCACCCTGCTGACCCTGGCCGGCGGCCTCGACAGTCCGAGTGACGGCCAGGTGCTGGTCGAGGGGATCGTGCTCGGCAGCCTCGACCGCAAGAAGCTCGCCGCCGTCCGCCGCCGCTCCGTCGGCTACGTCTTCCAGGACTACAACCTGATCCCGGCGCTCACCGCCGCCGAGAACATCGCCCTGCCCCGCGAACTCGACGGCATATCCGCCCGCGCCGCCCGCAAGGAAGCGCTCGCCGCGCTGGAGGAACTCGGCATCCCCGAACTCGCCGACCGCTTCCCCGACGACATGTCCGGCGGCCAGCAGCAGCGCGTCGCCATCGCCCGCGCGCTGATCGGCGACCGCCGCCTGGTGCTCGCCGACGAGCCCACCGGCGCCCTCGACTCCACCACCGGCGAGTCCGTGCTCGCCGTGCTGCGCGCCCGCTGCGACGCCGGAGCCGCCGCCATGATGGTCACCCACGAGGCCCGGCACGCCGCCTGGGCGGACCGGGTGGTGTTCCTGCGCGACGGCCGGCTGGTCGACGAGACCGCCCGGCAGGACGCCGGAACCCTGCTGGTCACCGCCGCCGCCAACGCGCTCAAGGACGGCGACCAGTGAGGCTGACCGCCTGGCGGGCGGCCCTGCGGATCGCCCGGCGCGACGCGATGCGCGCCAAGGGCCGCAGCGCCCTCGTGGTGGCGATGATCGGCCTGCCGATCCTCGGTGTGGCCGGCGTCGACGTGGTCGCCCGCAGTGCTCAGCTGGAACCGGCCGAGAAGGTCGCCCGGGTGATGGGCACCGCCGACGCCCGGATCGCCGTGGGCCAGCGCGGCGACATCGTTCTGCAGGCGCCCAACCCCGACGACGAGACCCAGACCGGCGGGCCCGGCCCCGACGGACAGCCGCGGACGAAGACGCCCGAGGAACAGCGCAGCGCGAGCACCGAGCCCGTCGACCTGATCAAGGAACTGCTCCCGGCCGGCACCAAGCTGGTGCCGATGCCCGCCGGACCGCGCACCACGGTCACCACCAAAGAGGGCCGGATGACGGCCGAGGCCGTCGAGGTCGACCTGGCCGACCCGGTGTGGCACGGCATGGTGAACAGGATCCGCGGCACCGCCCCGGCCCAGCCGAACGAGATCGCCGCCACCCAGGAGTTCCTGAACCAGTCCGGGCTGCGGCTCGGCGACTCCACCGCGATCCGCGGCCTGGAGTCCACGCCGTTCACCATCACGGCCGTCGTCGAGATCCCCGCCGACCTCAAGCGCGCCGAACTGTTCGCCCGTCCCGGCAGCGTGATCGCCCCGCTGGCGCAGGCGGACCCGGAACGGGCGGCCGTCCCGGAGAGCCGCGAAAGCTGGCTGGTCCAGCTGCCCGCCGGAGCGGCCGCGCTGGACTGGCCGAAGGTGCTGGAGCTCAACAAGTACGGCTTCGCGGTCAGTTCCAAGGCCGTCCTGATGCACCCGCCCGCGCGCTCCGAGGTGCCGCTGTACCAGCAGCCCGGGCGGCAGAACTACGGCGGCGTCGACAAGGTGACCGTCGCGATCGGCGGCACCGTGGTCGGCATGGCCCTGCTGGAGATCGTGCTGCTCGCCGGACCGGCCTTCGCGGTCGGCGCCCGCCGTTCGCGCCGCCAGCTCGGCCTGCTCGCCGCCGGCGGCGGCGACCGCGGGCACGTGCGCGCCGTGGTGCTCGGCGGCGGTGTGGTGCTCGGTGTGACCGGCGCGCTGACCGGCCTGGCGCTCGCGATCCTGCTGGTCGCGGTGTTCCGCGACAACGCCGAACAGTTCGCCGGACGCCGCTTCGGCCACTTCGACCTGCAGCCGCTCGACCTGCTGGCGATCGTCGTGGTCGGCCTGGTCACCGGCCTGCTCGCGGCCGTGGTGCCCGCCGTCCAGGCCGCCCGACAGGACGTGGTGGTGGCGCTCACCGGACGCGGCGGCAGCAAGCCCCCCAGCCGGATCGTCGCCGTGCTCGGCCTGATCATGATCGGCGGCGGCGCCGCCCTGGCGCTGGCCTGCGCGGCCACCGGTACCGCCGTGGTCTACGGCCTGCTCGGCGGCTCGGTGATCGCCGAGATCGGCATGCTGATGTGCACCCCGATGCTGATCGGCCTGTTCGGCCGGCTCGGCCGCCACCTGCCGCTCAGCCCGCGCCTCGCACTGCGCGACTCGGTGCGCCACCGCGGCCGCACCGCCCCGGCGGTGGCCGCCGTGATGGCCGCCGTGGCCGGCGCCGTCGCCGTGGGTATCTACACCACCAGCAGCACCGAGCAGCAGCGCCGCGAGTACATGCCGTCGGCGCCTCCCAACACCGTCGCGCTGTACGCCGGCTGGGGGCCGACCGCCGACCAGAACCGGCTGCCGATGATGCGCGAGGTGGTCGAGGGCAACATCCCCGACCTCGGCGAGCGCGCCGACGTGTGGGACGTGACGCCGACCGCCAAGTGCAACCCCGGCGCGCCCTGCGGCTGGGTCCAGGTCGTGCTGCCGGAGTCCAAGCGCTGCCCGGCCGACGGGGCCCGCTCCCCCGAGGAGTACGAGCGCCTGCACACCGACCCCCGCTGCGCGGTGAACCGGGACCGCGGGGAGCGCCGGAGCACCATGTTCGGCGAGACCCTGGTCGGTGATGCGGCCCTGCTGCACACCCTGTTCGGGGTGCGTGACCAGGCCGCCGAGAAGGCCCTCGCCGACGGCAAGATCCTGGTGTTCCGGCCCGACTACGTGGAGAACAGCAAGGTCGACCTGCTGGTCACCGACCCCTTCGACCAGAAGAAGATGCGCGAGGACAACAACTATCGGCCGGCGGAGCGTCACCTGCTGGCGGACGCGGTCGAGGTGCACGTCCCGGCGCCGTTCGGCAACGCCATGATGACCCGCCAGACCGCCGAGAAGATCGGCCTGGGCACCCGGGCGGCCGGCTCGCTCTGGATGCCCGCCGCGGAGCCGTCCGACAAGGCCTACCAGAAGGCCAACGGCTCGCTGGCCAAGCTGGACGACAACGCAATGATCACGGTCGAGCGGGGCTTCCACCCGGACGTCGACCTGATCACCGTCGGCCTGACGGTGTTCGCCGGACTGGTGGCGCTCGGCGCGGCCGGCATCGCCACCGGTCTGGCCGCGGCGGACTCCCAGCAGGACCTCGCCACGCTGGCCGCGGTCGGCGCGAGCGGCGGCATCCGGCGCCGGCTGTCCGGCTTCCAGTGCGGTGTGATCGCCGCGATGGGCTCGGTGCTCGGCCTGTTCTGCGGTGCCGTCCCCTCCATCGCGCTGCGCATCTTCCAGGCGCAGGACCAGGCGAAGTGGGCGATGCCGGGCCAGCCGGCCCCAGAGGCGGTGATCGCGATCCCGTGGATCGAACTGGCGGCGATGGTGATCGGCCTGCCGGTGGTGGCGGTGCTGCTCGCGGCGCTGCTCACCCGCTCCAAGATCGCCCTGAGCCGCCGGGTCGCCTGAGGCCCCGGCAGAGGGAGGGTGACCGTGCTCACGGCCGAGGGAGGTCGTGGGCACGGACCCACCCGGGCGAACTAAAGTCGTCCGTATGACGAAAACCCCGGACAGCGCCGTCCGCTCCTACATCGACCAGCACGAGGACACCTTCCTGGCCGACCTCGCCGACTGGCTGCGCATCCCCTCCGTCTCCGCCGACCCCGACCGGGCCGGAGAGGTCCGCCGCTCCGCCGAGTGGCTGGTCGAGAAGCTGCGCGCGACCGGTTTCCCGGTCGCCGAGGTGTGGGAGACGGACGGGCTGCCCGCGGTGTTCGCCGAGTGGCCGTCCGGCGAGGAGGGCGCGCCGACCGTGCTGGTCTACGGCCACCACGACGTGCAGCCCGCCGCCAAGGAGGACGGCTGGGACACCGAACCGTTCACACCCACCGTGATCGGCCGCCGGCTGTACGCGCGCGGCGCCGCCGACGACAAGGGCCAGGTCTTCTTCCACACCCTCGGCGTGCGCGCCCACCTCGCCGCCACCGGCCGCACCGCGCCCGCCGTCAACCTCAAGCTGCTGATCGAGGGCGAGGAGGAGTCCGGCTCGCCGAACTTCGCCGCCCTGGTGCGCCGCGAGGCCGACCGGCTGGCCTCCGACGTGGTGATCATCTCCGACACCGGCATGTGGTCCGAGACCACCCCGACCGTGTGCACCGGCATGCGCGGCCTGGCGGACTGCCAGATCGACCTGTACGGCCCGGACAGCGACATCCACTCCGGGTCCTTCGGCGGCGCCGTCCCCAACCCGGCCGACGTGGCCGCCGCGCTCGCCGCCGGCCTGCACGACGCGGACCGCAAGGTCGCGGTGCCCGGCTTCTACGAGGGCATCGTCGAACTCACCGACCAGGAACGGGCGCTGTTCGCCGAACTGCCCTTCGACGAGGCGCAGTGGCTGAAGGTCGCCAAGTCGCACGGCACCCTGGGCGAGGCCGGCTACACCACCCTGGAGCGGGTCTGGGCCCGGCCGACCGCCGAGGTCAACGGCATCTGGGGCGGCTACACCGGCCCCGGCGGCAAGACCATCGTCCCGGCCGAGGCGCACCTCAAGCTGTCCTTCCGACTGGTCGCCGGACAGGAGGTGGAGAAGGTCCGGGAGGCCGTCGCCGCCTGGGTTTCCGCGCAGGTCCCGGCGGGCATCCGGTACGAGATCGTCTTCCCGGGCGCCACCCGCCCGTGCCTGACGCCGCTGGACCACCCCGCCCTGCAGTCCACCGTCCGGGCGATGGGCCGGGCCTTCGAGCAGAAGATCCTGTTCACCCGCGAGGGCGGTTCCGGCCCGGCCGCCGACCTGCAGGACGTGCTGGGCGCGCCGGTGCTGTTCCTCGGCATCTCGGTGCCCTCGGACGGCTGGCACTCGATCAACGAGAAGGTGGAACTCGACCTGCTCCGCAAGGGCGTCGAGACCTCCGCGTACCTGTGGGGCGACCTCGCGGAGAACTTCCGGCCGTGAGGACACGCCCCGAAGCGAAGCCGCACCTGCCGTACCGAAGCGAACGGGGATGGACGAGTTGAGCAGCGCCCCTGACACCAAGCACCTCGCGCTGACCCGCGCCGGGGTGGACCGGTCGGCGCACCGCCGACTCGACGAGCCGTGGCTGGCCGCGGCCTGGAGCCACCCCACCACCAAGGTGCTGCCGATCGCCGGCGGCGAGGCCTTCGTGGTGGACACCGGCAGCGGCACCGAACTGGTGCTGCTGCCCTCCTTCGAGGCCCCGCAGGACGGCGACCGCTACTTCCTGGGCACCGACGACGACGGCGTCCACCACTTCGCGCTGGACTGCGAGTCGCTGCCCGGCCGGCTGGACGGCGACGCCCGCCCGGCCGGGCTGCGCGAGGTCGGCGGCTCGCTCTCCGACCGGGACGCCGGACTGCTGGTGCACGCCGTCGCCCTGGAGCACTGGCACCGGCTGCACACCTTCTGCTCCCGGTGCGGCCACCGCACCGAGAAGGCCGGCGCCGGACACCTGCGCCGCTGCACCTCCTGCGCGGCCGAGCACTACCCGCGCACCGACCCGGCGGTGATCATGCTGATCACCGACGGCGAGGACCGCTGCCTGCTGGGCCGGCAGGCGCTCTGGCCGGAGGGCCGCTGGTCGACGCTGGCCGGGTTCGTCGAGCCCGGCGAGTCGATCGAGCAGACGGTCGGCCGCGAGGTGCTGGAGGAGGCGGGCGTCCGGGTCGCCGAGGTCGAGTACGTGGCCAGCCAGCCCTGGCCGTTCCCGTCCAGCCTGATGCTCGGCTTCCTCGGCCGGGCGCACCCCGACGGCACCGGGATCACCGTGGACGGCGAGGAGCTGTCCGAGGCCCGCTGGTTCAGCCGGGAGGAACTGCGGGCGGGCATGGCGGCCGGCGAGATCCTGCCGCCGTCCGGCATCTCGATCGCCCGGCACCTGGTCGAACTCTGGTACGGCGAACCGCTGCCGGCGGCCGCCCGCTGGTGAGAGCGCCGGGTACAGGGGCGTGCGGAGCATTCCGCGCGCCCCTGTCGCGCTTCCGGGCGACTCCGGGGGCCGACCGGGTCCCGCTCCGCCGACCGGAAATGTTCGAATCTTCCGGGGCGGAATCCCCGGGACCTCCCGAACAGATCCGCGACCGCGGATGCCAGGTTCGGCTGAAATGCCACAAACGGCCTGGCTACATTCGCTCGCGTGACGATCCCCCGCGCCGCCGCGACCCCGCCCAAGTACCAGCGCATCGCCGCCGACCTGCGCCGCCGCATCGACTCCGGTGAATGGGAGGGCGGCGGCCGACTCCCCGTCGAGAGCGAACTGGAGGAGCAGTACGGGGTGGCCCGCAACACCGTCCGCCTCGCCATCGACGTCCTGGTCAACGAGGGCCGGGTGGTGCGCGTCCAGGGCAAGGGCACCTACCTGCGCCGGCGAACCCGGCACGACCACCGGGTCTACCCCCGGCCGCACCGCCGCGGCGCCCTGCCGGCCGGCGCCGAGACCTACACCGCCGAAGCCCGGGCGGCCGGACTGGACCTCAGCTTCGAGTACGAGGTGTGGGCCGTCCGGGCCCGCCGCGACATCGCCGACTGGCTCGGACTCCAGCCCGACGACAGCGTCATGATGCGCCGCCAGCTCTGCCGCGTCGCCCACGAGCCCTACGCCATCGAGGACAGCCACTACCGGCCCGGACTGGCCGCCGGCACCCCGCTGATGGAGGACCTGCCCACCCCCGGCGGCGACGAACGGACGCTGGCCGACCTCGGCCGCACCGAGACCGCCGCCACCGACCACCTCACCGCACGGATGCCAGACCCCGCCGAGGCCGCCTGGTTCGGGCTCGGCCCCGGCGTGCCGCTGCTGGTCAACACCCGCGTCACCCGCGACCGGCGCGGACCGATCCGGGTGGTGGAGACCCGCTACGCCGCCGACCGGGCCCGGCTGCTCTACGAACTCGGCGACCGGGCCCCGGCCGACTGACCGGGCCCCGGCCGCCCACCGGGTCAGACCAGCGCGGCCTGGACCTGGCGCAGGCTCGGGTTGGTCATCACGTTCTGCTCGCCGGAGGCGCCGACCACCACGACCGTCGGGACCGTCTGGTTGCCGTCGTTGACCGACTCCACGTAGGCCGCCGAGGCCGGGTCCTGCTCGATGTTGACCTCGGTGTAGGCGATGCCCTCGCGGTCCAGCTGGCTCTTGAGGCGGTTGCAGTAGCCGCACCAGGTCGTGCTGTACATCGTGACGGTGCCGGACATGGTGAGGGACTCCTTCGGTCGACGAACGGGGGCGTGCAGCCCACGGAGCAAACGTCCGGCGGGCCGCCCCCATTCCAGGGCGGGTAACAGTGGGTCGATCCGATCATCCGAGCGGGGCTGTGGACAACACCGTCCGGACTGTCCGGCGCGCCTGCGAGGATGGAAGGCATGCAGGAAGACCTCCCCGGCCTCGGTGGCCCCAGCCAGCAGCACCGCCCCGGCGGCTTCGCCCCCCTCGGAGCGGACGCCGTGCTGGCCGGGCTCGACCCCGAACAGCGCGCCGTGGCCACCGCCCTGCACGGCCCGGTCTGCGTGCTGGCCGGCGCCGGCACCGGCAAGACCCGGGCCATCACCCATCGGATCGCCTACGGCGTGCGCAGCGGCGTCTACCAGCCCGCCCAGGTCCTCGCCGTCACCTTCACCGCCCGCGCCGCCGGCGAGATGCGCGGCCGGCTGCGCCAGCTCGGCGCCGAGGGCGTCCAGGCCCGCACCTTCCACGCCGCCGCGCTGCGCCAGCTCCAGTACTTCTGGCCGCGCGCCATCGGCGGCGAGGTCCCCCGGCTGCTGGAGCGCAAGGTCCAGCTGGTCGCCGAGGCGGCCGGCCGCAGCGGCCTGCGCGTCCAGCGCACCGAACTGCGCGACCTGACGGCCGAGGTCGAATGGGCCAAGGTCACCCAGGTCGTCCCCGACGACTACCCGACCGCGGTCGCCAAGTCCGGCCGCGAGGCCCCGCGCGACCCGGCCGAGATCGCCCGGGTCTACGCCGCCTACGAGCAGACCAAGCGCGACCGCGGCCTGATCGACTTCGAGGACGTCCTGCTGCTCACCGCCGCCATCCTGGAGGACCGCCCGGAGATCGCCGACCGGGTCCGCGCCCAGTACCGCCACTTCACCGTCGACGAGTACCAGGACGTCTCCCCGCTTCAACAGCGCCTGCTGGAGCAGTGGACGGGCAGCGACGGCGGCGCCAGCCTCTGCGTGGTCGGCGACGCCAGCCAGACCATCTACTCCTTCACCGGGGCGACGCCGGACTACCTGCTGAACTTCCGTCACCGCCACCCCGGGGCGACGGTGGTCAAGCTGGTGCGCGACTACCGCTCCACCCCGCAGGTGGTGCACCTGGCCAACGGCCTGCTCGCCCAGGCCCGCGGCCAGGCCGCCCAGCACCGCCTGGAGCTGATCTCCCAGCGCGAGGCCGGCCCCGAGCCGGTCTACCGCGAGTACCAGGACGAGCCCACCGAGGCCGAGTCCACCGCCCGGCTGATCCGCGACCTGCTCGGCACCGGCGTGCGGGCCAGCGAGATCGCCGTGCTGTTCCGCACCAACAGCCAGTCCGAGGTGTACGAGCAGGCGCTCGCCGACCTCGGCATCTCCTACCAGCTCAAGGGCGCCGAGCGGTTCTTCGAGCGGCCCGAGGTCCGCGAGGCCGGCGTGCTGCTCAAGGGCGCCGCCCGGGCCGCCGACGACCCGCTCACCGCCGGCGCGCCCGATCTCGCCGCCCAGGTCCGCGCGGTGCTCGCCACCCGCGGCTTCTCCGCCACCGCCCCGGCCGGCTCCGGCGCCGTCCGCGAGCGCTGGGAGTCGCTGAACGCGCTGGTGCGCCTTGCCGAGGAGTTCGAGACCGCCCGCGCCGCCGCCGGCGAGCGCGCCGACCTCGCGTCCTACGTCGCCGAACTCGACGCCCGGGCCGCCGCCCAGCACGCCCCCGCCGTCGAGGGCGTCACGCTGGCCTCGCTGCACGCCGCCAAGGGCCTGGAATGGGACGCGGTGTTCCTGGTCGGCCTCACCGAGGGCACGCTGCCGATCATCTACGCCAAGACCGACGAGCAGGTCGAGGAGGAGCGCCGCCTGCTGTACGTCGGCGTCACCCGGGCCCGCCGCTTCCTCACCCTCTCCTGGTCGCTGTCCCGTTCCCCGGGCGGCCGCGCCTCCCGCAAGCCCACCCGCTTCCTGGACGGCCTGCGCCCCGGCTCCTCCAGCTCCGGCCAGCGCACCCGCGGCGGGCGCGGGGGCGTCGAGCCCGGCGCGGAGCGCCCGGCCGCGCGCCGGGTGCGCGGCCCGGTCAAGTGCCGGGTCTGCGACCGCACCCTGACCGACGCCGTCGAGCGCAAGCTCCGCCGCTGCGAGGGCTGCCCGTCCACCATGGACGAGGCGCTGTTCGAGCGGCTGCGCGAGTGGCGTTCGGCCCGCGCCAAGGAGCAGAGCGTCCCGGCCTACGTGGTGTTCACCGACGCCACCCTGACGGCCATCGCGGAGGATGTGCCGAGCAGCCTCGCGGAGCTCTCCCGGATCTCCGGGGTGGGGGCCATGAAGCTGGACAAGTACGGCTCCGACGTGCTCTTGTTGTGTGCGGGGGAGAGTCCGGAGCTCGTGGGGGAGCCCGACGGGGAGCCGGTACCGGACTCACCCGGGGGCGAGGCCGCGGAGCAGGCCGAGAACTCACCGGAAAACTCGCCGGAAAAATAGTTTGCGCGCCGCGTGTACGGCGCAATAGCCTGCCGGAGCGGTCAAGGGGACGAGACCGCAACGCTCGCAGAGGGCTTGTTTCTGCATGCGCTGACCATCAACCAGATATCGGAGCCCGGGGGACTGGGCACCGCGAGACGCCGAGAGGAGGCGAGTTCAGTGTCGACGAAGACGATCACCAAAATGACCGACCCGATGTCCACCCTCGCCATGCCCACGCGCGTCCTCGTGCCGGGTCTGGGTCTCGACGTGGCCGGCGGCAACGCCGGAGTCCTGCTGGTTGCCGAGCACTGCCTTGTCAGTGGTCGTGGCGATGCTGAGGGCACCCGTGTCGAGGTGGGTTCGTCCCGTGACCGGTCGATGTTTGTCGATGGCATTGCGCTGTCCGACGAGCGACCGACCAAGGCACCGAAGGCAGTTGCGGCAGAAGCGGCCCATGGGCGCTATGCGGCCGTCGGCGGTGCCGGAGTCAAGCAGCAGAAGCAGCAGATCATTCTGGCCACGGCCGCCGTTCGCGGCGCCGGAGCCGTCCGGAAGCAGGCTTTCCGCGGGCCTGGACCCTGGAGCGAACGACCCTGACGCAACCCGTCAGGGCGGTGCCTCCAGGGCCGCGGAAACCCAGCAACCGGGTTCCGCGGCCCTTCTGTTTTGTCCGGTACGCACGACCTACCCAGGCCCCACGGGGCCTCCGGCCGATCTCGAACAACGAGCCCGGCCGGACCCAACAAGAAGACGAGGAAGACGCCCAAAGTGTCCACGGTCATCACACCGCCGCCCCTCCCGTCCGTACCCGACAAGACCATCAAGGCCGACCAGGCCGACCCCCCGGAGGTAACACTCATGCAGCTCACCGCCATCGACGAGGCTGACTCGCTCGGGCTTCCCATTCCGTGCCGGGCCTTCGACCCGGAGGTCTTCTTCGCGGAGACGCCCGCCGACGTCGAGTACGCCAAGTCGCTGTGTGGCACCTGCCCCGTCAAGGCCGCCTGCCTCACCGGCGCGCTCGAGCGCCGCGAGCCGTGGGGCGTCTGGGGTGGCGAGCTCTTCGTCCAGGGCGTCGTCGTCGCCCGCAAGCGCCCCCGTGGCCGTCCGCGCAAGACCGAGGTCATGGCGTGAACCCCGCAGCCCGGTCCCGCACCGAAGCCGCAGCCGTCCGCCGGGGAGAGCAGCCCCCGCTGGACACCGCACTGCGCGACTCGGTACGTCTCGCGGCCGCCAAGGCCGACTCCGAACTGTCCCGTCCCTTCCCCACTACGCACCACGAGCAGGACCACCACATGAACCCCGCCGGCATCGATCCGACCGTCCGCTCCGAGCAGACCACTGAACTCCAGATCCAGAACAGGACCCTTGAGATGAATCTCCTCCAAGAATCCCTGGCACGTGCGCATATGCAGGAACGCCTCCACGAGGCCGAGGAGCAACGCCTCGGCCTGCGGGTGATGCGCGCGACGCGACTGCGTCGCAAGGCCGAGCAGGCCTCCCTGCGCGCCCGCAAGGCCCTTGCCGTCGCCCTGATGTGACGGACGCTCCACCCCGCCGGCCGGCCCCGCGCCCATGCCGGTGACCAACCCCTGAACGCCGATGGCCGACTCCCTGCCGGGGAGCCGGCCATCGGCGCGTCCGGGCCCGCTGCCCACCCAACTTCGCTGGGTCGTACTGTCGTTCGCTGCTCGAACGGGGCGTGCGAGGATGTGCCGCATGTGGTCCTCCCTTCCGCTCGGCGAGCGGCTGCGCGCCGAACTCGGTTCGCCGCGCAAGGTTCGCCGCCTGGTCAGCAGTCCGCGCTCCCGGGTCTGGCGGGCCGAACTCTCCGGCGTCCCGGTGGTGGTGAAGCAACTGATCGACTCGCCCGGGGCCGACGACCGCTACGCCCGCGAGGCGGCCGCGCTGTCCCTCGCGTCCCGGCGGGCCGGCCGCGCCGGTCGCCCGGTGGTGCCCGCCCTGCTCGGCACCGACCCCGCCGCTCGCGTGGTGGTGCTGGAACGCCTGGAGCACCGCACCCCCGGCCCCGGCTGGCAGATCGACTACGCCGCCGCGCTGGCCGGGCTGCACGCGAGCGCCCCCGCCGACCTGGACGACCTGGCCGGGACGGCCCCCGGCACCGCGCTGCCCGCCTGGACCGGCCCGACCGGGCGCGACCTCGGCTGCTTCCTCGCGCTGGCCCGCGCCCTCGACGTCCCCGCCCCGCCCGGCGCCCGCGCCGAGGCCGAGGCGCTGCTCGCCCGGCTCTCCGCCACCCCAGCCCGGCACGCCCTGCTGCACGGTGACCCCTGCCCCGGCAACGACCTGCACACCGCCGAGGGCGTCCGGTTCATCGACTTCGAGCAGTCCTCGCTCGGCCCGGGCGCGGCCGAACTCGCCTATCTGCGGATCGGTTTCCCCACCTGCTGGTGCTCCACCGCCCCACCCGCCGACGTACTCGCCGAGGCCGAGGCCGCCTACCGCACCGCCTGGCGCGCCGCCACCGGCACCGAGGCCCCCACCGACGCCGAGCTCGCCGACGCCTGCGTGGGCTGGCTGCTGCGCGGCGACGCCCTCGTTCCCAAGGCCGAGCGCGGCATCGCCGACCAGTTGGCCCGGTTGCACCACGCGGACTGGACCTGGGGCAACGCCACCGCCCGCCGGCGCCTGGCGCACCGCCTCAGGGCCGTCGCCGCCCTCGCCGACGCGGACACCGCCCTCCCGGTCTTCGGCCGGTTCTGCGCGACCCTCGCCACCCGCGTCCGGACGGCCTGGCCGACGGCGGGGCCGCTGCCGGGCGAACGTTCCTGACCGGCGGTCGGCCGCGGCCGCTCTCGACGGCCGGTCAGGCGCGGATCACGCGGATCCGGCGGCTCTCCATCAGCCGGGCCAGCTCCTCCGGGTAACTCAGTCCGGTCGCCGGATCCGCCTCGCTCGCCAACTCCCGCTCCGTCGCGGCGAAGTCGTGCCAGACCAGGGTGAACGGCGGGACCGGCCCGAAGCCGCCGCCGAAACAGTCCTTGAAGCCGTTCCACTCCCGCCCGTAGTAGCCGCCCGGGCCATTGACCGCTCGCCCAGGGCGCAGTGCAGGCCGGTCGAGTCCTCGACACCCGCGCCCGCCAGGTGGTACTCGCCGCCGGGGCGGTCCGGACCGGGTTCGAGCCGGTTCAGCGCCAGCGACTGCCAGGCCTCCTTGGCGGCGACGCTCGACCCGCGCCAGCTGCCCGGCTGTTCGGGCGGCCCCGGCTGCCACTGCCGCCAGACCTCGCGGGCCGCGGAGCCCGGCAAATCTTCGGGGGAGACCGACAACTGCACGTCCAGCAGGCCGCCGCGCAGCACCGACGGCCAGGTGCGGTCGATGGCCGGCCCGGTGTGGACGCGGGCCATCACCCGGCCGGTGTCGTCCAGCGCCCACAGCTCGGTGCAGGCAGGCCAGCCCGAGTATCCGCTGTCCACCTTCACCCGCAGCGGCTCGGCGGGCTCACAGCCGATCAGCCGCACCGGCGATCGAGCGGGCCCGGCTCGGGCCGTCAGCAGCCCCGTCACCTCCGCGCACGCCGCCAGCCGCTCGTTCCGACTGCCCAGCAACTCGAAGCGTCCGCACGGGTCCTGCGCGAAGCGGAAGTCGTCCACCAGGCCGACCGCCGCCCCGACCACCACGTCGACCAGCGTCGGATCGGCGGCGTGCGGCCCGACCACGAGGATCTCGGCGTCCAGCAGCTCCCACCGGTACTCGCGCCCGGCCCCCGACCGCCCGGTGATCAAGGCAGCACCGAGCCACCCCGCCGCCAGGCCCCGCGTGCAGCCGCGCAGTACCAGGACCTCGCGCGGTGGCGGCGGCGGGTCGGCGAACAGCCCCTCGACGGCGGCGCACCGGCCGACCAGCAGTTGGTGGCCGTCCTCCTCGTCCTCCCCGACGATCAGGAACCGCACCGGGAACGGCTGTTCCCACTGTGGACGCTCCGTCACCCGCACCCTCGTCACCTTCTTCAGCGGCTCATTGGTCGCCCTCGTTCTCGGCGAAGCCGGGGAGCCAGTGGAGGAGTTCCTCGTGCAGGCGGACGGTCGCGCCGAGCTGGCAGAGCACGCCGATGGTGGAGAGCGTCACCCGGTGGATCAGCAGGTAGGAGGGCGGGAGGTTGAGCTGCTTGCCCAGGTTGTAGGCGGGGGAGCGCGGGTCGGCGATTCGGGCGGCCTGGGTGCGCATCCACTCGCGGCTGAAGGTGAACTGCTCGGCGCGGGTGGGCTCGATGATCGGCACCAGGTAGTCGAGCACCGCGTCCGGGTCGAGCGAGATGGTGGGGCGGACGAAGCCTTCCTGCTTGAGCAGGTCGTAGACGGCCCCGGCATCGCCCGCCAGGGCGAGCCGCAGGGAGGTGCCGATCGGGCGGGGAAGGCCGCCGGGGAGACGGTCGACGGTGCCGAAGTCGAGCACGCCGAGCTGCCAACTGGAGGCGGCCCGGCCGGTCTTGACGAGCCGGAAATTGCCCGGGTGCGGGTCGGCGTGCAGCAGCCCGGTGCGGGCCGGGCCGGCGAACAGGAAGCGGGCAAGCAGCTGCCCGGCCCGGTCGCGCTCCGTCCGGGTGCCGTCGGAGATGACCTGGGACAGCGGCTTGCCGTCCAGCCACTCGGTGACCAGCACCCGCCCGGACTGGGCGACCACCCGGGGCACCCGGATGTCGGCGTCGTCGGCGAACTCCTGGGCGTGCAGCTGCTGCGACTCGGCCTCCAGCTGGTAGTCGAGCTCCTCGGTGACCCGCTCGCGCAGCTCGGCGATCAGCGGCTTGATGTCCATCCCGGGGATCAGCGGGCCCAGCATCCGGGCCAGCCGGGCGAGTTGGCCGAGATCGCTGAGCAGGGCCTCGCCCGCGCCCGGGTACTGGACCTTGACCGCGACGTCCCGGCCGTCCTGCCAGACGGCCCGGTGCACCTGGCCGATGGAGGCGGCGGCGGACGGCTGGTCGGAGAAGGAGCGGAAGTTGGCCGCCCAGTCGTCGCCCAGGTCGGCGGCGAGTACGGAGTGCACGGTGCGGGTCGGCATGGCCGGGGCGGAGTCCTGGAGCTTGGTCAGTGCCGCCCGGTAGGGGCCCGCCACGTCCTCCGGGAGGGCCGATTCGAAGACCGACATGGCCTGCCCGAACTTCATTGCCCCTCCCTTCAACTTGCCCAAGGTGGCGAAGAGTTGCTCGGCGGTCTGGGCCTGGAGCTCAGCCGCGACCTCCTCCGCCGGACGCCCGCCGAGCCGCTTGCCCAGGCCGAGCGTGGCACGGCCGGCGAAGCTCAGCGGCAGGGCCGCCAGCCGGGCCGTCCGGGAGACCGCCTTGCGCGGCATCTCAGACATCTGCCGCCCCCGTTCGGACCGAGCAGTCGGCAGCGGCTGCCGCCGTCGCCCAAGCAGCCGTCGCCACACGCCGCCGGGCCGCCGCCGGGCGTGGGCGGGCGGCCGGTCGCGCCGTGCCGGTCACTGCCTTGCGCGGTAGATCGCTCACCGGACCTCCAGATCAGCCGGACCGACCGGCGGCCCCCCGCCGGCGGTGGTGCGTGGACTCCCGGGCCCGTCCGGCGCTTCTCCCGGCCGGGGCCGCGCGCCCCGGAGGCGGTGCACCGGGAAGGGGCGTGCGGTGGAACGGCTGAGTCTCGCCGGACGGGCCCGAAGGCATGTCCTATGCCATTGTGCCCGCTTGGGCGGGTGTGACGGACTGCCACAGGCAACCGCAGTCGGGGTGGCTGCGCAGCCGCAGCCGCCGCACCATGCCGTCGGCCGCGGACAGTTCGCACCAGCCGTCCACACTCGGCGGCAACACCCCGTCCAGGTACAGCTGGACGTGCAGGGCGGCGAGACCGGCGATGGAGGCGGCGACCGCGCCGTCGCAGGCCGGGGCACGGGGACGGCCGGGGCCCTCGTCGATCAGCTGGGCGAGCAGCCGGGGCCAGGCCTCGTCCTCGTCCCGCCGGGCCAGGGTGGCGCAGCTGCCGCAGGCGGAGGCCCCGGGGACGACCAACGGGCCGACCACGCCGAGGTGTTCGAGCACCCCGGTGTAGAGATGCGGAATGCCGGCGCGCATCAACTCCTGGGCGTCGACCGCGGCGCCGGTGTACGCGGCGGAGCCGTCCCGCGGGGCGAGCACCACCAGGGTGGGCGGTGGGGGAGTGGCGGGCGGGCGCCGGTAGCGCTCGCCGACCGGGGCGCCGACGGCGCGGTGCACCAACTCGCGGGCGGCGGTGGCGCGCAGCCGCCCGACATCCCCCGGAGGGAAGCCGCCGGGTGCGCAGTCCCGGACGGTGACCCGGCCGCGGTCGAGCACGGCGACCTCGCCGATGCCGCCGGCGGCCAGTGCGGTGCCGACGGCCGCGCCGACCCGCCCCGCACCGCGCACCTCGACCCGGGCCGTGGCACGGCCCTGCACCACGGCGGCGGCCTCGTCGGGGGCGGGGTGCACCAGGGAGAGCGAGGCGAGGTCGGGCCCGAGCAACTCGCGGCGGGCCGGCGGGTACAGCTCCAGCACCCTGCTCAAGGCCTCGGTGTCGTCCAGCAGTTCGCTCCGGGCGAGCGAGTCGAGCATGCCCTGGCAGTACTCGGCGCTCAGGCCGAGCCGCTTACCGGCGGCGACCACCGAGGGCCCGTCCCGGGTGCCGTCGATCAGTTCCAGGAACATCGCCAGCTTGCGGTCGACGCCCTCGATCAGGCGGGCGTGCCGCCGGACGGTGCCGAACTGCAGGGTCTGCTTCTCCCGCCAGAGCCGGGACAGGGCGGGCTTGATCACGGGGCGCATGTCGGTCCTCCAAGCGTCGGTCTCCGGCGTCCCGGTCGAGGCGTCGGATCAACTGGTGACCGCAGCTTGCCCGCGACCTTCCGGACACGAAAGCGCGTTGTCCACAGGCCCGTACCGAAAATCCGGTCATCACCGTGCACAGCCTGTGGACAACGCGCCCGGGTGGTCCCCGGGGCCGCGCCGTCCCGGTGCCGGACTTCTGTCGCGAGGACGGGGTAACGTCCATGCCATGGCAGCCGAACGCGACTCCCATCGGTCGGCGTCGCGTCGGCGTGCCCGGGCAGCCTCCGGGTCCACGACCGCGGCGCCCGGTGCGCATGTCAGCACCGAGGCCGACCGGGCCCGCGGCCCCGAGCGGGCCATCGACCGCAGCAAGGTCGAGGTGCGCCGCAGCGCCCGCCGCAGCCGCACCGTCTCCGCCTACCGCGAGGGCGACCGCACCGTGGTGCTGATCCCGGCCCGGATGTCGCACGCCGAGGAACAGCGCTGGGTGGCGCAGATGCTCGACAAGCTGGCCGCGCAGGAGAAGCGCCGAGTGCTCGGCGACGAGGCCCTGCAGGCCCGGGCCGCCGAACTGTCCGGGCTGTACCTGGGCGGCCGCGCCGAGCCCGAGCAGGTCCGCTGGGTGACCAACCAGAACTCCCGCTGGGGATCGTGCACCCCCAGCGAGCGCACCATCCGGCTCTCCCACCGCCTCCAGGGCATGCCCGAGTACGTGGTGGACTACGTGCTGCTGCACGAGCTCGCCCACCTGCTGGTGCCCGACCACGGCCCCCGGTTCTGGGCCCTGCTGGACGCCTACCCCCGCACCGAGCGGGCCCGCGGCTACCTGGAGGGCGTCGCCTCCGCCGCCCGGCTGCCGCACATCCCCGGCGCCCGGAACACCTGACGTCCGCCCGACGCACGACGACCCCCGCCGGACCCTTCAGGGCCCGCGGGGGTCGAGAGCGAGTGGCTCAGACCAGCGCCCGGGCCCGTGCCACCAAGTCCCGCACCGAGCGGTCGGTGTCGGCCGGCAACTGGTCCCAGCCGAACCAGCGCAGATCCAGCGACTCCTCGCTGATCAGCTCGCGCGCTCCGGCCGGGGCGAGGGCGACGTACTGCACGTCCAGGTGGATGTTCTCCGGCCGGTCCTTGCCCATGCAGCGCACGTGGTGCCGGTCCAGCTTCACCGGCGTGGTGCGGCCGCCGACCGCGAGCAGCTCCAGTTCGGCGATGCCGGACTCCTCGACCGCCTCGCGCAGCGCCGCCGCGGCCAGCGTCCCGTCCCCGGGCTCGCAGTGGCCGCCCATCTGCAGCCACCTCCCGACCTTGGGGTGCAGCGTCAGCAGCACCCGTCCCTCGGCCGGGTCGACCACCAGCGCGCTGGCGGTGATGTGTCCGGGCAGGCAGGCCCGCCACAGGCCGTCGGGGTGGGCCGCCAGGTGCGCCAGGTAGTCGCGGCGCAGCTCCTGCTGGCCGCCGTCGTCGGGCGCCCAGTCGGTCAGCGCGCGGACGGCGTCGGTGTGCAGCGACGTCACTTGGCGTCGCCCTCCCGGCCGTCCTCGTCCTTGCCGGAATCCTTGCCGGAATCCTCGCCGGAGGTGGACTTGTCGGAGTCGGAAGCGGACCCGGCGTCGCCCTTGGTCAGGTCGGGCTTCCCGGCGCCGCCGCCCGCGGCCTCGCCGAGCAGCCTGTTCAGCGCGTCGAAGTCGAAGCCGCCCTCGGCCTCGGCGGTGGTGTCGCGGTGCACGAAGCCGTCCGGGTCGTCCAGGTCTGCGGCGGTGGGCAGCATGTCGGGGTGGCTCCACAGCGCGTCCCGGCCCTCGACGCCGCGGGCGTCGGCGAGCGAGGCCCACAGGCGGGAGGCGTCGCGCAGGCGGCGCGGGCGCAGTTCCAGGCCGACCAGGGTGGCGAAGGTCTGCTCGGCGGGGCCGCCGGTGGCGCGGCGGCGGCGGAGCGTCTCGCGCAGCGCGGCGGCGTGCGGCAGGTGCGGGGTGGCGGCGGCGTGCACCACGGCGTCGACCCAGCCCTCGACCAGGGCGAGGGCGGTCTCCAGCCGGGCCAGGGCGGCCTTCTGCTCGGGAGTGTCCTCGGGCTGCAGCAGGCCGCCGGCCAGTGCGTCCTGCAGGGCCTCCGGGTTGCTCGGGTCGAGCTGGCCGACCAGCTCCTCCATCCGCGAGGTGTCGACCTTGATGCCGCGCGCGTACGCCTCGACGGCGCCGAACAGGTGCGCCCGCAGCCACGGCACGTGGGCGAACAGCCGCTGGTGGGCGGCCTCGCGCAGGGCCAGGTAGAGCCGGACCTCCTCGGCGGGCACGTTCAGCCCGTCGCCGAACTCGGCGATGTTCTGCGGCAGCAGCGCGGCCTTCCCGGCGGGGGCGAGCGGCAGGCCGACGTCGGTGGAACCGAGCACCTCGGCGGCCAGCGCGCCGAGCGCCTGCCCGATCTGGGTGCCGAACATGGCGCCGCCCATGGAGCGCATCATGCCCATCAGCGGCCCGGCCACGGCCTGCATCTCCTCGGGCAGCACGCCGCCCATGGCGTTGCCGACCCGCTCGGCGACCGGGTCGACCAGGTCCTTCCACACCGGCAGGGTGGCCTCGATCCACTCGGCGCGGCTCCACGCCACGGCCGTCGAGGAGGTGGACGGGAACTCGGTCGCCGAGTCCAGCCACAGGTCGGCCAGCCGGACCGACTCGACCACGGCGGTGCGCTCGGCGGCGCCCACCGAGCGGTCCTTGGTCTTCCCCTCGGGCTGCTCGGCGACCACGGTCTGCCGGGCGATGTTCTTGGCCAGCTCCCAGTTCACCGGGCCGCCCTCGAACGAGAGCATCTGCCCGAGCTGCTGGAACGCCGCGCCCAGGTCGTTGGGGTTGAAGCCGCCCATCATCGCGGCGAACGGGTTGTCGCCGCCCGCCCCGCCGGCGCCGCCCATGCCGAACAGCGCCCCGAAGGGGTTTCCGTTGCCGAAGCCGAACGGCTGCGGGGTCGAGTCGCCCTGCTCGCCGTCCTTCTTGCCCTTGTTCTTGCCGTCCTCGGGCTCCTCGGGGGGAACGCCGAATCCGAAGGGGAGGTCGCTCACGGGGTCCTCGATCTGATCGGCCGTCACGCGGGTGTGGCGGGAAATTCTGTTGCCCGGAGGCTCCGGGAGGTTTCAATGGTCTCGCGGCCGACCGCGCCGGGTGCACCGCTGGGGCCGAGCCTCGGGCAGGATGGACAGTGCGTGACACTCGTACGTACGCACTTAAGCTAACCGTGGAGGATGGCCGGTGAGTTCCCCGCCTTCGGACGTTCGCTCTGGGCTGACCGAGGGCGAGGACGTGCCGGCCGACGCCGGTTCGCCGCCTCCAGCCTACGGCGGCAAACCGCTCACCGTGGCCGTCACCGGCGCCGCGGGCGTGCTCGGCGAGCGCGTCGCCCAGCGCCTGGTGAGCTCCCCGCACGTGCGCCGGGTGCTCGCGGTGGACGACCGCCGCGGCGAAGTCCCCGGCGTGCACTGGCGGGTGCTGGACGTGCGCGACCCGGCGGTGGCCGAGCGGCTGTCCGGCGTGGACGTGGTGGTGCACCTGGCGATGGACCTCGGCATGGAGTCCGACCCGCGCACCCGCAGCGCCTACAACGTGCGCGGCGCCCAGACCGTCCTGACCGCCGCGGCCGCCGCCGGCGTGCACCGCGTGGTGCTGTGCACCTCCGCGATGGTCTACGGGGCGCTGGCCGACAACGAGGTCCCGCTCGCCGAGGACTCCGAACTGCGGGCCACCGAGGAGGCCTCGCTGGTCGGCGACCTGCTGGAGATCGAACGGCTCGCCCGCCGCGCCCCGCGCGCCCACCCCGGGCTGCAGATCACCGTGCTGCGTCCGGCCGTGGTGGTCGGCCCCGGCATCGACACCGTGCTCACCCGCCACTTCGAGGCCCCGCGCCTGCTGGTGGTGGCCGGCTCCCGCCCGTGCTGGCAGTTCTGCCACCTGGACGACCTGACCTCGGCGCTGGAGTACGCGGCGCTCGGCCTGGTCGAGGGCGAGGTGACGGTCGGCTGCGACGGCTGGCTGGAGCAGGAGGACGTGGAGGAGCTGTCCGGGATCCGCCGGATGGAACTGCCCGCCTCGCTGGCCCTGGGCACCGCCGCCCGGCTGCACCGCCTCGGCCTGACTCCGGCCCCGGCCGGTGATCTCGCCTACACCATGTACCCGTGGGTGGTCTCCGGCAGCCGGCTGCACGAGGCGGGCTGGCGGCCCAAGCACACCAACGAGGAGGTGCTGGCCGAACTGCTCGCCCAGGTGTCCGGCAAGCACGCCGTGGCCGGGCGCCGGCTGGGCGGCAAGGAGGCCGCCACCAGCCTGGGCGCGGCCGGTGCCACGGTGGCGCTGATCGGCACGGCGGCGCTGGTCCGCCGGGCCCGCAAGCACCGCCGGATCTGACCTGGCTCCCTCGCACCGCGGACGGCCGTTCCGCGGTGCGAAACCCGCTGCCGGGGCCCCGCTCGGATGCGGAATGATGGGGGCCATGTCCGAGAACCACGACCCGATCCGGCTGCTCGCCGTTCGTGAGACGCCGCTCTCCCTGGACGAGGTGCACGCGGCGGTCGGTGACGACGCGGCGGGCGGCACCACGCTGTTCGTCGGCACGGTGCGCGACCACGACGGCGGGAAGGCGGTCGCGGCGCTGGAGTACAGCGCCCACCCGACCGCCGTGCGGGAGCTGCGCCGGATCGCCGAGAAGGTCTGTGCGGACTTCCCGGTCCGGGCGCTGGCGGCGGTGCACCGCACCGGCCGGCTGGAGATCGGCGACATCGCGGTGATCGTCGCGGTCTCCTGCCCGCACCGCGGCGAGGCGTTCGAGGCCTCTCGGCGGCTGATCGACGACCTCAAGCACGAGGTGCCGATCTGGAAACACCAGGTTTTCGCCGACGGCGAGGAGGAATGGGTCGGATCGGGGTCCTGCTGACCACCCGTGTCCGCTCCGCGCCCCGCTCGTTCCCCGTTCGGGGGTATCTCGGAACGGTGGGCGCGCCACGCCGTACCGTAACTCGGACACCGCACGCGCCGTTCCTCCGGTAGGCGGCTAATCTGCTGATACGCATGACGAGCCTGTGGGGAGTTCGAAAATGGCTGCGCTTGCCTGGTTGATCATTCCTGTAGTGGCCGGACTACTGGCCTCGGTGTGGGCGGGATGGGCGGCACGACCGCCGCGCTCCATCACCGACCCGTCCTCGCTCGCCGAACACGAACGCTTCCGTGCCGCGATGGAACGCAGCACCGGCAGCGGACGCTCCGGCGGCAAATAGCCTCGCGGGAGGCACTGGCGGGGCAGATCGGCGGGCCGCACAGCGGTGCATCGCGGCCCGGACTTCCCGTACTGTCGTGCCATGCCACGCCGATCGGCGACGATGCTCGCCGCCACCCTGCTGCTGATAGGCCTGCTCTGTGCCTCGGTCCTGATGAAGGTGCCGTACACCGAGATGAGCCCGGGGCCGACGTACAACACCCTCGGCGTGCAGGACAAGACCGGCACCCCGGTGATCACCATCACCGGACGCGACACCTACCCGACCAGCGGCCACCTCAACATGACCACGGTCCAGGTCACCGGGGCGAACTACCAGCCCAGCCTGATCTCCGCGATCGTCGGCTGGATGCGCGGCGACGTGCTGGTGGTGCCGCACGACAACGTGTACCCGAAGGGCCAGACCGACCAGGAGGCCCAGCAGCAGAACGCGGAGGAGTTCGCCTCCTCCGAGGACAGCGCGAAGACCGCCGCGCTGAAGCAGCTGGACATCCCGGTCACCACGCAGATCATCGTCTCCTCGGTGACCTCCGGCGGCCCCTCCGAAGGCAAGCTGCACGCCGGCGACCAGATCGTCGCGGTGGACGGGACGGCGATCACCAGCCGGACCCAGGTCGCCGAGCAGGTGATGAAGCACAAGCCCGGCGAGACCACCGTCTTCACGGTGATCCCGCACGCCAAGACCGGCCCGACGCCGAACCCTGCCGACCAGGTGCAGGTTTCCATCACCACCGGCAAGGCGGAGGGCGAGGACCGGGCCATCGTCGGCATCACGCCCGGCGTCGACCACGTCTACCCGTTCAAGATCGACATTGGCCTGCAGGACGTCGGCGGCCCGAGCGCCGGCCTGATGTTCGCGCTCGGCATCGTCGACAAGCTCACCCCCACCGACCTCACCGGCGGCAAGTTCGTGGCGGGCACCGGCACCATCGACGACGACGGCACGGTCGGGCCGATCGGTGGCATCCAGATGAAGCTGATCGCCGCGCGGGACAAGGGCGCCGAGTATTTCTTCACCCCCGCCGAGAATTGCGCCGAGGCAACGAAGGGCACGCCCTCCGGCCTCACGCTGGTCAAGGTCGACAACCTCGCGGGGGCGGTCAAGGCCCTCGACTCCATCCGGAGCGGGGAGAAGGCGGCGCTGCCCAGCTGCAACCGCTGACGCGAAACGCGGGGCGCGAAATGCAGCGGGCTGCACCACCAGGGGCGCGGGGAACTGCTCCGCAAGGTCGCGATCAAGTGCAGGTCATTGTCCTGTGTCGCGATCTTGCTGACGGGTGCGTTCCCCTTCGCGCAGTTCCCCGCGCCCCTGGTGGTGCTCTCCCTGGTTTCGCACCCTCTCGTTACTGGAAGGTGGCGAGGAGGGCCTGGGTGAGGTTGGGGACCAGGTCGGGGCCGGTGAGGACCTCGCGGGCGATGTCCTTCTCGCGCAGGCGCAGTGCGACCTCGCGGGCGCCGTCGCGCAGGACGGCGGCGGTGATGCGGACTTCCTGGCGCTGGGGGTGGCCGGCGACCCAGTCGTTGATCTCCTGCTCGGTGGCGTTCTTCGGGCGGGAGGATTCGGCGCCGGGCGGGAGCATGAGCCGTTCGACGACCAGGGCGCAGCCGACCACGCCGTCGGGCCAGGCGATGGTGCCCAGGAAGCGGTCGAGTTCGGTGCCCGGCGGGATCTCCTCCTGTTCGACCGGGGTGAGGCCGGTCGGGTTCTCGTCCAGGCCGAGCTGGGTGGCGAGCCGCGGATTGGCCTTGCGCATCTGGGCGTTGTCGACCAGGGCGAACAGGCGGGCGGGGTTGTCCCAGCCGAGGGTGGCGGCGTGCTCGTCGATCTCCAGCGCGGCCCGGGTGAGGGGGGTGGCGGCGGGCATGCCGGAGGCGGCGGAGGTCAGGTCAGGGGAGTCGGACATGGGGCCATCCTCACATGTCCGGGGGGGCCGTCTCCAACTCCGACGCAGTGTCCGGGAACTCCGGTAAAGACTGTTTAAGTTGCATTGGAGTCCGGTGTCCGCCCGTCCACGGCGCGGCACCGTCATCCCCAACGACAACAACAGCTGAGGTGGCGTCTTGACCTTCCAGATGCCGGATCGTTCCGATCCGGGTTTCCGAGCGAGAGTCGGGCCGCCGCCGCGCCGGACGAAGGTGCTGCTGCTGACGGTCGGCGTGCTGGCGGCACTGTTCCTGCTGTTCGTCATGTTCGCCGGCCTGTGGACCGACTGGCTGTGGTTCAAGTCGGTCAAGTACGGCTCGGTGTTCACCTCGCAACTGGGCGCGAAGATCGGCCTGTTCGCGGTGTTCGGGCTGCTGATGGCGCTGGTGGTCGGGTTCAACCTGTGGCTGGCGTACCGGCTGCGGCCGCCGTTGGCGGCGATGTCGGTGGAGCAACAGAGCCTGGACCGCTACCGGATGGGCGTGGCGCCGTTCCGCAAGTGGCTGCTGATCGGGCTGTCGCTGCTGGTCGGCCTGGCGGCCGGCGCGGCCGCGGGCGCGCAGTGGCGGACGTGGATGCTGTGGATCAACGGCACCTCGTTCGGGCAGAAGGACCCGCAGTTCCACCTGGACGTCTCGTTCTACGCGTTCGAACTGCCGTGGTACGAGTTCCTGTTGGGCTTCGCGTTCAGCGCGGTGATCGTGTCGCTGCTGGCGGCGACGGCCGTGCACTACCTGTACGGCGGCCTTCGGCTGCAGGGCCCGGGCCGTCGGGCGAGTGCCGGGGCGCAGGGTCATCTGGCCGTGCTGCTGGGCGTGTTCGTGCTGCTGAAGGCGGTGGCGTACTGGCTGGACCGGTACGCGCTGGCGGTGAAGAGCGAGTCGTACAAGGGCGTCGAGGGCTGGACGGGTCTGCGCTACGTGGACGCGAACGCGTTCCTGC
This sequence comes from Kitasatospora sp. NPDC048662, assembly GCF_055587065.1. NCBI lineage: Bacteria > Bacillati > Actinomycetota > Actinomycetes > Kitasatosporales > Streptomycetaceae > Kitasatospora > Kitasatospora sp. NPDC048662. The sequence goes on along the minus strand of NZ_JBVJHA010000002.1, from coordinate 410,526 downwards.
CGGCCAAGACGATCCTGTTCTTCGTGGCGATCATCTGCGCGGTGCTGTTCTTCCTGACGCCGGTGCGGCGGACCTGGGCGCCGGCACTGATCGGCTTCGGGCTGATGGCGCTGTCGGCGGTGCTGGTCGGCGGGCTGTACCCGGCGATCGTGCAGCAGTTCCAGGTCAAGCCGAACGAGCAGGCCAAGGAGACCGCGTACATCCAGAGGAACATCGACGCGACCCGGCAGGCCTACGGCATCGCCGACGTTCAGCCGGACCAGTACTCGCCGACCGTCACCCCGGACGCGGAGAAGCTGAAGCAGGACGCGCAGACCGTGGCCGACATCCGGCTGCTGGACCCGAACGTGGTGTCGCCGACGTTCCAGCAGAACCAGGCGCTGCGCCAGTACTACGCGTTCCCGAAGACCCTGGACGTGGACCGGTACGGCGACCAGGACACCGTGCTGGGCGTGCGTGAGCTGGACCTGACGGGCGTGCAGCAGCGCAACTTCATCAACGACCACTTCAAGTACACCCACGGGTACGGCGTGGTCGCCGCCAAGGGCAACCAGGTGGACGCCAACGGCAACCCGGTCTACACCCAGCAGTCGCTGCCGACCACCGGGGCGCTGGGCGACTACCAGCAGCGGGTGTACTACGGCGAGAAGTCCAGCACGTACTCGATCGTCGGCCCCGGCATGGACGAGATCGACTACACCCGGGACTCCGACCCCGACCGGACGTACCAGTACACCGGCGGCAGCGGCGTCTCGCTGGACAACCCGCTGACCCGGGCCGCGTACGCGGTGAAGTTCGCCGAGCCGCAGATCCTCTACTCCGGGGCGATCAAGGACGGCGCGAAGATCCTCTACGACCGCACCCCGAAGGAGCGGGTGGAGAAGGTCGCGCCGTGGCTGTCGATCGACGCCGACCCGTACCCGGTGGTGGAGAACGGCCGCCTGGTGTGGGTGCTGGACGGTTACACCACCTCCGACGGCTTCCCGTTCTCGTCCAAGACGGTGCTCGGCGATGCCACCAAGGACTCGCTGACCGACCAGCGCGGCCGCACCCTGACCGCCGTCAACGAGGTCAACTACATCCGCAACTCGGTGAAGGCCACGGTCGACGCGTACACCGGTGAGGTGACGCTCTACCAGTGGGACGAGTCCGACCCGGTGCTGAAGACCTGGATGAAGGCGTTCCCGGGCACCGTCCAGCCGAAGGCGGACATCCCGGACACGCTGCTGCCGCACCTGCGCTACCCGCAGGACATGTTCAAGGTGCAGCGCGACCTGCTCGGGATGTACCACATGACGGACGCCACGGCGTTCTTCAACGGCACTGACATCTGGGAGGTGCCGGTCGACCCGACCGTCAACGCCGACGAGGTGCAGCCGCCGTACTACCTGACGGTGCGGATGCCGGACGCGAAGAAGGCCAGCTTCTCGCTGACCACCTCGTTCGTGCCCTCGGGCCGGAAGAACCTGGCCGCGTTCATGACCGCGGACGCCGACCCGGGCCCGGACTACGGCAAGCTGCGGATCCTGCGGATCACCTCCGAATCGGGCGCGCTCGGCCCGGCGCTGACCCAGGCGAAGTTCAACTCCGACACCGACGTCGCCCACCAGCTGACCCTGCTGCGCAACGGCGCCGACTCGGACGTGGTGTACGGCAACCTGCTGACCCTGCCGGTCGGCGGCGGCATCCTCAACGTCGAGCCGGTGTACCTGGTGGCGCGCGGCGCGAAGGTGCCGGTGCTGAAGAAGGTGCTGGCGGTGTACGGCGACCACAACGTGGCGCTGGAGGACACCCTGGACAAGGCGCTGACCAAGGTGCTCGGCTCGGCCGGCGCCGGGGCCACCACCCCGACCGCCCCCGCCGATCCGGGCGGCAGCACCACGCCGACCCCGCCGACGACGCCCACGCCGGGCGACAACCCGGCGCTGGCGAAGGCGCTGGCGGACGCCCAGAAGGCGTTCACCGACGGTCAGACCGCTCTGAAGAACGGCGACTGGGCGGCGTACGGCCAGGCCCAGCAGGCGCTGCAGAAGGCGCTGGACGCCGCGCTGGCGGCCGAGCCGAAGAACGGCTCGGGCGGTGCTGCGCCGGCGCCGTCCGGCGCGCCGTCAGGTTCGCCGGGGGCGTCGCCCACCGGCTGAGCTGGGAAAACCGATTTGATGTTCCACCCCGTGATCGTGCTACAGTGGTTTCACCGACGCGGGGTGGAGCAGCTCGGTAGCTCGCTGGGCTCATAACCCAGAGGTCGCAGGTTCAAATCCTGTCCCCGCTACTCAGTAGCGAAAGGCCCGGAGGCATCAGCCTCCGGGCCTTTGCCATTCCTTGGTGCAGACCCGATTGACACCCCCAGTGGTCCAGTCCAATCTGGGTCGTGCCCATGACGGGCGGCCCCCACCGCCCGCCTCGTGGTGCTGCAACGCATGCCCGATCCGGGCATCGACCGTGTTCTGCCCCCGTCTGCCGCTCCCCGACCGGGTGTCCGACGGCGTTCCTGCATCCCCACGTGACAGGAGAGGCACATCCGCATGCACCGCAACAACAGAAGGATCTGGGCCGTCACCGCCGCGGCCGCCACCCTGCTCGCCGGGGCGATGTCGCTGCTGGGAGCCCCCACCGCGACCGCCGGACCGTCCAACACCACCGGCGCCCCCGCCACCAGCGGCGGCCTGAAGATCGCCTACTTCGACCAGTGGTCGATCTACCAGAACGCCTACTACCTGAAGAACGTCGACACCAACGGCATGGCCGGGAAACTCGACTACCTGCTGTACGACTTCGCCAACATCGACCCCACCAACCTGACCTGCTTCGAAGCCAACTCGGCGGCCTCCCAGGACGAGAACAACCCGAACGCCGGCGACGGCGCGGGCGACTACTACGCCGACTACGCGAAGACCTTCGCCAACGGCAACAGCGTCGACAACTCCACCGACACCTGGAACCAGCCGCTGGCCGGCAACTTCCACCAGCTCCAGGAACTGAAGGCCAAGTACCCGAAGCTGAAGGTGCTGCTGTCGATCGGCGGCTGGACGTACTCCAAGTACTTCTCCGACGCGGCCGCCACCGACGCCTCCCGCAAGAAGTTCGTCTCCTCCTGCGTCGACATATTCATCAAGGGCAATCTGCCCGCCCAGGGCGGCTACGGCGGCCCCGGCACCGGCAAGGGCATCTTCGACGGCTTCGACATCGACTGGGAGTATCCGGGCGGCGGCGGCCACACCGGCAACCACTCCTCCCCGAACGACAAGCAGAACTTCACCGCACTGCTCGCCGAGTTCCGCAGCGAGCTCAACGCCCAGGGCGCCGCCGACGGCAAGACCTACGCACTGAGCGCCGCGCTGCCCGCCGGCCAGGACAAGATCCAGCACGTCGAGACCGACAAGATCGCCCAGTACCTGACCTTCGGCGACCCGATGACGTACGACATGCACGGCGGCTGGGAGACGCAGGGCCCGACCAACCATCAGACACCGATCTACCAGAACCCCGGTGACCCGTCGAACAACATCCCGCCGGGCAACGCCAAGTACTCCATCGACGAGGCGATCAAGGCCTACACGGTCGGCGACCCCTCGTACGGCATCCCCGGCGGCTTCCCGGCCAACAAGCTGAACATGGGCGTCCCGCTGTACTACCGCGGCTGGACGGGCGTGGCGGCCGGCGCCAACCACGGGCTGTTCCAACCGGCCAGTGGGCCCGCGCAGGGGGCGCCGAACTCCGGCAACGTGGCCGGGGTGCGGATGTACAAGGAACTGCTGGGTGTCGTCGACAACGCCAACGACACCTACTGGGACCCGGCCTCGCAGGCCGCCTACTTCTACGAGGGCACCAACTTCTGGTCCGGGGAGAACACCAGGTCCATCCAGGCCAAGATGGACTACGCGCACTGCAACGGGCTCGGCGGCTCCTTCGTGTTCTCGCTGTACGACGACCCGAACGCGGTGCTGCTGAACTCGCTGGTGACGGCGACCAACGGCTCGGCCGCCAACTGCCCCGCGCCGCCGACCTCGCCCTCGCCGAGCGCGAGCAGCAGCACCAGCAGCGGCCCCTCGCCGTCCACCTCACCGAGCGGCTCCCCGTCCTCCTCGCCGAGCGGCTCCCCGTCCGGCAGTCCGTCCTCCTCGCCGAGTGGCCCCGGTGGCGGCGGGATCGTCGCCAACCCCGGTCTGGAGTCCGGCGCGCTCAGCCCCTGGAGCTGCGCGGGCGGCGGCGGCAGCGTGGTCGGCGGCGGTCACACCGGTTCGTACGCGCTGCAGGGCAACGCCAGTGCCAATGACACCGCGCAGTGCCAGCAGACCGTCACGGTCAAGCCGAACACCACGTACACGCTGTCCGCGTGGGTGAAGGGCAACTACACCTACCTGGGCGTCACCGGCTCCGGCGCGGACAGCTCGACCTGGACCCCCGGCGGGAGCGCGTGGACGCAGCTGTCCACCAAGTTCACCACCGGCGCCTCGGTCACCTCGGTGACCATCTGGGTGCACGGCTGGTACGGCCAGGGTGCCTACCAGGCAGACGACTTCGGCGTCAGCTGACCGAACGTCATCAGCTCCGCCACGGAGGCCCGGAGGGATTCGCCCTTCGGGCCTTCGCCCTTGTGTGCATCGAGTGTTGATCGACTCCGGTACGATGCGTGGCCGGGGTTTGTGGGGCTCAGTGTCGGGAAATCGACAAAGCGCTGAAGCAATCTCGCCGGGCTTCGGCCCCGCTCCGCCAAAACGGACGGAGCAGGTGTACGAGGGTTGCGGGTGATGCGACGATGGACCACGAGGGGGACGCGGCACGGCCATTGACAGGCCGTCCGATCCGGCGTGACCCCTGGGGGACCCGTCCCGGGCCGACGGCCGGGGGCGAATGCCGCGACACTCGGGGGGAGCTGGAGTCGGCATGAAACTCATCGGAAGGAACGGAACGGGAGAACGACCGGCGGCCAGCAGCACCACGGACAGTGACACCGGTGCCCGACGCGCCCGCCGGCCGGGCGGCAGCCTGCCCGCACAGCGCATCACCGCCGGCGGCCGCCTCGCCGCGTCCGGCTACGGCCCCGACAGCCTCGTTCACCTGACCGCCGACCAGGTCGTCGCCACCGCCTCCGCCCGCGACCTGCTGGAGAGCGACGACGGCACCGACAGCTTCGAAACCGCCCTCGCCGCCCGCGAACAGGCCGCCCTCGAAGCCCGCCACCGCGGCTCCGCCGACGCCGGCGACCCCGGCGCCGCCAGCCAGCTCGGCGCCCTGCTGCTGCGCCGCGGCGACCTCCAGGACGCCGAACCCTACCTGCGCACCGCCGCCGCCGCGGGCCTGCGCGCCGCCGCCAACAACCTCGGCGTGCTGCTCCACCAGCAGGGCCACCGGGCCGAAGCCGGCCAGTGGTGGCGGCAGGCCGCCGTCGCCGGCTCGGCACCCGCCGCGCACGCCCTCGGCCTGCAACTGCGCGACCAGGGCGAGGAGGAAGCCGCCGAGTACTGGCTGCACTTCGCCGCCGAACAGGGCCACCCGCTCGGCGCGTACGCCCTCGGCGACCTGATGGAACACCGCCGCGACGTCCGCGCCGAACGCTGGTTCAAGGCCGCCGCCGACACCGGCCACCGCGAAGCCGCCTACCGCCTCGCCCGGATGCGCGAAGCCGCCGGCGACAAGGACACCGCCGAAACCTGGTACCGCACCGCCGCCGCCCGCAGCCACGCCCGCGCCGCGCTGCGCCTCGGCGTGCTGCTCGAAGCCCGCGGCGACCTCGACGAAGCCGCCCGCTGGTACCGGCAGTCCGCGCAGAACGGCGAAGCCCGCGCCGCCTGCGCGCTCGGCTTCCTGCTCCGCGACGCCGGCGACCCCACCGCCGCCGCCGAATGGTGGCAGGAGGCCGCCGAAGCCGGCGACGCCGCCGCCGCCAATGCGCTCGGCGCGCTGCACGCCGGCCGCGGCGAGGACGCCGTCGCCGAACGCTGGTACCGCGCCGCGCTCGACGCCGGCGACCACAACGGCGCCTTCAACCTCGGCCTGCTGTGCGCCGGCGTCGGCCGCGACACCCAGGCCGAACAGTGGTACCGCCGCGCCGCGTACGCCGGCCACCGCGAAGCCTGCAACGCGCTCGCCGTCATGCTGCTCCAGCGCGGCGACGAATCCGGAGCCGAACCCTGGTTCTCCAAGGCCGCCGAAGCCGGCTCCGTCGATGGCGCGTTCAACCTCGGCGTGCTGCACGCCGGCCGCGGCGAGACCCGGCAGGCCCAGGAGTGGTACGCCCGCGCCGCCGCCGAGGGGCACGGCGAGGCCGCGCTCCAACTCGCCGTCGTCCAGGAACAGCGAGGCAACCTCGCCGGGGCGCTCGACCGCTACCGGCAGGCCGCGGAAGGCGGCTCCGCGGAGGGCGCGTTCCGGCTCGCCTCACTCCTGGACCGGCGCGGGGACGCCGACGCGGACGCCGAACACTGGTACGCGGTCGCGGCGGACGCGGGGCACCTGCGGGCGCAGGTCCGGATGGGCGTCCGCGCCGCGGAACGGGGCGCGCTGCAGATCGCCGAGAGCTGGTACCGGCGGGCGGCGGAGGGCGGGAGCCGCAGCGCCGCCTTCAACCTCGGGCTGCTGCTGGCCCGTCAGGACTCCGAGGCCGAGGCGATGCTCTGGTACACGCGGGCGGCGGACGCGGGGCACGGGCGGGCCGCGCTCAGGCTGGCGCTGCTGGCCCTTCGCCGGGGGGAGACGGTGCAGGCCGAGAACTGGTGCAAGCGGGCGACGGAGTACGGGCCGGCGGAGGTCGCGGAGCGGGCGGGGCGGTTGCTGGAGGCGATGACAGCGGAGCTCAGCGCGTAATCGGGCGCGAGAGCAGGCGGGCGCGAAACCGGGGGCGCGGGGAACTGTGCGACAAGCGCACATCACGTCCGCAAGGTCGCGATCACGTGCAAGTCATTGTCCTGCGTCGCGATCTTGCTGGTGGGTGCGTTCCCCTTCGCGCAGTTCCCCGCGCCCCTGGTTGCGCTCTCCCCGCTCGCGCCCCCCTGCCTACAGGCTCAGTGAGCGCAGCGCCGCCTCGTGGAGGATGCCGTTGGTGGCGACCGCGTCCGCGCCCGAGGGGCCGTCGATGCCGTCGAGGCCGGTGAAGCGGCCGCCGGCTTCCTGGACGACGATGCAGGGGGCGGCCATGTCCCAGAGGGAGAGTTCGGGTTCGGCGGCGATGTCGACGGCGCCCTCGGCGACCATCATGTAGGACCAGAAGTCACCGTAGGCCCGGGTGCGCCAGCACTTGCGGGTGAGGTCGAGGAAGGCGTCGAGGCGGGCGCGTTCCTCCCAGCCGCTGAGGGAGGAGAAGGAGAGCGAGGCGTCGGCGAGGCGGGAGACCTTGGAGACGTGGATGCGCTGGGCCTTGGCGAGGCTGCGGCCGGCGAACGCGCCGAGTCCCTTGGCGGCCCACCAGCGGCGGCCGAGGGCGGGGGCGGAGACGATGCCGACGACGGGGGCGTGTTCGCCGTCGGGCTGTTCCTCGAGGAGGGCGACCAGGGTGGCCCAGACCGGGACGCCGCGGACGTAGTTCTTGGTGCCGTCGATCGGGTCGATCACCCAGCGGCGCGGGCCGGAGCCCTGCAGGCCGTACTCCTCGCCCATCACCGCGTCGCGGGGCCGGGCTCGTTGCAGGACGGAGCGGACGAGTTCCTCGGCGGCCTTGTCGGCGTCGCTGACCGGGGTCAGGTCGGGCTTGGTCTCGACCTTGAGGTCGAGCGCCTTGAAGCGCTCCATGGTGACCGAGTCGGCCGAGTCGGCGAGGACGTGGGCGAGTCGGAGATCGTCGTGGTAGTCGGCCATGCCCCGAACCCTAGCGGACTCAGTGTCCCGAGCCGCTGAGCTGAAGTCCGATCACACCTGCGATGACCAGGCTCACCGAGACCAGTTTGAGGGTGGAGGAGGACTCCCCGAGGAAGATGATTCCGTACAAGGCGGTGCCGGCCGCGCCGATGCCGGTCCACACCGCGTAGGCGCTGCCCACCGGGAGGGTTTTCAGGGAGAGGGTGAGCAGGCCGAAGGAGCCGAGCGCGAAGAGGCAGAAGCTGATGGTGGGCCAGAGCTTGGTGAAGCCGTGACTGAGCTTGAGGTTGACCGCGAATCCCGTTTCCAGCAGACCGGCGAGGATCACCATGGCCCATGCCATCGGGTTGACTCCCTGTCAGATAGGACGGTGTGACCTTCCTATCGTTACCCAGTGGGCAGGGCCGGGCGACTCGTCGGTCCAGTGAACTCTCAGTCCCCCTCGTGGGCTTCCTTGGTGGCGAGCAGGCGGCGCAGCGAGTAGAGCCGGGCCGGTTCGGCGTGGCCGTCGGCGACCCAGGCGTCCAGGGCGCAGTCCGGTTCGTCGTGCGAGCAGGCCCGCGGGCAGTCCTCGGTGCCGGGTTCCAGGTCCGGGAAGGCGTGGATGACCCGGGACGGGTCGATGTGGGACAGGCCGAAGGACCGGAAGCCGGGGGTGTCGATCACCCAGCCCGGGTCGAGGGCCTTGCGGGAGCCGGGCTTCACGCCGGGCGGCGGGGGCAGCCGCAGGGCGAGCGCGGAGACGGTGGTGTGCCGGCCGCGGCCGGTGACGGCGTTCACGTGGCCGGTGGTCCGCTGCTGGTCCGGGACGAGCGCGTTGACCAGGGTGGTCTTGCCGACGCCGGAGTGCCCGATGAACACGGTGGTCCTCCCGCGCAGGTACTCCCGGACGGCCTCCGCGCCGGTGGTGGCCAGCTCGTCGTGCCGGGTCACCACGTAGTCGATGCCGAGCGCCGCGTACGACTCCAGCAGCTCGTCGGCGGGCGCCAGGTCGGACTTGGTGAGCACCAGCAGCGGCTCCATGCCGGCGTCGTACGCGGCGACCAGGCAGCGGTCGATCAGCCGGGGGCGGGGCTCCGGGTTGGCGAGCGCGGTGACGATGGCCAGCTGTTCGGCGTTGGCGACCACGATCCGCTCGTACGGGTCGTCGTCGTCCGCGGTGCGGCGCAGCACCGAGGTGCGTTCCTCGACCCGGACGATCCGGGCCAGCGTGTCGGGGGCCCCGGAGAGGTCGCCGACCAGGTTGACGATGTCGCCGACGACCACGCCCTTGCGGCCGAGTTCGCGGGCCTTCATGGCGGTGACCAGGCGTTCGTCCTTGGTTCCGCTGTCGACCAGGCAGGTCATCCGGCCCCGGTCCACGGTGAGGATCATCGCCTCGGCGGCGTCCTCGTGCTTGGGCCGGATGCGGGTGCGGGGGCGGGAGCCCCGGCGGCCCGGGCGGCTGCGGATGTCGTCCTCGTCGGCGTCCTTGCCGTAGCGGCGCATGCTCGTGATCCCCCGTCAGCCCTGGCCGAGGAGGTCGGCCCACATCTGCGGGAAGTCCGGCAGGGTCTTCGCGGTGGTCGCCACGTTCTCCACCAGGACGCCGTCCACCACCAGGCCGAGGACGGCGGCGGCGGTGGCCAGCCGGTGGTCCTCGTAGGTGTGGAAGACACCGCCGTGCAGCGGGCGGGGGCGGATCCGCAGACCGTCCTCGGTCTCCGAGACGTCGCCGCCCAGGTCGTTGATCTCCTTGGCGAGCGCGGCGAGCCGGTCGGTCTCGTGCAGCCGCAGGTGGGAGATGCCGTACAGGTGGGACTCGGAGTCGGCGAGGGCTGCGACGGCGGCGATCACCGGGGTCAGCTCGCCGACATCGTGCAGGTCCACCTCGATGCCGTGGATCTTGCCGGTGCCGGTGAACTCCAACCCCTCGTCCACGAATTGGCAGGAGCCGCCCATCGCGGTGTAGATCTCGCGGAGCTGGTCGCCGGGCTGGTAGGTGTGCTTGGGCCAGTCCCGGACGACGACCCGGCCGCCGGTGGCGAGGGCCGCGGCGAAGAACGGGGCGGCGTTGGACAGGTCCGGCTCGACCACCAGGTCGCGGCCGAGCAGCGCACCCGGGGTGACCCGCCAGACGTCTTTCTCGCCGCCGTCCTCGGGGGCGTCGACCTGGCCGCCGGCCTTGCGGATCATGTCGACGGTCATCCGGATGTGCGGCAGCGAGGGCACCGTGGCGCCCACGTTGCGGATCTCCACGCCGTTGTTGAAGCGGGCGCCGGACAGCAGCAGCGCCGAGATGAACTGCGAGGAGGACGAGGCGTCCACCTCCACCGGGCCGCCGTCCAGCGCGCCGGTGCCGTGCACGGTCAGCGGGAAGCCGCCACGCCCGCCGTCGTCGATCCGGGCGCCGAGGGTGCGCAGCGCGTCGATCACGCCGTGCTGCGGGCGCTCGTGGCTGCGCGGGTCGCCGTCGAAGTGCACCGGGCCGTCCGCGAGGGTGGCCAGCGGCGGCAGGAAGCGCATCACCGTGCCGGCGTTGCCGACGTCCACCTGGGCCGGGCCGCGCAGGCGCTCGGCCGGGATGACCCGCCAGGCCTCGCCGCCGCCGGTGCCGCCGGACGCCTCGTTCACCGTCTCCTCGACCGTCACGCCCAGGGCCCGCAGGCCGTCCGCCATCAGCTGCGAGTCGCGGCTGCGCAGCGGGCGGCGCACCCAGCCCGGGCCGTCGGCGAGGGCGGCCAGCACCAGCGCGCGGTTGGTCGCGGACTTCGAGCCGGGGATCGTCACAGTCGCGTCCACGGCGGCGGTGGCGACGGGAGCGGGCCACAGGGAGTCGGTCATGTCGCCCAGTCTATGAGGCCGCGCCCCGCTACCGGGGCAGCAGCCAGGCCGCCCCGAGCCCCAGGCAGACCAGCGCCACCACCAGGAACAGCGCCAGCCAGGCCGTCGCGGGTACGCCGGTGAGCCCGGCCAACTGGTCGGCGTCCGAGCCGGGCGCGTCGCCGCGCCGCCGGGTGGAGAACAGCTCGACGAGCGGACGCACCCCGGCCAGCAGGAGGAACCACACGCCCAGGTGGGCGAACGCGCCCTGCCACTCGGCGTCCCCGTACCAGGACACCCCGAGGAACGCGCCCCCGGTCGCCAGCACCGCCAGCACGCCGAACAGGTTGCGCAGGGTCAGCAGCATCGCCGCCAGCAGTGCGATGCCGATCCACAGCAGCGCGGTGATCCGGCCCGCCGCCAGCAGTCCCGCCCCGCCCAGGCCGAGCAGCGAGGGCGCCGGGTAGCCGGCCGCGAAGGTCAGCACCACGCCCGGCCCGGTCCGCCGCCCGGAGGTGACCGTCAGCCCGGAGGTGTCCGAGTGCAGGCGGATGCCGGAGAGCCGGCGGCGGGTCAGCAGCGCCATCACGCCGTGCCCGCCCTCGTGCGCGATGGTCACCACGGTGCGGCTCAGCCGCCACAGCGGGCGCAGCGCCACCGCCAGCAGCGCCGCCGCCGCGGCGCCCCACGCCAGCCAGGTCGGCGGGTCGGGCTGTACGGCCGTCATCCGGTCCCACAGTTGTGCGAAGTCCATTCCGGTGGGCCTCCGATCACCGTCGTTCGGGCGGGCAGCGTTTCACGGAAGGACGGGCGGCCGGTAGCCGCCGGTTCTGCGGGCAGGCAGGCTCTGGCAAGCTGAACGGCATGTGCGGCCGCTTCGCCTCCTCCACCGACCCCGCCGACCTGGTCCGGCACTTCGGGGTCCGGCAGTGGGATCCCACCGAGACGCTGGCCCCCAGCTGGAACGTCGCACCCACCGCGTCCGCGTTCGCCGTGCTGGACCGGGCGCCGCGCGGCGAGCGCCGGCCGGTGCGTCAACTGCGGGTGCTGCGCTGGGGGTTGGTGCCGGCCTGGGCGAGCAGTCCGGACACCGCGGTGAAGATGATCAACGCGCGGGCGGAGACCGTCCACGAGAAGCCCGCCTACCGGCAGGCCTTCGCCTCGCGGCGCTGCCTGATACCGGTGGACGGCGAAATGGGGGCACCTCCCAGCCGCCAGGCTGGGGGAGAGTGGCAGACCGCGCCCACCGACGACGTCTCCCGCCCGCCCCGCCGCCCCTACTTCGTCTCCCGCGCCGACGGCGCCCCGCCGGCGCTGGCCGGCCTGTACGAGTTCTGGCGCAACCGGGACGTCCCCGCCGACCACCCGGACGCCTGGCTGGTCACCTGCACCGTCGTCACCACCGCCGCAGAACCGCTGCTCGCCCCCGTCCACGAGCGGATGCCGCTGTACCTCGGCCCCGACCGCTGGGACGCCTGGCTCGACCCCCATGCCGAGAGCGCCGACCTCACCCCGCCACCGCCCGGCGAGCTGCGCATCCACCCGGTGCCCGACGAGGTCGGCTCGATCCGCAACAACCACCCCGGCCTGACCAGGCGACTCACCGAGGACGACCTCACCACGCTGTTCTGAGACGCTCCCCTCTATACGCTCGGCGCCATGCCGCAGATCATCGAGACCCCCACCGGCGACGCCCGGCTCCACTGGTTCCGGGCCGACGCCCCGCGCGCCGTCCTGCTGCTCGGCCACGGCGCGGGCGGCGGCATCGAGGCGCCCGACCTGCAGGCGCTCGCCGCGGCCCTCCCGGCGGCGGGCGTCACCGTGGTGCTCGCCGAGCAGCCCTGGCGGGTGGCCGGCCGCAAGCTCGCCCCCGCCCCGAAGACCCTCGACGCCGGCTGGCCCGCGCAGTTCGCCGCCGCCGCCGAGACGGGGCTGCCGGTGTACGCGGGCGGCCGCAGCGCCGGCGCCCGGGTGGCCTGCCGCACCGCCGCCGGCCTCGGCGCGGCGGGCGTGCTGGCCCTCGCCTTCCCGCTGCACCCGCCGGGCAAGCCGGAGAAGAGCCGGGCGGAGGAACTGGTGGGGACCGGCCTGCCGACCCTGGTGGTGCAGGGCGGCGCCGACACCTTCGGCACCCCGGCGGACTTCCCGGCCCTGCCCGGCACCCACCGCCTGGTCGAAGTGCCCTACGCCTCGCACGGGTTCAAAGTCCCGAAGAAGGCCCCGCTGGGTCAGGAGGAAGCGCTGACGCTGATCACCGGTGCCGTGGCCGACTGGCTCTGAGACGCGAGTTCCGTCGTGCCCCGACCGGGGCGGGTCGGGGCACCCCCCGGCCCGCTGGGGGCGGGGGAGAGCCGCGCGAAGCGGGAGGCACGCGTCGGCAAGGCCGCGGCACGGTCAGCATGTGGAATCCCAGGGACCGCCATGGGGAATGCCCGGGCGATGTTCGCGGTTGCACGAGTCGTCAGAACGAGTCCCGGTGGAAAGGCAGCGTCCATGGTTTCGATCGCGTGCCCCGAACGGCCCGACGAGCGGGCGGCCGAGGCGCCGCTCGTGCCGGACTGGTCGCAGTGGGTTGCCGCGGGCGAGAAACCGGTCAGCCCGATATCCTCGCTTGCGGATCGGCCCGTGGTGGGCCGTGTGAAGCTGATCGAGGAGGTGGGTCCGGTCGTCGGGACCGATGACGCGGCCGCGTCGGGTGCTTCGGGCACCGACCAGGGCCGTCCGGAGGGCGAGCAGCTCACCGGCGACGAACTGGCCGAGGTGATCGGCGAGGACACCTTCCGGGTGTCCGAGAACGAGAGCGAGGAGGCCAGGCGCGAGCGCTTCGAGCGTGACGCGCTGGGTTTCCTGGAGCCGATGTACTCGGCGGCGCTGCGGATGACCCGCAACCCGGCCGACGCGGAGGACCTGCTCCAGGAGGCGTTCGCCAAGGCGTACGCGTCGTTCCACCAGTTCCGTGAGGGCACCAACCTCAAGGCCTGGCTGTACCGCATCCTCACCAATACGTTCATCAACTCGTACCGCAAGAAGCAGCGCGAACCCCAGCGCACCGCGGCCGAGGAGATCGAGGACTGGCAGCTGGCGCGCGCCGAGTCGCACATGTCGACGGGGCTGCGCTCCGCCGAGGCGCAGGCGCTCGACCACCTGCCGGACAGCGATGTGAAGGACGCGCTGCAGGCCATTCCGGAGGAATTCCGGATCGCGGTGTACCTCGCGGACGTCGAGGGCTTTGCGTACAAGGAGATCGCGGACATCATGGGTACACCCATCGGTACGGTGATGTCCCGACTGCACCGTGGTCGCCGCCAACTGCGCGGCATGCTGGAGGATTACGCCCGCGAGCGAGGGCTGGTCCCGGCCGGTACCGGTGCAGGGCACGAAGCGAAGGGCGCTGGCTCATGAGCTGCGGCGATCCGCACGAGACCGAGTGCGGAGAGGTGCTCGACCACCTCTACGAATTTCTCGACAACGAGATGCCCGAGGGCGACTGCGCCAAGCTGCGGGTGCACTTCGACGAGTGCTCGCCGTGCCTGGAGAAGTACGGCCTCGAACAGGCGATCAAGGCGCTGATCAAGCGCTCGTGCGGCTGCGACGACACGCCCGCCGACCTCCGGGCGAAGGTGCTGGCCCGGATCGATTCGATCCGGCAGGGCCAGGGCCCGGGCGGCGGTCCGGTGGCCGAGGTGGGTTCGGTCGGCGTGGAGATGACGGTCGAGGGTACGGCCGGTCACGGCTCCGCCATCGCCACTGCGGAGTGATTGCTCACTCGATCGGGTGAGCTGTCGCTGCTCCGGCTGCGGCGATCCGCGATCGTGCGTCCCGTCCGGGTGGCCGGGCCCTATTCTCTGACGAGTCCTCACGTCGGAGGGCCCGGTACGGGCTGGGGAGGCCGAGATCGCCAGCGAACGCGAGCGCATCGCCCTGCCGGGGCGGGCCGTGGCCTATCTGGCCGCCGTGCTGACGGCGGCGACGGTCGCGCTGCTGCCGCTGTGGTCGGCCTGGCCGGTGCTCGACTGGCCCCGGATCGGACTGCTGGCCCTGCTGCACCTGTGCCTGGAGTCGCTCGCCCAGGGCGCGCGCACCCCGTGCGCCCGGGTGTGGCGGTGGCTGCGCGGCCGGTCCGGGCCGGAGCCCTCGGCGGACCCGCGCGGCAGCGGCTTCTTCCCGGTGCTGTTCGCCGGCGTGCTGATGCTGCCGCCGGCCGCCGCCGCCCTGGTCGCGCTGCCCGGGGCGCTGCTCGGCCCCGCCCAGCAGCCGCGCCACCTGCGCCGGGTGTGGAACGCCGCCCAGCTGGCGCTGGCCTCGGCGATCTCCGCCGAGGTGTTCCGGCTGCTCGGCGGCTCCCGGCTGCTGCTGGGCACCCGCTTCCCCGGCGCGGCGTTCGGCGCGCTCGCCGCGATCCTGACGTTCTGCCTGGTCAACGGCGCGCTGGTGGCCGGCATGGTGCGGCTGACCTGCGGCCCGGCCGGCCGCGGCGTGCTCCGCAAACTGCGCCGGGCGGCGCCCGCGGCGCTGCTGCACGGCGCGGGCGGGCTGATGGTGGCGGTGCTGTGGCAGGGCCCGTACGGGGCGTTCGCGGCGGTGCTCGGGCTGCTGCCGCTGACCATCACCGCCTGGCTGTCCGCGCAGGGCCACCGCGAGCGCGCCGCGCACCGGGCCACCGTGCAGGCGCTGGTACAGGCGGTGGAGATCAAGGACGCCTACACCCGTGGCCACAGTGAACGGGTCGGCCGGGCCTCGGTGCTGATCGCCCGCCAGCTGGGCCTCGCCGAGGACCGGATCCGCACCCTGCACTTCGCCGGCACCCTGCACGACGTCGGCAAGCTCGCGGTGGCCACCGAACTGCTGCGGCGCAACGGGCCGTTGACGGTCGAGGAGCGGCGCGCCGTCGAGGTGCACCCGGTGTTCGGGCACGAGCTGGTGCGGCAGCTGGACTTCCTCGGCGAGGGCCGGGACGGCATCCTGCACCACCACGAGCGGATCGACGGCCGGGGCTACCCGTACGGCCTGGCGGGGGACCGGATCCCCGAGTTCGCCCGGATCATCTCGGTCGCCGACGCCTTCGACTCAATGACCTCCACCCGTTCCTACCGGCGCGGCCGGCCCGTCCCGGAGGCCGTCACCGAGCTGGAACGGTGCGCGGGCAGCCAGTTCGACCCGGTGATGGTGCGGGCCCTGGTGGACGCCGTCGCCGAACACGGCTGGCAGCCCGAACCGCCGCCGCCCGGCGGCTGGGACGGCGAGGTGCCGGACATTCCGCTCGGCGTGCCCGAACCGGCCCGGACGCCGCAGCCGTCCGAGCAGGGCCTGCCCGCCGGCGGAGCGACGTGACCGTCCGGCGGCCGGGGCCGGCCGACCTGCTGCACGGCGCGGCCGCCGTGCTCGGCGGTTGCGCGCTGGTGCACGCGCTCGCCGTCGGCACCAGTCAGCCCGGGGTGGCGCTGGCGTTCACCGCCCTGATCGCGCTCGGCCAGTGCGCCGGTCCCGCGCTGCCCGGCGACCGCGAACCCGCGCCGGTGGCCACCGCCGTCGCCCTGGCGTACGCGCTGCTCGGGCCGCTGCACGGGCTGCCCACCGGGCACGGGGTGTCGCAGACCGCCGCCGTCACCGCCGTCGGCACCGCCGCCGGGCTCGCCGCGCAGCTGGCCGGGCGGGCCGCGCTGGCCGCCGTCCGCGGCCGGCCGCGCGGCCCGCTGGGCGGACTGGACGCCGCGGCCCGCCGGGTGGTCAGCGTCTCCTTCGCGGCGCTGCTGTTCCAGCCGCTGTACGACTCCGGCGCCACCGACCGGCTGCCCGGCCCCGCGTACGGGGCGCTGCTGGCCGTCGTCGCCGCGCTGGCCGCGCTCGGCGACGCCGTGCTGGCCGCCTGGCAGCAGCGGGCCCGCACCGGGCTGCGGTACAGCGCCGCGCTCGACGACCAGCTGCACGCGCTGCTCGGCATCGGCTCCGCGCAGGTCGCCACCGGGCTGCTGCTCAGCCTGCTCGCGGGCGAGGCCGGGCTGTGGGCGCTGCCGGTGTTCTGCGTGCCGCTGCTGCTCGCGCAGGCCTCGTTCCGGCGGGCAGTCGAGGTGCGGGCCACCACGGGGCAGACCATCGAGACGCTCGCCCGGGCCACCGAGATCGCCGGCTACACCACCCCCGGGCACGCCCGCCGGGTGGCCGACACCGCGTGCGCGCTGGGGCGCGAACTCGGGCTCGGAAGCCGGGAGTTGACCCTGCTGGAGTACGCCGCGCTGATGCACGACATCGGCCAGCTGTCGCTGGTCGAACCCGTCCCCGGCGGGGCGACCGCGCTGCTGCCCGACGAGGAGCAGCAGCGGATCGCCCGGCTCGGCAGCGAAGTGATCCGGCGCACCGGCGTGCCCAAGCAGGTGTGGCAGCAGGTCGCCCGGCTCGCCGACCCGTGCCGTCTCGACGACGGCCGGCACGACCCCACCCTGCCGCTGGCCTCCCGGATCATCCGGGTCGCCAACGCGCACGACGACCTGCGCACCGCCGCCGCCGACCGCCCCCGGGCCGGCGCCCCCGACCCGCTCGACCACCTGAGGCTGGACGCCGGCCGCGGCTACGACCCGGTGGTGCTGGACGCGCTCGCCCGGCTCGGCCGCCGCGGCCACCGCGCCGCCCGCTGCCGGTTCGCGGCCTGAATGGCCGCGCGGGGCGCGCCGCCCATGGCGGGCGTGGTTGGATGCGGTCGTGGCGGGAAGACCCGGAGGCGGGGCGACCCGGTGACGACCGACGGCAAGGGACCAACGTGAGGATCTTCCACCGCGCACGGCACCGTCCGTCGGCGACCTGGCGGCAGACCACCGACCGTGCGTTCACGCTGATCGGCGACGGCCGGTACGAGGACGCCGGGGCGCTGCTGGTGATGGCGGCCGACCTGGAGCCGTCGCTGTCCGACTCCTGGTTCAACCTGGCCCTGCTGCACAAGTTCCGCCGCGACTGGGAGCAGGCCCGCAGCGCCGGCCTGCGCGCGGTCGCGCTGCTGGACCGCCAGCACGGCGCCCCGGACTGGTGGAACCTCGGCATCACCGCCACCGCCCTGCAGGACTGGCCGCTGGCCCGCCGCGCCTGGCAGGCGTACGGGCTGCGGCTGCCCGGCGGGCCGGGCACGGACGGGCCGATCGAGCTCGACCTCGGCACCACCCCGGTGCGGCTGTCCCCGGACGGCGAGTCCGAGGTGGTGTGGGGCCGCCGGCTCGACCCGGCGCGGATCGAGGTGCTGTCCATCCCGCTGCCGTCCTCCGGCCGCCGCTGGGGCGAGGTGGTGCTGCACGACGGCGCGCCGCACGGCGAGCGGGTCGCGGACGGCGTCGCCTACCCGGTGTTCGACGAGATCGAGCTGTGGGCGCCCTCCCCGGTGCCGACCTGGGTGGTGCTGCTGCAGGCCGCCACCGCCGCCGACCGGGACGCGCTGGAGAAGACCGTCGCCGACGCCGGGTACGCCGCCGAGGACTGGACGTCCTCGGTGCGGCTGCTGTGCCGCACCTGCTCGGAGTCCCGGATGGCCATCGACGACGGCCACACCGCGCACCACGACCCGCACGACGACGGCGACCCGCTGCACCCCGGCCACCTCAGCCATCTCAGCCAGGGCTCGGCCGGCGGCCCCTGGCAGATCGAACGCGAATGCGGCATCGCCGCGCCCGCCGGACTGGTCCGCACCCTGCTGGAGCGCTGGGCCGCCGCCTCCCCGGCCACCCGCGCCTACCGGGACCTCGAAGAGGTGTGCTGACCGTCCCCCTGCCCCAAGGGGGCCGGGAGGGGTGCCCCCGTGCGCCGCCACGCCCCGTACCCTGGACCGGTACACCAGCCGGACGCGGACGGAGCGGAACCAAGCGATGGCCGAGCACCACGACCACGAGCACGACCACGAGCACCAGGACAGCGAGGTCCAGCAGGTGGTCGGCGAGCTGCCCGACCCGAACAAGGGCACCGCCCGCCCGATCACCGTGGTCGGCAACCCGGTGCTGCACCGCGAGACGCAGACCGTCACCGCCTTCGACGAGGACCTCGCCGCGCTCGTCGACGACATGTTCCAGTCGATGTACGCCGCCGAGGGTGTCGGCCTGGCCGCCAACCAGATCGGCGTCGACCTGAAGGTCTTCGTCTACGACTGCCCCGACGACGAGGGCGTCCGCCACATCGGACACGTCGTCAACCCGGTCCTGGAGGAGCTCCCCGCCGGGCGCCGCAGCCTCGACGACGGCCAGGAGGGCTGCCTGTCGGTGCCCACCGCGTACCAGGAGCTCGCCCGCCCCGGCTACGCCGCCGTCACCGGCCAGGACAAGCACGGCAACCCGATCCGGGTCGAGGGCACCGGCTTCTTCGCCCGCTGCCTCCAGCACGAGACCGACCACCTGTACGGCTACCTGTACATCGACCGGCTCTCCAAGCGCGACCGCAAGGACGCCCTGCGGCAGATGGCCGACGGCACCCCCAAGTACGCCACCGTGCCCAACTCCTGACGTAGCCCCACCTCCGGAAGGGGGGTCGCGCCCACCGGCGCGACCCCCCTTCCGGTATGTCCGAGTTCGGGCGGGTGTGTCGGGCCCCAGCGGCGCGAAAGCGGCGGCTAGTGTCCGCGAGCAGACGCGACGGAACTCGGGCGGGAGGCTGGCCGATGGGCAGGCTGCGGCGGACGGCGGCACACGCCGGACTGGTCTTACTGGTGGTGGCGGGGACCGGCGGGGGCTGGTCGGCGGGGGCCGCTCAGAGGATGGAGAAACGTTTGGCCGACGGGGGTACGCCGGTCCGGCCACCCGGTAACCGGCCCCCGCCGGTGGCGGACCTGGCACCCGCACCCCGCACCTGCCTGCGGCAGGACGTCAGCGCGGTCGATCCCGGGGCACCGGCCGAGGACCGGGACTGCCGGACCTCACCGGGGCCGGTCCTCGCGCACGGACTGCTGATCGAACCCGCCCGGCCCGCGCCGCTCCCGCCGCAAGGATCACAGGACGCCGCCGCCCCCCAGAAATCCCCTGCGGCCACCGACGCCCAGAACGGCGGCGCCCCGGAGCCCATTCGCGACAGCGGCGAAGGCGACGGCCCCCGCACCGACGTCGTCGGCTACGCCTTCGACCGCTGCTCCGCACCGCCCGACAGCGCGATGCAGACCTGGGCCGAGTCCTCCCCCTACCGGGCCGTCGGCGTGTACATCGGCGGGCCCGAGCAGGCCTGCGCCTCGCCCGACCGCGACTGGGTGGACGCCCGGGCCGCCGAGGGCTGGGGGTTCCTGCCGATCTACGTCGGCCACCAGGCCGCCCGCGGCAAACTGCTGGTGGACGCCGACCAGGGAACCGCCCTGCAGCAGGGCTCCGACGCCGCCGACGACGCCGTGCAGAAGGCCGAAGGGCTGGGCTTCCAACCCGGCGCGGTGCTCTACAACGACATGGAGAACTACGAGTCCTCCGTCTACCGCGACCGCGTCCTCGCCTACCTGGCCGGCTGGACCGACCAGGTGCACGCCCACGGCTACCGCTCCGGTGTCTACACCGGCGCCGCCAGCGGAGTACAGGACCTCACCGGACGCCTGGACGACGACTCCTACCCGCAGCCCGACGTCCTGTGGTCCGCCTCCTGGAACTCCCACCACGACGTCACCGACGACGGCATGGGCCTGCCCGACGGCGCCGGCTACTTCACCGGCGGCCGGCGCGCCCACCAGTACCTGGGCGACACCACCGAGGAGTACGGCGGCGTCAGCATGACCATCGACGCCAGCTACCTCGACGTCACCTCGCCCGCCGGCGGCGACGGCCGGCTGCGCCCCGGCGAGCGGCTCGCCACCGGACGCAGTGTCAGCACCAGAACGGTGACGCTGACCATGCAGGACGACGGCGACCTCACCGTCCGGGTGCGCGGCGACGGCCGGCTGCTGTGGTCGGCCGGCACCGGCGGCCACCCGGGCGCGTACGCGGTGCAGCAGGACGACGGCAACCTGGTGCTCTACGCCCCCGACGGCGGACCCGGGGTCGGCGGCGCGCTGTGGGCCACCGGCACCTGGAACAGCCCGGGCGCGTTCGCGATGCTGCAGGACGACGGCAACTTCGTGGTGTACCGGCGCGGCGGCGGCCCGCAGATCGGCGGCGCGCTGTGGGGAACCGCCACCTGGGGTCTTTCCGTCCACTGAGCAGGGACGAGTGAGCACGCGCCGACCGGACGGGCCGCAGGGCCAAAAGGGCCTGGAGGCGGTCAGTGGTATCCACTACAGTCCCTGACGTCACATCAGGTCGGATGCGACTCAATCAAGGGGCGGGAACAAATGAAGCGTCGTACAGCAGCACGGGCTGCGGCCGTCGTGCTGGCCGTGTCGGGACTGGCCACGGCCGTTCCGAACGCGTGGGGTGCCGACACGTCGGGGGCGGCGACGGGCACCGCCGGGCAGGCCACCAAGCGGATCGACTACCAGGGCTTCCACGCCCAGGTGCCCGCAGACTGGCCGGTCGTCGACCTCGCCGCCGCGCCGGGCACCTGCGTCCGGCTCGACGTCAGCGCCGTCTACCTGGGCACCCCGAGCGGGGACCAGAACTGCCCGGCGCACCTCGCGCCCGGCCGCGCCGACGGACTGCTGATCCAGCCGGCGGAGAGCGGGCGCGTCCAGGGCACCGTGGTGCCCGGGCAGCCCGTCGCGCAGAGCGTCCTGAAGGACGCCGCGGCCGGCCACCAGATCCAGGCCAAGCTCGGCAACTCCGGGCTTCAGGTGACGGCCAGTTACGCCACCTCGGCCGACCGGGTCCGGCAGATCCTGGAGACCGCGAGCGTCGACGCCGGCGCCCGCCCGTCCGCCGCGCCGTCCACCGCGAAGCCCGCCCTGGCCGGCTCCGCCCCGCGCACCGACGTCGCCGGGTTCGCCTTCGACCGCTGCGCCGCGCCGTCGGACGCCACCATGTCGGCCTGGGCCGCGAACTCCCCGTACCGGGCCGTCGGCGTGTACATCGGCGGGCCCTCGCAGGCCTGCGCCTCGCCGGCGAAGAGCTGGGTGGACTCCCGGAACGCCGAGGGCTGGGGCTTCATGCCGATCTACGTCGGCGCCCAGGCCGCCCGCGGCAACGTGCTGATCTCCGCCGATGTGGCCACCGCCCGTCAGCAGGGCTCCGACGCCGCCAACGACGCGATCGCCAAGGCCAACGGCCTCGGCTTCCAGGCCGGCGCGGTGCTCTACAACGACATGGAGAACTACGACTCCTCCGTCTACCGCGACCGGGTGGTCTCCTACCTGGCCGGCTGGACCGCGCAGCTGCACACCAAGGGCTACCGCTCCGGCGTCTACGCCAGCGCCTCCAGCGGCGTCAAGGACCTCGCCGCCCGCTACACCGACAGCTCCTACCCTGAGCCCGACGTGCTGTGGGCCGCCGCCTGGAACTCCCACCACGACGTGACCGACGCGGGCATGGGCCTGACCACCCCCGGCCAGTGGACCGGCGGCCGCCGCGCCCACCAGTACTCCGGCGACGTCACCGAGAGCTACGGCGGTGTCAGCCTGGGCATCGACGCCAACTACCTGGACGTCACCTCGAATGCCTCGGGCAACACCCTGCAGCCCGGCCAGCGGCTCGCCTCGGGTCAGAGCCTCACCAGCGACTCGATGACGCTGACCATGCAGCCCGACGGCAACCTGGTCGCCTACCTGAAGGCCGGCACCGGCAGCCGCCCGGTGTGGAGCACCAACACCTACGGCAACTCCGGTGCGTACGCGGTCATGCAGGACGACGGCAACCTGGTGATCTACCGCGCCGACGGCGGCCCGGGCAACGGCGGCGCGCTGTGGGCCACCACCACCGCGAGCGGCGGCGCGTACGCGATGCTGCAGGACGACGGCAACTTCGTGGTCTACCGCAAGGGCGGCGGCCAGGGCAACGGCGCGCTGTGGGCCAGCGGCTCCCAGGCCCTCTCGCCGCTCGTCTTCTCCGGGCGGCAGCTGTCCAACAACCAGTGGACCCAGTCGGCGACCGTCCGGATGGTCATGCAGGACGACGGCAACCTGGTGCTCTACCGCCGCAGCGACAACAGCGTGCTGTGGACCAGCTACACGTACAACAACCCGGGCGCGTACCTCTTCATGCAGCCCGACGGCAACCTGGTGATCTACAAGGCCGGCACCACCACCGGCGCCCTGTGGCAGAGCAGCACCTACAGCAACCCGGGCGCGTACGGGCTGCTGCAGGACGACGGCAACTTCGTGGTCTACCGCCAGGGCGGCGGCCCGACCACCGGTGGCCCGCTCTGGTCCACCAGCACCTACGGCCAGGGCTGACCCGGAGGCCGGCCCCGGAACACGGCCGAGGGCCGCACCCCCGCTCAGCGGCGGGGGTGCGGCCCTCGGGTCGTTTCGGCGTCGGCCTAGAAGTCGTCGTCGAAGGAGACCGAGCCCTCCACGGCGACCTGGTACGCGGAGACCCGGCGCTCGAAGAAGTTGGTCAGCTCCTGGACGTTCTGCAGCTCCATGAACCCGAACGGGTTGGTGGAGCCGTAGCGGATCGGCAGGCCGAGACGGGCCAGGCGCTGGTCGGCGACGGCCTCCAGGTACTGGCGCATCGAGGCGGTGTTCATGCCGGGCAGGCCGTCACCGCACAGGTCCTGGGCGAACTGGAGCTCGGCCTCGACGGCCTCCTCCAGCATCTCGGTGACCTGCTGGGCCATCTTGTCGTCGAAGAGGTCGGGCTCCTCCTCGCGGACGGTGTCGACCACCGAGAACGCGAAGTCCATGTGCATCGACTCGTCGCGGAACACCCAGTTGGTGCCGGTCGCCAGGCCGTGCAGCAGGCCGCGGCTGCGGAACCAGTACACGTAGGCGAACGCGCCGTAGAAGAACAGGCCCTCGACGCACGCCGCGAAGCAGATCAGGTTCAGCAGGAAGGCCCGCCGGTCCTCCTTGCTCTGCAGCGAGTCGATGTGATCGACCGCGTTCATGTACTTGAAGCAGAACTGGGCCTTCTGCGCGATGGAGGGGATGTTCTCCACCGCGGCGAACGCCGCCGCCCGGTCGTCCGGGTCGGGCAGGTAGGTGTCCAGCAGCGTCAGATAGAACTGGACGTGCACGGCCTCCTCGAACAGCTGCCGCGACAGGTAGAGCCGCGCCTCCGGCGAGTTGATGTGCTTGTAGAGGCTCAGCACCACGTTGTTCGAGACGATCGAGTCACCGGTGGCGAAGAACGCGACCAGTCGGCCGATCATGTGCCGCTCGCCGTCGCTGAGCTTGGCCAGGTCGGCGACGTCGGAGTGCAGGTCCACCTCCTCGACGGTCCAGGTGTTCTTGATCGCGTCCCGGTACCGGTCGTAGAACGACGGGTAGCGCATCGGACGCAGCGTCAGCTCGAAGCCCGGGTCGAGCAGCATCTTCTTCTGGTCTTCGGAGCTCATTACTGGCACGCCTCGCAGGACTCGGGGTTCTCCAGGGAGCAGGCGATGGCGTCCTGCTCGGCCTGGCTGAGGGTCGGGGTCTGCACCGGCACGGGCGCGGCGGTGCGGGCGGCACCCGACGCGGCCTGGGCGATCCGGGTCGCGGGGCGGGAGCGCAGGTAGTAGGTGGTCTTCAGACCGACCTTCCAGGCGTAGGCGTACATCGAGGACAGCTTGCCGATGGTCGGCGCCGCCATGAACAGGTTCAGCGACTGGCTCTGGTCGATGTACGGCTGCCGGGCGGCGGCCAGGTCGATCAGGGCGCGCTGCGGCAGCTCCCACGCGGTGCGGTACAGCGAACGGACGTTCTCCGGCAGCCACTTGAAGTCCTGCACGGAGCCGTTGGCCTCGCGCAGCGCGTCCCGGGTCTGCTGGTCCCAGACGCCGAGCTCCTTCAGCTCGCGCACCAGGTACGGGTTGACCTGGAGGAACTCGCCGGACAGCGTCTCGCGCTTGAACAGGTTGGACACCTGCGGCTCGATGCACTCGTAGACGCCGGCGATGGACGCGATGGTCGCGGTCGGGGCGATCGCCAGCAGCAGCGAGTTGCGCAGGCCGGTCTCGGCGATCCGGACGCGCAGCGCGTCCCAGCGCCCGGTCCACTGCGGGGTGGCCGCACCGAAGTGGTCGATGTGCAGCTCGCCGCGGGCCGCGCGGGTCTCGCCGTACGCCTCGTGGCGGCCGAACTGCTCGGCGAGGTCCGCGGAGCGCTCGTACGCGGTGAGCATGATGCGCTCGGCGATCAGCGTGGAGAGGGCCTTGGCCTCGGCGGAGTCGAAGTCCAGCCGGAGCTTGAAGAAGACGTCCTGCAGGCCCATCACGCCCAGGCCCACCGGGCGCCAGCGGGAGTTGGACGCCCCGGCCTCGGTGGTCGGGTAGAAGTTGATGTCGATCACGCGGTCGAGGAAGGTGACCGCGGTGCGCACGGTGGCGTCCAGGCGGTCCCAGTCCATCGCGTTGATCAGGTCGTCGGCGGAGGCGCCCGGGGCGACGTGCGCGCCCAGGTTGACCGAGCCCAGGTTGCAGACCGCGGTCTCGGAGTCGTCGGTGACCTCCAGGATCTCGGTGCACAGGTTCGAGGAGTGCACCGTGCGGCCCGGCAGCGCGGTCTGGTTGGCGGCCCGGTTGGAGGCGTCCTTGAAGGTCATCCAGCCGTTGCCGGTCTGCGCCAGGGTGCGCATCATCCGGGCGTACAGGGTCTGCGCGGGGATGGTGCGCACGGCTTTGCCGGCCAGCTCGGCCTTGCGGTAGGCCTCGTCGAAGTCGGCGCCCCACAGGTCGACCAGCTCGGGGACGTCCGCCGGGGAGAACAGCGACCAGTCCTCGTTGGCGTTCACGCGGCGCATGAACTCGTCCGGGATCCAGTGCGCCAGGTTCAGGTTGTGGGTGCGCCGGGCCTCCTCGCCGGTGTTGTCGCGGAGCTCCAGGAACTCCTCGATGTCGGCGTGCCAGGTCTCCAGGTACACGCAGGCCGCGCCCTTGCGCCGTCCGCCCTGGTTGACCGCCGCCACGGAGGAGTCCAGGGTGCGCAGGAACGGGACGATGCCGTTCGACTTGCCGTTGGTGCCGCGGATCAGCGAGCCGCGGGAGCGGATCCGCGAGTAGGACAGGCCGATGCCGCCGGCGTGCTTGGACAGCCGGGCGATCTGCGCGTAGCGGTTGTAGATCGAGTCCAGGTTGTCCAGCGGCGAGTCCAGCAGGTAGCAGGAGGACATCTGCGGGTGCCGGGTGCCGGAGTTGAACAGCGTCGGGGAGCTGGTCAGGTACTCCAGGCGGCTCATCAGCTTGTACAGCTCGGCCACCTCCAGCACCGACTGCTCGGAGGTGCCGACCGCCAGGCCCGCCGCGACGCGCAGCAGGAAGTGCTGCGGGGTCTCCACCACCTTGCGGGTGATCGGGTGGCGCAGCAGGTAGCGGGACTGCACGGTGCGCAGGCCGAAGTACTCGAAGCGGTCGTCGCCGGCGGCGTCGATCAGCGAGTCGAACAGCTCGGTGTGGGCGGCGACGAACTCGGCGGTCGCGTCGCCGATCAGGCCCTCGGCGTGGCCGACGGCGATCGAGGCGGAGAACGAGGTGACGCCCTGGGAGGCGGCCTCGTCGGCGATCTCCATCGCGAGCAGGCGGGCGGCCAGCTTCGAGTACTGCGGGTCCTCGGCGATCATCGACGCGGCGGCCTCCACGGCCAGCCCGCGCAGCTCGGCGAAGTCCGAGCCCGCGTGGCGGCCGCGCAGCGCGGCGGCGGCGACGTGGCCGGGGTCCACCTGGGGGAGGTCGGTGCTGCGGTCGGTGAGCAGCCGAAGCAGCGCCGCACCGGGGTCGGTGAAGGCGTCGGCGGAACCCTGGGACGGCAGGGTGACTGAGGCGGCGACGGTCAAGGCGCACTCTCTCCTGTGGCGGCGGCGGACGTGGCTCAAGGTGTCCGGTGGCGCGCGTGCGGCAGGGGAGGACGGCACGCCGAAAACGCTCGATCGGCGCGCGAAAGACCCACCCCCGGCCCGCCCGCGAGGCCGGACGGCAAAGCTGTGCTGCATGGCGTCTGCGGGGATGCCGTGTCGCACACCGTCAGCAGGTCCTCGGACTGCGCGGGCGTCGCTACAGCCCGCTCACCGTTGCGGGGCAGTCCCGGATTCGCACCGGGTTCCCCTGCTTCGACAGCGAGGTCGAGCATACATGTTGTGGCGGCTGGAGCTGGCGGCACCAGATGTAGTAGCGCGTGTCGCGTCAGAGGTGCCGCGCGTAGACAACGGAAACCACGCCGGAGCCACCAGGGAACCGCCGCAGAACCGTCGCAGAACCGCCTCAGAACCGCATCGTGCAGACCATCAGGTCCACGCCCGGGGCCGCCTCCCAGTCCCGCTCGGGGGCGCGGAGGAAGCCCAGAGCATCGTAGATCCGGTGCGCCGCGGTCATCTGCGGCCGGGTGGAGGACGCCATCCCGGCCAGCTCGGGTTCCCGGCTGCGGTCGATCGCCGCGCGGTGTCCCGGAGGAGCTCGGCGTGGCCGGACCCGGGGCGGGTGCGGCCGTCGCCGGCGAAGGCTTCGACGCCGACCTCCCCGGCTCCGGCGAGATCGTGGTCCGGGGCGCGGCGGACGGTCGGGGAGTGCACCCGGACAGTGTGCCGGACGGCTCGCGGCGCGGTTCGGCCAGGTCCCGGTCAGGGGTGGGGCAGTGCTGGCAGGAACGCGCCGTTGCCGCGAAATCCCGCCACTGCCATGCTGGGCCGATGCTGAAGAACGTCGCGGTGATCGTGCTGGAGGACATCCACCCCTTCGAACTGGGCGTGGCCTGCGAGGTGTTCGGCATGGACCGCAGCGCCGCCGGCCTGCCCGGGTACGAGTTCGGCCTGGTCGGCGACCGGCCCGGCCCGATGCGCACCCACGCCGGCTTCGCGGTGCAGGTGCCCCACGGCCCGGAGCGGCTCGCCGAGGCGGACCTGGTGATCGCCGCCGCCACCGGCATCCGCGAGCACTACCCCGAGGCGCTGTGCGAGGCGCTGCGGGCCGCCCACGCGCGCGGCGCGCACCTGCTGTCGATCTGCTCCGGCAGCTTCCTGTTCGGCGCCGCCGGCCTGCTGGACGGCCGCCGCAGCACCACGCACTGGCAGTACGCCCACCTGATGGCCGAGCGCTTCCCACTGACCACCGTCGAACCCGACGTGCTGTACGTGGACGACGACCCGGTGATCACCTCGGCCGGCACCGCCGCCGGCATCGACGCCTGCCTGCACCTGGTGCGCAAGGTGCAGGGCGCCGAGGTGGCCCGGGAGATCGCCCGCCGGATGGTGGTCGCCCCGCACCGCGACGGCGGGCAGGCGCAGTTCATCAACCGCCCGCTGCCCGAGAGCGACGGCGACTCGCTGGCCGGGACGCTGGAGTGGATGCGCCGCCGCCTCGACCGGGAGGTCAGCGTGGACGACCTCGCCCGGCACGCCCACATGTCCCCGCGCACCTTCGCCCGGCGCTTCCAGCAGGAGACCGGCACCACCCCGCACCGGTGGCTGACCGGCCAGCGGGTGCTGCTCGCGCAGCGCCTGCTGGAGTCCACCGACGAGAGCGTGGACGCCGTCGCCGCCCGCTGCGGCTTCGGCAACGCCGCCACCCTGCGGCACCACTTCGGCCGCCGCCTCGGCACCACCCCGCAGGCCTACCGGCGGGCCTTCGGCGGCCCGGGCGGACCCGGGGGGCCGGGGCGGGCCGCCGAGCGGCAGCCCGCCTGACGGCCGTTCAGGACAGGTGCGAGGTCTGGTTCCAGCCGGACGGCCGCAGCCGGCCCTCGCGGGCCCGCCACACGCTGGTCGAGCAGTTGCCCACCGGCGGCAGCGCCAGCAGCTCCTCCTCGCCCAGCCGGTCCAGCACATGACGCAGCATCAGCACCGTGCAGTCGTGGGCGACCAGCAGCACCGGCCGGCCGGCCTCCTCCTCGTTCAGGTCGCGCAGCAGACCGCGCACCCGCAGCGCCACGTCCAGCCAGGACTCGCCGCCGGGCGGCCGGTAGTACAGCTCGCCCATCCGCCGCCGGCGTTCCGCCTCGGCGGGGTGGTCGCGTTCGATGGCGGCCTTGGTGAGCATCTCCAGCACGCCCAACTCGCGGTCGCGCAGCCGCTCGTCGTAGCGGACCGGCAGGCCCACCGGGACGGCGCCCAGCCCCGACGCCTGGGCCAGGGCGATTCTCGCGGTCTCCACGGTGCGCACGTACGGGGAGCACCACACCGAGCGGGGCCGGTCGGCGGGCGGCAGGGCGGCCCACCAGCGGCCCAGGTCGTGGGCCTGGGCCTGGCCGCGCAGGGAGAGCGGGATGTCGGCGTCCCGGCAGGTGATCGGGACGGTCAGGGCGCCGGTGGAGTCCGCGTGCCGGAACTCCACGTTGGCGGTGGATTCGCCGTGCCGGGTGGCGATCAGGACCGACGGCAGCCGCCGTCCGCCGTCGGTCTGGGCGCGGTGTCCGTTGCGTACCGTGGTGAGGTCGGTCATTGGCGGTGGCTCCCCGTTGTCGGTGCTGCTTCGGTGGTGCTCGTCTCTCCCGGTCTCTCCCGAAAACGCCTGTCATAACAGATGATCGCGCCGTCACCCCAGTGTCCACTGAGGCAACGGCGCGACCCAAGGGCGCACAGGGGGGCCGGTTGCGCCCCCGCACGCGTCAGTGCGCCAGCGTGGGCTGCGGGGCCCGCTCCACGGCCTCGTCGCCGGCCTCCGCGGAGTAGTCGGCCTTCGAGGTCTCGTCGAGGCCCTCCGGGGCCTTCAGGGCCCGCAGCACCAGCGTCAGCACCACCGCGACGAGCAGGTTCAGCACGAACCCGGTCAGGCCGATGTAGCCGATCTCGCCGATCACCGGGATCTTCGCGGCCGACCCGCCGAAGTGCGCGGTGGCCGGGGAGGACACCCCGTACGCCTTCCAGGTGCCGTAGATCATGCCGGTCGCCCAACCGGCCAGCAGCGCCCAGCGGTGGAACCACCGGGTGAACAGGCCGGCCACCAGCGCCACCGCGGTCTGCAGGATCCACACGCCGCCCAGCAGCTGCATGTTGATCGCCGCCTGCTTGTCCATCAGCAGCACGAACGCCAGCGCACCGACCTTCACCAGCAGCGAGGCGATCTTCGCCACCCGGGTCTCCTCGGCCGGTGTCGCGGCCGGCTTCAGGAACTCCTTGTAGACGTTGCGGGTGAACAGGTTCGCCGCGGCGATCGACATGATCGCGGCCGGCACCAGCGCGCCCACCCCGATCGCCGCGAACGCCACCCCGGTGAACCAGCTCGGGAACATGTCCGCGAACAGCTGCGGAACGGCCAGCTGGGCGTTGAACTTCTTGTCGCCCCTGCTCACCCCGGCGGCGATCGCCATGAAGCCCAGCAGCGCCAGCAGGCCCAGCATCAGCGAGTACGTCGGCAGGATCGCCATGTTCCGGCGCACCGTGTTGCGGGACTTCGCCGCCAGCACGCCCGTCACCGAGTGCGGGTACATGAACAGCGCCAGCGCCGACCCGAACGCCAGCGTCGCGTACGACCATTGCCCCGCCGGCCCGGTGATCAGCGAACCCGGCGCCTTGTGGGTCACCGGGTCCGGAGTGAACTTGTGCGCCGCCGCGTCGAAGATGTGCCCGTAGCCGCCCATCCGCATCGGGATGTAGATCACCGCGACCAGGATCACCACGTACACCAGGGTGTCCTTGACGAAGGCGATCAGCGCCGGCGCCCGCAGCCCCGACGAGTACGTGTACGCCGCCAGCACGCCGAACGCCAGGAACAGCGGCAGGTCCTGCAGGAACCAGTTCCCGGTGCCGCCCACGCCCAGCACGTCCAACACCGCCTGGATGCCCACCAGTTGCAGCGCCACGTACGGCATGGTCGCCAGGATGCCGGTCAGCGCCACCGCCACCGACAGCCCGCGCGACCCGTACCGCCCGCGCACGAAGTCCGCCGTCGTCACGTAGCCGTGCACCCGCGACACCGACCACAGCCGGGGCAGGATCAGGAACACCAGCGGGTACGCGATGATCGTGTACGGCACCGCGAAGAAGCCCGCCGCGCCCGCCCCGTAGACCAGGGCCGGCACCGCGATGAACGTGTACGCCGTGTACAGGTCGCCGCCCAGCAGGAACCAGGTGATCCAGGTGCCGAAGCTGCGGCCGCCCAGACCCCACTCGTGCAGGTGCTGCGCGTCGTCCGCCCGGCGCCAGCGCGAGGCCAGGAAGCCCATCACGGTGACCGCGACGAAGAACAGCAGGAAGACCGTCATCGCGGTCCAGTCCACGTGCTTCACGACTGCGCACCCCCGTCCGGCTGGGACGGCAGCGGGAGCGGCTCGGCCGAGGCGGCCTTGCGGGCCGCCTCGTCACGGCGCAGCAGCAGGTACGCGGAGGTGGTGAACACCGCCGACAGCGGCACCCACATCAGCTGATACCAGTAGAAGAACGGCATACCGCCGAGCACCGGGTCGGTCTTGCTGTACGACGGCACCCACAGCACCACCACGATCGGCACCAGCAGGCACAGGCCGGCCAGCACCCGGGCGGGGGAGAGCACGGGCAGTGCGCCCGCGGATGGGGATTGAGACGACACGAGCGGCTCCCGGATGACGAGGAGTCACCTCACTGGCACCGCACCGCACATCGCTGTGCGTCCGCCGGGCAGCACCTTCGGTGATCGAAAGGTCCCCGCGAGAGTAGGACAGGGCAGTGACTTGTGTCACTACCCTGTCAACTACGCGTTACGCGGGCCGCTGCACCCGCGTCGTGCGGGTCGTCCCGAAACCGGAGGTGGGAGCTACGCGGGCCGCTTCAGCCGCGTGGTGAACTTGTACCGGTCCCCCCGGTAGATGGACCGCACCCACTCCACCGGCGCGCCGTCCGCGT
Source organism: Kitasatospora sp. NPDC048662 (assembly GCF_055587065.1). Lineage (NCBI taxonomy): Bacteria > Bacillati > Actinomycetota > Actinomycetes > Kitasatosporales > Streptomycetaceae > Kitasatospora > Kitasatospora sp. NPDC048662. The sequence goes on along the minus strand of NZ_JBVJHA010000002.1, from coordinate 379,177 downwards.
CGAAGGAGTGCCGGGACAGCTGGAGCATCGGCAGGCCCAGGTCGGAGCCGAGCAGACCGGCCTCGCGCGGGTTGGCCAGGGTGGTCTCGATGGTCTCCTCGGCCTCGGCGACCGTCACCCCGTAGACCTCGCGCAGCGCGGTGTAGAGCGAGTTGTGCTTGGCGAGGTTGCGCCGGAGCGCGGGGAAGCGCTTGGCCGACAGGTGCGCCACCTCGATCGCCATCGGGTCGCCGTTCGCGAGCCGCAGGCGCTCGATGCGCAGGACGCGCCCGCCGGGCTTGATGTCCAGCAGCGGGGCGAGCCGCTCGTCCGCGGAGATGTACGCGACCTCGACCAGCCGGGAGGTCGGCTCCAGGCCCTGGGCGCGCATGTCCTCGGTGTAGGAGGTCAGTTGCAGGGCCTGCGCGACCTTCGGCTTGGCGACGAAGGTGCCCTTGCCCTGGATGCGCTCCAGCCGGCCCTCGACCACCAGTTCCTGCAGCGCCTGCCGGACGGTGGTGCGGGAGGTGTCGAACTGGGCGGCCAGCGCCCGCTCCGGGGGCACCGGGGTGCCGGTCGGCTGGGTCTCGGTCAGCTGGAGCAGGTGCCGCTTCAGGCCGTAGTACTTCGGTACCCGGGCCGTGGTGGTGGCAGGGCCGGTCTGGGTCGGCACCGTGGAGCCCTCGGCGAGCGCCGCATCCCTGTCGCCACTCATGGCAGCTCTCACTCCTCGTTGGAGACGGGGCCTTAAGAGACCCCTAAGTCCTATGTAACAGCACATGTTTGCACGCACGGGTGAGCAAGTGGGAGCACCTGCGGGCAAACCGGCATGCGAGGGGCCCGGAACGGAGCGCCTGGCGTCCGCCCCGGGCCCGTCCCCGAGTGTCTCAGCCGGCGGTGGCCGCGGTCACCGCGAGCCCGGCCAGCGCCTCCGCCGCGGCTGTCGCGCAGACCCGCGAACCGCCGTACGTGGCCAGGGTGGTGACGCCGAGCGGGGCGAACAGTCCGGCCAGCCCGTGGGCGGTGCCGATCTCCACCACCACGGCGTCGGGGCGGTGCTCCACCAGGGCGAGCGCGGCCCGGCGCATCCAGGAGTGGCGGTGCACGTCGCGCACCACCAGCACCAGCGGACGGCCCACCGCCGCGCCGAGCAGCGGGGCGGTGTCGATCTCGGCGTCCTCGGCGGCGACCGCCACGTGCAGCAGGCCGGAGCCCTCGGTGACGGTGGTCGGCGGGGAGACCCGGCTGGAGGTGGTGCCGGGGACCAGCTCGGCCAGCGGGCCGGCCACGCCCCACGGGGTGTCCTCGCCGGCCGCGATGTTCGCGCCGGGGGAGAACTCCACCACGTGCGGGATCCCGCCCAGCGGGCGCAGTTCCCCGGTGATCCGCAGCGCCCGGCGGGCGGCGGTCAGGCCGACGCCGGCCTCGCCCTGCCGGCCGGCCAACGAGGCCCGCGGCCCGGCGGACCAGCGGGCCACCGCACGGTTGCGCTCGGCCGCCTCGTGCAGCCGCCCGGCCGGCAGCCGGCCCTCGCGGACCGCCCACACCAGTGCGTCGCGCAGGTAGACGAAGGCGTCCTCGTCGTGCAGGCCGCCGCCGACGCAGATGGTGTCGGCGCCGGCCGCGACGGCCCGCACCGAGCCGGCCGCGACGCCGTGGGTGCCGGAGATGGCGCCCATCTCGATGCCGTCGGTGACGATCAGTCCGTCGAAGCCCATCTCCTCGCGGAGCAGCCCGGTCAGGATGCGCTGCGACATGGTGGCGGGCAGCTGGGCGTCGTAGGCGTCGAACAGGATGTGCGCGGTCATGATGCTCTTCACGCCGGCCGCGATGGCGGCCTTGAAGGGCAGCAGGTGCTGGCCGAACTGCTCGGCGGCCAGGTCGATCCGGGGCAGGCCGAGGTGCGAGTCGCCGGCCGTGTCGCCGTGGCCGGGGAAGTGCTTGGCGCAGGCCGCGACGCCGGCGGACTGCAGGCCGCGAACGTACGCGGCGGTGTGACGGGCCGCCAGGTCGCCGTCGCCGCCGAAGGAGCGGACGCCGATCACCGGGTTGTCGGGGTTGGAGTTGACGTCCGCGTCGGGCGCGTAGTTGAGGTTCACGCCGACGGCGGCCAGGTCGAACCCGATGGAGCGGGCGACCCGTTCGGTGAGGTCGGTGTCGTCGACCTCACCGAGCGCCAGGTTCCCCGGGTAGGAGGACCCGCTGGTCACTTCGAGGCGGGTGACGTCGCCGCCCTCCTCGTCGATGGCGATCAGCAGGTCGCCGTTGAGCGCGTACATCTCCGCGGTCAGCGCGGCGACCTGCTGCGGGGTGCGGATGTTGCGGCCGAACAGGGCGACGCCGCCGAGTTCGCCGTCGCCCAGTCTGCGGCGCAGCCACTCGGGCGCGGTCAGACCGGCGAAGCCGGGCTGCAGGACCGCTCCGGCGTCGCGCAGGAGTTCGGCGCTTTCCGTACCGGGCATCGCCATGGTTCCTTCCCTGGGGGTGGAGGTGCTTCAGGTGCGATTGGGGTGAGGAAGGGACCTTAGCCCTTGACCGCACCGGCGGTGAGACCCGCCGACACCTTCTTCTGGAAGAACACGAACAGGATGATCACGGGCAGCGAGACCAGCAGACCGCCGGCCATCTGCGCGCCGTAGTCCGCACCCCGGGTGGGGGTGGTGGAGTAGAAGGTCAGCCACATCATCGAGGTGTGGGTCTTGCTGCTGCCCATCAGCGTGTTGACGACGATGAACTCGTTCCACGCCTGGATCCAGCTGTAGACACCGGTGGTGATCAGGCCGGGCAGGGTGAGCGGCAGGATGACGCGGAAGAACGCGCCCCACTGGGTGCAGCCGTCGACCATGGCGGCCTCGTCCAGCTCCGCCGGGATGTTCACGATGAAGGAGCGCAGCGTCCAGATCACGTACGGCACGGTGAAGACCAGGTACGCGAGGACCACGCCGAACAGGGTGCCGGTCAGGTTGGCGCCGTTCATCACCACGAACAGCGGGATGATGATCGCCAGCAGCGGCACCATCTGGACCACCAGCATGGTGACGATGAAGAAGTTGCGGCCGCGGAAGTTGAACCGGGCCACCGCGACGGCGGCGAGGAAGCCGACCACCAGACCGAGCACCACCGCGCCGAGGGTGAGGGTCAGGGTGTTCTGCAGCGAGGGCAGGAACTCGGGGTCGTCGAAGATCGTGGTGTAGCTCTCGAACGAGAAGGACGAGGGCCAGAAGGTCGGGTCCTGGGAGATCAGGTCCTTGTTCGTCTTGAACGTGGTGAGGATCATCCAGTAGATCGGGAAGGCCATCACCACGGCGACGCCGATGGCGAGGGTGTTCCAGAACCAGGTCGTCACCGGGCGCCGGCCGACGGTGCGGGCCTTGGCCTTCCTGGTCTTGGGCCTGGCGGTCCCGGGCGCCGCCGGCGGCCCGGACGGGTGCGTGGTCGTCGCGGTCATCGCTCGTTGGCTCCGATCTTGAGCATCTGGCGGATGTAGAACACGAGCACCGCCAGCATCATGATGATCATGACGATCGAGATCACCGAGCTCTCGCTGTAGCGGGAGCGGACGATGCCGTTCATGTACAGGTAGAGGCCGATGGTCCAGTAGCCGGGTTCGGGCGAGGTGTTGCGCAGCGAGAAGATCTGCGCGAAGACCTGGAAGTCCCAGATGAAGCTGAGCGCGGCGGAGATCATCAGGAACGGCTTGATGATCGGCAGGGTCACGTGCCGGAAGACCTGGAGGTTGTTGGCGCCGTCCAGGCGGGCGGCCTCGGTCAGCTCCGGGGGCACCTGGGTGAGCGCGGCGTACAGGCCGAGGACCAGGAACGGCAGCGCGCCCCAGATGATGACGGAGGCGCCGACCACGTACAGGCCGACGGTCGGGTCGGCGAACCAGTCGTAGTGCTTCCAGGACTCGTCACCGGTGACCAGGAAGGCCAGGTAGTCGATCACACCGCCGTTGGCGGAGAACAGCCAGCGGAACACCTGGCCGTTGACCAGCGCGGGGATCGCCCAGACGAACATCATCACGGTGATGACGGTGACCCGGGCCCAGTTGGACACCCGGTTCAGCAGCAGCGCGATCGCCATGCTCAGCGCCATCGAGAGGATGACCAGCTCGGCGGTGAAATAGATCGAGCGGAGCACGACCTCCCAGAACTGGTCGTCGCCGAGGATCTTGCTGTAGCCCTCGAAGCCGATGTACTTCCCCAGCGCCGGGTTCACCAGCAGCGCGTAGCGGTTGATGTTCTGGAACGACAGGTCGAACAGTCTGAACAGCGGATACGCCAGAACGCCCACCAGTACGACGACGGCGGGCAGCAGAAGGGTGTAGGGGATGTACTGGCCGGCCGCGAAGAATCCGCGGCGCTGCGGCTTCCCCGCCGGGGCAGGCCCCGACTTGTCGGACCGGGTCACGGTCTCGTTGGTGGTCACACTCATCAGGGTCCTTCCCGGGCCCGCGGGTTCTGGTCGGTCCTGGCGCACGGGTGGGCAGTCCGCAATCACGCGGACTGCCCACCCCCCAACCGGCGCTCAGTGCGGTGGTCCGCCCGGGAGCGGACTCCCGGGCCGACCGCGGATCAGCTGGGTCAGCCGTTCAGGTCCTTGACGATGACGTCCTGGGCCTTCTTGAGCTCGGTGGCCGCGTCGCCGCCGGAGGCGATCGCGCTGAAGGCGGTCTTCAGAGCGGTCTCGTCGGCACCGGACCACAGCGGCGAGTTCGGGATGAACCAGGTCTGGCCCTCGGCCGCCTCACCGGTGGCCTTGTTCGCCGGGTCGGCCTGCTTGTACGCGGCGACCAGGTTCTTGGCGTTCGGGATGGCGTGCTTGGCGAGCAGGGTCTGCTGCGCGGTGTTGGTGTAGATCTGCAGGAAGGTCGCGCCCAGGCCGGGGTTGGGGGCCTTGGACGGGACGGCCAGGTCGGAGCCGCCGAGGAACGCCGGGGTCGGGGAGCCGGCCGCGGTGCCCGGGAGGGCGATGGTGGCGAGCTTGTCCTTCAGGGTCGGGTCACCGATCTTCGGGTCGGCGACCGAGGCGACCTCCCAGCCGTTGCCGATGATGGCGGCGATGTTGCCCTTGGCCATCAGCGCGTCCTGGGTGGCCTCGTCGTTGGTGGTGCCGCCGGTGGAGTATTCCTTCTGCAGGTCGTTCCAGGTCTTGACGCCCTCGATGAACTTCGGGTCGGTCAGGTTGCCGGCCCACTTGTCGCCGTCCTTCTTGGCGATGACACCCTTGACGCCGAACTGGCCGGCGCCGAAGGAGACGGCGGAGTACCAGTTCTGGCCCGGCATGTAGAGCGCGGAGAAGCCCGGGACGCCGGCGTTGGCGGCCTTGACCTTGGCCAGGGCGGCCTTCAGCTCCTCGATCGTGGTCGGGGCCTGGGCGACACCGGCGGCCTCGAACAGGTCCTTGCGGTAGATCAGGACGCGCGCACCGGCGTAGTACGGGACGGCGTAGGTCTTGGAGCCGTCGGCCGACTGGCCGGAGGCGGCGACCGAGTCCAGCCACTTGTCCGAGTTGTCGAACTTGCTCTTCTCCGAGGTCAGGTCGACGAAGGAACCGGCCTCGATGTACTTGGCGGCCTGGGTGTTGCCGACCTCCAGCGCGTCCGGGGCGTTGCCGGAGAGCAGGGCGGTGTCGAGCTTGGTGGTGTAGTTGGTCCAGGTCTGCCACTGGACGTCGACCTCGGCGCCGGTCTCCTCGGTGAACTGCTTCTTCGCCGCGTCGACGACCTCGGGCCAGCCCTTCTGGGCGTCCTGCATCAGCCAGACGGTGATCTTCTTGCCCTTGCCGTCCTTGCTCAGAGTGGCCTTGTCACCGCCGGAACCGGACGAAGACGAGGAGCAAGCCGAGGCGACGAGCACGGTGGCGACAGCGGCCACGGCTGCGATCTTGCGGTTCAAACCATCCTCCAGGGATGAGCAAGGTGGGGCACCGGGCCGCCGGGCCACTGGCCCTGAAGCTGCGTCGTGCCGTAAGGGGGAACGTCACCGGGTGACACGGACACGAACTGCCGGGGCAGGCGGGCCGATCCGCGAGGTGGAGTAGACCATTGGTTTAGACCAACGCCTGGAGATTGGCATGGACCAATGACGAGCGTCAAGGGATCGAGAAGCGTCTGCACAAGCCGTTATCAACGCTTGACTCGGCCGTGTTGGACTGGACCAAGTCGGGGGCGGATCCGGATATGGCGGGACGAATCGACCGCGCCGGAGTGCGCGCCTCCGGTTACTCGGTGTGGCCTGAAGCGAGCCTTAAGTGAGCCTTAAGCGCATACCCACCCCGGTATTGACGTGAGCGGGGCAGAACCGGCAACGGATCGACAACAAGCGGGACTTGTCATCATCACGCGCGTTGACGCTGCAAATGGTCTGGGCCAGGATCCGGAAAACTGGTCTGTACCACTTGCGCAGACCTCCCCGCACCCGATTCGGAGGATTTGCGTGAAGCGTCAGGTTCTGGCCGCGCTCGGCACTGCCGTTCTGCTGCCCACCGCCGTCGGCTGCTCGTCCGGCGGCAGCCCGGCCGGGTCGCCGGGCGCCGTCGACCCGAAGGACGCGACCGGCAGTGTCACGGTCTGGCTGATGGACGACGCGCAGAAGAGCTGGCCGGAACTGGTGCAGCAGGTCAACGACCAGTTCGCCGCGAAGTACCCCAAGGTGGAGCTGAAGCTCAGCTACCACACCTGGAAGGACAAGATCGCCGAGCTGGACGCCGCGATCGCCACCAACCAGGCGCCCGACGTGGTCGAACTCGGCAACACCGAGACCACCAAGTACATGGTCAACGGCGCACTGGCCGGGCTCGACCGGACCGGATTCGACAACTCCGACAACTGGATCAAGGGTCTCGCCGACACCTGTACGTACAACCAGAAGCTCTACTGCGTTCCCTATTACGCGGGCGCCCGGGTCGGCGTCTACAACGCGAAGATGTTCCAGGACGCCACCGGTTCCGCGGACCTTCCGCAGACCGAGGAGGAACTCACCGCCGCCCTCGACAAGGTGGCCCAGCGCAACAAGAACAATCCCGGGTTCTCCGCGCTCTACCTGCCCGGTCCGTACTGGTACGCCGCGATGTCCTACGTCACCGCGTACGGCGGCTCGATCGCCAAGTTCGACTCCAGCGGCGTCTGGCACGGCACCCTGCACGACCCCAAGGCGCAGGCGGGCCTCCAGCACTTCGTCAACCTGGTGAAGACGTACAACAAGGGCGATCTGAAGGTCAACGAGGCCAAGCAGGCCGGCGTGCTCGGCCACGAGAAGGCCGCGCTGATCTACGCCAACGGCTGGGAGCTGAGCGACGCGATCGCCCCGATCACCGGCACCCCGGCGCTCAAGAACTCGCTGAAGATCGTCACCATGCCCGGCCCGAACGGCAAGCCGCTGCCCTCCTTCATCGGCGGCTCCGATCTCGCCGTCACCGCGAAGTCGCAGAACACCGCGATCGCCACCGACTGGGTGCGGATGTTCACCAGCACCAAGTCCGAGCAGGTGCTCGCCGACAAGGACACCCTGCCGAACAACCTGACCCAGCTGGCGCCGCTGAAGAACAAGCCCGCCACCGCCGCGGCCGCCAACGCCGTCCAGGACGCCTGGTTCACCCCGGCCGCCCCCGGCTGGGGCGCGGTCGAGAAGCAGAACGTCCTGGTGAACATGCTGGACGCGATCTTCAAGGGCAAGAGCGTCGAGGACGCCACCAAGGAAGCCGACGCGCAGATCGACCAGCTGATCAACAACCCGTCCTGATTCTCCTGGGCCGGACGCCGACGTACCGTCACGACGTGTGCTGCGGCGTCCGGTCCACGTAGGATCGGCCCAGCACAGTTCCACGCAGCGAGGGTGCGGACTCGCCGCCGTTCCAGAGGTCCCCGTCGGGCATCCCGCCCCACGGGGTAGAACCATCTCTCCACGGAGGCACACCCCGATGTCCGACCCGCAGACTGTTTCCGTACCCGGCAGGATCATGTCGGCGGAGATGGCCGAGCAGCCGGCCGTCCTGCAGCGCATCCTCGACGAGGGCGCGCCCGCGATCCGCGAGATCGCCAAGCAGATCGCCGCCCGCAACCCGCGGTTCGTCCTGCTCACCGCCCGCGGCACCTCCGACAATGCCGCGCTGTACGCCAAGTACCTGATCGAGGTGCTGCTCGGCAAGCCCGCCGGCCTCACCTCGATGTCCACCACCACCGCGTACGGCGCCAAGCCGGACCTCACCGACTGCCTGGTCATCACCGTCAGCCAGTCCGGCGGCTCGCCCGACCTGGTCGCCTCCACCAAGGCGGCCCGCGAGGCCGGCGCGATCACCCTGGCGGTCACCAACAACGCCGGCTCGCCGCTGGCTGAGGTCTCCGAGTTCCACATCGACGTGCTGGCCGGGCCGGAGAAGGCGCTGCCCGCCACCAAGACCTACACCGCCGAACTGCTCGCGCTGTACCTCTTCATCGAGGGCCTGCGCGGCAACGACGGCTCGGCTGCCAAGGTACTGCCGGAGCTGGCCGCCGGGATCCTGGCCCGCCAGGGCGAGGTCAAGGCGCTCGCCGAGCGGTACCGGTTCGCCCAGCGCCTGGTCATCACCTCGCGCGGCTACGGCTACCCGACCGCCCGCGAGGCGGCGCTGAAGCTGATGGAGACCACCTACATCCCGGCCTCCCCGTTCTCCGGCGCCGACCTGCTGCACGGCCCGCTGGCCATGGTCGACAACGTCTCCCCGGTCATCGCGATCGTCCCCGACGGCCGCGGCGGCGAGGCTCTGCAGCCCGTCCTGGACCGCCTGCGCGGCCGGGGCGCCGACCTCGTCGTCATCGGCCAGCAGGACCAGGTCGACGCCGCGAGCGCCGGCTTCGCCCTGCCCCGCGGCGTGCCGGAGGAGGTCCAGCCGATCCTGGAGATCCTCCCGCTCCAGCTCCTCGCATACGAGGTCACCATCGCCCGCGGCCAGGACCCGGACGCGCCCCGCGCTCTCGCGAAGGTCACCGAGACGCGCTGAGACCTGCTGCGCGAAGGCCGCCTCCACCGGACTGGTGGGGGCGGCCGGGCGCGAAGGCAGGCGGGCGCGAAACAGGGGCGCGGGGAGACTCGCGCGAGCGGTCGGGCGCGAAATCAGGGGCGCGGGGAACTGCGCGACAAGCGCACGCCACGTCCGCAAGGTCGCGATCAAGTGCAGGTCATTGTCCCGCGTCGCGACCTGGCTGGTGGGTGCCTTCCGCTTCGCGCAGTTCTCCCCCAGCCCTAGCGGGCCGGGAGGTACCCCCACGCGCCCCTGTTTTCGCGCCCCGCCTGCCTTCGCAGCAAACTTCCCGCCCGGAAAAAACACTACGGGCCACGGCGCCGACACAGGACCCTCAACCTGTGCGGCACCGCAGCCCGGAGCTGTATGTCGGAGGCGGGGACCGTCCGAGAGTTGTGCGGGACCCTCGAACGACGCCTCCGACCGAGGAGGGGCCTCGCGCGGTCAGGGCAGTTGCGCGGGGGGCCTCTCCTTGGTGCACCCTCATTGTGGACTAGACCAATCTGCGTTGTCCAGAGCCCCGGTCCGATTGGTCTGGACAACGTGCCCCGGAGTGGTCGGAGATACCCTCACGGTGTGCCCTCGCTGAACGAACTCGTCCGCCGCCACACCACCCTCACCGGTGCCGACGTGGAGTGGCTGCATCTGCTGGTCTCGGAGTGGCAGCTGCTCTCCGACCTGTCCTTCGCCGACCTGGTGCTGTGGATCCCCACCTGGGACGGCATCCGCTACGTCTCGGTGGCCCAGATGCGGCCCAACACCGGTCCGACCTCGTACCAGGACGACATGGTCGGCCACCTGGTGCCCCGGGGCCGCCGGCCGTTGCTGGACGCGGCGTACGACGAGGGGCGGATCGTCCGGGAGGGCGACCCGGAGTGGCGGGAGGAGGTGCCGGTGCGGGTGGAGTCCATCCCGGTGCGACGGGACGGCAAGGTGCTGGGCGTGATCGCCCGGAACACCAACCTGCTGACGGTGCGGACCCCGAGCCGGCTGGAGCTGACCTATCTGCAGAGCGCCAGCGACCTCGCGCAGATGATCGCCGCCGGCACCTTCCCGTTCCCGGGCGCCGAGCAGGCCGACATGGACGCCGCGCCGCGGGTCGGCGACGGCCTGATCCGGCTGGACGCGGAGGGCGTGGTGACGTACGCCAGCCCGAACGCGCTGTCGGCGTACCACCGGCTGGGTCTGACCACCGACCTGGTGGGCAGCCATCTCGGCCAGGCCACCGCCGAGTTGGTGCCGCCGAGCCGCGGTGCGGTGCACGAGGCGATGGTGAAGATGGCCAGCGGCTGGGCGCCCCGGCAGACCGAGGTGGAGGCGCAGGGCGGGGTGGTGACCCTGCGGACCATTCCGCTGAAACCCAAGGGGACGCCCACCGGTTCGCTGGTGCTCTGCCGCGACGTCACCGAACTCCGTCGCCGTGATCGCGAGTTGATGACCAAGGACGCCACCATCCGGGAGATCCACCACCGGGTGAAGAACAATCTGCAGACGGTCGCGGCGCTGCTGCGGCTGCAGTCCCGCCGGATGGACTCCGACGCCGGCCGGGCCGCGCTGGACGAGGCGGTGCGCCGGGTCGGCTCGATCGCCATCGTGCACGAGACGCTCTCGCAGGCGCTGGACGAGCAGGTGGCGTTCGACGAGATCGCCGACCGGGTGCTGGCGATGGTGATGGAGCTGTCCCAGGACGGCCGGGTGGCGACCCGCCGCAGCGGCTCGTTCGGCATCCTGTCGGCCGAGGTGGCCACTCCACTCGCGATGATCCTCACCGAGCTGACGCAGAACGCGCTGGAGCACGCGTTCGGCCCGTCCGCCTCCGGGAAGGTGGAGGTGAGTGCGCTGCGCGGTCGCGCGCCGGTCGGCGGCAAGGGCTGGTCGGACAGCTGGAACAGCGGGGCGCGGCCGGAGGAGTACCTGCTGATCACGGTGCAGGACGACGGCCGCGGCATGCCCGAGGGCTTCGACCCGCAGCAGGCCGGCAACCTCGGCCTGCAGATCGTCCGCACCCTGGCCACCGGTGAACTCGGCGGCACCTTCGACATGGTGGCCGCGCCGGGCGGCGGCACCAAGGTGGTGCTGGAGATCCCGGTCCGCTGATCGGGGAAGCCGGGGCGACGAAAGCGCAGGGCAACAGAAACGAGGCCCTGCCGACCGGGGGGGGGTGGGTCGGCAGGGCCTCTCAACCCGGTCCGGCCGTCGGGGGGAGTCGGCCGGAACGGGGGCTCTGGAGTGGCGCGACGTTCGCCTCGTGTATTGCACACGGTGAGCGCCGCAGGTCCACGATATTGCTCTAAGTGAACAGTATCAAGTGCCTGGGCGGCTCGCGTCGTCGGCCCCGCAGTTGGAGCGGGGCCCGTGCGGGAAGGCTCGGCCGGCCGAATGCGACCGAACCCTTGATCGTGGGTTGATCCGTACTGCTTCTGATGCCGCGTCAGGCGGTGCGGGCGCGGTTGCGGGCGGCGCGGCGCTTCATCGCACGACGCTCGTCCTCGCTCATGCCGCCCCAGACGCCGGCGTCCTGACCGGTCTCGAGCGCCCACTGCAGGCACTGCTCCATGACGGGGCAACGGCGGCACACGGCCTTGGCTTCCTCGATCTGCAGCAGAGCAGGACCGGTGTTCCCGATCGGGAAGAACAGCTCCGGGTCCTCTTCGCGGCAGACAGCGCGGTGGCGCCAGTCCATGGTCGTCCAACTCCTCCGGTCACGGGCGGTGGCCCGCGACTCACTCGTATGGCTTGTGAATGTGAACGCTTTCACGAATCCCGTAACAGCAAAAGGGACCAAAGGCCCACCGGGCCCGGGAGGTCTTTGCTGAGAGGGGTTCGGCGATTCGAGGGACTCTGCCGCGATGTCGTCTGCGGTGTGTCCCGATCGCCATGTAGAGGTTCGCAAACCTCGAAGCCGGATACAACCCCCTTCGGCAAGAAATTTTTGATTCTTCGGTGTCGCCTACCTCACAGGCAGTACTTCTATGGGGTGAAGGGGCTCGCACGTTCGAGTGCAAGGTGAAGACCCCCTTCTGGTCACACAATCACACGCAGTGCCCGTCGTACGCCTGTGAAACTGACGCGACTCCTGTCCCCAAGGTGGTCCCCGTCGACCTGAAACGGGGCCGGTTCCTGTGAAACCAAGGTGAAGTGTCTGACGTCGTGATAGGAGACGAGATGCTTTCCGGACGGCTCGGCAGGGCGTGCGCCGTCCTTTGCCGAGGGCTGCGGGCGCAGGATCTGACGGACCGTCCGGGCGGTGCCGAACGCCGTCATTCGAGTGATGCCGAAGATGTCCAGATCGGTTTCGAACGATGCCGAGGGGGACGGAAAGACCGGACGGGAGCCCAGGAAGGTCCACGGAGAGGTGTTGGAGACTATGGCCAGCACCATGCCCGACACCGGTTCCCGGCCGTTGATCTCCAGGGAGATCGGGCCCGAACGACGGTGTTCACGCTCGGTCACGTAGTGCCGCAGCGCCTCCATGACATAGAGCGCGTGGGTGGATTTGCGCCCCGCCCGGCGCTGGCGCTCCACCCGGCCGACCACGCCCGCGTCGAACCCCAGCCCGGCGGTGAAGGTGAACCAGCGGTCCGGCTCGCCGGCGCTCAGCGCCTTGCCCAGACCGATCGCGCGCTCCCGCCGGTGCTCCAACGCGTCCAGGAGTGCGCCGGTGGCCTCCACCGGATCGTTCGGGAGCCCCAGCGCGCGGGCGAACACATTGGTCGACCCGCCCGGCACCACCGCCAGCCGCGGCACCCGCTCGCCCGGACCGTGCGCCAGCAGGCCGTTCACGACCTCGTTCACGGTGCCGTCGCCGCCCAGCGCCACCACCAGGTCCACCGTGCCGTCCTCGGCCGCCCGCCGGGCCAGATCGCCCGCGTGCCCCCGGTACTGGGTCTCCGCGACATCCAGCTTCAGATCGCTGCGCAGAGCATGGATCAGGACGTCCCGGGTCCGGCCACTGGTGGTGGTCGCCTTCGGGTTCACGACCAGGAGAGCGCGCATGACGATCAGCCTACGACCCGCCCGAGGTAAGACGACCGTTACCCTGGCCAGGTGACCGCTGAAACCGCTCCCGCCACCACCACCGCACCCGACCGGCCCGTCCTGCTGCTCGTCGGCGCGGGCATCACCGCGCTGGAGGGCGCGGCGATGGCGGGTTGGGGAATCTACGACCTGATCTCCGGCTTCTCCGGCAGCGACGCCGCCTTCGGCCGCACCGAGATGGGCGGCGCCGTGCTGCTGCTGATGGGCCTGCTGCCGCTGCTGGCCGGCCGCGCGCTGCTGCGCGGGCAGAAGTGGGGCCGCAGTCCCGCTGTGCTCACCAACTCGATCTGCCTGCCGGTCGCTTACTACATGTGGCAGTCCGGCGGCGGCATGATCGCCGTCGGCGCCGCGATCGCCGTGCTCGGCCTGGCCGGCATCGTCTCGCTGCTCAACCCGCGGGTCACCGCGGTGCTCTACGGCGAGCAGTAGCCGCCCGGTACGTACGGTCGCAGGGCCCGCCCCCGGGTTCGGGGACGGGCCCTGCGGCGCGTGCGGGAGGTGATCACTCCTCGACCAGCAGCTTCTCGCGCAACTGCGCCAGGGTGCGGGCCAGCAGCCGGGAGACGTGCATCTGGGAGATGCCGACCTCGGCCGCGATCTGCGACTGGGTCATGTTCCGGAAGAACCGCAGCACCAGGATCTTCTGCTCCCGGGGCGGGAGTTGGGCCAGCAGCGGCTTCAGCGACTCGCGGTACTCGACGCCCTCCAGCGCCTCGTCGGTGGCGCCCAGGGTGTCCGCCACGGCCGGCGACTCGTCGTCGCTGTCCGGCACGTCCAGGGACAGCGTGGAGTACGCGTTGGCGGACTCCAGGCCCTCCAGCACGTCCTCCTCGGAGATGCCCAGGTGCTCGGCCAGCTCGTGCACTGTGGGGGAGCGGCCGTGCCGCTGGGACAGCTCGCTGGTCGCCGTGGTCAGCGACAGCCGCAGCTCCTGGAGCCGGCGCGGCACCCGCACCGCCCAGCCCTTGTCGCGGAAGTGGCGCTTGATCTCGCCGACGATGGTGGGCGTCGCGTAGGTGGAGAACTCCACCCCGCGCTCGTGGTCGAACCGGTCCACCGACTTGATCAGGCCGATGGTGGCGACCTGGGTCAGGTCGTCCAGCGGCTCACCGCGATTGCGGAACCGGCGGGCCAGGTGCTCGACCAGCGGGATGTGCATCCGGACCAGCTGGTTGCGGATCTCCACCCGCTCCGGCGATCCCTCCGGCAGCTCGGACAGCCGCACGAACAGGGCCCGGGCCGCCTCGCGGTCGGGCGCGCCGCTGCGGTGCCCCTGCGCCGGGACGGTCGAGCGGACGGCCTCGGCGGCGGCCGCCGGGCCGCCCTCCTCCTCGGGCTCGGCCGCGGGCCGCTCGGGCTTCGGGTCGGTCGGCTGGCTCATCCGGCTGGGGTCCTTCGGGAGGGCTTCGTCAGGGGAGGCGGTGCGGGCAACGCTTGCCTGCGGAGGTACGACGGCAACTGTGCGGTTCAGATCACTCACGGCGATCACCCGTTCCGTTCCGAGAACACGTCACTACCTACGGCTGGCCCGGCGACCCGCCGCGCTTCTTGTGCAGGCTGATGGAGACGGTGTTGTCCGCGGCCACCGCGGAGTCCACCTCGCCGGCCAGCGCCGAGAGCACCGTCCAGGCGAAGGTGTCCCGCTCCGGGGCACGGCCGTCGGTGGTCGGTGCGGACACGGTGACCCGCAGCGCATCGCCGACCAGACGGAACTCGCAGCTCAGGATCGAGCCCGGAACGGCCTGTTGGAGCAGGATCGCGCACGCCTCGTCCACCGCGATGCGGAGATCCTCGATCTCGTCCAAGGTGAAGTCCAGCCGCGCCGCGAGGCCGGCCGTGGCCGTCCGCAGCACCGAGAGGTAGGCGCCCGCCGCGGGCAGGCGGACCTCAACGAAGTCCTTCACTCCGGGCTCGCCGTCGATCTGGGACACCCTCACCTCCTGGGTGACGCTCGGTGCTTGGGGGTCCGGAGGCCCCGGCACCACCACTGGCATCGGTTCAACTGCCTTGTGCCCCGAGACGTTACCGCGCCCGGGGCCGGTCTGTCGTGATCTCCGTCCACCGTCACGGGAACGAGGGACCGGTGTTCGAAACGGTCTGCGCTCAGCGGGGCGTGGAGCCGAGCTCGGTGAGCGCGTCGTCGGTGAGCCGGAAGACCGTCCACTCGTCCATCGGGACCGCGCCCAGCGACTTGTAGAAGCCGATCGACGGCTCGTTCCAGTCCAGCACCGACCACTCCATCCGGTGGTAGCCGCGCTCCACGCAGATCCGGGCCAACTCGGTGAGCAGCGCCTTGCCGTGGCCCCCACCGCGCTTGTCGGGGGAGACGTACAGATCTTCCAGATAAATGCCATGAGTGCCGCGCCAGGTCGAGAAGTTGCGGAACCACAGCGCGAAACCGGCCGGCACGCCCGACTCGTCCTCGGCGATCAGGCCGAACAGCGCCGGGTGCTCGCCGAACAGCGCGTCGTGCAGCTGCTCCTCGGTGGCCCGGGCCTCGTGCAGGGCCTTCTCGTAGTCGGCGAGCTCGCGGATCATGGCGTGGATGACGGGGACGTCGGCGGGAGTCGCGGTGCGGATCATACGATCGAGCGTACTCACCTCCCCCCTCCTTCCGGAAAGCCCCATCCGCCGGGAAATTGCTGTATGCCCGGGAGAAACCCGGGAAAACCCGGGCCGGACGGCCTCCGGCAGGGGTGCGGAAACCCCGGAACGCCGGAACCCGGCCGCCGGGGCCCCGGGGAGGGGCGGTGGCGGCCGGGTTCCGGCAGAAGCAACTGACGTGGCGTCAGGCCTTCTTGGTCTCCCAGAAGATCGCGTCGATCTCGGCGATCAGGTCCAGCAGGGCCTGGCCGGTGGCCGGGTCGGTGGACGCCTTGGCGGCCGAAGCGGCCTTGCCGGCACGGTTGAACAGGTCGTGCAGGCCCGGGTAGGCCTCGAAGTGCGGGGCCTTGAAGTAGTCGGTGTGCAGCACCGAGAGGTGGTGCTTGACCAGCTCGGCGCGCTCCTCCTTGATGACGATCGCACGCGCACGGAAGTGCGGGTCCTCGTTGGCCTGGTACTTCTCCTGAGTGGCCTTCACGGACTCGGCCTCGATGCGGGCCTGGGCGGGGTCGTACACGCCGCAGGGCAGGTCGCAGTGCGCGTGGGCGGTGACCCGCGGAGCAAACAGACGAGAGAACATGGGGGTCCTTCCTTAGATCGTCTTCCCGGGCCCGACATTACCCTCACGGCGAGCCGAATTCGCCGTCGCCCCGGGGGCCTAGGGCAAAAGAAGGAGTAAGAAATCGTGCGATATGGGACACCGTTCGGCGTGGCCGACATCGCCGGACCGTCGATGCGGCGGCTGCTGTCCGACGGCGACCGGGTGCTGGTGCGCTACGGCGCGCCACTGCGGCCGGGCGCGATCGCGCTGTTCCGGCATCCGCTGCAACAGAACCTGCTGGTGGTGAAGCGGGCGGTGGGCCGCCGGCCGGGCGGCTGGTGGATGCTCTCCGACAACCCGCTGGTGCGCACCGACAGTCGCGAATACGGCGCGGTGCCGGACGAGTTGGTGCTCGGCCGGGTGCTGCTGCGACTGGCGCCCCGGCCGGCCTGGCTGGCACCTGGACGCGGCCTGGAGCGCGCGCTGCGCGGCCGCCCGGCGTGGCTGGCCGAGCGGCTGGGCGTCAGCGCGCCCCTGGAGACGGAGCTCTGACGGCGGATCAGTCGGAGGTGGCCGCCAGCGCGCGCTGCGCCTCCTGCCGCTTGCGGGCCCGGTAGGCGGCCACGTTGGCGCGGGTGGCGCAGCGGTCCGAGCAGTAGCGGCGGGAGCGGTTGGTGGAGGTGTCCAGGTAGGCGTTGCGGCAGGGCGAGGCCTGACAGATGCCGAGCCGGTCGACCCCGAGTTCGGTGAGCTGGATGGCCAGCCCCATGCAGGCGACGGCGGCGTAGTTGGCGGCCGCGGTGGGCGCGTTGTCGGCCAGGTGCAGATGCCAGTTGGGGCGGCCGGTGTCGTCCAGGTCGTCGTGGCCGGAGACCAGCGGGCTGACGGGGTACTCCACCATCAGACTGTTCAGCAGGTCGACGGCGCGGACGTCCTCGCCCTCGGCGGCGGCCTCGAAGACGCCGCGCAGCCGGGTGCGGACGGCGCGCAGCCGGGGCAGGTCGGACTCGTCGGCGAGCGCGGAGGCCCGGGCGGAGGTGGTGCCGAACAGGGCCCGCACGGCGTCCACCGAAGTGAGGGCGTCGGTGCCGCGGTCCGGCTCCTCGCTGTTGACCAGCCGAACGGCGAAGTCGGCGTACGAGGCGAGATCCACGGGGGTCCTTCCGGGCGGGGTGTAACGGGCTCAAGGACTCCAGGGTATTACAGAGACTGGCACGAGCGAGTGGGCGCGAGAGCTGGCGGGCGCGAAAACAGGGGCGCGGGGAGACTTGCGCGAACGGTGGGTGCGAAACAGGGGCGCGGGGAACTGCGCGCAGCGGAAGGCACCCAACCGCAAGATCGCGACGCAGGACGATGACCTGCTCCTGCATCGCGACCTTGCGGACGTGCGCTCCTTGCTCGCGCAGTTCCCCGCGCCCCTGGTGGTGCAGCCCACCGCTCGCGCAAGTCTCCCCGCGCCCCTGGTTGTGCACTCCCTGGTGGTGCAGCCCACCGCTCGCGCGTCTCCCCGCGCCCCTGGTTTCTCGCGGGTCAGAGCACCTTGGACAGGAACGCCCGGGTGCGCTCGTGCTGCGGGTTGGTGAGTACCTCGCGCGGGTGGCCGGACTCGACCACCACGCCGCCGTCCATGAACACCAGGGCGTCGCCGACCTCGCGGGCGAAGCCCATCTCGTGGGTGACCACGATCATCGTCATGCCTTCCTCGGCCAGGCCGCGCATGACGTCCAGCACCTCGCCGACCAGTTCGGGGTCGAGCGCCGAGGTGGGCTCGTCGAACAGCATCAGCTTGGGCTGCATGGCCAGTGCCCGGGCGATCGCGACCCGCTGCTGCTGGCCGCCGGAGAGCTGGGTGGGGTAGTTGCCGGCCTTGTTGGCCAGCCCGACCCGCTCCAGCAGGACCATCGCCCGTTCCTTGGCGGCCGCCCGGTTCTCCTTCTTGACCTGCACCGGCGCCTCTATGACGTTCTCCAGCGCGGTCATGTGCGGGAACAGGTTGAACCGCTGGAACACCATGCCGATGTCCTGGCGCTTCAGCGCGACCTCGCGGTCCTTCAGTTCGTACAGCCGGTCGCCGCGCTGCCGGTAGCCGACCAGTTCGCCGTCGACGTACAGCCGGCCGGCGTTGATCTGCTCCAGGTGGTTGATGCAGCGCAGGAAGGTGGACTTGCCGGAGCCGGACGGGCCGACCAGGCAGAACACCTCGTTCTGCTTGACCTCCAGGTCGATGCCCTTGAGCACCTCGATCTGGCCGTACGACTTGTGCACGCCTTCGGCCTTGACCATCGGCTGGTCGATGGTCTGCGGCTTGGTCAGGTCGGTCATGCGTGGCTCCCTCCGCCCGGCACCTCGGCGTCCGCGGGGGCGGCCTTCGGCGCGGACTTGCCCGCGAACAGGGCCTGCAGGCGCTGGATCGGGGTGGGCGGCAGTGTCCGGTTGGCGCCCCGGGCGTAGTGCCGCTCGATGTAGTACTGGATGACCGTCAGGATCGAGGTCATCAGCAAGTAGTACATGGAGACGGCGATCAGCACCGGGATGGTCTGGAAGGTGCGGGCGTAGATGTCGTGGCCGGCGGTGAACAGCTCGACCAGCGCGATCACCTGGACCAGCGAGGTGGTCTTCAGCATCGAGATGGTCTCGTTGCCGGTCGGCGGGATGATCACCCGCATCGCCTGCGGCAGCACGATCCGGCGCATGGTGGCGACCTTGGACATGCCGAGCGCGTGCGCCGCCTCGGTCTGCCCCTCGTCCACCGACTGGATGCCGGCCCGGACGATCTCCGCCATGTACGCGGCCTCGTTCAGGCCGAGGCCGAGCAGGGCGGCGGTGAACACCGGGATCAGGGTGTTCGAGCTCTCGGACCAGAACGACGGGCCGAACGGGATGCCGATCGACAGGGTCGGCCAGAGCGCGCCGATGCTGTTCCAGAACACCAGCTGCACGAGCACCGGGGTGCCGCGGAAGATCCAGATGTACACCCAGGCGGTTCCGGAGAGCACCGGGTTCGAGGAGAGCCGCATGACGGCCAGCAGCACGCCGCCGACCACGCCCATCAGCATGGACAGGACGGTCAGCTCCAGGGTCACCCAGATGCCGTGGACGACGGTGGGATCAGTGAGGGTGGCGCGGACGATGTCCCACTTGATCGCCTCGTTGGTGAGCAGGGCGTGGAGCAGCATGGCCGCGAGAACGGCGATGACGGCTACTCCGACCCAGCGTCCGGGGTGGCGGACCGGGACGGCCTTGATGGCCTGGTGCTGTCCCGATGTCACCGACCCCTGGTCGGTCTTGTTCACGTGATACCTCGTCAGGGGTTCGGGCGGGCGGAGGGTCAGCTCTTGGCGGCGTTGATCTCGGAGGTGGTGACGGCGCCGGCGGCGACGCCCCACTTGTCGAGGACGGCCTTGTAGGTACCGTCGGCGATCAGCGCGGTGATCGCGCCCTGGACAGCCTTGGTCAGCTCGCTGCCCTTGTTGACGATCACGCCGTACGGGGCGGAGTCGTAGGTGTCGCCGACCTTCTCCAGCTGGCCGCCGGTCTGCTTCAGCGCGTAGTCGACGACCGGGGAGTCGGCCAGCATGACCTGGTCGCGGCCGGCCATCAGGGCCTGGGTGACGTCCGTCTGGAGGACGAACTTGTCGCCGTCGTTCGGGATGGCGGGCTTGCCGGCCTTGGCACAGTCAGGGTTCAGGGTGTCCTTGACCTCGTCGGCCTGGGTGGTGCCGGTCTGCACCGCGACCTTCTTGCCGCACAGGTCCTTCGGGTCGATCTTGTTCGGGTTGCCCTTCTTCACGGCGGCGGCCGAGCCGGCGGTGAAGTAGGTGACCATGTCGACGGTCTTCTCGCGCTCCTTCGTGTCGGTGAAGGAGCTCATGCCGAGCTGGTACTTGTTCGAGGAGATGCCCGGGATGATCGCGGTGAACTCGGCGTTCTGGACGTCCGCGGTCAGGCCGAGCTTCTGGGCGATGGCGACCGCGAGGTCGATGTCCATGCCGACGATGTTGCCCTTGTCGTCCTTGAACTCGTTGGGCGCGTAGGAGGCGTCCGCGGCGACCACGAGCTTGCCGGAGGCCTTGACCTCGGCCGGGAGGAGGGCGGCCAGCGCCGGGTCGGCGGAGGCTGCCGGGATGACCTGGGCCGGTATGGCCGCGGGGCCGGCGGCGCCGCCGGAGCCGGAGTCGCTGGTGGCGCTGCCGCAGGCGGTCAGGAGAAGGGAACCGGTCGCGAGGACGGCGGCCGCGGCGATCAGCCGGGTGCGCGGGGTACGGGTCATGAGGGGGATCCTCCTGGGGAGTCGGACGGGGTCTGCGCCGCCTGGGGGGATGCGGTGCGGGTACAGCGGGGTCAGTGCTCGCCACCCTCCGCCGAGGTGACACGTGGATCCGATGTGTGGGGAATCCTGCCACCGTGAAGGCCTGATCAGGCCCCGGATCAGATCAAAATCGGATAACAGGACCACCATGTGTCCGCTATTCGGACTATTCGCCTGGCCATGTCACATTGTGCATAAGTATGCACCTGGGAGCCAGCGGGGCCCAGGACCGCCACCGGCCCGGGCCCCGTCCCACCCGCGGCCCTAGAAGCCGCCGTTCACCACCGCGTTCTGCGCCGCTCCCGCGGCCAGACCCCACTTCGCCAGGATCTTCTCGTACTCACCACTGCGGATCACCCGATCGAGTGCCTTCGCCAGGGTGTCCCGCAGCACGGTGTCCTCCTTGGACAGCACGATCCCGTACGGCCCCGGTTGCATCTGCTCGCCCGCGACCTGGAACTGCGCGCCCCCGCGCCCCTTCTGCGCCGCGTACGCCGCCGCCGGGGTGTCGCTCAGGTCGGCGGCCGCCTTGCCCTGCGCCACCAGCGCCAGCGCCTGGTCGTCGGTGTCGGTCTGCTGCACCGTCAGCTTCTTGCGCGACTTCTCGCACACCGTGACCTGACGCTCGGCCAGCACCGCCTGCACGGTGCCGCGCTGGAGCGCCACCGTCCGCCCGCACAGGTCGTCCAGCGTGGCGATCTTCTGCGGGTTGCCCTTGGCCACCACGATCGAGGTGCCGGTGACGAAGTAGTCCACGAAGTCCACGCCGGAGTTCATCTTCATGCCCTTGGCGTCGGTGCCGTCCCGGCGCTGCAGGTTGTCCGTCACGCCCGACATCACCACGTCGAACTCGCGGCCCTGCAGGCCCAGGAACAGGCGCTCGAACGGCACCTGGTCGAACTCCACCCGCACGCCCAGGACCCGGCCCAGCGCGTTCGCCAGGTCCACGTCCAGACCGTCCGGCTGGCCCTCGGCGTTCTTGAACCCGATCGGCGCGTAGCCCAGGTCGGTGCCGACCCGCAGCACCCCCGCACTGCGTACCGGGTCGGGCAGCTGCCCGTGCAGATCCGGGGCCGCCGAACCCCCGGAGGAGGACGTGCTGCTGCAGGCCGCCAGCAGCAGGGAACCGGCCACTGCGACGAGACCGAGGCGCTGTCTTGTGTCCCGTCTGGCGTTCTGTCTCGCGGCGGGAGCGGAGGGGTTGGTGGCGAGAGACATGAGGGGTCCTCCTGTGGAGAGGTGGTGCGGGCCGGTGCCGGTGCGCGGGTGTGCGCGACCGGGCGTGGGCGGGTGTCCGGGCGCGGAGCGAAAAGGCGTGGGAACGTCCGGACAACGGTGGTCGAACACCGGATACTGCCATCCCACCCCGACGATCCCGGTGGCGGGTGTGTCAGAATCTGCTATCGGGTGACCCCCGACGCAGAACTCAGACCGACGGTTCGCCACAGGGCCGGGGTGCGCAGGAACGGAAGCCGTCACCGGCTCCGTATCCGAGGCACCAGCTCCCTTACGTGTCTGCGTTCACTCCTGCGAGTGCCTGCGGACCCCTCGCTTCGGGGGCCACGCGGAACAAGACGGACCCGGTGCATGGTGCGAAGCCGGCGTCCCGACGAAAAAGCGCAGAACACCGAAACCCTCACCCGAGGGCGCCCGCCCGACGGCAGCGCCCCGACCCGGCCACGGGTACGCCATCGACGGCGTGCCCGTCTTCGCGCATCGGCGCGCGAACGGGTCGAAGTCCGTCGGAAGCGCCTTCGCCTATGACGAAGAGGTCATTGTGGCAGCGGAGATCATCACCGACACCCAGAGCACGGACGACCCGGTCGACGCCGTCTTCGCGCTGCACCGCGGCGGCAAGATGGAGATCCGGGCCACCGTTCCGGTGCGCGACGCGGACGACCTGTCCCTCGCCTACACCCCCGGCGTCGCCCGGGTCTGCACCGCGATCGCGGAGAAGCCCGAGCTGGTCAACGACTACACCTGGAAGGCCAACACCGTCGCCGTCGTCACCGACGGCACCGCGGTGCTGGGCCTCGGCGACATCGGCCCCGAGGCCTCGCTGCCCGTCATGGAGGGCAAGGCCATCCTGTTCAAGCAGTTCGGCGGCGTGGACGCGGTGCCGATCGCGCTGGCCTGCACCGAGGTCGACGAGATCGTCGAGACCGTGGTCCGGATGGCCCCGTCCTTCGGCGGCGTCAACCTCGAAGACATCTCCGCCCCCCGCTGCTTCGAGATCGAGAAGCAGCTCCAGGAGCGGCTCGACATCCCGGTCTTCCACGACGACCAGCACGGCACCGCGATCGTCAGCACCGCCGCCCTGTGGAACGCCGCCAAGGTCACCGACCGCAAGATCGGCGACCTGCGGGCCGTCATCTCCGGCGCCGGCGCGGCCGGCATCGCGATCGCCAAGATGCTGGTCGCCGCCGGCATCGGCGACGTCGCCGTCTGCGACCGCCGCGGCGTGGTGTACGACGGCCGCGGCGACCTGACCGACGCCAAGGCGGAGATCGCCGCGCTCACCAACCGGACCGGCCTGAAGGGCAGCCTCGCGGACGCCCTGAACGGCGCGGACGTCTTCATCGGCGTCTCCGGCGGCACCGTGCCCGAGGAGGCCGTCGCCACCATGGCGCCCGGCTGCTTCATCTTCGCGATGGCCAACCCCACCCCGGAGATCCACCCCGAGGTCGCGCACCGCTACGCGGCCGTCGTCGCCACCGGGCGCTCCGACTTCCCGAACCAGATCAACAACGTGCTGGCCTTCCCCGGCATCTTCGCCGGCGCACTGTCGGTCCGGGCCAGCCGGATCTCCGAGGGCATGAAGCTCGCCGCCGCGAAGGCCCTGGCGGGCGTCGTCGCGGACGAGCTGACCCCGCAGAAGGTCATCCCGTCCCCCTTCGACGAGCGCGTCGCCCCGGCGGTCACCCGCGCGGTCGCGGAGGCGGCGAAGGCGGAGGGTCTCGCGCGAGTCTGAAAACAGGGGCGCGGGGAGACCCCACGCACCCGTCCGCAAGGTCGCGATCAGGTGCAGGTCACTGTCCTGCGTCGCGATCTTGCGGTGGGCGCCTTCCGCCTCGCGCAGTTCCCCGCGCCCCCGGTTTCGCGTCCGCCTGCGTTCGCAATATGCGTCGTCTCACAGTGAGCCGTGGTTAACATCCGTGCGGAGCCCGGCTATGGTCCGGGCATGTTTGCTGCCTATGCCGCCCGTATCAGTCCTGACGATCCGTTGAGCGCGCTGGAGCTGGGGGAGTTGCCCGAGCCCGAGGTGCGGCCGGGGTGGAGCGTGGTGACGGTGAAGGCCGCCACGTTGAACCACCATGATTTGTGGTCGTTGCGGGGGGTGGGGCTGCCGGCGGGGCGGTTGCCGATGATTCTCGGGTGCGACGCGGCGGGCGTGGACGAGCACGGCAACGAGGTGGTGATCCACTCGGTGATCGGGCAGAGCGGCCACGGGGTGGGGCCGGACGAGCCGCGGTCGATCCTCACCGAGCGGTACCAGGGGACGTTCGCGCAGCGCGTCGCGGTGCCGACGTGGAACCTGTTGCCGAAGCCGAAGGAGCTGAGCTTCGAGGAGGCGGCGTGCCTGCCGACCGCGTGGCTGACGGCGTACCGGATGCTGTTCACCAACGCGGGTGTGAAGCCGGGTGACACGGTGCTGGTGCAGGGGGCCGGTGGCGGGGTGTCGACGGCGCTGGTGGTGCTGGCGAAGGCGGCGGGGCTGCGGGTCTGGGTGACCGGCCGGGACGAGGCCAAGCGGGCCCGGGCGGTCGGGTTGGGCGCGGATGCCGCGTTCGAGAGCGGCGCCCGGCTGCCGGAGCGGGTGGACGCGGTGATGGAGACGGTGGGGGCGGCGACCTGGTCGCACTCGGTGAAGTCGCTGCGTCCGGGCGGCACCATCGTGATCTCGGGGGCGACCAGTGGGCCGAGCCCGAAGGCCGCCGAGCTGAACCGGATCTTCTTCCTGGAGCTGAAGGTGGTCGGTTCGACCATGGGTTCCAAGGAGGAGCTGGCCGGCCTGCTGGCGCTGTGCGCGAACTCCGGGGTGCGGCCGGTGATCGACTCGGTGCGGCCGCTGGCACAGGCCCGGGAGGCGTTCGAGCAGCTGGAGCGCGGTCAGGTGTTCGGCAAGCTGGTGCTGACGCCCTGAGCCGGTGAAAGACGAAGAGCCCCCCGACCCTCCCCCAGCCCCGAGGGGGGCTGGGAGGTGTTCCCATGTCGGGGGGCTCTTCGGGCCTCAGCGGTCGTGCAGGGCGCGGGCGGCGGCGGCCAGTGCCTGCTGGGCGCGGGCCAGGCCGGCGGCGTCCGCGCCGCGGTCGCGGGCGGTGTCGCGGACGTGGTCGCGGAACCGGTCGAGCAGGCGCTCCAGTTCGCGGGCCGGGTCGCCGGACGGGTCGGTGCGGGCCCAGTCCGGCAGATCGGCGGGGGCGTGGTCCTTGTCGAGGTCGATCCGGACGGGCTCTTCGGCGGCCGGGGTGTCGTGGGAGCCCCAGCGGGCGGCGTCGGCCAGGGAGCCGAGGCCGCGGGTGAGTTCGGCGAGGCCCTCGGCGAGGCCGGTGGACCAGTCGCCGTGCGAGGTGTGCTCGCGGACCTGCTCCTCGATCCGGCGCTTGAGCCGCAGTGCCTCCTGCTGGGCGGCGGTGCGGGCGGCCTTGGACTGCTCGCGCAGCCGCTTGGCCTCCGCCTCGGCGGCCTTGGCCTGCTGCCGGGCCGCCTTCTCCTGCTCCTTGGCGCGCCGGGCCTGTTCCTTGGCCTCGGCCTTGAGCTGGGCGAACTGCTCCTTGGCCCGCTGCCAGGACTCCTTGTTCTGCCAGGGCCCGGCGAACGGGTCGCCGGCGGCGGCCGGGGTGTCCTTGGCCTGCTGCCACAGTTCGGCGCGCAGGTCCTTGGCGCTGTCCCGGACGTCCTGCCGGATGGCACCGGCCAGCTGGCCGACCGAGTCGTGGATCTCCGCCTCCAGGGCCGCCAACTCGTCCTGGCGGGAGGCGAGTTCGGTGCGCCCGGTGTCCGTCAGCCGGTAGACCTTGCGGCCGCCCTCGGTGGTGTGGCTGACCAGGCCCTCGGCCTCCAGCTTGGCGAGCCGGGGGTAGACGGTGCCCGCGGAGGGCGCGTACAGGCCGTGGAAGCGCTCCTCCAGCAGGCGGATCACCTCGTACCCGTGCCGGGGGCTCTCGTCGAGCAGCTTCAGCAGGTACAGGCGGAGCCGGCCGTGGCCGAACACCGGGGTCATTTCAGGCCTCCTTGGTCAGGTCGAGCGGGCCGGCGGGCAGTTCCTTGACCGGCCGGTCCTCCTCCGCGTCGGGGCGGCGCTGGACGGTGACCGCGCCGGTGACGGTGGTCACCTGGAGGCGGCCGGCGCCGGAGCCGAGCTGACCGGAGAGCTTCTTGGAGCCCCAGCCGCCGCCGACGCTGAGCTCGTCGAAGGCGCTGGAGAGGGTGCCGCTGGTGGTGCCGGCCTCGACCTTGGCGTCGGCGAAGGAGGGCAGCCGGACGCCGACCGGGCCGGAGACGGTGGTCACGCTGATGTCGGTGGGGGTGGCGGCGTCCAGGTCGAGGGTGACCGCGCCGGACACCGAGTGGGCGCGGATCCGGGTGGCGCTGCCGGCCACCAGGGTGACCGCGCCGGAGACCGTGTTGACCTTCAGCTCGCCGGACAGGCCCTCGGCGTCCACGTCGCCGGAGACGGTGTTGGCGGAGACCAGGCCGGTCAGCCCGGCCAGCGTGGTGTCGCCGCTGGCGCCGTGCACGCCGACCTCGCCGGCGATGCCGGAGACGGTGGCGTGCGCGGAGACCGTGCCGACCTTGACCGCGGCGGCGGCCGGGACGGCCACCGTGACCTCGACCCGGCGCTTGCGGCGCAGGCCGGAGAAGTAGGACTTGACGGTCTGCACGGACTTCGCGGCCTCGCCGAACTCGGCCCAGCTGAGGTCCTTGTAGCTGACGGTGAGCACTCCGTCGAGCAGGGTCACCTGGAGCGGCTCACCTTCCAGGGCGGCCACTTCGAGGCGGGCCGGTCCCTCGGTGGGGACCACGTTCACGGTGCCGTCGACGGCCCGGACGTGCAGGATGTGCACGGTCTCGTCGAAGGTGATGGTCTCGCTGCTGTCTACCGTCCGCTGGAACATGTCCGGCTCCCCGTCCTCCCATACGCGATGTATCGCGTTGTCGTTGATATTTACGATATATCGCGTCGGGCGGAAGTCAAGGAGATCCGACCCCGAACCGGACCCGGACCGCACCCCCGGCCGACCCCGACCCCACCCCGAGGGCGACCCCTGGAACGGCGGCGGCCCGGGAGGCGGAAACGCCTACCGGGCCGCACTGGTGACGGTGCGTCAGTCCTCGTCCTCGTCGTCCAGCCGGGCCAGCCAGGTGGCCAGCCGCTCCACCGGCACCTCGAAGTCCGGGTTCAGGTCCACGAACTCGCGCAGGCGCTCGGCCAGCCACTCGAAAGTGACCTCCTCCTCGCCACGCCGGCTCTCCAGCTCCTCGATGCCGCGGTCGGTGAAGTACACGGTTACTCGCTCCGGTGGGTGGTTCTGGTACGCCGCCGCCCAGGATAGTGCGCCCCGATCAGCCGTCGTACCGGTAGTAGCCGAGCGAGATCCGGACGGCGTCGGAGCCCGCTTCGTGGCTGACGATCCGGACCACCGCGACGCTGCGGTCCTTACGGCTGCGGACGCAGAACAGCCGCCCGACCGGCAGGTCCTCCCACCTCAGGTGGGCGCCGGGGCTCCGGTCGATGGCGTCCGAGCACTGCTGCGGGGTGAGCGGGTCCGACCTGCCGATGTACAGGTCGTAGTCGGTGTCCAGCGACAGTCCGTCCGACGTCGGGTCCACGAACGTGGCCGGCGTCCCGCTCGGTGCCACCCGGCCGTTCGGCAGGTCGAAGCCGTACGCCGCGCCGGGCGAGGCCAGCTCCCGGTTCTCGTACACCGCGAGGTAGCTGCCGCCCGCCGACGCGGGCGCCCTGGGCGAGTCGGAGACGCTCGGCGCGGGGCCCGACGGCGGGGGGCTCGACGGCGCGGGGCTCGACGGCGCGGGTGGGAGCGCGCCGTTGGAGGAGGCGGTGGTGGGCGTCGTCGCGCCGGGCCACCACCTGGACGCTGTGGATCGCCTGCAGCGCCTCCGCGATGCCGCCCACCAGGAGCAGCACCGTGCGCACCGGCAGCGCCCCGTGCTCGCGCACCACCTGCTGCAGCGACGGCCCCGGCACGTACGAGGTGACCAGCCACGGCGCGCCGGTGTCCAGGCCGCCCGAGTCGATCACCTGCGCGGTGTACAGCCCGTGGATCCGCTGCGCGCTGCGCACCTCCTGCGCGAACCGGCGCCGGAACTCGCCGTCCTCGGCGAACTCCGGGCGGACCACCTTCAGCGCCACCGGCCGCCCGCCCGGCGTGTACGACAGATAGACCCGGCCCATGCCGCCCGAGCCCAGCCGGGCGAACAGCCGGTAGCCGCCGACCTCGCGCGGATCGTCCGGATGCAGTGGCTGGAAGACCGGCGGAGGCGGGACGGAGTGCGGCGGACGGTCGGATGTCATGCGGCGAATCCCCCTCGGTGCGAGTGAACCCGGCCCGGCCGCGCCCCGACTGGAGACCCTGCGGCCCGGTGGTGGAAAAACGACCAGGGACAACCTACCGATCCGTCAGCCCCCTTGCGGGGCAAGGGCGTTGACGAAGTCCGGAAACGCCGCGACCCCCGCCCCCGGAGACCGGGGACGGGGGCCGACAGGGCCTTGGCGGGCGTCAGCGCGTCAGAGCGCGAACACCTCGTCGATCAGGGCCGCCTGCTCGGCGGCGTGCCGCTTGGCCGAGCCGACCGCGGGGGCCGAGGAGGCCGTGCGGGCGACGCGGCGCAGACGGGCGCCACCGTTGGCCGAGCGGCCGATGACGACCTGCAGGTGATCGACCAGGTTCATCGCGATGAACGGCCAGGCACCCTGGTTGGCCGGCTCCTCCTGCGCCCAGACGAACTGGACACCCTCGCCGTAGCGGGCCAGCTCCTCCTGGAGCTCCGCGATCGGCAGCGGGTACAGGCGCTCGACGCGGACGATCGCGGTGTCGGTGATGCCGCGGTCGGTCCGGGCCGCCTCCAGGTCGTAGTAGAACTTGCCGGAGGTGATGACCACCTTGCGCACCTGCGCCGGGTCCACCGTGCTGTCGCCGATCACCGGGCGGAACGAGCCGCTCATGAACTCGGACGCCGAGGACGCCGCGGCCTTCAGACGCAGCATCGACTTCGGGGTGAAGACGACCAGCGGCTTGTGGTGCGGGTTGTGCGCCTGCCAGCGCAGCAGGTGGAAGTAGTTCGACGGCAGGGTCGGCATGGCGACCGTCATGTTGTCCTGCGCGCACAGCGCCAGGAAGCGCTCCGGGCGGGCGGACGAGTGGTCCGGGCCCTGGCCCTCCATGCCGTGCGGCAGCAGCAGGGTGACGCCGGAGTGCTGGCCCCACTTCTGCTCGGCGGACGCGATGTACTCGTCGACCATGGTCTGCGCGCCGTTGACGAAGTCGCCGAACTGCGCCTCCCACATGACCAGCGCGTTCGGGCGGGTCAGCGAGTAGCCGTACTCGAAGCCCATCGCCGCGTACTCGCTGAGCAGCGAGTCGTAGACGGTGAAGCGGGCCTGGTCCTCGGTCAGGTACATCAGCGGGGTGTAGTCCTCGCCGGTGTTCCGGTCGATCAGCACCGCGTGGCGCTGACCGAAGGTGCCGCGGCGGGAGTCCTGGCCGGCCAGGCGGACCGGGTGGCCCTCCATCAGCAGCGAGCCGATGGCGAGCGCCTCGCCGGTCGCCCAGTCGATGGTGTTGTCCTCGACCGAGGCGGCGCGGCGCTGCAGCTGCGGCAGCAGACGCGGGTGGACGGTCAGCCAGTCCGGCAGGTTGACCTGCGAGGCGGCGATCCGCTTGATCATCTCGGCGGAGATGCCGGTCTGGATGGCCACCGGGAAGTTCGCGACCGGGCGGCCGGTCTCGGCCGGCGCCGGGGCGGCGGTGGCCTCGCGGACCTCGGCGAACACCTTCTCCAGCTGGCCCTGGAAGTCCTGGAGCGCCTGCTCCGCCTCTTCCATGGTGATGTCGCCGCGACCGATCAGCGCCTCGGTGTACAGCTTGCGCACCGAACGCTTCTTGTCGATCAGGTCGTACATCAGCGGCTGGGTGAACGACGGGTTGTCGGCCTCGTTGTGACCGCGGCGGCGGTAGCAGATGAGGTCGATCACGACGTCCTTGTGGAACGCCTGGCGGAACTCGAAGGCGAGCCGCGCGACGCGGACCACGGCCTCCGGGTCGTCGCCGTTCACGTGGAAGATCGGCGCCTCGATCATCCGGGCCACGTCGGTGCAGTACATCGACGAGCGCGAGGAGGTCGGGGCGGCGGTGAAGCCGACCTGGTTGTTGACCACGATGTGCACGGTGCCGCCGGTGCGGTAGCCGCGCAGCTGCGACATGTTCAGGGTCTCCGCGACCACGCCCTGGCCCGCGAAGGCCGCGTCGCCGTGGATCTGGATCGGCAGCACCGGGAAGGTCGTGCCGCCGAAGTCCAGGATGTCCTGCTTGGCGCGGGCGATGCCCTCGACGACCGGGTCGACGGTCTCCAGGTGGGACGGGTTCGCGGCCAGCGACACCTTGATGGTCTCGCCGTCCAGGCCGGTGAAGGTGCCCTCCGAGCCCAGGTGGTACTTCACGTCGCCCGAGCCGTGCATCGACTTCGGGTCGAGGTTGCCCTCGAACTCGCCGAAGATCTTGCCGAACGGCTTGCCGACGATGTTCGCCAGCACGTTCAGGCGGCCGCGGTGCGCCATGCCGATGACGGCCTCGTCGAGGCGGTGCTCGGCGGCGGCGTCGATGGTGGCGTCCAGCAGCGGGATGAGCGACTCGCCGCCCTCCAGCGAGAAACGCTTCTGCCCGACGTACTTGGTCTGCAGGAAGGTCTCGAAGGCCTCGGCCGAGTTCAGTCGGCGCAGGACGCGCAGCTGCTCCTCGCGCTCCGGCTTGGTGTACGGCTTCTCCAGGCGCTCCTGCAGCCACTTGCGCTGCGCCGGGTCCTGGATGTGCATGTACTCGATGCCGACGGTGCGGCAGTACGTGTTGCGCAGCAGGCCGAGGATGTCGCGGAGCTTCATCATCTTCTGGCCGCCGAAGCCGCCCACCGCGAACTCGCGCTCCAGGTCCCACAGGGTGAGGCCGTGCGTGGTGACGTCCAGGTCGGGGTGCTTGCGCTGCATGTACTCCAGCGGGTCGGTGTCGGCCATCAGGTGACCGCGGACCCGGTAGGAGTGGATGAGCTCCATGACGCGCGCGGTCTTGTTGACCTCGTCGTCGTGCGTGGTCGCCACGTCGGTGGCCCAGCGCACCGGCTCGTACGGGATCCGCAGAGCCTCGAACACCTCGTCGTAGAAGTTGTTCCCGCCCAGCAGCAGCTGGTGGATCGAGCGGAGGAACTCGCCCGAGGCCGCGCCCTGGATGACCCGGTGGTCGTAGGTCGAGGTGAGCGTCATGATCTTGGAGACGCCCAGGCGGGCCAGGGTCTCCGGGGAGGAGCCCTGGAACTCGGCCGGGTACTCCATCGCGCCGACGCCGACGATGGTGCCCTGGTTCTGCATCAGGCGCGGCACGGAGTGCACGGTGCCGATGCCGCCCGGGTTGGTCAGCGAGACCGTGACGCCGGTGAAGTCGTCCATGGTCAGCTTGTTGGCGCGGGCCCGGCGGACGATGTCCTCGTAGGCCTGCCAGAAGCCGAAGAAGTCGAGCGTCTCGGCCTTCTTGATGGCCGCGACGACCAGCTGGCGGTCGCCGTTCGGCTTGACCAGGTCGATGGCGAGGCCCAGGTTCACGTGCTCGGGCTTCACCAGGTAGGACTTGCCGTCCTCCACCTTGTAGCTGTAGTTCATGCCCGGGTTGGCCTTCACGGCCTGGACCAGCGCGTAGCCGATCAGGTGGGTGAAGGAGACCTTGCCGCCGCGGGCACGCTGCAGGTGGTTGTTGATGACGATGCGGTTGTCGATCAGCAGCTTGGCGGGCACCGCGCGCACCGAGGTGGCGGTCGGAACCTCCAGCGAAGCATCCATGTTCGACGCCACGGCCTTCGCCGGGCCGCGCAGCTGCACCAGCTCCGGGCCCTCGGCGGCGGCCTTCGCGGCGGCGGCCGGAGCCGCGGCCTTCGGCGCGGGCGGGGCGGCGGGAGCGGCGGCCAGCGGCGCGGAAGCCACCGGCTGCGCGGGCGCCGGGGCGGCGGCCGGAGCGGGGGCTGCGGGCGCGGCCGGGGCAGCAGCAACGGGAGCGGCAACAGGGGCCGGCTGGGCGCCGACCGGGGTTGCGGCCTGGGTCACGGGAGTCACCTCGGTACCGGGCTTGTAGTCGGCGAAAAAGTCCCACCAGGCGCGATCGACCGAAGCCGGGTCCTGGAGGTACTGCTGGTAGATCTCGTCGACGAGCCACTCATTGGGGCCGAAGCCAGTGGAGCTTGCCGAGCTGGGGGTTTCTTGGTGTGGCGACACGGGGCAACCGCCCTCTTCCGCTTCCTTTTGGGATGGTGGACAGCGGGGATTAAGGCTACGCCTCCGATGAGTGATCGCGCAGTCCCCGATGCTCAGGCGTCGCCCAGATCACATCGGTGGACCGGATTTTGGCCGGAACTGTGCGTTAGAGATGACGAAAAGCAGGGAAGCGGTGGACGGGTCGTTCGCTGCCATATCGAGTGAAAATCGGACGAACTGGCCGGGCGGGGCCGCTGGTTGACCGTCCCGGCCCGGCCTCGAAACATGGTTTGTACCGGTTCCGCCACAAACCGGGCGGCGATCACGAGGTGATCACGCTCTCACCCGGCAGGGCGACCTCGATCCGGCAGCCCGCGGCGGCCTCCGCCACCCGGATCCGTCCGCCGTGCAGATCCACCGCCCAACGGGCGATGGCCAGACCCAGGCCGGTCCCGCCGTCACTGCCCGGGCCGAGCGCGGTCGGCGAACCGCTGCGGCCGAACCGCTCGAACACCCGCTCCCGGTCGGCGACCGGAATGCCCGGGCCCTGGTCCTCCACCTCCAGCAGCAACCCGCCGTCCTCCGCCCCCCGGGCCCGCACCGTCACGGTGCCGCCGGCCGGCGAGTGCTTGCAGGCGTTGTCCACCAGATTGGCCACCACCTGGTGCAGCCGTTCCGCGTCCGCCACCGCCGACAGGTCGGCCGGTTGCACATCGAGCGCCAGCCGCACGTCTTCGCGCCGGGCGTACGCGCCGCCCGCCGTCGCGCCGTCCACCGTCACGCCCCGCAGCACGCCGTCCAGGAACTCCCGCACCTGGAACGGGCGGCAGTCCAGCGGGACCACGCCGTCGTCGAGCTTCGACAGGTCCAGCAGGTGGGTGACCAGCCGGCCCAGGCGCTCGGTCTGCTCCAGCGCGGTGCCCAGGTTCTTCGGATCCGGCTTCACCACGCCGTCCACCACGTTCTCCAGCAGGCCGCGCAGGGCCGCGATCGGCGTGCGCAGTTCGTGCGAGACGTTGGCGATCAGCTCGCGGCGGTGCCGGTCGGCGGCCTCCAGGTCGCCCGCCATCCGGTTGAAGGTGTCGGCCAGCTCGCCGATCTCGTCCCGGGAGGAGACGTTCACCCGGGCGGTGTAGTCGCCCTCGGCCATCGACCGGGCCGCCGCCGTCATGTCCCGCAGCGGCGCGGTCAGACCGTTCGCCAGGAACTGCATGAACAGCAGCGAGGCGATCAGCGAGAAGATCATGATGATGCGGATCTGGGTCTCCGAGCGGATCGCCACCACCACCATGCCGGTGGCCAGCACCACCGAGACCACCACCAGCATCGCCAGCTTGCCCTTGACCGAGCGCACCGGATCGAACGGGCGGATGTCGGCCCACACCCGGCGCGCGGCGCGCACTGCCAGCGGGGGCCGCGGGGTCGGCTCGGATTCCCCGTTGCGTTGCTGTGGAAAAGTCATGTGTCCCCAGAACTCGTCCCCCGTGCACGACCGGACCGCCGCGCGGGCCCCCCGGAGGCCCGGACCGGCGGCGCCCGGTCAGGACAGCGGAGCCTCCAGCGCGTAGCCCACGCCGTGCACCGTGCGGATCCAGCTGGCGCCGATCTTCCGGCGCAGCGCCTTCACGTGGCTGTCCACCGTGCGGGTGCCGGACGCGTCGGTCCAGTCCCACACCTCGGCCAGCAGCTGCTCGCGGGTCAGCACGGCGCGCGGCTGCGCGGCCAGGCAGGCCAGCAGGTCGAACTCGGTCGGCGTCAGGTGCACGTCGCCCGAACCCAGCCGGACCCGGCGCTGCACGTGGTCGATCTCCAGTTCGCCGAAACGCAGGCTGCCGAGAGCCGGAGTGCGGGCCGCCTGCTGGGCGCGCTCCACCCGGCGCAGCAGCACGTTCACCCGGGCCGCGAGCTCGCGCATCGAGAACGGCTTGGTCATGTAGTCGTCCGCGCCGACGCCCAGACCGACCAGCAGGTCCGTCTCGTCGTCCCGTGCGGTCAGCATCAGCACCGGCACCGGGCGCTGGGCCTGGATCCGGCGGCACACCTCCAGGCCGTCGAAGCCCGGCAGCATGATGTCGAGCACCACCAGGTCGGGCTGCCAGGTGTGGAACCCGTCCACCGCGCCCGGCCCGTCGTGGGCCACCGCCACCTTGAAGCCCTCGGCTCCCAGCCGCGCCGCGATCGACTCCGCGATGGTCGGCTCGTCCTCCACGACGAGCACCCGTCGCTGGGTACCCACCGGCCCACTGCTGATCGTCTCTTGCTGGATCTCTGTCACGGTCACGCCACCGCCCCCAGGGCTGCGGGCCGGCCGCCTGTGGGGACAGCGGGCTCCGCGTCGTAGTCGTCTTGTTCCGTCGTGGGCTGTTGCCCCGCCCGCCGGTGCTGCACCTGGCAGCGTACGGACGCCGCACCCGCCCGGGCGGGGCCGACCGGAGGATTCCGGCCGCGCACCGTCATGCTTGGCAGGTCCCCGTTCGGACGGGCACGGGCCAGTACCTTACCCAAAGCACTTGCGACCTGTAACGGTACGTGTGCGAGCGGCATATGCACGGACAGCGGTCTTCACAGGACTTACCCAGACACCTCTCACCTGCCACCCGTATCGTGGGGCCGACGAGGCGTTCGGGAGGCACGATGACCAGCGCGGCACTGCGACGACGGCTGATCCGCCCCGGCCTGCGGGCCGTCCCCACCCCGCGAACGAACCCGTTCGCGCTCGGTTACCTCGCCCTGCTGCTCGGCACCACGCTCTACGCCCGCTTCGGCGACCCCGAGACGGTGCACCGGCTCCAGTCGGTGTCCTCCACCGACGCGCACAACCTGCTCGTCCACCCCGTGGTCTCCCTCATCGGCAGCGGCCTGTGGGTCGCCGGCTCGGTGTGGGCGCCCTACTTCTGGGCCTTCCTCTTCACCGTCGCACCTCTTGAACGGCGGGCCGGGGGACTCCGTGCCCTCGGCGTCTTCGGAGCCGGGCACATCGGGGCGACGCTGCTCTCGCAGGGGGTGGCTGTCGCCACTGTGGCGGGGGGGGCGGCAGGGCCCGATGTGCTGGACGCGATGGACATCGGGGTCAGTTACGGAGTGCTGGCCTCTCTCGGCGGGCTGGCCGGGCTGCTGCCGCGGCCGGGGCGGGCCCTCGCGCTGGGGGCGGGGCTGGCGTTGATCGGACACCAGTTGCTGTCCGACCCCGATCTGGTGACTTCGGTCGGGCACCCCGCCGCGTTGCTGCTCGGAGTCGGGCTGTGGCCGTGGCTGAGGCGGGGCCGGGGGCCGCGCGGGCCGGAGCGGGCCAGGGCCTGGAAGGCCGCGACTGCTGCTTCGTAGCAGGTCATTGAGGGTGCTGCGATCCTCCGGGGGAGTTTCTCTCGGAGTGAACAGCCGGCGGGGAACAATTGAGGTGTCGCAAACCTTAGTCAGGTCAGCTCAACTTCACTGACTGGGGAGAGATCATGGCATCGACGTCCGTTCCGCTCACTCTGCCCGTGCTGCCCCTCGACGACGAGGTGGTGCTCCCTGGCATGGTGGTTCCGCTGGAGCTTTCGGATCCGGAGGTGAGGGCCGCCGTGGAGGCGGCCAGGGCGGGGAGCAACGGGGGCAAGCCGCAGGTGCTGCTGGTGCCGCGGCTGGACGGGTCGTACGCGGCGGTGGGAGCGCTGGCGACGGTCGAGCAGGTCGGGCGGCTGGCGGACGGGGATCCGGCGGCGCTGGTGCGGGCCGTGCGCCGGGTGCGGATCGGCCGGGGGACGACCGGGCCGGGGGCGGCGCTGTGGGTGGAGACCACGCCGTTCCAGGAGTCGGACGCCGGGCTGCCGGTGGCGGGCCGCGCGGCCGAGCTGGTCAAGGAGTACAAGGCGCTGTCCACCAAGTGGCTGCGCAAGCGCGGAGCGTGGCAGATCGTCGACCGGGTGGCCGCGATCGAGGACATCGGCGAGCTCGCGGACAACATCGGGTACGCGCCGTTCGCCACCGCCGAGCAGAAGCTGAAGGTGCTGCTGGAGGCCGACCGTCCGGCCCGGCTGGAGTACGCGCTGGGGCTGCTGCGCGAGCACCTCGCGGAGGAGGAGGTCAACGACACCATCCGCAAGGACGTCGAGGAGGGCGTCGCCAAGCAGCAGAAGGAGTTCCTGCTGCGCCGCCAGCTGGAGGCCGTCCGCAAGGAGCTGGCCGAGCTGAACGGTGAGGCAGGTTCGGAGGACGACTACCGGGCGCGGGTGGAGGCGGCGGAGCTGCCGGAGAAGGTGCGGGAGGCGGCGCTCAAGGAGGTCGACAAGCTGGAGCGTTCCAGTGACCAGTCGCCCGAGGGCTCGTGGATCCGCACCTGGCTGGACACCGTGCTGGAGCTGCCGTGGAACGAGCGCTCCGAGGATTCGTACGACCTGGCCGGTGCGCGGGCCGTGCTGGACGCCGACCACAACGGGCTGGCGGACGTGAAGGACCGGATCGTCGAGTACCTGGCGGTGCGCAAGCGCCGGGCCGAGCAGGGCCTCGGGCAGATCGGCGGCCGGCGCGGGGGAGCGGTGCTGGCCCTGGTCGGCCCTCCGGGGACGGGAAAGACCTCGCTCGGCGAATCCGTGGCGAAGGCGATGGGCCGGTCGTTCGTCCGGGTGGCCCTCGGCGGCGTCCGGGACGAGGCGGAGATTCGCGGCCACCGGCGGACGTACGTGGGCTCGATCCCCGGCCGGATCGTCCGGGCGATCAAGGAGGCCGGGACGATGAACCCGGTGGTGTTGCTGGACGAGATCGACAAGGTCGGCTCGGACTACCGGGGCGACCCGGCGGCGGCGCTGCTGGAGGTGCTGGACCCGGCGCAGAACCACACCTTCCGGGACCACTACCTGGAGGTCGAGCTCGACCTGTCCGACGTGGTGTTCCTGGCCACCGCCAATGTGCTGGAGGCGATCCCGGAGCCGCTGCTGGACCGGATGGACCTGGTCCGGCTGGACGGCTACACCGAGGACGAGAAGGTCGCCATCGCCCGCGACCACCTGCTGCCCCGCCAGCTCGCCAAGGCGGGCCTGGCCGCGGAGCAGCTGACGGTGGGCGAGGAGGCGCTGCGCCGGCTCGCCGCCGAGTACACCCGGGAGGCGGGCGTCCGGAACCTGGAGCGGTCGATCGCGCGGATCCTGCGCAAGGTCGCGGCGCAGATCGAGCTGGGCGAGCGCGAACTGCCCGCCGCGATCGGCCCGGACGACCTGCGCGAGCTGCTGGGCCGGCCGCACCACGTGCCGGAGTCGGCGCAGGAGCCGGCCGAGCGGCGCACCGCGGTGCCCGGGGTGGCGACCGGACTGGCGGTGACCGGGGCCGGCGGTGACGTCCTGTACATCGAGGCGTCGCTGGCGGACGCGGAGACCGGCTCGACCGGGCTGACGCTGACCGGGCAGCTGGGCGACGTGATGAAGGAGTCGGCGCACATCGCGCTCTCCTACCTGCGGTCGCGCGGTGCCGAGCTGGAGCTGCCGGTGACGGGCCTGCGCGAGCGGGGCATCCACCTGCACGTGCCGGCCGGCGCGGTGCCGAAGGACGGCCCGAGCGCGGGCATCACGATGACCACGGCGCTGGCCTCGCTGCTGTCGGGGCGCAAGGTGCGCACCGATGTGGCGATGACCGGCGAGGTGTCGCTGACCGGCCGGGTGCTGCCGATCGGCGGGGTCAAGCAGAAGCTGCTGGCCGCGGACCGGGCCGGGGTCACCACGGTGATCATCCCGAAGCGCAACGAGGCGGATCTGGACGACATCCCCGCCGAGGTGCTGGAGCGGCTCACGGTGCACGCCGTGTCCGATGTCCGGGAGGTGCTGCGGCTGGCGCTGGAGCCGGCCGAAGTGCTGGTCGCGGCGGCCTGACGGCGGCCGAGGGGCCGGGGAGCGTCCACTCCCCGGCCCTCGGTGGTTGCCGATCCGGGCCCATGGCAGACTTCCGGCATGCCGTCCCCTACGCAGCGCGCGCTGACCGCAATGCCGGAGTCGTTCCGTCCGTTCCTGGTCAAGCACCGCAAGTTGGTGAAGTTCCTCGTGGTCGGAGGAACGTGCTTCCTGCTCACCATGGTGATCAACTTCGCTCTGAAGATGACCGTCCTGAAGACCAAGCCGATCGTCGCGCTGACCATCGCGACCGTGATCGCGACCGGCGTGTCGTACGTGCTGAACCGACAGTGGTCGTTCCGGGCCGCGGGCAAGCACCGTGAGACGGTGCTGTTCGTGGTGGTCAGCGCCCTCGCGGTGGGTGTGAACAACCTTCCGCTGGCGGCCTCGCGCTACGTGTTCGAGCTGCGTCAGCCGCACGTCAGCCACTTCACCGAGGAGGTCGCCGACTTCGTCAGCGGCATGATCCTGGGCACCCTGCTGGCGATGGTGTTCCGCTACTGGGCGATGAACCGGTACGTGTTCACCCGGTTGTCGGAACGGGTGAAGACCGCGGAGCAGGGGCGGGCGACCGAGCGGGTCTGACCCCGCCCCCTTCCGTGACGGCCGCTCACGCCTCCGTCGGGGCGGGGCGGCCGACGACCGGCGGGCGGGACGCCGCGACGAAGGTGACCGCGACGCCGATGGCGGCCCAGACCGCCAGCACCGTCAGCGGCATCGCCATCGCGGACGAGCCCAGGTAGGCGATGGAGCGGGTGGCCGAGGTGCCCGCGCCGTTCGGGATCCACTCGCCGATCGCCCGCCAGAACGTGGGCAGCAGCGGCGGCGGGTAGACGCCGCCCGCGCTGGGATTGCCCAGCACCACGAAGATCAGCACGGCCAGGCCGATGCCGATGACGTCGAACAGACACTGCAGTGCCATGGTGAACGCGCCGACCGAGAACACCACCAGTGCGCCGACGGCGCTCAGCGCCAGGATCGAGCCGGGCAGCGCGTTCAGGATCGGTCCGGTGATCAGCGTGCCACCGAGGCCCGCGGCGACCGAGTACAGCGCCAGGGTGCCCAGGCGCACACCGGCCCGGTGGACGTTGGCGGGACGGGCGCCGGCGCTGACGCCGAGGATCGAGGCGACCAGGTAGCCGCCGACGCACCAGCCGACCACCAGGTAGAAGCTGGACAGGCCCTTGCCGTCGCCGGAGGCCAGCGGAATGGTGTCCTGCACCTCGACGGTGCGGTGCTGGGCGGCCGCCACCTTGGTGACGATCAGCTCGGCGGCGCCGGAGGCGGCCGGGCCGCGGGCCTCCGCGACCAGCAGGGTGTCCTGGGTGCCGGCCGGGTCGAACACCCAGGCCGCGTAGATCTTCTGGTCCTTGATCCGGGCCTTCGCGGTCTCCGCGTCGGGTTCGACGGAGGCACGCACCGCGTTGTCCGGGACGGACTCCAGGGCGGCGGTCAGCTTCGGGGCGATCTCGGGCGGCGCGACCACGGCGATCGACAGCTCGTGCGGCTTCGGCTGGTGGAGCGCGCCCACGTACGAGGTGATGAAGCCGAGCTGGAGCAGCAGGACGGCCACCACCAGGAAGAACGCGCGGGGGGTCACCGCGTCCTTGAGCTCGTTGACGAAGCCCTTCGCAGGCTCTGCCATGTGCGGGCATCTCCCTATCAATCCGGTACCAGTACACAAATCGGATACTTAATATCATGAAACAGTTGCGCCCCGGGGAAAATGCAGGCTGCGCGATACTGAGCGCCATGAACGACCCCGTGGCGGATCCGAACGCCGCCGAACTGGCATTTCTCGCGGTCGAGCGCGAGGTGGCGACGCTGTTCCGGCGCAGCAGGGCGCGGGCGGCCGAGGTCTCCCGCCTGGTGCACCCCGAGCTGGAGGCCGGGGCGTACGTGCTGCTCGCGTTCATCCGGGAGTCCGGGCAGGCCCGGGTGACCGACATCGGGCTGCACTTCGGCGTGGGCAAGGCCACGGTGAGCCGGCAGATCCGGGCGATCGAGGAGCTGGGGCTGCTGCGCCGGGAGACCGATCCGCTGGACCGGCGGGCTTCGCTGGTGTCGCTGACCGAGGAGGGCGAGCGGCGGTTCGCGGCGGCCCGGGAGGTGCGGATGGGGCGCTTCCGGGCTTCGCTGGCGGCGTGGGAGGTGGGCGAGCTGGAGCAGTTCGCGCGGCTGCTGGAGCGGTTCAACGAGCTGACCGAAGGGATCTGACCGGCTCTGACCGGCTCTGACCTGGGGTTTTGGGAAGCCCCTTTACTTTGGCTTGAAGAAAGTTGCCCCAGTCAACTATCCGCGTATAGTTGCTTGAGGCAACGAACTTTTCACGGTCGAAGGAAGCGCATGTCGACGACCCCCCAGGCAGTACCGCAGACCCGGATGTCCCACCGCCAAGTGCTCGAAGCCCTCTCGGGCCTGCTGCTCGGCCTGTTCGTGGCCGTGCTGTCCTCCACGGTCGTCTCCAACGCCCTCCCGCGGATCCTCACCGACCTGCACGGCGGCGAGTCCGCCTACACCTGGGTGGTCACCGCCGCCCTGCTGTCGATCACCGCCGCCACCCCGCTCTGGGGCAAGCTCTCCGACCTGGTCAGCAAGAAGCTGCTGGTCCAGATCGCCATGGTGATCTACGTGCTCTCCTCGGCGCTGGCCGGCCTCTCGCAGAGCATCGGCATGCTGATCTTCTGCCGCGTCCTGCAGGGCATCGGGGCCGGCGGTGTGATCGCGCTCGGCCAGATCTGCCTGGCCGCGATGGTCCCGCCGCGCGAGCGCGGCCGCTACAGCGGCTACTTCGGCGCGGTGTTCGCGCTCGCCACCATCGGCGGCCCGCTGATCGGCGGCGTCATCGTGGACACCTCCTGGCTCGGCTGGCGCTGGTGCTTCTACGTCGGCGTCCCGTTCGCCCTGCTCGCCATCCTGGTGCTCCAGCGCACCCTCAAGCTCCCCGAGCAGACCGTCCGCAAGCCGAAGATCGACTACCTGGGCGCGGTGCTGATCACCGCCTCCGTCAGCCTGCTGATGATCTGGATCTCGCTGGCCGGCAAGAACTACGACTGGCTGTCCTGGCAGACCGCGGTGATGGTGCTCGGCGGCCTGGCGCTGGCCGGGCTGTTCGTCGCCGTCGAGAAGCGCGCCGCCGAACCGCTGATCCCGCTCGACCTGTTCCGCCACCGCACCGTCGCGCTCGCCTCGGTGGCCTCCGCCTTCGTCGGCGTCGGCATGTATGGCACCACCACCTTCCTCGGCCAGTACTTCCAGCTCGCCAAGGAGAAGACCCCGACCCAGGCCGGCCTGCTCACCCTGCCGATGATCCTCGGCCTCGCGGTCTCCTCCACCGTGGCCGGCAAGCTCATCACCAAGTACGGCAAGTGGAAGGGCTACCTGGTCGGCGGCACCGTGCTGCTCGCCGTCGGGCTCGGCCTGATGGGCACCGCCCGGGCCGACACTCCGTACGGGCTGCTCGCGCTCTACATGGCGGTGGCCGGCATCGGACTCGGCATGACCAGCCAGAACCTGGTGCTCGCGGTGCAGAACACCGTCCCGCGCCACGAGCTCGGCGCGGCCAGCTCGGTGGTCACCTTCTTCCGCACCATGGGCGGCGCGATGGGCGTCTCCGCGCTCGGCGCGCTGCTGGGGCACAAGGTCGCCTCGTACATGGCGGAGAACTTCGTCAAGGCCGGCCTGCCCGCCCCCGCGGGCGGCGGCGACGGCATCCCCGACCTGCACGCGCTGCCCGGGCGGATCGTCCCGCTGGTCACCGACGCGTTCGGGCACGGCGTCGGCACCGTGTTCCTGGTCGCCGCCCCGTTCGCCGTGGTCGGCTTCCTGCTGGTGCTGTTCATCCGCGAGGTGCCGCTGCGCACCACCAGTGACGACCCCGGGGCCGCCGCCCCGGCCGGCAAGGCCGCGGAACTGGTCACGGACTGATCGCTGCCGACATGCGTGAAGGGCCCCGCCGGATGGCGGGGCCCTTCGTCGTGTCTGCTCGCCCGGCGCTACTTGGCGGCGATCAGCGAGATGCCGTACAGCACCACCGCCGCGCAGGCGGCGAAGCACACGCCTGCGGCCACCAAGGCCGGGACGCCCTTGCCGGTGCCCGCTTCGACGGCCGCCTCGCGGCGGGAGAGCGCCAGGTTGCCCAGCGCGAAGACGGTGACCACCGCGAGGGTGACGGCCAGGCTGACGCCCGCGGTCTCGGCCAGAGCGGCCCACTTGATGTGCATGGTTCGTTGTCCTCTCAGGCCGCGATGGTGGTCTGGCCGGTCGGGCCGCCGGTGACCGGCAGGTCCACCGTCTCGCTGTCGTTCACGTTGTCGGCGTGCACCGGCTGGCGGCGGGAGATCATCCACATCGAGCCGGCGCCGAGCACCAGCGCCACGCCGACCACGGCCACGCCCCAGTCGCCCTGGTCGGCGATCAGGGCGGCCAGCCCGGACACCACGGCGGCGGCCGGCAGGGTCAGGCCCCAGGTGTAGACCATGCGGCGGACCATGCCCCAGCGCAGCTTGCCCGACGGGCCGCCCAGGCCCGCGCCCATGATGCCGCCGGAGCAGACCTGGGTGGTGGACAGGCCGTAGCCCATGTGCGAGGAGGTCAGGATCACGGTGGCGGCGGCGGTCTCCGAGGAGAAGCCCTGCGGCGGCCGGATGTCGGCCAGGCCGGAGCCCAACGAGCGGATGATCCGCCAGCCGCCCATGTAGGTGCCCAGCGCGATCGCCAGGCCGGAGCTGATGATCACCCAGGTCGGCGGGCCGTCGCCCTTGTGCAGCTGGCCGGCCGAGATCAGGGTCAGCGTGATGATGCCCATGGTCTTCTGCGCGTCGTTGGTGCCGTGCGCCAGCGAGATCAGCGAGGAGGAGAAGACCTGGCCCCGGCGGAAGCCCTTCTCGGTGGACTTCTTCGGGGAGTTCCCGCTGATCAGGTAGGCGATCTTGGTGGCGCCCCAGGAGGCCACGCCCGCGATGATCGGGGAGGCCACCGCCGGGATCAGGATCTTGGAGACCACGGTGGAGAAGTTGACCCCGCTGATGCCGGCGCCAACGATGGTCGCGCCGATCAGGCCGCCGTACAGGGCGTGCGAGGAGGACGAGGGCAGGCCCTTCAGCCAGGTCAGCAGGTTCCACAGGATCGCGCCGACCAAGGCGGCGAAGATGATCGAGGGTTGCAGTCCGGCCTTCTCGTTGACGATGCCGCCCGAGATGGTGGTGGCCACCTTGACCGAGAGGAATGCGCCGGCGAAGTTCAGCACCGCGGCGATGGCCACGGCGACCTTGGGCTTGAGGGCGCCGGTGGCGATGGAGGTGGCCATCGCGTTGGCGGTGTCGTGGAAGCCGTTCGTGAAGTCGAAGGCGAGCGCCGTGATGATCACAACGGCCACCAGGAACGTGATGTGTTCCATACCCAAACAATCGTCGAAGTGGTCGGACTGACGTTGCTGTCCTCGGTGACCGTAGGAAGCCTCGGTGAACGGGAGGTTAACTCGGCGCGGAGTCATGGTTCCGTGAGTGGCGCGGAAGTTGCCGGAACGTCGGTTTCCCATGGAGATCGCAGCGGTTGATGAGAGGGTTGTCACACTCCGGCGCGGATGAGAATTCACTTCACGCTCCCCTGGCCACCTGCCGGGAACCCCCCTGGACATGGCAGGATCGGTCCGATCGCCGACGAGACCAGGGGAGGGCCGGCCGATGGGGGCAGGGCAGCGCGCGGAATCGACCGGACTGCGGCCGTGGGTGCGGGCCGCGCTGCGTTGCGGGGCGGTGATCGCCGTCGCCGCACTGGCCCTGCCGTTCGCCTCCGCCGCGTACGCCGCGCCGGACCCGGGCACCTCGTCCGCCGCCCCCGGCACCCCCGGCGCCGACCCGTTGGCCGAGGCCAAGCGGACCCTGGGCCCGCTGCTGGAGCAGCTGCACACCTTCTACCAGGAGGCCGAGGCCGCCACCGAGCAGTACAACGGCACGGTCGCCCGGCTCGCCGAGCAGCAGGCCACCGTCCAGGACCTGAACGCCCGGGTGGGGCGGCAGCAGGAGGCCGTGGACACCGGCAACGACCTGGCCGCCCAGCTGGCGGGCGCGCAGTACCGCAACAGCCAGATATCCGGGTACGCCGAGATGCTGCTGGCCAAGGACCCGTACGAGGCGGTGGTGATCGCCGAACTGCTGGACTCCGCCGGGCGCTCGCAGAAGGCGTTCCTGGACCGGCTGAAGTCCGACCGGGACGCGCTGGCCGCCGCGCAGCTGGCCGCCCAGCAGGCGCTGGCCGACGCGCAGGCGCTGGCCACCCAGCAGGAGCAGCAGAAGAACACCGTGGCCAAGAAGCTGGCCGACGTGGAGACCCTGGTCGGCTCGCTCACCGGCGCCCAGCGCAGCGAGCTGGAGGAGCTGGAGAAGCAGCAGGCCGACCAGGCGCAGCTGACCTTCCTGGCCTCCGGTGCGCTCGGCAAGGGCGAGCGCACGCCGTCCGCGATGGGCCGCAAGGCGGTGCAGTGGGCGATCCAGCAGCTCGGCAAGGACTACGTGTGGGGCGGCTCCGGGCCGGACGTGTTCGACTGCTCGGGCCTCACCTCGCAGGCCTGGCTGCACGCCGGGAAGGCCATTCCGCGCACCAGCCAGGAGCAGTGGGCGCAGCTCAAGCACGTGCCGCTGAACCAGATCCGCCCCGGCGACCTGGTGGTCTACTACGGCGGCGCCACCCACATCG
The DNA here is from genome assembly GCF_055587065.1 of Kitasatospora sp. NPDC048662. Taxonomy (NCBI): domain Bacteria; kingdom Bacillati; phylum Actinomycetota; class Actinomycetes; order Kitasatosporales; family Streptomycetaceae; genus Kitasatospora; species Kitasatospora sp. NPDC048662. The sequence continues at coordinate 334,679 of NZ_JBVJHA010000002.1, read as the reverse complement.
GGATGTACATCGGCGGCGGCCTGATCGTGCAGGCCCCGCGCACCGGCGACGTGGTGAAGGTGTCGCAGGTCGGCGCGATGCCGATCCTGGGCGCCGTCCGGCCCGACCCGGACGACTCGGCGGACGAGGCGGGCGGTGAGTGGAAGGTGCCGGACGTGAAGGTCGGCGGCTCGAAGATCGGGCCCGCCAAGGCGTCCACGCTGCCGCCCCCGCCGGCACCGGGCACGCCCGCCCCCGGCACGCCCGCGCCGAACGTTCCGTCGCCGGACCCGAAGCCCAACAACCCCGGCACCAGCCCGTCGCAGCCCAGTGGCAGCGGCTCGCCGAGCACCGGTTCGAGCAGCTCGCCCAGCGGTTCGGCGAGCGGGTCGGCCTCCGGCTCGCCGTCCGGGTCCGCGTCGGCCTCCGGGCCGGGGTCGGCCGCGCCGACCGGCCGCTGACCGGCCGCTGACGGGCCACCGTCGAGGGACGGCGGCCCGGCGGGTCAGGCTTCGGTGGGTCGGACTTCGGTGGGTCAGGCTTCGGCGGGGCGGGTGGTGGGCTCCAGGCGGACCACCACGGCCTTGGAGGTCGGGGTGTTGCTGATGTCCGCGGTGGAGTCCAGCGGCACCAGCACGTTGGTCTCCGGGTAGTAGGCGGCCGCGCCGCCCCTGGCCACCGGGTAGTGCACCACCCGGAAGTGCGGGGCGCGGCGCTCCACGCCGTCCTTCCACTCGCCCACCAGGTCGACGAACTGCCCGTCGGCGAGGCCGAGTCCGGCCGCGTCGGCGGGGTTGACCAGGACCACCCGGCGGCCGCCGGTGATGCCCCGGTAGCGGTCGTTCAGGCCGTACACGGTGGTGTTGTACTGGTCGTGCGAGCGGAGCGTCTGGAGCAGCAGCCGGCCCGGCGGGACGTCGGGGGCGGTGAGCGGGTTGACGGTGAAGTTGGCCTTGCCGGTGGCGGTGGGGAAGCTGCGGCTGTCGCGCGGGGCGTGCGGCAGGGCGAAGCCGCCGGGGCGGCGGACCCTGGTGTTGAAGTCGTCGAAGCCGGGGACGACGCGGGCGATCCGGTCCCGGATCAGGTCGTAGTCGCGGGCGAACTCCTCCCACGGCGTGGGGTCCTGCGGGCCGAGCGCGGCGCGGGCCAGCCGGCTGACGATCGCCACCTCGGAGAGCAGGTCGGGCGCGGGCGGGCGTAGACCGCCGCGCGAGGAGTGCACCATGCCCATGGAGTCCTCGACGCTGACGAACTGCGGGCCGAGCGTGCTGAGGTCCCGGTCGGAGCGGCCCAGGGTGGGCAGGATCAGCGCCCGGGCGCCGGTGATGACGTGCGAGCGGTTCAGCTTGGTGGAGACGTGCACGGTCAGCCGGCAGCGGCGCATCGCGGCCTCGGTGGCGTCGGTGTCGGGGCTGGCGGAGACGAAGTTGCCGCCCATCGCGAAGAAGACGCGTATCCGGCCGTCGCGCATCGCCCGTATGGTGTCGACGGTGTCGTGGCCGTGCTCGCGCGGCGGCTCGAACGCGAACTCCTTGCCCAGGGCGTCCAGGAACGCGGTGCTGGGGCGTTCGAAGATGCCCATGGTGCGGTCGCCCTGCACGTTGCTGTGCCCGCGCACCGGGCAGACGCCGGCGCCGGGGCGGCCGACGTTGCCGCGCAGCAGCAGGAAGTTGACCACCTCGCGGATGGTCGGCACCGAGTGCTTGTGCTGGGTCAGGCCCATCGCCCAGCAGACGATGATCTTCTGCGAGGAGAGCACCAGCCGGTGCAGTTCCTCGATCTGCTCCCAGGGCAGGCCGGTGGCGGCCAGCGTGGCCGGGCGGTCGAGTTCGGCGGCCTCGGTGGCGAACTCCTGATACCCGGCGCAGTGTTCGGCGACGAAGGCCTCGTCCACCGCGCCGGGAGTGGTGAGCAGCAGGTGGTTCAGCGCCCGGAACAGCGCCAGGTCGCCGCCGAGGCGGATCTGCAGGAACAGGTCGGTGAGCTTGGTGCCGCCGCCGACCAGGCCGCGCGGGGTCTGCGGGTTCTTGAACCGCTCCAGGCCGGCCTCGGGCAGGGGGTTGACGCTGACGATCTTCGCGCCGGCCCGCTTGGCACGCTCCAGCGCGGAGAGCATCCGGGGGTGGTTGGTGCCCGGGTTCTGGCCCGCGACGATGATCAGGTCGGCCTGGTACAGATCCTTGAGCGAGACGCTGCCCTTGCCGACCCCGAGGGTCTCGGTGAGCGCCGAACCCGAGGACTCGTGGCACATGTTGGAGCAGTCGGGCAGGTTGTTGGTGCCCAGCCGGCGGGCGAACAGCTGGTAGGCGAAGGCCGCCTCGTTGGACGTCCGCCCGGAGGTGTAGAACGCGGCCTCGTTCGGGGAGTCCAGCGCGGTGAGTTCGGCGGCGATCAGCGCGAACGCCTCGTCCCAGCCGATCGGGGCGTAGTGGGTGGCGCCCTCGTCGAGCAGCATCGGGGTGGTGAGCCGGCCCTGCTGGCCGAGCCAGTAGCCGGAGCGCTCGGCGAGTTCGGCGACCGGGTGGGCGGCGAAGAACGCGGGGGTGATCCGGCGCTCGGTGGCCTCCTCGGTGACCGCCTTCGCGCCGTTCTCGCAGAACTCCGCCAGGTGCGGCTTGTCCGGATCGGGCCAGGCGCAGCCCGGGCAGTCGAAGCCGCCCTGCTGGTTGACCTTGCGCAGGGTGGACAGCACCCGGCCCGGCGACATCTGGTCGGCGGCCATCCGCAGGGTGTGCCCGATGGCGGGCAGCCCGGCGGCGGCGTGGGCCGGGGGCCCGACGTGCGGCGCGTCCTGGGCGGGGTCGCGGTGCGGGGGCTGCTTGGCCATGGCGGACTCTCCGGAGGGCTCGGGGTGCTTGGAGCGTATCCGGTACGGCGGCGGGTGTCGTGGGGTGGTGGTCAGGCGTCTTTCTGCAGCTCCGCCAGCAGCCGCCGGGCGACCGTGTCGTCCTGACGGAAGGCCGGGGCGTCCGTGCGGGGGCGGGCGAAGGCGGCGGGGGCGCGGGTGGTGGTGGGGGCACCGAGGGCGGTGCGGCGCGGGTGCGGGTGGCCGCCGAGGGCGGGATCGAGCAGCCGGGCGTCCGGGTCGGTGCGGATCAGGCCGGAGCGGTAGCTGTGGCCGTCGGGGTCGGTGAGGTGTTCCTCGCCGATCCGGCCCTCGTGCAGCAGCCGGCGCAGCAGCGGGTCGGCGGTGCGGTCGAGGGCGTGCCGGGGCAGGAAGGCATCGACCAGGGCGGTGCCGTGGACGCCCCTCAGCACGAGTGCACCCGCGCCTTCCTCGCCGAGGTCCGCTGAGCACCGTTCACTTGTCAGGTGCCGTGGGCCTCACCAGCCGTGCGGGATGCGCTCCAGCACTCCGCCCGCGAACACGTCGTACAGCGGCAGCGACTCCAGGTGCACATAGCCGATGTGGCAGTCGCACTCGCCCAACGGGCAGGCCCGGGGCCGCAGTTGAGCCCGGTAGGAGTCGTCGTACAGGTTGCCCAGCGGTGGCCGGACGAAGTGGCAGCGGCGCATCGTGCCGTCCCCGTCCACCGACACCACGCTCTCTCCGGTGCGGCACGGCAGGCCCGCGCTGCGGTGCGGGCGGCGGCTGTAGCCGAACAGCGGGTCCAGCTCCGTCCACTCGGCCGCCTCCGCGTCGGTGTAGGTGAGCCCGTCGGCCGCGTTCACCCACAGATAGACGGACGGCGGCAGGGCCGCGCGCAGCCGGCGGGCCGCCGCCAGGTGCTCCGGTTGGCCGACCACGCCGACGCTGAACCGCACGCCCAGCGCCGTCAGTTCGGCGCACTTGGCGAGGAAGCGCTGCTCCGTCACCTGGCCCGGGTGGTACGTCACCCAGAGCGCCAGCTTCGACAGGTCCGCCTCGGCCAGCCAGTCGGTGCGGCAGCTCGCGTTGGTCTGGATCGCCACCCGCTCCAGGTGCGGCAGCCGGCTCAGCTCCACCATCGACCGCCGGTACCAGGACCGCACCAGGCCCTCGCCCCACGGCGTGAACAGGACGGACAGGCCGCCGTGCCGGTACGCCGCCGCCCAGGCGGTGAACCGCTCCAGCGCGGCCCGGTCGGTGCGCAGCAGCTCCGGGGTGTCCCGCCGCTTGGCGAACGGGCAGTACGGGCAGTCGTAGTCGCAGGAGGACAGCGGGCCCCGGTAGAGGATCGTCAGCGCGCTCATCTCGGCGAGTACTCCGCCATCCGCGCGCGCACCCCGGCGGAGAACAGCCGCGGGCCGATCGCGTCCGACCAGGCCAGGCCCTCCGGGGTGAGCAGCAGCCGGTGCTCGGTGCCGGCCAGCCAGCCGTTGGCGGCGAATTCGGCCAGCTCGGACGGGAAGTCCTGCTCGGGGGTGCTGCCGAAGCGCTCCCGGTAGGCCGCCAGGTCGACGCCCTCGCCCTGCAGCAGCGACTGCACCAGGTGGCGGCGGCGGGTCTCCTCGTCCGTCATCGCCCAGCCCAGTTCGGCGCGGGTGAAGTCCGGTGCGGCCACGTAGTCGTCGATGATCCGGCGCACCTCGCGGGCGTCCACCGCGTAGTCGAAGGAGTAGTGCAGCTTCGAGGTGTACGAACGCGCCCCGCAGCCCAGGCCCACCATGCCGTCGGTCTGGCAGGCGTACTCGCCGGCGCTCGCGCTCGCCGCGCCGGCCCGGCGGAACATCCGCATCGACACCTGCTGGTAGCCGTGCGCCAGCAGGTGGTCGCGGCCGGCCCGGTACAGCGCCAGGCGCTGAGCGTCCCACTCGGGGGAGGGCGTGGTGTCCGTGTGGCGGCCGAGGCCGGTCAGCGGACGGACGTACAGCGGGTACAGGTACAGCTCCTCGGGCTGCCAGCGCAGCGCCGCGTCCAGGGACGTGATCCAGCTGGCGGGCGTCTGGCCGTCGATGCCGTAGATCAGGTCGATGTTCAGCACCGGGAAGCCGGCGTCCCGGACCCGGCCGAGCGCCGCCTCCACCGCCGCCCGCTTCTGTGGCCGGACCGCCGATCTGGCCTCCTCGTCCAGGAACGACTGCACGCCCAGGCTCAGCCGGGTGGTGCCGCGCTCGGCCAGCACCTTGAGGCGGTCCGCGGTGGCGGTGTCGGGGGAGGCCTCGACGGAGAGCGGGACGGCCCGCAGGTCCGCGCCCATCCGGTGCTCGGCGATGTCGCAGAGGCGCTCCAGCTCGGCCGCCGTCAGGTAGGTGGGCGTGCCGCCGCCGAACGCCGCGAGAGCGAATCCGGCGGTGTCCGCGAGCGCCTCCCGGACCTGGACGGCCTGCCGCTCCAGCGCGTCCAGGTAGGCCGTGGTCAGGCCCTCCGGGCTGCCGATCCGGGTGAACAGGTTGCAGAAGCCGCAGCGCACCTCGCAGAACGGGATGTGCAGGTACAGCGAGAGGGCGTCCTGCTTCTCACCCCGCCACAGCTCCGCCAGCGGCGGGCGGTCGGGCAGCGGGCGATAGGCCGTCTTGTGCGGGTAGGCGTACACGTACGACTGGTACGGGGACTGGAGGGTCGCTGTCATGGCTGTTCCTGGGGCATGGCCGGGAGGGTGAAGTGCGCGTACGGCACCGTCCAGACCACTTCGTGGCCGATCCGGTGACCGGTGTAGCCGTCCTCGCCGTACGCCGTGCCGTGGTCCGAGCAGACGATCGCGAAACACGGACGGCGGGCGGACATCGCCGCGAACAGCCGCCCCAGGTGCGCGTCCACGTACTCCAGCGCGGCGGCGTGGCTGGCCCGGGAGTCGCCGTCCTCGCGGGTCGCGCCCGGGAGGTGGAACCAGTTCGGCTGGTGCAGCGCGGAGACGTTGACGAACAGGAACAGCGGCTGGTCGGCCGGCTGTTCGGCGGTGATCCGCTCGGCCACCGCCACCTGCGACTCGAAGGAGGTCGGGGACGGGACGCCCAACTCCGGTGCCCAGTGGCTCTCCTGGAACAGCCCCGGGAGAACGGAGCCCAGCGGGCCCTGCTTGTTGAAGAACCCGACGCCACCGATGCAGACCGTGCGGTACCCGGTCGCGGCGAGGGCCGTCGGCAGGTCGGGCGCGTCGAACACCCAGGTGCGGGACTCGGTCGACTCGGATCCGGCGAAACGCGCCGCGAACAGCCGCGGGTGCGGGCCGTTCGGCGAGGCGGGCGTGGGCAGGAAGCCGGCCAGGATCGCCTGGTGGGCGGCGTAGGTGAAGCTGCCGGGGGAGTGGCGGCGCTCCCACCGGCCGTTCGGGATCACCCGGGCGAGGTTGGGGAGGCGGCCGGCGGCGAGAAGCTCCTCGGCGACGTCGAAGCGGAGGGTGTCGAGGGTGACGAGGAGGAGGTCGTGGGTGCCGACGATGTGGTTCATGTCGGGTATGTCGTGGTGCAACGGGGTTCCTTCGGGTTACGCGGCCGGGGCGTCAACCGGCCGTGTGAGCGGCGGATTCGGCCGGGGCTGCTCTTCCGCTTCGTGCGGTTCCGCCCCCGGAGGGGACGCGGGGCTCGGGAGAGGGGCTGTCGCGGAGCTCCGGCGGAGAGCTTCCGAATACTTCGGCGAAGCCAACTGCGCCGCGTAGGTGTCGAGTCCCGGGGCCGGGCCGTCCGCCAGGCCCGGGAGCTTGGGGAGGAGGTCGCCGAAGGCGTTGACCTCGCCGACCAGGGTACGGCGCCAGCGGGCGCGCGGGAGCAGGTCGACGCCGACCATCGGGGCGTGCGGGAAGCAGCCCGCGGCGGCCTCCGCGGTGGCGAGCAGGGTGGGCCAAGTGTCGCCGGCGGCGGCCCGGACGGACGCCAACTCGCCTCGTGCGCCGCCGAGATGGAGGTTGGTCATGGGGTGCCGGCTGGTGCGGACCACCACATGGGTGGCTCGGCCGCCGACCACCAGCACCCGCAGGTCCGCAGCGAGACCGCGCTGCCCGGACTTGGGTACCCACTGCTCGACGTGCAGGCCCTCCGGGGCGAGCCGGTCGACCAGTGCGGCGACCTCGGCCGCGTCGCGGTAGCGCCGGACGGTCAGCGAGTTGTGCAGCCCGTCCGGGGCGACCTCCACCGAGGTGGTGGCCTGGACCTGCCCGCGCGGGCCGAACTCCAGCGCCACCACCCCCGAGGCGGACGAGCCGTGCACCGGCTTGAGGAACACCCGGCGCATCCCGGCGGACTCCATCCGCTCCCGCAACTCCTCGAAGGAGGACGGGAGTTCGCCGGGCAGCGCGGGCGGAACCGGCACCCCGGCGGCGGCCAGCACGGCATGCGCGCGGCGCTTGTCGAACATCACGGCGATCTCCTCCGGATCACCGAGCATCCGCACCCCGGGCCGGGCGGCCAGCTCACGCAGCGCGGCGGTGACGCCCGCGTACCAGGCCGGACCGCCCTCGACCCGGGTGGCGGCGTAGCCGTCGCCCAGTGCGGCGCCGCGCAGCAGCCGGTCGGCCTCCGGGTCCTCGCCGGGCGAATCGACCCGGACCACCGCGCCGGGCGGCAGCTCGTACCGTCCGCGCAGCACCGAGGACCAGCTCAGCACGGCGGGCTCCGGCAGGCCGGCGGCGCGGGCCGCGGCGGCGAACAGGGTGACCCTCCGGTGCCCCGGGCAGCCCAGGACGACCAGCTGTGGCGACGTCAACTCGCGCTCTCCTACTCGGAGATGGCGACGTAGCGCCAGTTGTCGTTCGGGTCCTCGGCGTCGGAGAGGTCGATCTCGACGTCGGGCAGGGCGTCCCGCAGGCGCTTCTGCATGCCCTCGGTGAGGTAGTGGTGGTGCAGATCGAGCTTCTTCAGGTGGCTGAGCGGCTGGCCCTCCAGCAGCGCCGCCGCGCCCTCGTCGGTGAGCGCGCCCATGGACAGCGCCAGCCCGGTCAGCCGGGGCACCACCGGGGCCTGCGCGACCAGGGCGGCGATCCGGTCCTGCTGCTCGGCGTTCTGCAGGCCCAGGTACGTCAGCGACGGCAGGTTGGCGCCGGACAGGAACGGGCCGAGGTCCTCCATCGTCCAGTCGCCGCCGTAGTTGTCGACGCCCAGCCACAGTTCCAGCTTCTCCAGCGCCGGGAAGTCGCAGGCGGCGACCGAGCGGACCACCGAGCCCGGCAGGCCGCCGGCCTCGAAGCGCAGCGCCTTCAGCTTCTGGTGCTTCACCGGCTTCAGGGAGAGCGGGTCCTTGCCGTCGTAGTCGCCGTCGGAGCCGCGCACCACCAGCTCCTCCAACTGCGGGAACGCTTCGAGGACCGGCGTGATGTCGCACATCTGGATCCAGGAGATCTCGCACTCCTCCATGATGATGTCGCCGATGAACAGCGCCCGCAGCGCGGGGAAGCGGTCGGCGGACGCGAGCACCACCGGCAGCGTCTCGGACAGCGACTCCGGCTCCTCGGAGAACCACGGGCCGATCACCAGCGCGGTGACCTCCTCCAGCGCGACGGTCTTCAGGAACGCCGCCCAGACCTCGCCGAACTCGCGCTCCTCCTCGTAGTCCAGCCCGATCCGCCAGGCGGTCGCCGCGGCTGCCGGCAGCTTCTTCCCCTCCGCCTCGGCGGTCCGGAAGTCGGTGACCGGGAGGCCGTGGAACTCCTCGATGTGCTGATTGATGGTCATGCGCCGCTCCTCGCTGCTCGTCGTGGGGCCTGACCCTGTCTACCAGCCGCCCCCGACGTTCACCCGCACGGGGAGTTTGCTGGCGTGGTGTTGTCGGTGGGACCGCCTAGTTTTCCGGTCGGGACGTCCGGCGCCCGGCCGGACCCGACCGCGGGAGGACCTTCGTGTACCGCCAGGGTGACGTACTGATCGTGCCGGTCGAACAGAGCGCGGTCCCGGCCGCGGTGGCCCACCTGCCGCGCCAGCCGCGGGACGGCCGCGGCCGGCTGGTGCTGGCCCTCGGCGAAGTCACCGGCCACGCCCACGCGGTGGTCGGCCCGGGTGAACTGCTGCGCGAGTCCGGCCCGTTCGGCCGCGCCTGGCTGCACCTGCCGGAGGGCGGCAAGGTCGTGCACGAGGAGCACGCGGCGATCGCGCTGCCCACCGGCTGGTTCCGGGTGGTCCGGCAGCGCGAGTACGCGCCCGGCGCGGTCCGGATCGTCGCGGACTGAGCCCGGCACACCCCGCAAGAGAGTGAGGACAGAACTGATGAGCACGCAGCTGACCGGCCGTCCGGCCGACGCCTCGGTGGCGCACTGGCGGGCGGTCGCCGCCGCCACCGGACCGGCCGACCGGGCCACCGCCGAACAGGCCGTCCGGGCCGCCTACCGGGCCGCCGGGCTGGCCGAGCCCGCCGAGTTCCGCTGGCGCCCCTCGCCGCTCGCCGCCGTCACCGAACTGCTCGACCACCGCGAGGAGTTCGGCGCGAACCTGCGCGAGCAGGTGCGCACCGCCGCCTGGGAACGCGCCCGCGACGCCGCGTTCGCCGCGCACGGCCCCGCCGGCTGGGCCGAGATCTGGGGTGCGACCGGCGCCGAACTCGCCGCCACCACCGCACTGCCCGCCGAACGCGTCCGCGCCGCGCTGCTCGACCACTTCGCCCCCGAGCCCGAACCGCTCGGCTGGGAGGAATCCCGCAAGCCCGAGAACAAGGAACTCCGCCGGGTGGCCGGCGAAGCCCGCGCCAAGGCCCGCCTCGCCCTGCTCGACGCCGTCGCCGGCCAGCACGACGCCGCCTGGTTCGCCGCCTTCGACACCGCCGGCACCGGCGACGAGGCCCTCGCCGCGCTGGCCGGGGTCGCCCGACAGGCCGGTTGGTGGTGGCCGTACGAGAACACCGTGCTGCTCAGCGAACGCCCCGTCGCCCTGCACCGCGACGAGGCCGGCCGCCTCGACCGCGCCGACGGTCCCGCCCTCGCCTACGCCGACGGCTTCGCGCTGTACGCGTGGCGCGGCATGCCCGTCCCCGCGGACTTCCTGGAACAGCTGACCGGCCTCACCGTGGAGCGGATCCGCACCGAGGAGAACGCCGAGCTCCGCCGCGTCATGCTGGAGCACTTCGGCTACGACCGCTACCTCGCGGAGAGCGGCGCGGAGCCGCTGCACCGCGACGAGACGGGCATCCTCTGGCGGATCCAACTCCCGGACGACGAACCGGTGGTGATGGTCGAGGTGGTCAACTCCACCCCCGAACCGGACGGCACCTTCCGCACCTACTACCTGCGCGTCCCGCCATCCGTCCGCACCGCGAGGGCGGGCGTGGCCTGGACGTTCGGGGTCGAGGAGGCGGAGTACCGCCCCCAGCGGGAGACCTGACGGGCGAGCGAAAGGGCGCGAAGACAGGGGCGCGGGGAACTGCGCGCAGCGGAAGGCACCCAACCGCAAGATCGCGACGCAGGACAGTGACCTGCACTTGATCGCGACCTTGCGGATGCGGTGTGCGCTTGTCGCGCAGTTCCCCGCGCCCCTGTCTGTGCACCCGCTGCCGTTTCCCCGCGCCCGCCTGCGTTTCGCGCCCTCTTACATGCCTATGTCCCGAAGGCGAGCCATGAGCACCCCCGCCGGGCTGTCCTCCGTCTCCAACTGGAGCCAGTGGTGCAGGACTTCGGCCGTCTGCTGGTCGCGGACGGCCGTCGCGGCGGCCATCACCACGAACTGGTCGACCAGCCAGTCGCAGAGGGAGTCGAGCGGGATCTGGCGGCCCTCGTCGAGTCGGCTGAGCGCGGAGGCTTCGACCACGGAGATCCAGGAGCGCACCAGCAGGGTGAGTCGCGGGCCGGCCTCCCGTACTGCCAGGTGGCGCAGGGTGCGCCGGATCGCCGCGCGGCGGACCTCGTCGACGATGGCCGAGGTGCGGGCGGTCTCGACCACCGAGCCGCCGCGCAGCAGCGCGGCGTAGCCCGCGGCGTGCTCGTCGACGAACGCGAAGTACTGGTGCAGGACGGAGCCGAGCTGCTGGGTGGGGGTGCCGGGGGTCGCGGAGACCGTGAAGCGGCGGGTGAGTTCGGTGGCGGCGCTGCGCAGTGCGGCCTCGTAGAGTTGCTGCTTGCCGCCGGCGAAGTAGCGGTAGACGAGGGGGCGGGACGCGCCGGCGGCCTCGGCGACGTCGTCCAGCGAGACGTCCTCGGGCGGTCGGGCGGCGAACAGTTCGAGGGCGACGGCGATCAGCTGTTCGCGCCGCTGCTGGACGGGCAGTCGGCGGTAGGTGGCGCGCCGGGGGCGCTCCGCCTGGGTGGGGGACGGGGTCGCTGCCATGGGTGCCAGCGTAATCGCCGGGCGGGCCGTTGCCGCCGACCGCAGACTGTGAGCAGAATTCGGCGGATCATGATGAGGAGCGGCCGGTGCGGTGGGTTCGGGCGGTCGGGCGGTGGATCGGCAGGTCTCCGGGGACGTACGTGTGGCTGCTGCTGCTCGCGGTCACCAGTTTCGTGGTGGCCCGGATGGACCCGGCCGCCCTGCACTACTTCCTGCAGAGCCGGTCCACCAACATTGACCAGCTGACCTCGCATCCGGTGCACGTCCTGCTGGCCAGCCTGATCTGGACGGAGCAGGCGAACTTCTGGTTCTACTTCGTGATGTTCCACATCTTCCACGTCCCCGCCGAGCGCTGGCTGGGCACCGGGCGCTGGCTGACGGTGGCGCTGAGCGCGCACGTCCTGGCGACGTACATCAGCCAGGGGGTGGTGGCCTGGGGCGTCCACCATCACGTGTTGCCGATGAACATGGCGAACACCGTGGACGTCGGGGTGTCGTACGCGCTGGCCGGGGTGGAGGGCGTGCTGACGTGGGGTCTGGCGGGCGTGTGGCGGCGGGTGTACGGCTGCGGGCTGGTGGTGTTCTACCTGGTGCCGCTGCTGGTCTCGCACACCTTCACCGACCTGGGGCACTTCTGTGCGGTGCTGATCGGGCTGGCGTTCCGTCCGATCACCCTGGGCCGGCCGGTCTGGGACCCGTCGCAGGCGGTGCGGCGCCGGTGGCCGGTACGCAGTTGACGCGGTCCCTTCCGGTTGGGGCTTGAATTCGCCCGTCGCTGCGACAGGATGGCCGGATGGCTCATGAACTGAACGACCGTCATGCCGGCGGCTCCACCCCGCGCCGCATCGCCGATTCCTATGTCCACGCCCTTGCCGAGCTCGACCCGCTGACCGCGGTCTATCTCGGGCTCAACCCGGAGGACGACCGGCTCACGGACCTGTCCCCGGCGGGTACCGCCGCCCTCGACGACCTGGCCCGCCGCACCCTCGCCGAGCTGGACGCGCTGGAGGCGGCCGGCCCGATCGGGGACGAGGCGGAGCGCCGCTGCGCCCGGCTGCTGCGCGAGCGGCTGACCGCGGAACTCGCGGTGCACGACGCGGGCGAGGAGTTCCGGTCGGTCCGCAACCTGGGCTCGCCGGTGCACAACACCCGCGAAATCTTCACCCTGCTGCCCACCGACACCGACGAGGACTGGCTGCGGCTGGGCCGCCGGCTGGCCCGCTTCCCGGAGGCGGTCGCCCAGTACCGGCAGACCCTGGAGGAGGGCGTGCGCCGCGGCCTGCTGTCGGCGCCGCGCCAGGTCGACACCGTGGTCGGCCAGTTCGGCGAGTGGATCGAGTCCGAGCGTCCCGGCGGCTGGTTCGGCGACCTGGTCGCCCCCGCGCCGGAGCACCTGCGGGAGCAGCTGACCGCCACCGCGGTCGAGGCGACCGCTGCCCTCGCCGAGCTGCGCGACTGGATGCGCGAGGTGTACGGTCCGGCCGCCCAGGGCACCCCCGACGCGATCGGCCGCGAGCGCTACACCCGCTGGGTGCGGTTCTGGACGGGCGCCGACCTGGACCTGGACGAGGCGTACCGGTGGGCGTGGGAGCAGTTCCACGAGCTGGACGCGCAGATGCGGGTCGAGGCGGAGAAGGTGCTGCCGGGGGCGAGCCCGATGCAGGCGATGAAGTGGCTGGAGACCGACGGCCCGGCGATCCGCGGCGAGCAGGAGGTGCAGGAGTACCTGCAGGGCCTGATGGACCGGGCGATCAACGACCTGCAGGGCGTGCACTTCGACCTGGCCGATCCGCTGCTGAAGGTGGAGTCGCGGATCGCCCCGCCCGGCAGCGCCGCCGCCCCGTACTACACCCAGCCGTCGCTGGACTTCTCCCGCCCCGGCCGGACCTGGCTGCCCACCCTGGGCCGGGACGCGTTCCCGGAGTGGGACCTGGTCTCCACCTGGTACCACGAGGGCGTCCCCGGCCACCACCTGCAGCTCGCGCAGTGGACGTACGTGGCGGACCAGCTTTCCACCTACCAGGTCACCCTGGGCGGCGTCAGCGCCAACATGGAGGGCTGGGCGCTGTACGCCGAGCGCCTGATGGACGAGCTGGGTTACCTCACCGACCCGGGTCACCGCCTGGGCTACCTGAACGCGCAGATGATGCGTGCGCTGCGGGTGATCGTGGACATCGGCATGCACGCCGAGCTGGAGTTCCCGGCCGACTCGCCGTTCGCCGCGGGCGAGCCGATGCTGCCGGAGCGCGCCCGGGAGTTCTTCGGCGCGTACTGCGGCCTGTCCGCCGAGTTCCTGGACAGCGAGCTGGTCCGCTACCTGGGCCTGCCGGGCCAGGCGATCGGCTACAAGCTCGGCGAGCGGGCCTGGCTGAGCGGCCGGAGTGCGGCCCGGGCGGCGGCCGAGGCGCGCGGCGAGGAGTTCGACCTGAAGGCGTGGCACATGGCGGCGCTGTCGCAGGGCTCGCTGGGCCTGGACGACCTGGTGACGGAGCTGAGCGCGCTGTAGTCGCAGGAGTGTCCCGGGTGGCCGAGCGGCCGGGCACCCGGGTCCACCGTCCCAAATCGTGACAAAGCCGTACATACTGCCTTGCCGATGACCGGATCGGGCGTTTGGCTGGAGAGAGCGCCGTGCGCGCCATCCAGGCCCATTCCCGACTCGGCGGAAGGCGGTCCACCGGTGACCTCCCAGCACGCCCCCGAAACCCAGCCGGCCGATCCGCGCCGCTGGTGGGCCCTGGCGGTCATCGCCATCGCCCAGCTGATGATCGTCCTGGACGCGACGATCGTGAACATCGCCCTCCCGTCCGCCCAGCACGACCTGGGCATCTCCAACGCCAACCGGCAGTGGGTGATCACCGCCTACACACTGGCCTTCGGCGGTCTGCTGCTGCTCGGCGGCCGGATCGGCGACCTCTTCGGACGCAAGCGCACCTTCATCGTCGGCCTGCTCGGCTTCGCCGCGGCGTCCTGCCTCGGCGGCTTCGCCACCAGCGGCGGCATGCTGTTCGCCGCCCGCGCCCTGCAGGGCAGTTTCGGCGCGCTGCTCGCCCCGTCCGCGCTGTCGCTGCTGTCGATCACCTTCCGCGACCCGCGCGAACGGGCCACCGCGTTCGGCGTCTTCGGCGCCCTGGCGGGCGGCGGCGCGGCGATCGGCCTGATCACCGGCGGTCTGCTCACCGAATACCTCAGCTGGCGCTGGTGCCTGTACGTCAACGGCCCGATCGCCGCGGCCACCGCGCTCGGCGCCTACTACCTGCTGCGCCGCGACCACATCGACCGCTCGCACCGGGTCCGGCTCGACCTGCCCGGCGCGGTGCTCGGCTGCGGCGGACTGCTGTTGATCGTCTACGGCACCTCCGAGGCCGTCGATCGCGGCTGGGGCGACTGGCTGGTGCTCACCGCGCTGTGCACCGGTGTCGCCCTGCTCGCCGTGTTCGCCCTGGTCGAGCGGCGCACTCCGCACGCGCTGCTGCCGATGCACCTGGTCCGCGAGCGCAACCGGGCCGGCAGCGCGCTCTCGGTCGGCCTCGCGGTGATCGCCATGTACGGGCTGTTCCTGTTCCTGACCTACTACATGCAGGTGGTCAAGGGGTACTCGCCGATCCGGGCCGGCGTCTCCTTCCTGCCGATGACCGGCGCGATCATCCTCAGCTCGGCCGGCATCGGCTCCCGGCTGATGACCCGCATCCCCACCCGCGCCCTGATCGTCCCCGGACTGCTGATCGGCGCGGGCGGCATGGCCTGGCTCACCCAACTGCGGGTGGACAGCTCGTACCTCGGCCTGGTGCTGCCCGCCGAACTGCTGCTCGGCATCGGCCTCGGCCTGGTCTTCATGCCGGCCATCAACCTGTCCACCCTCGGCGTCGCCCCGCAGGAGACCGGCGCCGCCTCCGCCATCATCAACAGCGCCCAGCAGGTCGGCGGTTCGATCGGCACCGCGCTGCTCAACACCATCGCCGCCAGCGTCACCGCCAGCTACCTCGCCACCCGCAACCCGACCGACCCACTGGTCCAGGCCCAGGGCGCGGTGCACGGCTACGCGGTCGCCACGGTCGTCGCGATGGGCATCCTGCTGTTCGCCGCGGTGGTCGCGTTCCTGATGATCACCCACCGGCCCGCCCCGGGCGAGGCCGAGGGCCGGACCGCCCAGACCGAGGCCAGAGCGGTGGCCTGACCGGAGCGCCCGGTGCCGCCGTCCCCGTACCCGGCCCCGGACATGAGACCCTGCTGTCCGCCACCGGAAATCTCACGAGTCTCCCAGCCAGGAATCACGGCATTTCCAGCTCGGCGACGCATATTTGAGACAGCTCGGGTCAGCGGTGTCCGCGTCGGGATGGACGCGGACACCGCTACGATCCTCCGGTCGGCAGGAACGGGGCACCATGGGACGGCACTCCAAGCAGCGCAAGCGCCGCTCGCTGCGGCCGGTCGTCCTCAGCTCGTTCCTCGCCGTCGGCGTGGTCGGCGTGATAGCCGTCGCAGGGCTGTTCTCCGTCCACGTGCGCGACCCGCGGCAGCGGACCAGCGCCGACAGCGTCGCGATGGCCGCCTCGGCCCCCGTGCCCGCCCCCGTGACGAGCACCGCCGCCGAGGCGAGCCCGAGTGCGAGCGCGGAGACCGGTGCGGGCGAGTCGCCCGGCACGCCCGACGCCGCCGGGTCCGCCGATCCCACCGCCGGTCTCACCCGGCAGATCCCGCCCTTCGCGCCACCGGACGTGAAGCTCGGCGTCACCGCCACCGCCGCGGTCAACACCGAATCGGTCCGGGTCGGCGCGCTGTTCACCGGCGACATCGGGCCGGGCAACCACTTCTGCACCGCCAGCGTCATCGACAGCCCCGGGCGCGACCTGATCCTCACCGCCGCGCACTGCCTGGCCGGCGTCAGCAGCATCACCTTCGTCCCCGGCTACCACGACGGCCAGGCCCCGTTCGGGAGTTGGCAGGTCACCAAGGTGTACACCGCGGACGGCTGGCAGAACGACAACGACCCCGACGAGGACTTCGCCGTCCTTACCGTCGCCCCCAGCGACGGCCGCCGGATCGAGGACGTGGTCGGGGGCAACCCGCTCGGCATCAACGCCGCCTGGACCGTTCAGACCCGGCTGTACGGCTACCCGGACGGCGCCGAGAAGCCGATACTGTGCACCAACGTCACCAGCCGCGAGGACACCTTCCAGCGGCGCATCGACGGCCCGTCCTTCCCCAACGGCACCAGCGGCGGCCCGTTCATCGACGCCGCCACCGGCCAGGTGATAGGCGTCATCGGCGGCTACCAGCAGGGCGGCGACACCAACGACACGTCCTACAGCGCCTACTTCGACCACACCGTCGCCGACCTGGTCACCCGGGCGAGCTGACCGGCCCCGGAAACCCCCTGCCGCTTCACCCCCTGGGTGACCCACAATGGTGCGACGACGCACACGAGGGGGAGGCGCGGTGTTCCGCCGCTGGTGGTTCCTGAAGGCCGCGGGGCCCGCCCCGGCATCCCCACAGCACCCGAGCCGCCGGGAGATCCGCGAGCACAACGCCCTGGTGCTGGGGGAGTGGGAAGCCCTCCGGGACCGGCTGCGCGAACTCGCCGCCGAGCGGGTCACCACCGCCGGCGCGGTCTTCCAGGCCGCCGAACTCCAGCTCCCCACCGAGGAGTCCGCCGCCCGCCGGGCCTACCAGTGGGCGCTGGAGGCGTACGAGGCGGCCGGCCGGCTGCTCGACCGCGCCGACCACCGCGACACCGACCTGCCCGACCTGGCCGCCGCCGTGGTGCTCGCCGAGCAGGCCGTCGAACGGCTCGCCGCCGCCCACCTGCTGCACGCCGGACAGCGGCCCGGCCCGCTCGCCGTCCGCTGCTACTACAACCCGCTGCACGGCCCGGCCGCGAGCGCCGCCGAAGAGCCGAAGAGCCGCAAGACCCGCCAACGGGCCCACCTCACAGCCCGCGAGGCCGCCGCGGACCGGCGCCCCGCCTGCCGTTCCTGCCGCACCGCGATCCTGGCCGGCCAGACCCCCGACGTGCTGCCCGCGCTGCTCCCCGCCAAGGCCGCCCCCGGCCGCACGGGCCCCGTCCTGGTCCCGTACTTCGCCGTTCCCCGCCAGTGGTCCCCCTGGTCCACCACCGCCTGCGGCGCCTACGACCCCGCCACCCCGGCCCTGGTGCTGCGCGGCGACCACCGCAAGCGGAAGCCGAGTTGACGGCAGGTCAGCGCTTCTTGCGCTCGGCCACCAGGCGTTCGACCTCGGCCAGGAAGTGGGCGGGAACCTCGCCGGTGGCCCGCAGGTGCGCGCGCTCGGTGGCGGTGAGGGTCTCTGCGGCGGTGTCCACGGCGAAGGCGTACTCGTGCAGCTTCCCCGAGGCCGCCTCGCGCCGCATGTCCCCGGCCATCCCGGCCGCCCGCGCACCGGCCCGCAGGCTCAGCAGGCCGAACAGCGCGGTGAACCAGCCGAACGCCCCGGGCCGCCGGGCCTTCTTGTTCAGCTGGTCCCGGACGGCCAGCCAGGCCAGCCGGTCGTCGGACAGGTTCGGAACCGTGTTGGTCATGGTGGTGCCCCCCTCGTTCAGGTGTCGGGGGAGCGTACCGGTCGGGGCAGCGTGAAGGGCAAACGAAAAAGGCCCAAGTCACTTGGACCTGAGCCTCGTTCACGCACTTGCCGCGAAGTGCCCCCGGTAGGATTCGAACCTACGCACCCGCCTCCGGAGGGCGGTGCTCTATCCCCTGAGCTACGGGGGCCCTGGGCGATCTGCGATCACCCGGCCTTGCGGGGAAAACACTACCAGGGAAACTCCGTGCTCCGTGCACGGGTTTCCGGCGACGGGATCCGGACGGGCCGTCAGGGGGTGACCGGCAAGTAGCGCAAAGGCCGGACGGGCGGGGCGGGGCGCGGCTACCCTCGGTGAGGTGGCGGCGACGTCGGGGCGGGTCCTCGTGGTGGACGACAGCGAGGCGATCCGTCGGCTGATCACGGTCAACCTGGAGCTGGAGGGCTTCGAGGTGGTGACCGCCGCCGACGGTGCCGAGTGCCTGGAGGTGGTCCGCCGGGTCGCGCCGGACGTGGTGACGCTGGACGTGGTGATGCCCCGGCTGGACGGGCTGCGGACGGCGGCCCGGCTGCGCGCCGCCTGGGAGACCGCGCACCTGCCGATCGCGATCGTGAGCGCCTGCACCCCGGCGGATCTGGAGCGCGGCGAGTCGGTGGGGGTGGACGGCTACCTGGCGAAGCCGTTCGACCCGGCGGACCTGATCGAGCTGGTGCGCCGCCTGCGGGCGATGGATCGTCCGGCTGCGGCGGGCGCCGGGCGCCGTTTCGCGTACGACTTCGGCAGCGCTCCTCATCCGCCCGTCCAAACCCCGCGTAATTTCGCCTTGAGCGAACAGGCGCAGGAACTTGTTCCGCCGGACGAGTCACGCCCATGAGATGTGCCGGTCTGCGGCGCTGTCCGACGAGACGAAGCACACCGGGCGGCGCGACGCGCGTCCCACTCGGCAAACCGAGTGGCGGCCGACCACCCCCTCTCGCCTAGGCTTGGGCCCGTGACACCCGCAGAACTCTCCCAGGCAGTCCAGGCCGCCGTCAGCGCCGCCATCCAGGCAGGCGAGCTGACCGTCGACGTGCCCGCGCACGTGACGGTCGAGCGGCCCAAGAACAGGGACCACGGCGACTACGCCACCAACGTGGCCCTCCAGCTCGCGAAGCCGGCCGGCAAGCCGCCGCGAGCCGTCGCCGAGACGCTGGCCGCCCGCCTGCGAGAGATCACCGGCGTCGCGAAGGTCGACATCGCCGGCCCGGGCTTCCTGAACATCACGCTGGACGCCGCCACCCAGGGCGAGCTGGCGCGCACCATCGTCGAGGCGGGCGAGGCGTACGGCCGCAACGAGGCGCTCAAGGGCCTGAAGATCAACCTGGAGTTCGTCTCGGCGAACCCGACCGGCCCGATCCACATCGGCGGCGTCCGCTGGGCCGCCGTCGGCGACTCGCTGGCCCGCGTCCTCAAGGCCTCCGGCGCCGAGGTGTCCACCGAGTACTACCTCAACGACGCCGGCGTGCAGATCACCAAGTTCGCCAAGTCGCTGAAGGCCGCCGCCAACGGACAGCCCGTCCCGGAGGACGGCTACGTCGGCGAGTACATCAACGACATCGCCAAGGCCGTCACCGACGGCGTGCCCGGCATCCTGGAGCTGCCCGAGGACGAGCAGCTGCTGGCCTTCCGCACCGAGGGCCTGAAGCTGATGGTCGCCGAGATCCAGCGCTCCATGGCCGAGTTCGGGGTGCACTTCGACACCTGGTTCTCCGAGAAGACGCTGCACGACTCCGGCGCCGTCCAGCAGGCCATGGAGCGGCTGCGCGAGCAGGGCCACGTCTTCGACCGGGACGGCGCGATCTGGCTGCGCACCACCGACTTCGGCGACGACAAGGACCGCGTCCTGATCAAGGCCGACGGCGAGACCACCTACTTCGCCGCCGACGCCGCCTACTACCTGAGCAAGCGGGACCGCGGCGCGGAGGTCTCGGTCTACATGCTCGGCGCCGACCACCACGGCTACGTCAACCGCCTCAAGGCCATCGCGGCCTGCGCGGGCGACGACATGGACCGCAACATCGAGGTGATGATCGGTCAGTTCGTGAAGATGCTGCGCGACGGCAAGGAGGTCCGGCTCTCCAAGCGCGCGGGCAACATCATCACGATCGACGACGTGATCGACTGGATCGGCGTGGACGCCGCCCGCTACATGCTGGTGCGCCAGTCCACCGACTCCACCATCACCATCGACATCGACGTGGTCACCAGCCAGACCGCCGAGAACCCGGTCTTCTACGTGCAGTACGCGCACGCCCGGATGTGCTCCGTGCAGCGCAACGCCGTGGAGAAGGGCATCGCCCGCAGCGCGGAGTTCAAACCGGAGCTGCTGAACACCGAGTGGGAGAACAACCTGCTCGGTCAGCTCGGCGAGTTCCCGCGGGTGCTGGCCAAGGCCGGCGAACTGCGCGAGCCGCACCACGTGGCCACCTACCTGGAGCAGCTGGCCCGCGCCTACCACCGGTTCTACGACAACTGCCAGATCCTGCCGAAGGGCGACGAGGAGGTCACCGACCTCACGCACGCCCGCCTCTGGCTCGCCGACGCCACGCGAACGACGCTCGCCAACGGCCTCGGTCTGCTCGGCGTATCCGCCCCCGAGCGGATGTAAAGCACCACAACCCCCAAGCGCAGCACGAGCGGGGGCGGCGGACCGGTCGACGGAGACCGGCCGCCGCCCCTTGCCATAGGCCGAGGAAGTACCGCACATGTCTCGCTCCGCCCACCCCGCAGGTCCCCGGCACGGCGACGTGCTGCCCGAGAGCCACTACCAGGCCCCGCCCGCCGACCTGAACGCCCTCGACCCGAAGATCTGGTCGCACACTGTCACCCGCGGCGCGGACGGCGCAGCCACCGTCGGCGGCGTCGATGTCCGCACCCTGGCCGCCGAGTTCGGCACCCCCGCGTACGTGCTGGACGAGGCCGACTTCCGGGCCCGCGCCCGCGCCTGGCGGGACGCCTTCGGCGACGACGCGGACGTGTACTACGCGGGCAAGGCGTTCCTGTCCAAGGCCGTGGTGCGCTGGCTGCACGAGGAGGGCCTCAACGTCGACGTGTGCTCCCTGGGCGAGCTGCACGTGGCGCTGGCGGCCGGCATGCCGGGGGAGCGGATCGCGCTGCACGGCAACAACAAGTCGGCGCACGAGCTGGAGCAGGCCGTGAAGGCCGGCGTCGGGCACATCGTGGTCGACTCGTTCCAGGAGATCGACCGCCTGGCGGAGATCGCCGGGGCGCGGGGCGTCCGCCAGCCGGTGCTGATCCGGATCACCGTCGGCGTCGAGGCGCACACCCACGAGTTCATCGCCACCGCGCACGAGGACCAGAAGTTCGGCCTGTCGCTGTCCGGCGGTCTGGCCGCCGAGGCGGTCCGCCGGGTGCTGGCCAAGCCCTCCCTGGAACTGCGCGGCATCCACTCGCACATCGGCTCGCAGATCTTCGACTTCGCCGGTTTCGAGGTGGCCGCCCGCCGGGTGGTCGGCCTGCTCGCCGAGGTCCGCGACGAGCACGGCGTCGAGCTGCCGGAGATCGACCTCGGCGGCGGCCTCGGCATCGCGTACACCCCCGACGACGACCCGCGCGAGCCCGCCGAGATCGCCGTCTCGCTCGGCGAGATCGTCCGACGCGAGTGCGCCGCAGCACAGTTGACGGCCCCTCGGATCTCGGTGGAGCCCGGCCGGGCGATCGTCGGCCCGACCGCGTTCACGCTGTACGAGGTCGGCACCGTCAAGCGGCTGGAGGGCCTGCGCACCTACGTCAGCGTGGACGGCGGCATGTCCGACAACATCCGCACCGCGCTGTACGACGCCGAGTACTCGGTGGCGCTGGTCTCCCGCACCAGCGAGGCCGAACCGATGCTGGTCAGGGTGGTCGGCAAGCACTGCGAGTCCGGCGACATCGTGGTCAAGGACGCCTTCCTGCCCGCCGACCTGGCCCCCGGCGACCTGATCGCGGTGCCCGCCACCGGCGCCTACTGCCGGTCGATGGCGAGCAACTACAACCACGCCCTCAAGCCCCCCGTGCTGGCCGTCGCGGACGGCTCGGCCCGGGTGATCGTCCGCCGCGAGACGGAAGAGGATCTCCTGCGCCTCGATATCGGCTGACGAAATTTTCGTCTCAGAACGTGGACCGGCCGTAGATCCGTGCGGAAAGTCCCGGAGACTGGTACGGACAGGAAAGCCCCCGGGGACACCGAATCGCCCCGGCGGGGACCGAAGAATGCAGAGCGGAGTCGGATGATGCGTACGCGCCCGCTGAAGGTGGCGTTGCTGGGCTGTGGTGTGGTGGGCTCCGAGGTGGCGCGCATCATGACGACGACAGCCGACGACCTCGCCGCGCGCATCGGCGCCCCGGTGGAGCTCGCGGGCATCGCGGTACGGCGGGCCGGGCGCCCCCGCCCCGGGGTGCCCGAGCACCTGCTCACCACCGATGCCGAGGCCCTGGTCGGCCGCGGCGACATCGACGTGGTGATCGAGGTGGTGGGCGGCATCGAGCCGTCCAAGTCGCTGATCCTGAAAGCCTTCGCGGGCGGCGCCTCGGTGGTCTCCGCCAACAAGGCGCTGCTCGCCAAGGACGGCGCCGAACTGCACACCGCGGCCGCCACGGCCGGCGTCGACCTCTACTACGAGGCCGCCGTGGCCGGCGCCATCCCGCTGCTGCGCCCGCTGCGCGAGTCGCTGGCCGGCGACAAGGTGAACCGGGTGCTGGGCATCGTCAACGGCACCACCAACTTCATCCTCGACAAGATGGACACCACCGGCGCCGGATACTCCGAGGCGCTGGAGGAAGCCACCGCGCTGGGCTACGCCGAGGCCGACCCGACCGCCGACGTGGAGGGCTTCGACGCCGCCGCGAAGGCCGCCATCCTGGCCGGGATCGCCTTCCACACCAAGGTGACCGCCGCGGACGTGTACCGCGAGGGCATCACCGAGGTCACCGCCGCCGACATCGCCTCCGCCAAGCAGATGGGCTGCGTGGTCAAGCTGCTGGCGATCTGCGAGCGCTCCGCCGACGGCAGCTCGGTCACCGCCCGGGTGCACCCGGCGATGATCCCGCTCAGCCACCCGCTGGCCTCCGTCCGGGAGGCCTACAACGCGGTGTTCGTCGAGGCCGAGGCGGCCGGCCGGCTGATGTTCTACGGCCCCGGCGCGGGCGGTTCGCCGACCGCCTCCGCGGTCCTCGGCGACCTGGTCGCGGTCTGCCGCAACAAGGTCAACGGCACCACCGGCCCCGGCGACTCCGTCTACACCCAGCTGCCCGCCAAGCCGATGGACGAGGTGGTCACCCGCTACCACGTCAGCCTCGACGTGGACGACCGGGCCGGCGTGCTCGCCCAGGTCGCCTCGGTCTTCGCCGAGCACGGCGTCTCCATCGACACCGTGCGCCAGCAGGGCCGCGACGGCGACGCCGCACTCGTCGTGGTCACCCACCGCGCCACCGACGCCGCCCTGTCGGCGACGGTCGACAAGCTCCGCGCACTGGACAGCGTGCGCGACGTGGCCAGCATCATGCGGGTCGAAGGGGAGTAGGAAGAACCATGAACGCCCTTGCCGAAAACGCTGCCCGAGGCACCCACACCCACCAGTGGCGCGGCCTCATCGAGGAGTACCGCGACCGCCTCCCGGTCACCGACTCCACCCCCGTGGTCACCCTGCTCGAAGGCGGCACACCCCTCGTCCCCGCCCAGGTGCTCTCCGAGCGCACCGGCTGCGAGGTCTACCTCAAGGTCGAAGGCGCCAACCCGACCGGCTCCTTCAAGGACCGCGGGATGACCATGGCCATCTCCAAGGCCAAGGAGGACGGCGCCCAGGCCGTCATCTGCGCCTCCACCGGCAACACCTCCGCCTCCGCCGCCGCATACGCGGTCCGGGCCGGCATGGTGTCCGCCGTGCTCGTCCCGCAGGGCAAGATCGCCCTCGGCAAGATGGGCCAGGCGCTGGTGCACGGCGCGAAGATCCTCCAGGTGGACGGCAACTTCGACGACTGCCTCACGCTCGCCCGCGAACTCTCCGAGAAGTACCCGGTCGCCCTGGTCAACTCGGTCAACCCGGTGCGCATCGAGGGCCAGAAGACCGCCGCCTTCGAGATCGTCGACATGCTCGGCGACGCCCCCGACATCCACGTCCTCCCGGTCGGCAACGCCGGCAACATCACCGCCTACTGGAAGGGCTACCGCGAATACGCGGCCGACGGCCTCGCCACCAGCACCCCCCGGATGTGGGGCTTCCAGGCGTCCGGCTCCGCGCCCATCGTGGACGGCGCCCCGGTGCTCAAGCCGCAGACCATCGCCACCGCGATCCGGATCGGCAACCCGGCCTCCTGGGACTACGCGCTGGCCGCCCGGGACGAGTCCGGCGGCCTGATCGACAAGGTGACGGACCGCCAGATCCTGTCCGCCTACCGCCTGTTGGCCGCGCAGGAGGGCGTCTTCGTGGAGCCCGCCTCGGCCGCCTCGGTGGCCGGCCTGCTCGCCAAGGCCGAGGCCGGACTGGTCGACCCCGGCCAGCGGATCGTCTGCACCGTCACCGGCAACGGCCTCAAGGACCCGGACTGGGCGGTGGCCGGCGCGCCGCAGCCGCAGATCGTCCCGATCGACCCGGAGACGGCCGCCCGCCGCCTCGGCCTGCTCGACTGACCCGACTGATCCGGCGTCAACCCCGTTGAGCGGCAGGCCCGACCAGGCCTGCCGCTCAACGGCTTCTGCACCGCTTTCAGGTCATCCGACCGGCGCTTTTCCGCTTCTTGTGGCAACACGGCAGATCCGGGCCGGGCAGGGTGTACCGCTCTGGAACCTCTCTTCGATACGCTGGACCCCGGCGGGCCGCGCCATGCTGCGCGCTCCCTTCGACCTCCCGCCGTCGTACCACCGCAGGCCCCGTCGTCCGGGCCTCCCCCACTTTTCAGGAGTGTCCACCGCATGGCCGGTCCCGCGTTCCGCGCCGCCGCCGTCCGGGTCCGCGTCCCCGCGACCAGCGCCAACCTCGGCCCCGGCTTCGACGCTTTCGGCCTCGCCCTGGGGCTCTACGACGACGTGGTGGTCCGGGTCGCCGACTCCGGCCTGAGCGTGGACATCGCCGGCGAGGGCGCCGACACCCTGCCCCGCGACGAGCGCCACCTGCTGGTCCGCTCGCTGCGCGCCGCCTTCGACCGGCTCGGCGGGCAGCCCCGCGGCCTCGAAGTGGTCTGCGCCAACCGCATACCGCACGGCCGCGGCCTGGGATCCTCGTCCGCGGCGATCTGCGCCGGCATCGTCGCCGCCCGCGCCGTCACCATCGGCGGCGCCTCCGCCCTCGGCGACGACGCGCTGCTCGCCCTCGCCTCCGAGCTGGAGGGCCACCCCGACAACGTCGCGGCCTGTCTGCGCGGCAACTTCACCGTCGCCTGGACCGAGGACGGCACCGCCCGCACCATCACGCTCGACCCCTCCGACCGGGTGGTCCCGGTCGTGTTCGTGCCCTTCACCGAGGTGCTCACCGAGACGGCCCGCGGTCTCCTCCCCAAGACCGTTCCGCTGGCCGACGCCGCCGTCAACGCCGGCCGCGCCGCGCTGCTGGTCGAGGCGCTCACCCGCCGCCCCGAACTGCTGCTCACCGCCACCGAGGACCGCCTGCACCAGGACTACCGGGCCTCCGCCATGCCCGACAGCGCCGCCCTGGTTGCCGCGCTGCGCGCCGAGGGCGTACCCGCCGTCATCTCGGGCGCCGGACCGACGGTGCTCGCGCTCACCGACGAGGCCGGCGCGGAGAAGCTGTTGAACTTCGCGGGGCCGCAGTTCGCGGCGCACCGGCTGGAGCTCGACCGCACCGGTGCGACCGTTCTGCCGCTCGACATGTGAGACGGACACGATTGACAAACAAAGGGCTGGGGAATGTGTCAGGGGGTCGGTAGTGTTAACCTCATTGCTGCACCAGATGCCCTCCGGGGCCCGGTGCGACGCATCCCGATCCCGTTCCCCCGTCCGCACGGGGGCCGGAAGCTCGGGATCACGATTCTCCGGGAGCCCGCCACACCGCGTACGCAGCCTGCCTGCGCGACTGCGGCCCATCCCGAGGCCGTGACGGCACCAGACTCCCACCCGCAGCCTCTGCACTGAGGCCTGGCCGGGCGGGGCCCGAACTGCCGCCGCGCGACGGGGGCCCGGGCATCAACAGGCGCAGCGAGGTCGGTACCGGCCGTCCGCGCCACCTTCGCACCACAGTGCACCGCACTTCGCAGCTCCCCGGAAGGACCAGCCTTCCGCGGGAATCCAGCCCCTGACCAGCACATAGAGATGCTGGGCAGGACAGCACAACCGGTCGCCGTGCCAGACAGGCCGACGTCCGCTCCAGGGAAGGACCCTTAGTGAGCGACACCACCGATCTGATGGGCGCGCGCCCGGATGCCGAGGCGTCGGACGCTGCCGCCGCCCCTGCGGCTCCGGCGCGACGCCGTCGTACCGCTGCCGCCGGCCTGGACGGCCTGGTCCTGGCCGAGCTCCAGAAGCTCGCCTCGACCCTCGGGATCAGCGGTACCGGACGGATGCGCAAGAGCCAGCTGATCGAGGCCATCAAGGAGAAGAGCGGCGGAGACCCGCTGCTCGCGGGCGGCTCCGCCCCCGCCGCTCCGGCCGCCAAGAAGGCCGCCAAGTCGGCTGCTCCCGCCGCCGAGGCCGCTCCGGCCGCCGCCGAGGAGCAGGGTGAATCAGCGGCCCCGCCGCGGGCAACCCGCCGCGCCCGCACCGCCGCCGCCACCGAGCCGCAGCCGCAGGCGCAGATCGAGATCCCGGTGCAGGCCGCCGCCGACACCGCGGCCGCCACCACCCGGACCGAGCGTCCGCGCCGCCGCGCCACCGCGGCCGCCGGTGCGCCGACCGCCGAGGCCACCGCCACCACCACCGAGCAGGCTCAGCCGGCCGCCGACGCCAAGGCCGAGGGCCAGCGCCAGGCCGCCGAGGGCGAGGGCCGTTCCGAGCGCCGCGAGCGCCGGGACCGCCGCGACCGCCGCGAGGGCGGCGAGCGCACCGAGCGCAGCACCGAGGCCGCCACGGCCGAGGGCGACAACGAGGTCCGCGAGTCCCGCCGGGACCGCCGCAACCGCCGCGAGCGCGACCGCGCCGACCGGCAGCAGGGCGGCGGCCAGCAGCAGGACGGCGGCCAGTCCCGCCAGCAGACCCAGCAGCAGGGCCAGGGCCAGCAGCAGGGCGGCGGCGCCCAGCAGCAGGGCGGCTACGAGGACGACGAGTTCGGCGACGGCCGCCGCGGCCGCCGCGGCCGCTACCGTGACCGCCGGGGCCGTCGCCGCGACGGCTTCGAGGGCGCGGGCGGCCCCGAGGTCCCGCTGAGCGAGGACGACGTCCTGATCCCGGTCGCGGGCATCCTGGACATCCTCGACAACTACGCGTTCGTCCGGACCTCCGGCTACCTGCCCGGCCAGAACGACGTCTACGTCTCGCTGGCCCAGGTCCGCAAGCACGGCCTGCGCAAGGGCGACGCCATCACCGGCGCCGTCCGGCAACCGAAGGACGGCGAGCGCCGCGAGAAGTTCAACGCGCTGGTGCGCCTGGACTCCGTCAACGGCATGGACCCGGACAGCGGCCGCGGCCGCCCCGAGTTCGGCAAGCTGACCCCGCTGTACCCGCAGGAGCGGCTGCGCCTGGAGACCGACCCGGGTGTGCTGACCACCCGGATCATCGACCTGGTGTCGCCGATCGGCAAGGGCCAGCGCGGTCTGATCGTGGCCCCGCCGAAGACCGGTAAGACCATGATCATGCAGGCGATCGCCAACGCGATCACCCACAACAACCCCGAGTGCCACCTGATGGTCGTCCTGGTCGACGAGCGTCCGGAAGAGGTCACCGACATGCAGCGGTCGGTGAAGGGCGAGGTCATCTCCTCGACCTTCGACCGCCCGGCCGAGGACCACACCACCGTCGCCGAGCTCGCCATCGAGCGCGCCAAGCGCCTGGTGGAGCTGGGCCACGACGTGGTGATCCTGCTGGACTCCATCACCCGCCTGGGCCGCGCCTACAACCTGGCCGCGCCCGCCTCCGGCCGCATCCTGTCCGGCGGTGTCGACTCGACCGCGCTGTACCCGCCGAAGAAGTTCTTCGGTGCCGCGCGCAACATCGAGAACGGCGGCTCGCTGACCATCCTGGCCACCGCGCTGGTCGAGACCGGCTCGCGGATGGACGAGGTGATCTTCGAGGAGTTCAAGGGCACCGGCAACATGGAGCTCAAGCTCGACCGGAAGCTCTCCGACAAGCGCATCTTCCCCTCCGTCGACGTGGACGCCTCCGGCACCCGCAAGGAGGAGATCCTGCTCGGCCACGAGGAGCTCTCCATCGTCTGGAAGCTCCGCCGGGTGCTGCACGCCCTTGACTCGCAGCAGGCGATCGAGCTGCTGCTGGACAAGATGAAGCAGACCAAGACGAACGCCGAGTTCCTGATGCAGATCGCCAAGAACACCCCGGGTTCCGGCGACTGACCTGGTCACGCCCTGTTGAGACCCCGTACCGCTCCGCGCGGTGCGGGGTCTCGGGCTTTTCTCATGCGGCGTTCAGAACCGGCTCGCCCTACCGGTGCGTCACTTATGCTCGAAAGGTCGCACTACGGGCGAAATGAGGCGATATGGCCGAGCACCGGAAGGGCCGCACCGCGCGTCGCCGCGGGCTGCGGATCACGCTGTTCGCGCTGGCCGCCGTGGTGCTGGTGGTGGTGGGGCTCGGCGGGCTCGCCTACTGGAAGCTGAACTCGAACCTGCGCAGCGTCGACATCTCCGGGCAACTGGGCAGCGCCCGCCCGCCCGCCTCCACCGACGGCTCGTTCAACCTGCTGGTGCTCGGCTCCGACTCGCGCTCCGGCGCCAACGGCAGCCTGGCCGGCGGCGACACCGGGGACACCGCCCGCTCGGACACCGCCATGGTGGTGCACGTCAACCAGTCGCACACCGCCGCCTCGGTGGTCTCCATAC
The DNA here is from genome assembly GCF_055587065.1 of Kitasatospora sp. NPDC048662. Lineage (NCBI taxonomy): Bacteria > Bacillati > Actinomycetota > Actinomycetes > Kitasatosporales > Streptomycetaceae > Kitasatospora > Kitasatospora sp. NPDC048662. The sequence continues at coordinate 306,085 of NZ_JBVJHA010000002.1, read as the reverse complement.
CGCGCGACACCCTGGTCGCCCGGCCCGCCTGCACCGGCCTCGACGGCAAGCCCGTGCCGGCGGTCCGCAGCGCGATGTACAACTCGGCGTTCGAGGTCGGCGGCCCGGTCTGCGCGGTGAAGACCACCGAGCAGCTCACCGGGATGCGGATGGACCACTTCGTCGAGGTGGACTTCGCCGGCTTCGCCTCGCTGATCGACGCGATCGGCGGCGTGGACGTCACCACCACCGTGCCGATAGACGACCAGGACAGCGGACTGCACCTGGCGGCCGGCAGCCACCACCTGGGCGGGCAGCAGGCCTTGGCGTTCGTCCGCACCCGGCACGGGGTCGGCGACGGCAGCGACCTGGGGCGGATCGAGCTCCAGAAGGAGATGGTGAGGGCCATGCTCGGCCGGATCGACACGCTGGGCCTGGCCGCCGACCCGGTGGCGGCGTGGAGCCTCGGCGACAAACTGACCCGGGCGCTCACCACCGACTCCGAACTGGCCTCGGTGAGTTCCCTGGTGGGGCTGGCGCAGACCCTGAAGCAGATCGGCCCGGACCAGCTCACCATGGTCACGCTGCCCGTGGGGTACGCCCCCAGCGACCCGAACCGGGTGCTCCCGAAGGAACCGGACGCCCAGCAGCTGTGGGCGGCGATGCGGGCCGACCGGCCGGTGCCGCAGCCGGTGGTCTCCGAGCAGCCGAGCAACCCGGCGGAGAGCTCCCCGTCCGCCACGGCGTCGATACACCCGGGCGCGGCGGCCGTGCCCGGGGGCGCGGAATAGCTCGCGCCGCCTCCCGGTTTGGGAAGAAGCGGGCAGTGCTGGCACACTGGTCCGTCGGTCCCGGTTCACGTGCGGATATCCACATCCGCCGACCCGGTGCCCTCCCGATCAGCTAGGAGAATCCGTTGAAGTCCAACGTTCACCCGGAGTACGTGGTCACCAAGGTGACCTGCACCTGTGGCAACGAGTTCACCACTCGCTCGACCGAGACCAGCGGTGAGATCCGCGCCGAGGTCTGCTCGAACTGCCACCCGTTCTACACCGGCAAGCAGAAGATTCTGGACACCGGTGGCCGCGTGGCCCGCTTCGAGGCCCGCTTCGGCAAGAAGCTCTCCGGCAACAAGGCCTAGCGCTTCCGCGGCGCCGGTCTCGGGCGTCCTCGTGTACTTCACGGGGGCGTTCGGGCCGGCGCCGTTCGCGTCTCTCCCCTCACCACCCCCCTGTTCGGCACTCACGGAAGTAGGACCACCCGATGTTCGAGGCAGTCGAAGAGCTCCTCGTCGAGCACGCCGACCTCGAAAAGAGGCTGGCCGATCCGTCCGTGCACGCCGACCAGGCGAACGCGCGCAAGCTGGCCAAGCGGTACGCCGAGCTGACCCCGATCACCCGGACCTACCTGGCCTGGAAGCAGGCCGGCGAGGACATCGTCGCCGCGCGCGAACTCGCCGCCGAGGACTCGGACTTCATCGCCGAGGCGAAGGCGTCCGAAGCCCACCAGGCGGAGCTCACCGAGGAGTTGCGGCTGCTGCTGGTGCCCCGCGACCCGAGCGACGACAAGGACGTCATCCTGGAGGTCAAGGCGGGCGAGGGCGGCGAGGAGTCCGCGCTGTTCGCCGGCGACCTGCTGCGGATGTACCTGCGGTACGCGGAGCGGGTCGGCTGGAAGACCGAGATCATCGACGCCAACGAGTCCGACCTCGGCGGCTACAAGGACGTCTCGGTGGCGGTGAAGACCAAGGGGAACGCGGAGCCCGGCCAGGGCGTCTGGGCGCAGCTGAAGTACGAGGGCGGCGTGCACCGGGTGCAGCGGGTGCCCGCGACCGAGTCGCAGGGCCGCATCCACACCTCCGCCGCGGGCGTGCTGGTCACCCCGGAGGCCGAGGAGGTCGAGGTGGAGATCCACGCCAACGACCTGCGGATCGACGTCTACCGTTCCTCCGGCCCGGGTGGGCAGTCGGTCAACACCACCGACTCCGCGGTCCGGATCACCCACCTGCCGACCGGTATCGTCGCGTCCTGCCAGAACGAGAAGAGCCAGCTGCAGAACAAGGAGCAGGCGATGCGCATCCTGCGTTCGCGGCTGCTGGCCGCCGCGCAGGAGGAGGCCGAGCGGGAGGCGTCCGACGCCCGCCGCAGCCAGGTCCGCACGGTCGACCGCTCCGAACGGATCCGGACGTACAACTTCCCGGAGAACCGCATCTCCGACCACCGCACCGGCTTCAAGTCGTACAACCTGGACCAGGTGCTGGACGGCGACCTGAACGCGGTGATCCAGTCCTGTGTGGACGCCGACGCCGCGGCCAAGCTGGCCGCCGCGCAGGAGAACTGAGCCTAGCTAAGGGGCCCGTGGGATGAACCTGCTGCTCGCCGAGGTGGCCCAGGCCACCCAGCGCCTGGCCGCGGCCGGCGTGCCCTCGCCGCGCTTCGACGCGGAGGAGCTGGCCGCGCACATCCACGGCGTGAAGCGCAGCCAGCTGCACACCGTGCCGGACGGGGACTTCGACGCCCGTTACTGGGAGGCGATCTCCCGGCGCGAGCAGCGCGAGCCGCTGCAGCACATCACCGGGCGGGCGTTCTTCCGCTACCTCGAACTGGAGGTCGGCCCCGGGGTGTTCGTGCCCCGGCCGGAGACCGAGTCGGTGGTCGAGTGGGCGATAGAGGCGGTCCGCGCGATGGACGTCGCCGAGCCGCTGGTGGTCGACCTGTGCACCGGTTCCGGGGCGATCGCGCTGGCGCTCGCCCAGGAGCTGCCGCGCTCCACGGTGCACGCGTTCGAACTCGACGAGGGCGCGATCGCCTACACCCGACGCAACATCGAGGCCAGCCCCGACCGGGCCCGGGTCCACCTGCACCAGGGCGACGCCACCAAGGCGTTCGCCGACGACCGGGCCTGGGACGGCCGGTTCGACCTGGTGATCAGCAACCCGCCGTACATTCCGCTCACCGAGTGGGAGTACGTCGCCCCCGAGGCCCGCGACCACGACCCCCAGATGTCGCTGTTCTCCGGCGAGGACGGCCTGGACACCATCCGCGGCATCGAGCGGGTCGCCGCCCGGCTGCTGCGGCCCGGCGGCGCGGTGGTGATCGAACACGCGGACACCCAGGGCGGGCAGGTCCCGTGGATCTTCCGCGAGGAGGGCGGTTGGACGGACGCGGCGGACCACCGGGACCTGAACAACCGGCCCCGCTTCACAACGGCCCGAAGGGCTTCGTTGTGAACATCGGGCACAGCACAACGGCCCGAAGGGCTTCGTTGTGAACCTCAGGCGCGGTACGACGGCCCGGAGGGCTTCGTCGTGAGGACACGGGCGCGGTACGACGGCCCGGAGGGCTTCGTCGTGAGGACGCGGGCGCGGTGCGACGGCCCGGAGGGGTCTGTCGTGAGGACGCGGGCGCGGTGCGACGGCCCGGAGGGGTCTGTCGTGAGCACCGGATGCGGCTCGACGGCCCGAGCGGGCTGCGTTGTGAAGGCGCGGGCGCGGCTGGACGGCCCGAGCGGGCTGCGCACGGGCTCAGCTCGACGGTCCGGAGGGCGCTGTCGCTCGCGGCAGCGGTCGCGCTCCGCTGCGACCACCACTGATTTCACCGAAAGGGGATTGCTCCGATGAGCCGCCGATACGACTGCTCCGACGCCCAGGACCGCGCCAGCGGGCTGCGTGAGGCCGCCACCGCGATCCGCCGCGGGGAGTTGGTGGTGGTGCCGACCGACACGCTGTACGGGATCGCCGCGGACGCGTTCTCGCCGGAGGCGGTGGGCGCGCTGCTGGCGGCCAAGGGGCGCGGGCGGAACATGCCCTCGCCGGTGCTGGTCGGCTCGCCGACCACGCTGCACGGGCTGGTCACCGACTTCTCCGAGCAGGCCTGGGAGCTGGTGGACGCGTTCTGGCCGGGCGGCCTGACCCTGGTGGCCCGGCACCAGCCGTCGCTGCGCTGGGACTTGGGCGAGACCCGGGGCACCGTCGCGGTCCGGATGCCGCTGCACCCGGTCGCGCTGGAACTGCTGAACGCCACCGGCCCGCTCGCGGTGTCCTCCGCCAACAAGACCGGCGGCCCGTCCCCGTCCACCTGCGACGCGGCCGAGGCGCAACTCGGTGACGCGGTGTCGATCTACCTCGACGGCGGGACGGCCGATTACGCCACGGCCTCCACCATCGTCGACGTCACCGGCAAGGTGCCGGTGGTGCTGCGGGCGGGCGCGATCAGCGTCGAGCAGCTGAGGGAGGTCGCTCCGGACGTCGAGGCCGGCAGTTGACCGCCGCCCCGTTGTACGGAGCGGGGAGTGCCCTGGCGCCGTTCCCGGCGTCCGGGCCGCTCCCGCTGGACACCTTCCGGATCCTGTTCGTCTGCACCGGCAACATCTGCCGCTCCCCGATCGCCGAGCGACTGGCCCGGCTGGAGCTGGACTCCCGGCTGGGCGCCCGGGTGGGCCGCCGGATCGTGGTGGAGAGCGCCGGCACCTGGGGCCACGAGGGCGCCCCGATGGAGGCGCACGCGGCCACCGTGCTCGGTGAGTACGGCGCGGACAGCGCGGACTTCGCCGGGCGCGAGCTGCTCGACGAACACGTGATCGACGCCGATCTGGTGCTGACCGCGACCCTGGACCACCGCGCGCAGGTGATCTCGATGGGACACGCGGCGGGTCTGCGCACCTTCACGCTGAAGGAGTTCACCCGGTTGGTGCAAAGGGTCGACCCGCGGACCCTGCCCGACCCCAGGGACGGCGCGCGGCTGACCGAACGCGCCCGCGCACTGGTCCGCTCGGCCGCCGCCCTGCGCGGCTGGCTGCTGGCCGCCTCGCCGGAATCGGACGAGCTGAGGGATCCGTACGGAGCGCCGATCGGCATGTTCCGCAACTGCGGCGAGGAGATATTCGACGCGCTGGACCCGGTGGTGACCGCACTGACCGGCGTGGACCGGTGAGTTGAGCGCCCTCCACTAAAGTTTCGGTGGAGAATTTGTGAAGCCTGCGTGCGCAGGCGATGCAGGTGGCCGGGGCGCGGCCGAAAGGCCCAGTCCCGCGCGTGGGGGCGGGCCCGGCGACCGGGGCCGACCTAGGCTGGAGGAATCTCCGCCCGCACCGGCCCCCTCGCCTTCGGCTGGGGGACCCCCCACCCGGGAGCCGCACCATGACGGTCGCCGATGCCCGACAGACCCACTGGCAGGCCGCCGAGGCCCTGCGCGCGGCGGACCCGCTGACCGCCGACCTGCTGTCCGCCGAGGACGAGCGCCGGGCCGAATCCCTGCAACTGCTGGCGGGGGAGAACCTGGCCACCCCCGCGGTGCTGGCGGCGCTGACCGGGCCGCTGATCGACAAGTACGCCGAGGGCTACCCCGGCCGCCGCCACCACACCGGCTGCGCGCCCGCCGACACCGTCGAGCTGCTGGCGATCGACCGGGCCCGCCAGCTGTTCGCCGCCCCGCACGCCAACGTCCAACCCCGGTCCGCGACTTCGGCCGTGCTGGCGGCCTACGCGGCGCTGCTGCGGCCGGGCGACGCGGTGCTGGCGATGTCGCTGGAGCACGGCGGCCACCTGAGCGCCGGCTCGCGGGCCAACTTCTCCGGCCGCTGGTTCCAGTTCCACGGCTACGGGGTGCGCGAGGAGGACGGCCTGATCGACCTCGACCAGGTCCGCCGGCTGGCCCACGAGCACCGCCCCAAGGCGATCGTCGCGGGCGGCATCTCCTACCCCCGGCACCTGGACTGGGCGGCCTTCCGGGAGATCGCCGACGAGGTGGACGCCTACCTGATCGCCACCGCCGGGCAGTCCGCCGGCCTGGTCGCGGCCGGCCTCGCACCCTCCCCGGTGCCGTACGCGGACGTCACCGCGGTGGCCACCCACAAGCTGCTGCGCGGCCCGCGCGGCGGCCTGCTGCTGTGCACCGACGAACTGGCGGACCGGATCGACCGGGCGGTGTTCCCGTTCTGCCAGGGCGGGGCAGCGATGAACGAGGTGGCCGCCAAGGCGGTGGCGCTGGCCCAGGCCGCCACCCCCGAGTTCGCCGGGTACGCCCGCCGGGCCGTGGCCGGAGCGCGGGCGCTGGCCGCCGAACTGGCCGCCGCCGGGGCCGCGCCGCTCACCGGCGGCACCGACACCCACCTGGTGACCGCCGAGGTCGGCGGCCTCGGCCTGACCGGCGTGGAGGCCGAACGCCGGTGCGCCGCAGCCGGGTTGATGCTCGGGCGGTGCGCCGTCCCGTACGACCCGGCGCCGCCCACCGAGACCTCCGGGATCCGGCTGGGCACCGGGACGTGCGCCGCCCAGGGGATGGGCGAGAGCGAGCTCGGCGAGGTCGGTGAGCTGCTCGGACGGGTGCTGGCCGGGGCCGAGCCGGCCTCGGTGCGGGGCCGGGTCCGGGAGCTGGCGCGGGCCTTCGCCGGGCGCCGCTGAGCATCCGGTGGCCGTGGAGGCGAACCGCGATGCGGGGGCTGGGCGTCGGAGTCAATAAGGTGTGCACCGTGGCGACGCACCTCGAACCCCGAACCTGCGCGGGAGTACCCTGCGTACTCGTCCGTCGGACCGTGACCCTGGAGGCCAGTGGTGCGTGAGTATCTGCTGGTCCTGTTCGTCTCCGCGGCAGTGACCTACCTGCTGGTGAGCCCCGTGCGGAAGTTCGCGATCGCCGCCGGCGCCATGCCCGCGGTCCGGGCGCGTGACGTGCACCGCGAACCGACCCCGCGGCTCGGCGGCATCGCGATGTTCGGCGGCCTGCTGGCCGGCCTGCTGGCGGCGTCCCAACTCACCAACCTGGGGCGGCTGTTCGTGCAGAGCGCGGACGTGAAGGCGCTGCTGTCCGGGGCCGGGATCATGTTCGTGCTGGGCGTCCTGGACGACAAGTGGGGCGTGGACGCGCTGGTGAAGCTCGGCGGTCAGATGATCGCGGCCGGCGTGATGGTCTGGCAGGGCGTCACGGTGATCTCCATCCCGGTGCCCGGCTACGGCACCGTCACCTTCACCCCCACCCAGGGCATGCTCATCTCGGTCACGCTGGTGGTCGTGATGGTGAACGCGGTGAACTTCATCGACGGCCTGGACGGCCTGGCGGCGGGCATGGTGTGCATCGCCGCGATCGCGTTCTTCCTGTACTCGTACCGGCTCTGGCTGGGCTACGGGATCAACGACGCCGCTCCCGCCGCGCTGTTCACCGCCGTGCTGATCGGCATGTGCCTGGGCTTCCTGCCGCACAACCTGCACCCGGCGCGGATCTTCATGGGTGACTCCGGCTCGATGATGCTGGGCCTGATGCTGGCGGTCGCCGCGATCTCCATCACCGGCCGCGTCGACCCCGACCTGATCTCGGCCCGGACCGGCTCGCAGACCATCGCGGTGCACGCCCTGGTGCCGATCTACATCCCGCTGATCCTGCCGCTGACGGTGATCGCGCTTCCGCTGGCGGACCTGCTGCTGGCCGTGGTGCGCCGCACCTGGGCGGGCAAGTCGCCGTTCGCGGCGGACAAGCAGCACCTGCACCACCGGCTGCTGGAGGTCGGGCACTCGCACAGCCGGGCCGTGCTGATCATGTACTTCTGGGCCGCGCTGATCGCCTTCGGCACCGTCGCGGTCTCGATCACCAACACCGGCCGCACGGTGGTCCTCACCATGGCCGGCCTGTGCCTGGTGGGCCTCGCGGTGCTGCTGATGCCGCGCTTCAAGCCGCGCGCCCCGAAGGCCGTCCAGCCGTTCGTGCCGCCCCGCTACCGCAGCAGCGAGCGGGCCGCCGGGCAGGCTCCGGCGACGGCTGAGAAGGCTGAGAAGGCTGAGACGGTCGGGAAGGCTGAGACGGTCGGGAAGGCTGAGACGGTCGGGAAGGCCGGGAAGCTTGCGAAGGCCGGCGTCGGGGAGGCTGTTGAGGACGCTTCCGAGGCGCCCGCGATGGCCGAGCTTTCGGCCGAGGACAAGGCCCTGCTGGGGCGGATCGGAACGGGGGCGACGGCGTCCGGCCGGCGGGAGGAGCGGCAGTCCTGACGCTTCGTCAACTCCCGCTGGACCGTTCGGAGACGCCCGTTCGGCGGCACCTGTGGGCCGATGGTGTGACAGGTGCCACACGTTCATGGTAAAGCTCTCATCAAATAGTTTGTGATACCGTTCACGAGTACCGAGAACCCGCCGAAAGACCTGACATGGAGGACTTCCGTCCCTGGTCGGTCTCCCTCGACAGGCTCCGCCCTCACCGGCGGTCCGCGGCGTGGTTCTCGTCCTTGTACCTCTGCCCCTTGCCACCGACATGCCGCCGGAGCTGCCGACATGCCGTCCCACGACGCCCGGATCCTCCGTGGCGCCGCAATCCCCACTGCGGCCGCCGGAGTGATCGCCATGGCGATCTCCTTCGCCGTTGCCCAGGGGAAGGGCCTGCTCGGCGCCCTGCTGGCGACGGTGGTGGTGATCTGCTTCTTCGGTTTCGGCCAGGTCGCTCTCGACCGGCTGACCCGGAACAATCCGCAGATGCTGATGGCGGCCGCGCTGCTGGTGTACACCACGCAGATCCTGCTGATCGGCATTCTGCTGGCGGTCGCCAAGCACCTCTCGTTCTTCGACCACAAGGTCTTCGGTTTCTCCCTGCTCGGGCTCGCGATCATCTGGACGGCGTTCCAGGTGCGCGGCTGGCTGCGGGCGAAGACCTTCTACGTGGAACCCGACGGCAAGTCGAAATCCGGGCGTCAACCGTGAGCGGGGTGCACCGTCCCTCTCGCGAGGGGGGCGGTGTTTATGCCCTCCTGACGGGCTGCTATCGTCCGTCCCAACGGCGGAGTACGGGAAGCGGCCAGGTCCCTCCGGAAATCGGACGGATCGCCCCCCAGCTCCACGAAGCTTTCGAAGATCCCGCGGCGTGGATGTGCGCCGCCCGGGGTCCGCGAGAAATCCAACTAGTTCCAGTGCCGCATCGTGGCCGCAGGCCACGCCGACACACCGAGGTTGCCGTAACCATGCGTCAGAACGAAGGAGTCTGTGGTGGGTGCTGACGTCCAGCTCGCCTCCGAGGCCGGTTGCCACCTGAACTCCGGCTGCGGCTTCCCGGCCCCCGGCCTGAACGAGTTCGACTTCAAGCCGATCTTTACGGTCGGTGGCGTCGACTTCACCAAGCCGATGCTGCTGTCGATCATCTGCGCCCTCCTGGTGGTCGGCTTCTTCTGGGCCGCGTTCGCCAAGCCGAAGCTGCTTCCGGGCAAGCTCCAGCTGGTCGGCGAGATCGGGTACGACTTCGTCAAGCGGAGCATCGTGCTCGAGACGATCGGCAAAAAGGGCGAGAAGTACGTCCCGATGCTGGTCTCGATGTTCTTCTTCGTGTGGATCATGAACATCATGTCCATCATCCCGTTCGCCCAGTTCCCGGTGATGTCGCGCATCGCGTTCCCAGTCGGGCTCGCGGCGATCGTATGGATCACCTACATGACGCTGACCTTCAAGAAGCACGGCTTCGTCGGCGGTATGAAGAACCTCTGCTGGCCGTCGGGCATCCCGGGCTGGGTCATGTTCATCCTGGTGCCGATCGAGTTCTTCTCGAACATCTTCGTGCGCCCCTTCACCCTCGCGGTCCGAGCCTTCGCCAACATGTTCGCCGGTCACCTGCTGATCGTCGTCTTCTCGGTGGCCTCGTGGTACCTGCTGAGCCCCAGCATCGGCGCCCTGTACGGCTCGGTGTCCTTCGTGGTGGCCGTTGGTCTGACCGGTTTCGAGCTGCTGGTGCAGTTCCTGCAGGCGTACATCTTCGTGATGCTCGCCAGCAGCTACATCGCCGGTGCCCTGGAAGAGGCGCACTGAGCCCCGCGGCCCCGGCCGCGCCCTGAACTCCCGGTGGCCAACACCCACCGGTATCCCATCCCCGCAAAGGATTAGCTGAGATGTCCGCTCTCGCTGCTGTGTCCGGTTCCGTCGCTTCCATCGGCTACGGCCTCGCCGCGATCGGCCCCGGCATCGGCGTCGGTCTGATCTTCGGTAACGGCGTGCAGGCGATGGCCCGTCAGCCCGAGGCTGCCGGCCTGATCCGCTCCAACATGTTCATCGGCTTCGCCCTGACCGAGGCCCTCGCCCTGATCGGCATCGTCATGCCGTTCGTCTACGGCCAGTGAGCCAGGCGCACCGGTAGTCAATTCCGACGAAAGGTTCTGATATGACCCCCGAGGTTCTCCTCGCGGCTGAAGAGAAGATGAACCCTCTTCTCCCCGCGTGGCCCGAGGTCATCATCGGCCTGCTCTGCTTCTTCATCGTCTTCGGCCTTCTCGGCAAGAAGCTCCTCCCCAGCATCGAGAAGGTGCTGGAGGAGCGCCGCGACGCCATCGAGGGCGGCATGAAGCGCGCGGAGACCGCTCAGGCCGAGGCCCAGGCCCTGCTGGAGCAGTACCGCGCCGAGCTGGCCGAGGCGCGTCACGAGGCCGCTCGGATCACCGAGCACGCCCGTGAGCAGGGCGCTGTCCTGATCGCCGAGATGCGCGAGGAGGGCCAGCGTCAGCGCGAGGCCATCGTCGCCGCCGGCCACGCGCAGATCGACGCCGACAAGAAGCAGGCGACCGCCGCCCTGCGCCAGGACGTGGGCTCGCTGGCCTCCCAGCTGGCCTCCCGCATCGTCGGTGAGTCCCTGGAGGACCACGCCCGCCAGAGCGGTGTCATCGACCGCTTCCTGGACGAGCTGGAGTCCAAGGCCGCCGCTGCCCAGGGTGCGGCCAAGTGATCGGCGCGAGCCGCGAGGCCCTCGCCGCCGGTCGCGAGAACCTCGAGAGCCTGACCGACAACACTTCGGTGGACGCGGCCAAGCTCGCCGAGGAACTCGCCGCCGTCACCGTGCTGCTGGACCGTGAGGTCTCGCTGCGCCGCGTGCTGACCGACCCCTCGCGGTCCGGTCAGGACAAGGCCCAGCTGGTCACCTCGCTGCTGGCCGGTCAGGTCTCCGGCGAGACCGTCGACCTGGTCTCCGGCCTGGTCCGCTCGCGCTGGTCCGGCTCGCGCGACCTGGTCGACGCGGTCGAGCAGTTGACCGCGTACGCCGAGGTCATCGCCGCCGACAAGGCGGGCGCGCTGGACGACGTCGAGGACGAGCTGTTCCGGTTCGGCCGGGTGGTGGCGGGCTCGCACGAGCTGCGCGCCGCGCTGACCGAGCCGAAGGCCGACAAGGCCGCCAAGACGGCGCTGATCCGCAAGCTCCTCGGCGGCAAGGCCAACGCGGGCACCGTCCGCCTGGTCACCAGCCTGGTCACCGTCCCCCGGGGCCGTAGCCTGGAGGGTGGCCTGGAGACCTACTCCAAGCTCGCCGCCTCCCGGCGGGGCCGCGTGGTGGCCCTGGTCACCACCGCCGTGCCGCTGTCGGACCGCCAGAAGGAGCGGCTTGCCGCTGCGCTGGCCGGCCTGCACGGCCGTCCGGTGCACCTGAACATCGACGTGGACCCCGAGGTCCAGGGCGGTGTCCGGGTGCAGATCGGCGACGAGATCATCGACGGCACCGTCGCGAGCCGCCTCGAAGGCGCTCGCCAGGGCCTCGAAGGCTGAGCACCAGCACTATCCGACCCTCGGTCGGGCGTCGGTCCACACCAGGTGGGCCGGCAAAACGTACGGCCGGTTCACCCGACCCGGCCGAGAGTCGAGCACTTGCGGCCCTCAATGGCGGGCCGAGGATCGCAAACTAGGAGAGCAGGGAAGCCTGATGGCGGAGCTTACGATCCGTCCGGAGGAGATCCGGGACGCGCTGGCCGACTTTGTCCAGTCGTACCAGCCGGACGCCGCTTCTGTGGAAGAGGTCGGCACGGTCACTGACGCGGCGGACGGCATCGCCCATGTCGAGGGCCTGCCCTCGGTCATGGCGAACGAGCTGCTGAAGTTCGAGGACGGCACGCTCGGCCTCGCGCTGAACCTCGACACCCGCGAGATCGGTGTCGTCATCCTCGGCGAGTTCGGTGGCATCGAAGAGGGCCAGACCGTGCGCCGCACCGGCGAGGTCCTCTCGGTTCCGGTCGGCGACGGCTACCTCGGCCGTGTCGTGGACCCGCTGGGCAACCCGATCGACGGCCTGGGCGACATCGCCTCCACCGGCCGTCGTGCCCTGGAACTGCAGGCCCCCGGCGTCATGGCCCGTAAGTCGGTCAAGCAGCCGCTGCAGACCGGCATCAAGGCCATCGACGCGATGACCCCGATCGGCCGCGGCCAGCGCCAGCTGATCATTGGTGACCGCCAGACCGGCAAGACCGCCGTCGCCGTTGACACCATCATCAACCAGCGCGACAACTGGCGTTCGGGCGACCCGGAGAAGCAGGTCCGCTGCATCTACGTCGCCGTTGGCCAGAAGGGCTCCACCATCGCGTCCGTCCGCGGCGCCCTGGAGGAGGCCGGCGCGCTGGAGTACACCACCATCGTGGCTGCTCCCGCCTCCGACCCGGCCGGCTTCAAGTACCTCGCCCCGTACACCGGTTCGGCCATCGGCCAGGAGTGGATGTACGACGGCAAGCACGTCCTGATCGTCTTCGACGACCTGTCGAAGCAGGCCGAGGCCTACCGCTCCGTCTCCCTGCTGCTGCGCCGCCCGCCGGGCCGCGAGGCCTACCCGGGTGACGTCTTCTACCTGCACTCCCGCCTGCTGGAGCGCTGCGCCAAGCTGAACGACGCCCTCGGCGGCGGCTCGATGACCGGTCTGCCGATCATCGAGACCAAGGCCAACGACGTCTCGGCGTACATCCCGACCAACGTCATCTCCATCACCGACGGCCAGTGCTTCCTGGAGTCCGACCTGTTCAACGCCGGCATCCGCCCGGCCGTGAACGTCGGTATCTCGGTCTCCCGCGTCGGTGGCTCCGCCCAGATCAAGGCCATGAAGTCGGTCGCCGGCCGCCTGCGCCTGGACCTGGCCCAGTACCGTGAGCTGGAGGCGTTCGCCGCCTTCGGTTCCGACCTGGACGCGGCCTCCAAGGCCCAGCTGGAGCGCGGTGCGCGCATGGTCGAGCTGCTGAAGCAGGGCCAGTACCAGCCGTTCGCGGTCGAGGACCAGGTCGTCTCGATCTGGGCCGGCACCACCGGCAAGCTGGACGACGTTCCGGTCGCGGAGATCCGTCGCTTCGAGCGCGAGTTCCTGGACCACCTGCGTCTGGAGCACAAGGGCATCCTGACCGGCATCGCCGAGACCCAGAAGCTCGAGGACGGCACCATCGACGCGCTGACCGCGGCGATCACCTCGTTCAAGCAGGGTTACACCACGGCGGACGGCAAGCTGCTCTCCGAGCAGGCCTGAGTCCGGTAGCGAGGGAAAGGACGTAACGACCCATGGGAGCACAGCTTCGGGTCTACAAGCGCCGCATCCGCTCCGTCACCGCGACGAAGAAGATCACCAAGGCGATGGAGATGATCTCCGCGTCGCGCATCGTCAAGGCGCAGCGCGCGGTGGCCGCCTCCACCCCGTACGCCGATGAGCTCACCCGTGCGGTGACCGCGGTGGCCACCCGGTCCAACGCGAAGCACCCGCTGACCACCGAGAACCCGAGTGCCTCGCGCGCCGCCGTGCTGCTGATCACGGCGGACCGCGGTCTGGCGGGCGGCTACTCGACCAACGCCATCAAGCAGTCGCTGGCGCTCGCCGCCAAGCTCCGCGAAGAGGGCAAGGAAGTGGTCACGTACATCGTCGGCCGCAAGGGCGTCGGGTACTACGGGTTCCGCAACCTCGCGGTCGCGAACTCGTGGACGGGCTTCTCGGACAAGCCGACCTACGGGGACGCGAAGGCCGTCGCGGCGGACCTCATCGAGGCCTTCACCGCGGAGACCGGTGGCGTGGACGAGCTGCACCTGGTGTCGACCGAGTTCGTGTCGATGCTGACGCAGACCGCCGTGGACGCCCGACTGCTGCCGCTGAAGCTCGACGAGGTCGAGCTCAGCGACAAGTCGCCGGCGAAGAACCAGATCTTCCCGCTGTACGACTTCGAGCCGTCGGCCGAGGGTGTCCTTGACGCCCTGCTGCCGCGGTACGTCGAGAGCCGGATCTACAACGCTCTCCTGCAGTCGGCCGCCTCCGAGCACGCCGCCCGCCGGCGTGCGATGAAGAGCGCGACGGACAATGCCGGCGAGCTCATCAAGTCGCTGACGCGGCTTGCCAACTCGGCCCGTCAGGCCGAGATCACCCAGGAAATCAGCGAGATCGTGGGCGGCGCGAACGCGCTGGCCGACGCTAGCGCGGGGAGCGAATGACTATGACCACCACTGTTGAGACCACGGCGACGGGCCGCGTCGCGCGGGTCATCGGCCCGGTCGTCGACGTGGAGTTCCCCGTCGACGCGATTCCGGACATGTTCAATGCCCTGCACGTCGAGGTGGACAACCCCGACGGCACCGGCAAGAAGACCCTGACCCTCGAGGTTGCCCAGCACCTCGGCGACGGCCTGGTCCGCGGCATCTCGATGCAGCCGACCGACGGCCTGGTCCGCGGCTCGCAGGTCACCGACACCGGTGCGGCGATCTCCGTCCCGGTCGGCCAGATCACCAAGGGCAAGGTCTTCAACGCCCTCGGTGAGGTGCTGAACGTCGACAAGGCCGAGTTCGAGGCCTCCGTCGAGGTCAAGTGGCCGATCCACCGCAAGGCCCCGAACTTCTCCGAGCTCGAGTCGAAGACCGAGATGTTCGAGACCGGCATCAAGGTCATCGACCTGCTCACCCCGTACGTCCAGGGTGGCAAGATCGGTCTGTTCGGTGGTGCCGGTGTCGGCAAGACCGTTCTGATCCAGGAGATGATCTACCGCGTCGCCGAGAACTTCGGTGGTGTGTCGGTGTTCGCCGGTGTCGGTGAGCGCACCCGTGAGGGCAACGACCTCATCGACGAGATGGTCGACTCGGGCGTTCTGGACAAGACCGCGCTGGTCTTCGGCCAGATGGACGAGCCGCCGGGCACCCGTCTGCGCGTCGCGCTCTCCGCGCTGACCATGGCGGAGTACTTCCGCGACGTCGAGAAGCAGGACGTGCTCCTCTTCATCGACAACATCTTCCGGTTCACCCAGGCCGGTTCCGAGGTGTCGACCCTGCTCGGCCGTATGCCCTCCGCGGTGGGTTACCAGCCGAACCTGGCCGACGAGATGGGCCTCCTGCAGGAGCGCATCACCTCGACCCGCGGTCACTCGATCACCTCGATGCAGGCGATCTACGTCCCCGCGGACGACCTGACCGACCCGGCGCCGGCCACCACCTTCGCCCACCTGGACGCGACCACCGTTCTGTCGCGCCCGATCTCGGAGAAGGGCATCTACCCGGCCGTCGACCCGCTGGACTCCACGTCCCGCATCCTCGACCCGCGGTACATCGCGCAGACCCACTACGACACGGCCATCCGTATCAAGGGGATCCTGCAGAAGTACAAGGACCTGCAGGACATCATCGCGATCCTCGGTATCGACGAGCTGTCCGAGGAAGACAAGATCACGGTGCAGCGTGCCCGCCGCATCGAGCGCTTCCTCTCGCAGAACACCTACGTGGCGAAGCAGTTCACCGGTGTCGAGGGTTCGACCGTCCCGCTGTCGGAGACCATCGAGGCCTTCAACGCCATCGCGGACGGCAAGTACGACCACGTCCCGGAGCAGGCCTTCTTCATGTGCGGTGGCATCGACGACCTCGAGCGCAACGCCGCCGAGCTGCTGAAGAAGTAACCGCAGACCGGTCGCACGGCAGACCCAACCGTTGAGGGGTGGTTCCCGGCTCTCGTCGGGGGCCACCCCTCAACGCTGGAAGTGCTGTGATCCCGGTCATTTACGAGCCCTTGGTTTCATTCCGGGGGTGCGTGACCGTTATTCTTACCGAAACTGCCGAGAGCTCAGCCGCCCGTTCGCCCGGGTGGCCGAGCCCCGGCAAGAGCCAAGGAGCCCACGTTGGCTGAGCTGCACGTCGAGCTGGTCGCAGCCGACCGCAAGGTGTGGTCCGGTGCGGCCACCATCGTTGTTGCCCGTACGGCCTCCGGTGACACCGGCATCATGCCGGGTCACACCCCGGTGCTGAGCGTGCTGGAGACCGGTCCGGTCACCATCCGCACCGTCTCCGAGGGCACGATCGTCGCCGCGGTGCACGGTGGCTTCATCTCGTTCGCCGACAACAAGCTGTCGATCCTCGCCGAGATCGCCGAGCTGGCCGACGAGATCGACGTCGCCCGCGCCGAGCGCGCGCTGGAGAACGCCAAGGCCGAGGCCGACTCGCACGCCGAGCGTCGCGCCGAGGTCCGACTGATCGCCGCCGGCGGTCTGAAGGCGCACCACTGAGCCTGGTCTCAGCGACGGTCCCGGGGACGCTTGGAGCGTGTCCTCGGGACTGTCGTATCAGTTGGTAGGAATGGGCGGCCGCGCAAGGCCGCCAACGGGGATGAAGGTTGCGAGGAGGTAGGTGAGCGTGGTCCTCGCCCTTGTGGTGTGCGCGTCGGTAGTGGTCCTCGCCATCGCGGGCCTGGTCGGCTTCGCGGTACGCCGCCGCCTCATCCAGCGGGTGGGCGGCACCTTCGACTGCTCCTACCGCTTGAAAATGCCGGCCGACGCCTCCACGCAGCCGGATCTCGACGAGAACGGCCAGCCCACCTCGGCCCCGGTCCCACAGACCGATGGCAAGGGGTGGGTTTTTGGTATCGGCCGGTACAGCGGCGACTCCATCGAGTGGTTCCGGGTGTTCTCCTACGCGCCCCGGCCGCGACGGGTCCTGCCGCGCACCGAGATCGAGGTGCTGGGCCGCCGCTACCCGCAGGGGCAGGAGGAACTCGCCCTGCTCTCCGGCTCGGTGGTGCTGCGCTGCCTGCACCGGGGCGCGCCGCTGGAGCTCGCGATGAGCGACGACGCGCTGACCGGCTTCCTGGCCTGGCTGGAGGCCGCGCCGCCCGGGCAGCGGGTCAACGTCGCCTGATCCGGCCCTGGTCGGGGCCTGATTTCCGGTCAGGATGGGCGTGACGCGGCTCGCGTCCACCTCCTGATTCGTGCGCGCTAGGCTGCGGGCATGGTGAACCTGACGCGCATCTACACCCGGACCGGGGACGACGGCACGACCGCGCTCGGCGACATGAGCCGGACCACCAAGACCGATCCGCGACTGATCGCGTACGCCGACACCAACGAGGCCAATGCCGCGATCGGCGTGGCGCTGGCCGCCGGGGCGCTGGACGGCGAGCTGGTGACGGTGCTGACCCGGATCCAGAACGACCTGTTCGACGTGGGCGCGGACCTGGCGACGCCGATCGTCGAGAATCCCAAGTACCCGCCGCTGCGGGTCGAGCAGTCCTACATCGACCGGCTGGAGGGGGACTGCGACCGGTTCCTGGCGGAGCTGGAGAAGCTGCGCAGCTTCATCCTGCCCGGCGGCACCCCCGGCGCCGCGTACCTGCACCTGGCGTGCACCGTGGTGCGGCGGGCCGAGCGGGCCACCTGGGCGGCGATCGACACGCACGGGGAGAGCGTCAACCCGCTGACCGCGAAGTACCTTAACCGGCTGTCCGACCTGCTGTTCATCCTGGCCCGCATCGCCAACAAGGAGCGCGGCGACGTGCTGTGGGTGCCCGGCGAGAACCGCTGACGCCTGCTCACCCGGACTGCCCGGGCCGCTTGGGGAAGACCGTGTAGCTGGTGGCGACGACGAGGTTGATGCCGACCACCAGGGCCATCCGCCGGTACCAGGAATCCAGCGCCGCGGTGCGCGCGGCGTCGTCGACCAGCCACTGGACGGCGGCGACCAGCGCCACCGTGACGGCCGAGGCCAGGAGCGTCAGCAGGAACACGCTCCACTCGTAACGGGCCCTCGGCGCGCCGTACTTGGGCGCGCCGGGCGGCTTCGGGCCGCCGGCCAGCCGGTGGGCGGCGTGGGCGTCGGCCCAGCGGACCAGGCGGTGGCCGTAGGCGACCGAGAAACCGACGTAGGCGGCGGCCAGGCCGTGCGTCCAGTCGGCGGTGGCGCCGCCGCGCAGGTCGGCGACGGTGGCGCCGAGGATCACCAGATCGACCACCGGCAACAGCGCCAGCAGGACCAGGCCGGTGCGGCGCAGGCGCAGCGCGTAGCGGGCCAGCAGCCCGGCCGCCAGCACCACCCAGAAGCCGGCCTCGCCGGCCACGATCAGGGAAACCATGCTTCGATCCTTCCCGCGTGCGGGCGCGCGGTCATCGTCCGGGCAGGGGAGTGGCCTGTCAGCCGTTCGTCGGACGGCGGGTCCTCCGAGCGGTCGTTCCGGCAGGTGGGAAGGAGTGCTGGGATGGGTCGGGTGAGACTCTCCGAACGCGGGCAGGACGCGGCCATCGCCATGGCGGGGCTGCTCGGCGGCCTGCTGCTGATCGCCGTCGGCGCGTACGACCGGCGGCCCGATCCGTCGGCGTGGGTGTCGGTGCTGCCGCTGGTGGCGATGGCCGGGCTGACACTGCTGCGGCGCCGGCGCACCGTGCTGACGGTCAGCGCCGGCGGGGTGGTGCTCGGTCTCGGCCTGTACCTCGGTTCGGTGGTGGCGACGCCGCTGCTGTACACCGACCTGCTGTACGCGGCCGTACTGTACGGTCCGCCCCGGATGAGCAGGGTGCTGTCGCTGACCGGCGGCGCCACCACGCTGGTGCTGTCCGGCCTGGCCTGGCGGTACCTGACGCTCTCCGAGGCGCTGCTGATCGCCGTGTTCTGCGGGCTGATCTTCCTCTCCCCGGTGTGGACGGCCGATCTGCTGCGCCGACACCGGGAGGTCGCCGAGGCGGAGCGGCTGCGGGCCGAACAGACCGCGCTGCTGGCCGAGTTGGATCGGCGTGGCGCGGTGGGTGCCGAGCGGGCCCGGATGGCCCGCGAGCTGCACGACGTGATCGCCAACCATCTGTCGGCGATCGCCATCCACGCCACCGGCGCGCAGGCGGTGGCGCGTCGTCAGGCCCGCCCGGCGGACGAGCCCTTGGTGGAGGCGCTCGCGGTGATTCGGGAGAACAGCGTGCAGGGCCTCGCCGAGATGCGTCGGATGATCGGCCTGCTGCGCGAGGCCACGCCCGAAGAGCCGTACGCCGCACCGCGGTTGGCGGCCGTGGACGTGCTGCTGGAGCAGGCCGGGGCGGCCGGGCGGTCGGCCGGGCTGCGGTTCGAGGCGGAGCAGCAGGGCGAGGCGGGCGAGCTGCCCGCGCCGGTCGAGCTGGCCGCGTACCGGATCGTCCAGGAGTCGCTGACCAACGCCGTCAAGCACGCCGCGCCCGGCCCCGTCCGGCTGTGCATCCGGTACGGGGAGCGGGAGTTGGAGGTCACCGTGGAGTCCCCGTACCGGGAGGGCGAGGGCCGGGCGGTGCCCGGGGCGAGGGCCGGGCTGGTCGGCATGGGCGAGCGGGCGCAACTGCTCGGCGGCGAGTTCGACGCCGGGCCGGACGGGCGGACGTGGCGGGTCCGGGCGGTGCTGCCGCGGACGGCGAGCGGGGAGCGGCAATGATTCGGGTGCTGGTGGCGGAGGACCAGGCGGCCGTCCGGGCCGCGCTGGTGATGATCTTGCGGGCCGAGGACGACCTCCAGGTGGTCGGCGAGGCAGCGGACGGCGAACAGGCCGTCCGGATGGCGCTGGAACTGCGGCCCGACGTCGTCCTGATGGACGTCCAGATGCCCCGGCTGGACGGCGTCGCCGCGACCCGCCGGGTGGTGGAGGCCGGGGCGGCGCAGGTGCTGGTGCTCACCACCTTCGACCTGGACGAGTACGTGTGGGGCGCGTTGCGGGCCGGCGCCGCCGGGTTCCTGCTCAAGGACCTGGAGGCGGACACCCTGGTCGAGGGCATCCGCACGGTCGCCCGTGGCGACGGCATGCTGGCGCCGTCCGTCACCCGGCGGCTGATCGCCTCCTTCGCCCGGCCGGCGGCCCCGGTGCCGGACACCGGTGCGCTGGACGCGCTGACGCCGAAGGAGCGGGAGGTGTTCGGCTGCCTCGGGGCGGGCCTGTCCAACGCGGAGATCGCGCACCGGCTCGGGACGGTGGAGGCCACCACCAAGACGCATGTCAGCCGGATCCTCGCGAAGCTGGGGCTGCGCAGCCGGGTGCAGGCGGCGATCCTCGCGCAGGAGTGGGGAGTGCCCGTTCCCGGGGAGCGGTGACGGGGGTGGGGCCTGTGTGGCGGAGTTCGGCCGGCGGGGCCTGTGGGGAGGGGTTCTGCGGGGAGGGGCGCAGATCACACCTGTTCCGGTGCAGATCACACTGCCGGAACGCACCACGGAACGCGTGCTCCTACTAGAGTCCGGCGCAGAGCGATGTGGCTCCCGCCGGGCGGTCGGTGCTGCCCGGCACGGGCGGCCCTCGGCATGCCCCCGGGAGGACCAGATGACCGTACGACCAGCTCGCTGGCGGCGCCCCGTACCCTCCGGGTGAGTTTGCTCACGGAGCACCCGCAGACGGGTGATTTGGGCGGCAATCGAGCGTAAGTACCAGGCGTACCTGCGTATATTCCCTCGGACGGGTGAAGTTGAGGGACAGTCCGCCGGGTGACAGCAACCTGCGGAACTGGTCGGCCGTCAGATTCAGGAAGAGCCGGTGCACCACCGGCCCGAAACATGGCGCGGTCGGTCCCTGGGGTGACGGGCGGCAGGCGCAACGCGGCGGACGAACAACGGCACACGGCCGAGGAGGAGGACAGCGTGCGCATCACCGGCGACCACACCGGACTGGCCATCGAAGGGCGGCTCGACGTGCGCAGCGCCGCCGACGCCAAGGCGCGGTTGCACGCCGCGGTGGACGGCGGTGAGGGCGATCTCGTCCTCGACCTCGGCCGGCTGGAATCCTGGGACGCGACCGGACTCGGCGTCATCATGGGCACCCACCGGCGCGCCGGGCGGGCCGGGCGGCGGCTCGTGCTGCGGGAGGTGCCCGTGCAGCTTCAGCGGCTGCTGGTGGCGACCCGGCTGCACCGGATTCTGGCGGTGGAGGGGGCGGGGCAGGAGACGCTGCCCGCGATGGGGTAGCGGCCGGGGGGCCGGGAGGTACCCCCACGCGCCCCTGATTTCGCACCCGTCCGCTCGCGCCCGTGACAACCCGGTGTGTTGACCCGGTTCGGTCATGTGGGAAAGTCTCCGGTCAGGTGTCCGAGTGGCGGGGAGCAGTGACGTGGGTCAGCCGAGCGGGGAATTCCGGGGGGACGGGGTACGCCCGCGGGGTGGGGAACTGGTCAGCGGTGAGCGGCTGGTGGTGGTCGGGGGGCCGGAGGGGTCGGAGGCGCGGCGCTGTCCGGACGAGTGGCTGCCGCAGCCGCGGCGGATCCGTGGGTTGGTGCAGGCGCGGCCGGAGTTGGGGCCGTCTGCGGCGGTGGGGCCGCTCGCGCTGGGGGCCGGGCCGGGGGATCTGCCGCTGCTGGACCGTGACGGCGACATCGAGGCCGTGCTCGGGCAGCTCCGGGAGGGCCGTTCGGTGCGGCTGGTCGGGCAGGCCGGTTCGGGCCGTTCCGCGTTGCTCGCGGCGGTCGCCGAGGCGGCGGGAGAGCTGGCGCCGGACGGCGTGGTGCGGCTGAGCGGCTACCGCCGGACGTCCGCCGATCTGTTGCAGGACCTGTTCGCGACGACCCATCAGGCGCCGGACTTCCGTCCCGACCGGGAGCAGTTGGCCGAACTGCTGGCCGGGGTCGCCGCGGTGGTGGTGATCGACGACGTGGAGCCGTCCGGCGAGGAGCTGGAGGAGCTGCTCGCGCTGGCCCCCGAGTGCGCGTTCCTGGTCAGTACCGCGCCGGACGCGCCGCCCTCGCCGCCCGGTTCGCGGTTGCGGGACCACCTGGTGGCGGGCCTGTCCCGGCCGGCGTGTCTGACGCTCGCGGCGCGGCTGGCGGGACGTCAGCTGGACGAGGCCGAGCGGGCCTGGGCGGTGGACCTGTGGTTCGAGTCCGAGGGCCTGCCGCTGCGATTCGTCCGGGCGGCCGCCCTGCTGCGGCAGCGGGATGTCGCGGTGGACACGCTGGTCGCCGCGCAGGAGGACCGGCGGAGCGTCTTCGGCTTCGCGCAGGAGTACGAACTCCCCAACGATCCGGCCGAGTTGGAGGCCGAGCTGCGGGCCGGGGTGTCGCTGCCGTCGGTCGGGGAGAGCGCCGCGCCGGCCCGGCTGCTGGTGCAGGGCCTGGGCGAACCGGCCCGGCGGGTGCTGCGGCTGGCGCTGGCGCTGGGCGGGGAGTGCCCGACCGCGCCGCACCTGCCCGCGCTGATCGACGTCGGTCTCGGCGAGAGCGCACTGCAGGAGCTGGTGGACAACGGCCTGGCGGTGTCGGTGGGCGGCCACCACCGGCTCACCGAGGGCGTGCTCGCCGCGCTGCTGCCCGAACTGGAGGCCGACACGCACGGGGAGCCCGCCCCGTTCGCCCCCGGCGGGGTCGCGCACGGCGCGGCCGAGCACCTGTCCTGGTGGGTCGGCCACGCCTCGGTGACGACCCGCCAGGTCGCCGCCGAGGCCGAGGTGATCCTCGCGGTGCTGGTGGCCGAACGGAACGCCGACCGCCCCGAACAGGTGCTGCGGCTGGCCCGGGCCGCCGCGCCCGTGCTCGCCCTGTCGCTGCGCTGGGGCGCCTGGGAACGGGCCCTGCAACTCGGCCTGGAGGCCGCCCGGATGCTCGGCGGATCCGCCGAACAGGCGTGGTTCCAGCACGAGTTGGGCGTGTACTCGCTGTGCGTGGGCAACTCGCAGCGGGCCGTCGCCGAACTGGAGGCCGCGCTCGCGCTGCGCGCCGCCGCCGGCGACCAGCGCGGCGGGACGGCCGGCCGGCGGATGCTCGACCTGATCCGGCTGGAGGAGACCGCGGCGCTCACCCCCGGCGCCGGCGACACCCAGCCGGACCGTAGCCGGCGCACCATCCGGGCGATCGCCCAGGTGCCGGCCCGGCTGCGCAAGCGGGCCCCCGCCGGGACCCGGAAGACCGCCCTCGCGGCGGGCGCCGCCGTGATGGCGCTCGGCGTGCTCGGCACCGCGATCGGGGTCGCCGTCAGCAGCGAGGACAGCCCCGCCGGGAAGCAGCCCGGCACCTCCGCGGACGACATCGTTCCGGAGCCGGGCGCCACCACCACCCCCCGGCCCAGCAGCAGCCCGCGGCCGTCGGCGAGCGACAGTGCGACGCCGTCCGACAGCCCATCGGAGTCGGCCAGCGGCAGCCCGACCACCAGCCACCGGCCGAGCGGCAGCACGACCAGTGCGAAGCCGAGCACCTCGACGAGTGCCACCAAGTCCTCGTCCTCGCAGACGAGTTCGCCGCCGCAGACCACCAAGCCGTCCAGCTCGGCGTCCAGCTCCGCGCCTCCCAGTTCCTCGTCCAGCCCCACGACCTCGACCTCCCCGGACCCGTCGGGCAGCCCGACGGGCTAGGAATCCAGCCAGGACTCGATGGCCTCCCGGGTCAGGTGGCCGCTCGCGATCAGGTCCGCGTAGGAGGACCAGGCCGGGCAGGCGAGCATGGCGGCGGTGAGGTCGTCGGGGGTGGCGGGGCCGAGGGCCTCGGTGTTGAGGCGGTGGGCCAGGACGAAATGGGTCCGGCGGTCGGTCAGCCAGGTCTGGGCGGCGGCGAAGCCTTCCTCGGTGTGGACGCGGCGCAGTGGTGCGAGCCAGGCTTCGCACCACCAGGCGGCGCGGTCGGCGTCCGGGACCTCGGCGAAGGTCGGGGCGAGGGCGGCGGCCAGCCGGCGGCGGTGGTCGGCCTCGTCGCCCGCCAGGTGCGGGTACTCGGCGGCGAAGTGGTGCCACTCGGTCTCGGCGGGAACGCTGTCCGGGCCGATCGGCCGCGTGGCGAAGCGGATGTCGGCGGCGGCGAAGATGTCGCGCAGCACCGTGTAGCGCAGGCGGGTGGAGCCGGCCAGCAGGGCGGCGTCGTACAGGTCCTTGCCCTGCGGGTAGCTGTCGGTGGCGAGCCACAGGAGCTTCCAGGCGAGCGAGAGTTCGCGTCCGGCGACGTTCAGCACCGCGCCGGGGGCGACCTCCAGGGGCTCGGCGGGGACGGGCAGCTCTTCGTTGAAGACGAAGTCGAGCTGCAGGGTGCCGTCGGGCAGGCCGTCGGCCTCCCAGACGAGCATCAGGCGGCGGCCCGGGGCCCGTTCGTACGTCCAGATGTCCTCGGTGGCGCTCTGTTCGGGCCGGAAGCGGATCGGGCCGGAGGTGGCGGCGACGGCGCGGGTGAGGCTGTCGAACAGGTCGGCGGTGCGCGGGTCGTCGAGCATCCAGTCGGCGGGGGTGACGACGAAGTCCAGGTCGGCGGGTTCGCGGGCCGCGTCGCCGAACCAGGCCTTCAGCACCACGGAGCCGCGCAGCACCAGGTGGCCGGCCCAGCCGGAGGCGGCGACGGCGGCGAGGACGGTGTCCATCGCGGTGCGGCGGGCCGCGTACCAGGCGGCGCAGAGGGCGGGGTCGGTGAAGCGCGGCTCGCCCGCCCGGTAGGCGTTGTCGAACTGCTTCAGGGCGGGGTCGAAGACTGCGGGCTGGGTGGCCCGCGGGTCGTCGATCGCGAGGTGCGTGCTCGGCCAGTCGCGACGGTCCTCGGGCAGCGGGTGGTGGTCGGGCATGGGGCCTCCTCGGTCAGCGGGTGGTCGCGGCGTCGTCGAGCCAGCCGGAGTCCAGTCCGATCGCCGAGTCGTGGACCACATACTCGCGGGTGACCTTCAGCGGCGGGAAACCGGCCGCGGTCAGCGCGGCGGTCAGGCGGTCGAGGCGGGAGCCGGCCGTGGTCAGGCCGAGGCGGTGGCAGCGCTGGGTGACGAAGTACTGGCGGTGGCCGCCGGGTTCGGTGCGGCGGGCGTTCCAGGAGACGTGGGCGTGGTGGCCGCCGGCGGCCCGGACCAGGGCGTCGCGGGGGACGTCCGGTGCCAGCCGGACCTTCACGTGGTGCTCGAAGTAGCAGGCGGCGTCGGCCAGTTCGGCCTCCGCGTCGGTACCGGGGACGCCCGGGGTCCAGGGGTCGGCCTCGATCTTCACCCGGACCGGGGTGAACCCGGCGGCCCGCAGCCGGGCCGTCTCGGCGGCGGCGCGATGGTGCTGGGCGGCCAGGGTGCCCTCGCTCTGCCAGGACAGCATCGGCTGCGAGGGGTGCCGGCCGCGGGCCAGCAGGATGTGGGTGAACTCCAGACCGTGCGCGTCCGCCCACCCGTCCAGCGCCCCGGCCTCGGCCGGGGCCAGCGTGAGATGGGTCTCGTACCGGCCGACCGGTTCAGCGCTTCGCACGGGCATGCGGGGATCCTGGCAGGCGGGCGCGGGCCGTGGCGCACCGGGGTCGGCCGGGCCCCCGCCGCCGGGTCAGAACAGCTTGAGCTTGTCGTCGTCGATGCCGCGCAGCTCGTCGTAGTCGAGGACGACGCAGCCGATGCCGCGGTCGGTGGCGAGGACGCGGGCCTGCGGCTTGATCTCCTGGGCGGCGAAGATGCCCTTGACCGGGGCGAGCAGCGGGTCGCGGTTGAGCAGGTCGAGGTAGCGGGTGAGCTGCTCGACGCCGTCGATCTCGCCGCGGCGCTTGATCTCGACGGCGACGGTGGCGCCGTCGGAGTCGCGGCAGAGGATGTCGACGGGGCCGATCGCGGTGGGGTACTCGCGGCGGATCAGCTGCCAGCCGGCGCCGAGGACCTCCATCCGGTCGGCGAGCAGCTCCTGCAGGTGGGCCTCGACGCCGTCCTTCACCAGACCGGGGTCGACGCCGAGCTCGTGGCTGGAGTCGTGGTGGACGTCCTCCAGCGTGATGATCAGCTTCTCGCCGGCCTTGTTGGTGACCGTCCACACACCCTCGCCCTCCTTGAGGGAGCACGGCGGGGACATCCAGTTCAGCGGCTTGTAGGCCCGGTCGTCGGCGTGGATGCTGACGCTCCCGTCGGCCTTCACGATCACCAGGCGCACGGCGGAGGGCAGATGTGCAGCGAGGCGGCCCGCGTAGTCCACGGTGCACTTGGCGATTACAAGACGCATGGGGACAAGCCTACGGCCCGCCGGGAGTGCCCCCGTCCCTGTTCGATTTCGGAGGGGGTGCGGAGAGGGGGCGCGCGATGGGGGAGGTGCGCCGGCGTGCAGTGGGTCGAGGGGGCGCGATTCGCGAGACAGGCGGCTGTCCGGAGGGGGCCCCGGGGGCCGTTTGAAGCGAGTGTCCGCAGAGCGGGTGTGGGGCGGCCGGGAGGGGCGAAACATGGTGACCGCACGGCCACCCGCGGTGAGCCGTGCCAGCTCGGCGTACAGGGTCGGTGCACAACTGATTCCGGCCAATCTCGGCCTCGACGCGGCGATTCGGGCGGCAATCCCCGGATTCTCCAGCCGGGCCCGGGAAGGACTGACACGCTGGTCTGAACCCCCTGGCCAGGACCTCGACGTACGCGGCGTCACCCCCAGCCCGCCGTGCCGTCGGAATCGAACATCGCGCGCGGTTCACCGCACGTCCGTCCAACGCACCCTCAGCACACCGGAACGACCGCCCCGTCGAATCCGCCGGGGCGGACCGCGAGAGGAGAACCCATGTCGCTCGACGTCTCACCGGCCCTGTTGGAGAAGGCCGAACGAGGCGAGGTCGACGAGCGGGAGTTCGTCGACTGTGTCCGCACCTCGCTGCCCTACGCCTGGGACATGATCAGCTCGCTGGTCGCCCAACTCAAGGTCGATGGAACCGACTTCGCCGACAACGAGGTCCCCCCGCCGAGCGAGAAGGAACGCGGACAGCTGCTCCGGGCGATGGCCAGCGATGCCATCCGCGGAGCACTGCAGCGCCACTTCGGCGTCCAGCTGGCCTTCCAGAACTGCCACCGGGTCGCGGTCTTCGCCCCCGGCCCCGACACCGCGGAGCGGCACGCTCGCTTCACCTCGGTCCGCGCCCAACTGCTCAACCAGTCGCCCGAGTTGCGCGACTGCTGAGACCCGACACGCCCGAGCGCGGGTCGCCCCGGACCCAACCGGACGGGGCGGCCCGCGGGCGTGTGCCCGGCGCGGCAGCGGGCCGTGCCTCGGCCGCTGCCGGGCCGTCCGCCCGCGGGCGGGCGGGTGCTCAGCGCAGCTGCGGCAGCACCTCGTCGCCGATCCGGTCCAGGTTGTGCAGCGTCGCCGCGGTGTCCCCGGAACCCTCGGCGAGCAGCGCGAACCGCCGGATCCCGGTGTTCTCCGCCGTCGCCCGCAGCCGGTCCGCGCACTGCCGGGGCGTGCCCACCGCGTGCAGGTCGCACAGCAGCTCGGTGTACGCCCGGGGGTCACGCATCGACCGTTCCCGGCCGTCCACCGTGCGGTGCGCGCCCAACCCGTACGCGAAGAAGTCCGGCATCGCCCGCAGCAGGCTGGCCCGGGCCGCGCCCGCCCGGTCGTCGACCTGCACCACGCCCGCCGCGACGTGCTCCCGCTCCACCCGGGACAGGCCCTCCTCGCCGCGCCCGGCGGCCCGCCAGGCCGTCCGGTAGGCGGCCAGCATGTCCCGCTTGTCCTCGTCGCCCGAGTGCATGCCCAGCAGCATCGGCAGGCCCCGCTCGGCGGCCGTCCGCACCCCGGCCGGCGAGGTGCAGGCCATCACCACCGGCGGGCCCGACTGCGGCTGCTGCGCGGGCTCCTGGCGCTGCCTCGGGATCACCGCGGTCGCGGGGGCGGCCCCGTCCAGGCCCAACCAGCCCGTCAGGTCCGTCCGCCGGGCCGGCTCGGCGGCCCGTGGCACCACCGCCACCTCCGGGAAGTCGAACTGCGGCCCCGAACCGCCCACCCGGGCCCCGCGCAGCCAGCGCAGCAGCAGGTCCAGGCGCTCCGGGAAACCCCGCTCGTACGCCTCCAGGCCGCCGCCGAACACCGCCAGGTCGATCCACGGCCCGCCGCGGCCCACGCCCAGCGTGAACCGGCCGCCGGAGGTCAGGTGCAGCAGTGCCGCCTGCTCGCCCAGCGCGACCGGGTGACGGGTGCTCAGCACGCTGACGGCGGTGCCCACCCCGATCCGCCGGGTGCGGCCCAGCAGCATCCCGGCCAGCGTCGCCGCGTCCGGGCAGACCCCGTACGGCACGAAGTGGTGCTCGGCCAGCCACACCGCGTCCAGACCGACCCGCTCGGCGGCCAGCGCCGCCGAGACGGTCCGCTCCAGCGCCTCGCCGTGGCTCTGCCCCGGGAACTGCGCGGACAGCAGGAAGGCCCCGACCCGGATCGCGTCGGTATCGGCCCCCGGCCCCTGCTCCGGCACCGGCTGCACAGCCGGCACCACCCCTCGGCCGGCCGTTCGCCGCTCGGCGGAGCGGGCATGCGGGCGGGCGGTGGTCTTCGTCATCGGGCGTGCCTCCTCGGTGCGCGCAGGGTTCGCGGGCCCCGCCGTGTCACCACGTGAGTAACCCATGTCATGTGCCAATGGCACGTCGAAACCTCAATTTGCCCAAGAGAAGGGTGGATTACCGTCGAATCGCTGTGGCCGAACGGTGATCCGTGCTAATGGCGCGGAAGGGGCCGCTGTGATGCCTGTGGCCGCTGGGACAGCCCGACCGCCTGGGGTGGCGCCGACCCGTACCCTTGAGGGACAACGCGCCGGAACGAGGGGTAGTCACGTGTCACCGCGCCGCAACCGGATCCAGAAGTCCGAGGACCGCGAGAGCGCCGCGCCGATGGGCGGTGGGCTGCGTCGGGTGGAGTCGTACCGGGGCGAGGACTGGATCGTGCAGACCGTGGCCGGTACGGCCGGGCGGTACTACCGGTGTCCGGGGTGCG
This sequence comes from Kitasatospora sp. NPDC048662, assembly GCF_055587065.1. Classification (NCBI taxonomy): domain Bacteria; kingdom Bacillati; phylum Actinomycetota; class Actinomycetes; order Kitasatosporales; family Streptomycetaceae; genus Kitasatospora; species Kitasatospora sp. NPDC048662. Next base: position 277,550 of record NZ_JBVJHA010000002.1, on the reverse strand, counting down.
ACCAGGAGATTCCGCCCGGGGTCGGGCACGTGGTGGCGTGGCCGGACCACGGCAGCGGGGTGGACGACCGGCGGCACTGGCACCGGGCGTGCTGGGGAGCGCGGGAGCGCCGCGGCTCCAACCTGCAGCGGGGCCGCGGCGCTCCGAGGTACTGACGGGGCCGACGAGGTACTGGCGGCGGGTCAGGCGTCGCGGTGCTTCAGCACCAGGTAGCCGCCGAGCAGGGCGGCGGCCGCCCAGGCCGCGCAGATCAGCAGGCCCGTCCACGGGCCGTAGGGGTGGTCCGAGGTCTGGTAGACCTGGAGCGCCGCCGAGCCCGCCCGGTCGGGGAAGTAGCGGACCACGTTCTCCACCTTGGGGACGATCGCCAGGATCGGTGAGACCAGGAAGAAGAACGGGATCAGGATGCCCAGCGACAGCACCTGGTTGCGCAGCATCATGGTGACCCCGATGGAGAACAGGCAGAGCAGGGTCAGGTAGCAGGCCGCGCCGAACACCGCCCGCAGTACGTGGGGTTGGCCGAGGTCGGTGTTGTACTGGCCGAGGGCCGCCTGCCCGAGGAAGAAGGCGACGAACACCGTCACCAGCGAGACCAGCAGCGCCAGGACGCCCAGTACCAGCGTCTTCGCCCCCATCAGAGTGCCGCGCTGCGGGACGGCGGCCAGCGACACCCGGATCATGCCGCTGGCGTACTCGTTGCCGACCGCCAGCACGCCGAACACGATGATCGCCAGCTCCCCGAGCGCGATCCCGGCGAGCGAGGTGGCGGTGGCGTCGAACGGGCTCCGGTTGTGCTCCCTGAACTGGGTGTAGTTGAGCTTGGTCAGCAGCGAGATCGCGAAGCCCATCGCGACCACCACCACGAAGGTGACGACGAGCGTCCACACGGTGGAGCGGATGCTGCGGACCTTGGTCCACTCGGACTGCAGGACAGCGGGGAACGCGGCCATCTCAACTCTCCTTTCCGGCCTGACGGGCCTCCCGGCGGGCGTCCCAGCCGGCGCCCCAGGCGGGCTGTTGCCGCGGGGCCGTCGCGTCGCCGGGGGCCTCGGTGCGGTACTCCACGGAATCGGCGGTCATCTGCATGAACGCGTCCTCCAGGGACGCCTGTTGGGGGCTCAGCTCGTGCAGGGTGATGCCGTGCGCGGCGGCCAGCTCGCCGAGGAACGCCGGGTCGCCGTCGGTCACCTCCCAGGCGCCGTCCGGGCCGGGTTCGGCGGTCAGGCCGGCGGCCCGCAGCGCGTCCAGCAGCTGCTCCTGCTGCGGGGTGCGCAGCCGCACCGAGGAACGCGAGTTCTGCTTGATGAACTCGGCCATCGGCAGGTCCGCCAGCAGCCGGCCGCGGCCGATCACCACCAGGTGGTCGGCGGTCAGCGCCATCTCGCCCATCAGGTGCGAGGAGACGAACACCGTGCGGCCCTCGGCGGCCAGCGACTTCATCAGCCGGCGGATCCACACGATGCCCTCGGGGTCGAGCCCGTTCACCGGCTCGTCGAACATCAGGATCTTCGGGTCGCCGAGCAGCGCCGAGGCGATGCCCAGGCGCTGGCCCATGCCCAGCGAGAAACCCCGGGCGCGCTTCTTCGCGACGGCGGTCAGGCCGACCAGTTCGAGCACCTCGCCGACCCGCTCGCGCGGGATCCGGTTCGACTGCGCCATCCACAGCAGGTGGTCGTGGGCGGTCCGCCCCGGGTGCGCGCCCTTCGCCTCCAGCAGCGCGCCGATCTCCCGCAGCGGGTCCTGGACGGAGGCGTAACTGCGGCCGTCGATGGTGACCTTGCCGGCGGTGGGCCGGTCCAGGTCGAGGATCATCCGCATGGTGGTGGACTTGCCCGCGCCGTTCGGGCCGAGGAAGCCGGTGACCACGCCCTCCGGGATCCGGAAGCTCAGATCGTCCACGGCCAACGTGTCGCCATAACGCTTCGTCAGGTGGTGCAACTCGATCATGTGCCACTCCTTGGTCTGGGGCCAGGGTAGGACAGAAGTGGATGAATCGGGCGATCGTCGTCCGGGGCGCGGCGCCCGGGGCCTACGGTGGAGCCATGACCTCCCCCAGCGCGCCGGCCGTCCGCGAGAACGGCACCGGCACCCCGCTCGTCCTGCTGCACGCCTTCCCGCTCTCCGCGCGCATGTGGGAAGGACAACTGGAACGCGTACCCGGCCCGGCCGGGGACGATGCGTGGGTGGTCGCACCGGACCAGCGCGGCTTCGGGGCCGCGCCGCTGGGGGAGGAGCCGCCGTCGCTGGACACCGCCGCCGACGACCTGGCGCACCTGCTGGACGAGCTCGGCATCGAACAGACCGTGCTCGGCGGCCTGTCCATGGGCGGCTACGTGGCGATGGCCTTCGCCCGCCGCCACCCCGAACGACTGGCCGGCCTGATCCTCGCCGACACCAAGGCCACCCCCGATACCGACGCCGCCCGCGCCAACCGCGAACGCATCGCCACCACCGTCCTCGAACGCGGCAGCGCCGACCTGCTGAACGAGGAGAACACCGCCGAGAACCTGCTCGCCCCCGGCACCGACCCCGAACTCACCGGCGCCGTCCGGCAGATGATCGCCGAGGCCGACCCGGCCGCGGTCGCCTGGGCGCAGCGCGCGATGGCCGCCCGCCCCGACTCGCTGGAGGTGCTGGCCGCGCTGGAGGTGCCCGCCGCCGTCATCGTCGGCGAACTCGACACCGTCACCCCGCTCGACGAGGCCCGGATGATGGCCGACGCCCTGCACGACGCCGAACTGACGGTCATTCCGGCGGTCGGCCACCTGTCCTCGCTGGAGGCCCCCGAGACCTTCAACGCCGCCGTCCGCGCCTTCCTCAAGCGCCTGAAGCAGCACGGCCCCTGACCATGACGGAAGGGCCCGGAGGAGTCGAACTCCTCCGGGCCCTTCCTGGCTGTTCTCAGCGGGCTGCCCCTCACGGGGCCGCCGTCAGCGCGACTGCTGCGCCGGGACGCCCAGCGAGTCGTCGGTCGGCAGCGAAGCCGCGGCGACCGCCGCACCGGTCAGGGTGGCCAGCATCTCGCGGACGTTGGTCAGCTGCGCGTTGATCGAGTCGCGGCGGTTGGTGAGCGCCGCCAGCTCGCGCTCGGACTCGCTGCGGACCCGGTCGGCCTTCGCGTTGGCGTCGGCCACGATGTCCTCGGCCTGGCGCTGCGCCGTCTCGATGGTCTGACGGGAGCGGCGCTCGGCGTCGGTGCGCAGCTTCTCCGCCTCCAGGCGGAGCTGCTCGGCACGGTGCTCGATCTCGGCGAGGCGCTTCTCCGCCTTGGCCTGACGGGCCGCCAGGTCGCGCTCGGACTGCTCCCGGCGCTTGGCCAGGTTGGTCTCGAACTCCAGGGCGGCCTGCGCGGCCTTGGTGCGGGTCTCCTCGAAGAGGGCGTCCGCCTCCTCGCGCTTGTTCTGCGCGTCCTTGTTGGCCTCGGCGCGCAGCTGCGCCGCGTCCGACTTGGCCTTGTCGACGATCCGCAGGCCCTCGTCCTCCGCCTTGGCCTTGCGGTCCTTGGCGTAGTTCTCGGCCTCGGTGCGGACCTGCTGCGCGGCGGCCTCGGCCAGCTCGCGGTGCTGCTCGGCGGCGCGGTGCGCCTCGTCGCGCAGGTCCTTCGCCTCCTCCTCGGCGAGGCGGAGGATCTTCTCGACCCGGGCGCCGAGGCCCGCGTAGGAGGGCTCCGCCTCGGTGACCGCCGCCTGCGCGGTCTGGGTCTCCAGGTGGAGTTCCTCGATGCGCTTCTCCAGCGCGCTGATCCGGGAAAGCGCACTGTCTCGGTCGGCCACCAGCTTGGCGATCCGCTCGTCGACCTGGGCGCGCTCGTACCCACGGCGTACCAGGTCGAAGCCGTGCGGGGAGTGACTGTCGCTCATGGGATTTCTGGGCTTCCTGTCGTCAAACCGCTGAGATGGTTGAGGGAATCCTGACACGGTACCGGAGTGTCAACGACGAAACGCCGTTGGTTGACGGACAATCTCCGCTCAATCGGGTGGCGCGCCCCCGGAGCGATTGCCTCCCGATCGTGGAGAGCCCACCCCGGCACCGGCCTTGGGCCCTCCGTCCTTCTTGTTGCCCCCGTTGCTGTGGGCCACCGGCGCGGGCGCCTCGAACGCCTCCAACGCCGACAGCACGTCCTGGACCCGAGAGATCTCGGTGTTGATGTCCTTGCGGCGGCGCACCAACTCGTCCAACTCCCGCTGGCCCTCGTCGGTCACGCGCTTCGCCTCGGCCTTTGCCTCGGCGAGCAGCCGCTCCGCCTCCTCGGCGGCCAGCCGCAGCTGCTCCTCGGCATCCGAACCGGCCCGCCGGATCCGCTTCTCCGACTCGTCGTCGGCGCGCTTGAGCCGGGACGCGGCCTCGTCGGCAGCCGCCTCCAGCTTCTCCTCGGACTCCATCTCGGCGGCCTTCAGCTTGGCCTCGGCCTTGATGATCAGCGCCTCGGCCCGGGTGGTGGAGTCGGCGAGCTTGTTCTCCGCCTCCTTCAGCAGACCCTCCGCCTTGCGCACCGCCGAGATCCGCACCCGGCCGGCTTCCGCCGACGCCTCCGAGGTCAGCTCGGACGCCCGCGACTCCGCCGCCGCGATCAGCCCCGCCGCCCGCTCCTCGGCCTCCGCGACCTGCGCCTGCGCCTGCTCCTCGGCCTCGGTCAGCTGCTCCTGGGCCGCCGTCACCAGCGCGTCCACCCGCTCGCCGGCGGACTTCATCGCCTGCGCGTTCTCCTTGCGGGCCCGCTCGTGCAGCGCCTCGATCTCGGAGTCGGTGCGCTCGCGCAGCTCCTCCGCCCGGTTGCGGATCGCGGTGGAGTCCCGGCGGGCCTCCTTCAGCAGCGCGTCCGCGTCCGAACGGGCCTTCTCCACCTCGGCCCTGCCCTGCGCCTCGGCGGTCGCGACCAGCCGCTCGGCCTCCTTGCGGGCCGCCGTGACCAGCGCGTCGGCCTGCTCCTCGGCCGCCGCGGCCGCCGCCAGCGCCTCCTGCTGGGCCTGCTCGGCGAGCTGCTCGGCGTCCGCGAACGCCTTCTCCAGCACCGACTTGGCCTGCTCGCGGGTCGCCTTGTCGTACGACTCGGCGGCCTCCCGCAGCTCCGCGTCGAAGGACTCCGCGCGGGACCGGATGTCCGCGTCGAACTCCTCCGCCAGGGTGCGGGTCGCCAGCGCGTACTCCTCGGCGTCCGTACGCAGCGCCGCCGCCCGCTCCTCGGCGTCCGCCAGGGCGGCCGCCGCCAGCTCGTCCGCCTCGGCCAGCGTGCGCTGCGCCCCGGCCTCCGCAGCGGCACGCTGCTGCTCGGCGAACTCGGCCGCCGAGGTGTGCAGTTCGGCGATCTCGCGGTCGGTGGTGGCGCGCAGCTCGGCGACCTTCTGCGCGGTGGCCTCGCGGAGTTCGGCGGTCTCGATGTCGGCGATGGCGCGCAGCTCGGTGGTCTCGCGCTCGGCAAGGGCGCGGAGTTCGGCGACCTCCTGCTCGGCGGTGGCGCGCAGTTCGGCCGTCTCGCGGTCGGTGGTGGCGCGCAGTTCCCGGTCGTAGGTCTCGGCGTCCGCGCGCAGTTCCTGGTCGAACGCGGCGGCGGCTTCGCGCAGTTCGGTGGTCTCGCGCTCGGCCGTGGCGCGCAGCTCGGCCACCTCGCGGTCGGCGGCGGCCCGCAGCTCGGCCGTCTCCCGCTCCGCCGTGGCACGGAGCTCGGCCGCGTCGCGCGCGGCGGCCTCGCGCAGCTCGGTGGTCTCGCGCTCGGCGAGGGAGCGGAGCTCCGCGACCTCCTGCTCGGCGGCGGCCCGCTGCTTGGCGATCTGCTTGGTCGCGGCCTCGTGCAGGCCCGCCACCGACTGCCGGACCTCGGCGGCCTCCTGCTCGGCCAGCGCGACCAGCTCGGCCGCCTGCGCCTCGGCCTGCGCCCGCAGCTCCTCGGCGGTGCGTTCGGCGATGGCGCGCAGTTCGGTGGTCTCGCGCTCGGCGAGGGCGCGGAGTTCGGCGACCTCATGCTCGGCGGTGGCGCGCAGTTCGGTGGTCTCGCGGTCGGTGGTGGCGCGCAGTTCGCGGTCGTAGGTCTCGGCGTCCGCGCGCAGTTCCTGGTCGAACGTGGCGGCGGCTTCGCGCAGTTCGGTGGTCTCGCGCTCGGCGAGGGCGCGGAGTTCGGCGGCCTCCTGCTCGGCGGTGGCGCGCAGCTCGGCCACCTCGCGGTCGGCGGCGGCCCGCAGCTCGGCCGTCTCCTGCTCCGCCGTGGCGCGCAGTTCGCGGTCGTAGGTCTCGGCGTCCGCGCGCAGTTGTGCGGCCTCGGCCCGATCGGCGGCGGCTTCGGCGGCCAGCGTCTCGGCCTCGGCGTGGGCGGCGGTCAGTTGCTGGTCGGCCTCGGCGCGCACCCGCTGGGCGTCCTGGGCGGCGGCCTTGCGGACGGAGGCGGCCTCGCCGTCGGCGGCCTCGCGGATCGCGGTGGCCTCGGCCAGCTTCTGGGCGGACAGCGCCTGCTCGCGCTCCAGCTCGGCGCGGGCCGCCTCGCGGGCGGCGGCGGCCTCGTCGCGCAGCGCCTGGGCGGCGGCCTCGGCCTGTTCGGCGACCAGGCGGGCGGCGTCCTCGGCCGCGGCGCGCACGAGCTGGCCGGCCTCCTCGGCCTCGGCGCGGTGCTGTTCGGCCCACTGGGTGGCGTCGGCGAGGGTGGCCTCGGCGATGGCGTCGGCCTCGGCGCGGGTGGCCCGGGCGGCGGCCTCGGCCTGCTCGCGGGTCTCGGCGGCGTTGCGCTCGGCGGCGGCGCGCTGCTCCTCGACGGCGGCCTTCGCGGCGGCGAGCAGTTCGTCGCGGGCCTGCGCGGCGGCGGTGGTGAGCTTCTCGGCCTCGGTGCGGGCCCGGGTGAGGGTCTGCTCGGCGCGGCCCTGGATGGCGGCGGCCTGTTCGCGGGTCTCGGTGCGCAGCCGTTCGACTTCTTCGGCGGCGCCGGAGCGCAGCGCGTCCGCGTCGGTCTTGGCGCCCGTGAGCAGTTCCTCGGCCTGCTTGGCGGACTCCTCGATCTGGACGGCGGCCTGCCGGCGGGCCTCGGCGCGGACCCGTTCGGCCTCGGCCTCGGCGGCGGAGCGCTGCTCCTCGGCCTGTTCGCGGGCCTTGGCGGCTTCGGCCTGCATCCGCTCCAGCTGCTCGCGGATCGAGGCGGCGTCCTCCATGGCGGCGTTCTGCGCCTGCTCGACCGCCTCGCGGGCCTGCTCCAGCAGCGTGCTGGCCTCGGACTTGGCGTGCTCGACCAGCCGTTCGGCCTCGGCGGCGGCCTCGCCGCGGGTGTCCTCGGCGTCGCTGGTGGCGCGGGCGAGCACCTCCTCGGCCTGCTTGGCGGCCCGGGCGATGCGCAGCGCGGCTTCCTTGGCGCCCTCGGCGCGGCCGGTTTCGGCGGCTTCGGCGTGCAGGCGTTCGGCTTCGGCGGTGGCCTGTTCGCGCAGCTCGGAGGCCTTGCGTTCGGCGGTGGCCCAGTGCTCGGCGATCTCCTTCTCGGCGTCGGCGCGCAGCTCGTTGGCGACGGATTCGGCGGCGCCGCGCAGGCGTTCGCTCTCCTCGGAGGCGGCGGCCTTGGCGGCGTCGGCCTCGGCCTGGGCGGTGGAGGCGGCGGCCTTGATCAGTTCGGCTTCGCGGGTGGCGGCGGCCACCATCTTGGCGATCTCGGCCTTGGCGGTCTGCGAGCGCTGCTCGCTGGCGGCGGTGCCGTCGGCGACCTTGCGTTCGGCCTCGGCGGCGGCTTCGGCCTGCAGGCGTTCGGCGGCGGCGAGGGCTTCCTCGCGCATCCGGGCGGCCTCGGTGCGGGCCCGTTCGGCCTCGGCGAGGGCCTCGGCGCGCAGCCGCTCTATCTCGGCCTGGGCGCTGACCAGGGCGGCTTCGGCGCGCTCCTGGTCGGCGCGGGCCTGCTGCTTGAGTGCGGTGATCTCGGCTTCGGCGGCGGCGAGCTTCTGCTCGGCGGCGGCGTGCGCCTCGGCCAGTTGCTGCTGGGCGGCGGTGGCGGCGGCGGCGCGTTGTTCCTCGGCCTGGGCGCCGGTCTGCTGGGCCTGCTCGGAGGCGGCACGCAGCAGGCGTTCGGCGTCGGACTGGGCGCGCAGCAGGGCGGCTTCGGCGCGGGCCTGGGCCTCGCCGCGGGCGGCGTCGACGTCGGCGGCGGTCTGCGCGCGGGCCTGGTCGGCGAGGGCGGCGGCCTCGGCGCGGACGGCCGCCATCATCCGGTCGGCCTCGGCGCGGGCCTCCTGGAGCAGGCGCTTGGCCTCCTGCTCGGTTCCGGCGCGGGTCTGCTCCGCCCAGTTGACGTTTTCGTTGACGTGGCGTTCGGCGGCGGCGCGGAACTCGGCGAGTTCCTCCTCCAGCCGGCGGCGCCGGGCGTTGAACTCGGCCTCCAGCTGGGAGGTGCGCTCGGCGGCCTCGGCCATCATCCGCTGGGTCGCGGCCTGGGATTCGCGGTGCTGGCGTTCGGCGTCCGCGCGCAGGGCCTCGGCCTGCATCTCGGCGTTGCGCAGGAGCTGTTCGGCCTGGCCGGAGACGGAGTCGAAGGCACGTGGCTGGGCGAGCTGCCGACGGGCCTCGTGGAGCTTGGCCCGGAGCACCTCCACCTGGTAGGCGAGGTCGTCGGCGTGCTCGATCGTCTTGTCCCGCTCCTTGCGGGCCTTCTCCAGCTCGGCCTCGAACTTGGAGAGGTGATCTTCAACGCGGTCGTAGCCCCGCACTCCGCGGTCCCGCCCATCTCCTGGTCGCGTCCTCGACCGGCTCCGTTCCGCCCCCTGGCCTTGCCGGGGCCGGACCGGGTCGGTCCTTGCCACCGCTCCGCCGTCCGGGTGGACTCCTGAGCGGTCTGTTGCCTCTGGAGAATGGTGACAGATCCGAACGGCGACCGTTCGGCCGTGCCCGCGTCGTGGACTCCCCTGCGGTGCGCGGACCGGAGGTACCTGCGCACCTGGGCATTGTAGTGGGAGCCGTGCCGGGGGGAATGGGGGCGAGGTCCTTTTCGGAAGTTACCGCTCGGTTCGTTACCGCTCCGTCAGGCCCCGTACGGGCGTTGACCGGGCCCCGTACCGGCCCCGTTCGGGGCCCGTACGGCCTGCGGTCAGTGCTCGCCCGGCTCCGCGCCGGTGACCAGCTCGGTCAGCACGCCGCCGCAGTCCTTGGGGTGCAGGAAGGTGATCCGCGAGCCCATCGAGCCGCGCCGTGGCTCCTCGTACAGCACCCGCACGCCCTTGGACCTGATGTCGGCGGCGTCGGCGTCGACGTCTGCCGTGCCGAAGGCGATGTGGTGCACGCCCTCGCCGTTCTTGGCCAGCCACTTGGCGACGGTGGAGTCCTCCCGGGTGGGCTCCAGCAGCTGCAGGTAGGAGGCGCCGCCGTCCCCGGTGTCGTTGATCTTCAGCATGGCCTCGCGGACGCCCTGCTCCTCGTTGACCTCGGAGTGGAACACCTCGAAGCCGTAGGTGCTGCGGTAGAACTCGACGGTCCTGTCCAGGTCGAAGCAGGCGATGCCGATGTGGTCGATGCGGGTCAGCACGGGGGCCTCCGAAGGAGTTTGGGGGGTGGCACTCAGTGCAGCGCATGGCGGCGACCGCACGCCAGCAGCACGCCTTGCGAGTCTGCTCACATCGGAGTTTCCCGCGAGGGAACTTCCCGGAACTGGCACGGTGTTCACTGGAAGGTGCCAGTAGCGCTGATCACATCCTCGCGGCGGTGACGCGGCGGTAACGGATCAGTACATTGACCGCATCCCCATACCCTCTGGTCCGACGCGCGAAGGGGCTCGTCCATGACTACTTCTGTGATCGTCGCAGGTGCGCGCACCCCGATGGGCCGCCTGCTCGGCTCGCTCAAGGGATTCTCCGGCGCGGAGCTGGGCGGCTTCGCGATCAAGGCAGCGCTGGAGCGGGCCGGTGTCTCCGGCGAGCAGGTCCAGTACGTGATCATGGGCCAGGTGCTGCAGGCCGGCGTCGGCCAGATGCCGGCCCGGCAGGCCGCCGTGAAGGCCGGCATCCCGATGAGCGTGCCCGCGCTCAGCATCAACAAGGTGTGTCTGTCCGGCCTGGACGCCATCGCGCTGGCCGACCAGCTGATCCGGGCCGGCGAGTTCGACATCGTGGTGGCCGGCGGCCAGGAGTCGATGACCAACGCCCCGCACCTGCTGCCGAAGTCCCGCGAGGGCTTCAAGTACGGCGCGATCGAGATGCTCGACGCGATGGCCCACGACGGCTTGACCGACGCCTACGAGAACATCCCGATGGGCGAGTCCACCGAGAAGCACAACACCCGCCTGGGCATCGGCCGCGAGGTGCAGGACGCCATCGCCGCCGCCTCCCACCAGCGGGCCGCCAAGGCGCAGGCCGACGGCGTGTTCGAGGCCGAGATCGTCCCCGTCGCGATCCCGCAGCGCAAGGGCGACCCGGTGCTGTTCAGCCAGGACGAGGGCATCCGCGCCGACACCACCGCCGAGGGCCTGGCCAAGCTGCGCCCGGCCTTCACCAAGGCCGGCACGATCACGGCCGGCACCTCCTCGCAGATCTCCGACGGTGCCGCCGCCGTCGTGGTGATGAGCAAGGCCAAGGCCGAGGAGCTGGGCCTGAGCTGGATCGCCGAGATCGGCGCGCACGGCAACGTCGCGGGCCCGGACAACTCGCTCCAGTCGCAGCCGTCCAACGCGATCAAGCACGCCCTCGCCAAGGAGGGCCTGGAGGTCGCCGACCTCGACCTGATCGAGATCAACGAGGCGTTCGCCGCCGTCGCCCACCAGTCGATGAAGGACCTGGGCGTCACCGACGAGATCGTCAACGTCAACGGCGGCGCGATCGCGCTCGGCCACCCGATCGGCATGTCCGGCGCCCGCGTGGTGCTGCACCTGGCGCTGGAGCTGCAGCGCCGCGGCGGCGGCGTCGGCGCGGCCGCGCTGTGCGGCGGCGGCGGCCAGGGCGACGCCCTGATCGTCAAGGTCCCCGCGCAGGGCTGACCGACCCTCAAGTCCCCGTGAGGCGGCGCCTGCCGCCTCACGGGGCTCCCGTCTTTGTGCTGCGAGGAGCAACCCGATGGCCGATGTGGCGACGCTGGTCGAGCAGGCCCGGCAGGGCCGCCCCCGGGCGGTGGCCCGGCTGATCACCCTGGTGGAGAACGCCGCCCCCGAGCTGCGCGAGGTGATGGCCGCGCTGGCCCCGTACAGCGGGCGGGCGTACACGGTGGGCCTGACCGGCTCGCCCGGGGTGGGCAAGTCCACCTCCACCTCGGCGCTGGTGACCGCCTACCGCAAGCTCGGCAAGCGGGTCGGGGTGCTCGCCGTCGACCCGTCCTCGCCGTTCTCCGGCGGGGCGCTGCTCGGCGACCGGGTGCGGATGCAGGAGCACGCCACCGACCCGGAGGTGTTCATCCGCTCGATGGCCACCCGCGGCCACCTCGGCGGCCTGTCCTGGGCCGCCCCGCAGGCGCTGCGGGTGCTGGACGGGGCGGGCTGCGACGTGATCCTGGTGGAGACCGTCGGCGTCGGCCAGTCCGAGGTGGAGATCGCCGCGCAGGCCGACACCTCGGTGGTGCTGCTCGCCCCGGGCATGGGCGACGGCATCCAGGCCGCCAAGGCGGGCATCCTGGAGATCGGCGACGTGTTCGTGGTCAACAAGGCCGACCGGGACGGCGCGGACGCCACCGCCCGGGAGCTCAACCACATGCTCGGCCTCGGCGAGTCCCGGCAGCCCGGTGACTGGCGGCCGCCGATCGTGAAGACCGTGGCCGCCCGCGGCGAGGGCGTGGACGAGCTGGTCGAGGCGCTGGAGAAGCACCACGGCTGGCTGGCCGAGACCGGCGAACTCGCCGCCCGCCGCCGGCGCCGGGCCGCCCAGGAGGTCGAGGCGATCACGCTGGCCGCGCTGCGGGCCCGGATCGGCGACCTGCACGGCGACCGCCACCTGGACGCGCTGGCCGGCCAGGTCGCCGACGGCACGCTCGACCCGTACACCGCCGCCGACCGGCTGGTCGCCGAACTGACCGGCTGAGCGGCCTCGTTCAGCTCCGGCCGCGCAGCGCCCGCAGGTGCTCGACGATCGGGGCGAGGGCGGCGTACATCGCGTCCAGCTGCTCGTCGGTGAAGCGGTCGATGAAGTGCTCGCGGACGCTGCGCACATGGTCGGGGGCGACCTTGCGCAGCGTCTCCCAGCCGAGGTCGGTCAGGTGCGCGTAGAGGCCGCGGCGGTCGCCGGGGCACTCCTGACGCAGCACCAGGCCGGCCGTCTCCATCCTGGTGATCTGGTGGGAGAGGCGGCTCTTCGACTGGAGGGTGGCGGTGGCCAGGTCGGTCATCCGCATCCGGCGCTCGGGGGACTCGGAGAGCACCACGAGGATCTCGTAGTCGTTGATGGCGAGATTGTGCGCCTGCAGTTCCCGGCTCAGCTGGTGTTCGAGCAGCTTCCCGACCTCCAGGTGGGCGCGCCAGAACCGCTGCTCACGCGCGTCCAGCCAGGGCGCGTCCTCCTCCGCGGGGGAGCCGGGGACCGCCGGCGCTTCGGTCACAGGAGTATCCATGTGGCCGAGTATAGCCGACATTGTTCAATGTTGTACAAATTCACGCTTGGCGAAGCGTGTGAGGGCGATGCGCCGTGGCCAGCATTGATACGTACCCGTACCACCACCTTCCCGTCTGGTGGGATTGAAACGGGCATGCTCAATTATTGGGGCGCACTCGGCCGGTGACGGCATGTTAGGCATAATCGCGCCCATGACGACGCGGAGCGCGAACTTCCATTCGATAGCCGACGGCGTGTACGCCTGGCAGCCCCAGCAGCGTGGATGGGGCCTGGCCAACTGCGGGCTGGTCGCCTCCGGTCGCGCCGCTCTGTGGATCGACACCCCGTACGACCGCAAGCTCGCCGGCCAGTTCCTGGACCGCACCCGCGCCGTCCTGCCCAAGGGTGTCACCGTCGACCGGATCGTCGTCACCCACGCCAACGGCGACCACATGTGGGGCGCCGGCGTGCTGCCCGACGCCGAACTCATCACCACCCACGAGGCGCTGCACCACATCGCCTACGAGCCGACCCCCGAGCAGCAGCACGGCCTGCTGAAGAACCTCGACCCGGCCAGCGACACCGGCGCCTACCTGCACGAGCACTTCGGCTGCTTCGACTGGAGCGACACCCCGCCGATCCAGCCCGACACCGTCTTCACCGGCGAGCTCGAACTGCGCGTCGGCGACATCCCGGTGCAGGTCAGCAGCCTCCCGCCGGCCCACACCAGCGGCGACCTGATCGTCCACCTGCCCACCCGCTCCACCGTGTTCACCGGCGACATCGTGTTCGGCTCCACCGCCGACCACCCCGGCGACCACCCCGTGCACTGGGCCGGCCCGCTCGGCAACGTCATCGACGCCGTCGAACGCGTCCTCGCCACCGGCGCCGAGACCATCGTCCCCGGCCACGGCCCGCTGCTCACCCGCTACGACCTGCGCGCCCACGCCGAGTACCTCGGCCACGTCCGCGACCGCGCCCACGCCCTGCACGCCGCCGGCGTCCCGGCCGCCGAAGCCGCGCGCACCATCATCGACGAACGCCGCTACCCCGAACTCGGCCTGCCCGAGCGGCTGCTGGTCACCATCGCCACCGAATACCGGCACCTCGACGGCAGCGAGCCGCCCGCCATGCTGGAGGTCTTCGGCCGAATGGCCGGCCTCGCCCGGCAGCGCGGCGCCGAGACCACCGCCAGCACCGTCTGACCCCCGACCCGCGCCCGACACCCCCGAGGACCCGATGGTCGTGATCGTGTACGTCCTGGCCGGCGCCGCCATGGCCGCAGGACCCCTGCTGTGGCTCCTGCGCCGCGCCGCCCGGGACACCCAGGCCGCCGAACGGCGCGCCACCGACGCCGAGACCTCGGCCCGCGCCGCAGACGCCCGCACCGAGGCCGCCGAGCAGCGCGCCCGCGCCGCGGACAGCACCGCCCGCGCCGCCGACACCTCCGCCCGCGCCGCCGAGGCCCGGGCCGAGGCGGCCGAGGAACGCGCCCGCGCCGCCGACACCTCGGCCCGCAGCGCGGACGCCCACCGCACCGTCGCCGAGACCCGGTACGCCGCCGCCGTCCGCGAACTCGGCCACCTCGCGCACGAGCGGCTGCCCGCCGCCACCACCGCGCTCACCCACCCCAGGACGCCCGTCCCCGGGCCGCTCGACACCACCGGCGGCACCGAGGAACTCCACCACGCCCTGGACACCGCGCTCGCCGCCGCCGTCCGCGCCGTGCTCGCCGAACGCGACCGCACCGACGCCGCCGCCCGGGCCGCGCTGCGCGGCGCCGCCTCCAAGATCCAGGCCCTGCTGATCCAGGTCCGCTCGCTGCTGGAGGAGATCCAGCTCAGCGTCGACGACCCGCGGCTGCTGGCGCTCGACTTCCGCAACGAACTGACGCTGCGCCGGGTCCAGTCCCTCGCCGTGCTCTCCGGCGCCTGGCCCGGCATGACCCGGGAGGACTCGCCGCTCGCCGAACTCTGCGTCGGCGCGCAGTCCCGGGTGGCCGGCTACGCCCGCATCGAGATCACCAACCACCTGCGCGAACCCCGCCTCGCGGTGGCCGCCCGGGCCGCCGAACCCGTCGCCATCGCGCTCGCCGAGATCCTCGGCAACGCCACCGCCTACTCCCACCCCGAGACCCGGGTGGTGGTCTCCATCGAACAGGGCAGCTCCGGCGCCCTGGTGGTGGTCGACGACATGGGCGTCGGCATGGAACCCGACCAACTGGAGCGCTCCGGCAACCTGTTGGACGGCCAGGCCGAGGTCCTGCTCACCGAACTCGGCGACCCGCCGCAGGCCGGCTTCGCCGTGATCGGCCTGCTCTGCCGGCAGTTCGGCTTCGGCTGCCGGGTCGAGCCGTCCCCGTACGGCGGCGTGCGCGCCATCCTGCGACTGCCCGCCGACCTGCTCACCCTGACCGACCCGGCCGCCCCGCTCTCCGCGCTCGCCCCCCGCCCGATCACCCAGACCACACCGGTGTTCGACGCGGGCGACGCGCTGCCCACCCGCAAGCGCCGCAGCCCGCGCGTCCCGCAGCAGGACGCGCCGTCCCCCCTGCCGTCCCCGGCGGGCAGCACCCCCGACCGGGCCCGCTCCGCGTGGTCGGCCCTGCAGTCCGGCACCCTCGCCGGCCGCAGCGCCGTCCGCCACCACCCGGGCCCCGACGGACCCGCCGCACCCGAAGGAGTCGAAACCCCGTGACCACCCAGCTCCGCCGCCACACCGAGGACCTCTCCTGGGTACTCACCCCGCTGCTCGACCTGCCCGGCGTGCAGAACGCCGTCATCGCCACCGGGGACGGCCTGGTCACCGGCCACTCCGCCGACCTCGGCCGGGACAACGCCGACCGGGTCGCCGCGATGACCGCCTCGCTGCACGCCGCCGCCCGCGCCTTCACCGTCGCCTTCACCGAGGCCGAGCAGGTCCGGCTCACCCAGACCGTGGTCGAGTCCGACCTCGGCTACGCCGTGGTCACCCCGGCCGGCGCCAACTCCTCGCTCGCCGTGTTCGCCGTCCCCGGCGCCGACCTCGGCACCATCGCCTACCAGATGCAGGTCCAGGTCGCCGCGCTCGCCAGAGCCCTCGCCAGTCCCGCCCGGGAGGCGAGCGGGACATGACCACACCCAGCGGACCGCACCGCCGACTCGTCCCCGCCTACCTCGCCACCCAGGGCCGCGACCTGGCCCCCGGCAAGCACGGCCTGGACCGGCTCAGCATCCTGCACGCCGCCGCCGACCTCCCCACCGGACTCGGCGGCGAACACCGCCAGTTATGGGAACTCGTCCGCCCTGGCGCGCTGACCGTCGCCGAGGCGGCCGCCCACCTCCGGCTCCCGGTCAGCGCGACCGTCTTCATCGTCGCCGACCTGGCCGAGCGCGGCGCCCTCAAGGTGCGCGCGCCGATTCCCTCCGCCCAGCCGGTCAACCGGGACCTCGCCGAAAGGCTCCTCAGTGGACTTCGCGCCCTCAAGTAGCACGGGCAGCAGCCCCGTTTACCTCCCCGCCACCGACCCGATCCTGATGAAACTCATGGTCACCGGGCCGTTCGGGGTCGGGAAGACCACCTTCGTGCGCTCGCTGTCGGAGATCCCGACGCTGCACACCGAGGAGACCATGACCGCCCAGGGCATCCCGGTAGACGACACCGCCCGGATCCCCGGCAAGACCGCCACCACCGTCGCCGTCGACTTCGGACGGCTCACCCTGCCCGGCGGCGACCTGGTCCTCTACCTGTTCGGCACCCCCGGCCAGCGCCGCTTCCTGCCGCTCTGGGAAGACCTCGCCCGCGGCGCCCTCGGCGCGCTGATCCTCGCCGACACCCGCCGCCTCGCCGACGCCTTCGACGCCATGGACCTCATCGAGGAAGCCGGCCTGCCCTACGCGGTCGCCGTCAACCGCTTCCCCGACACCCCGCCGATCGAACTCGACAAGATCCGCGCCGCGCTCGACCTCGACCCGGCCACCCCGCTGATCGAATGCGACGCCCGGGAACGCGCAGGCTGCCTGGACGCCCTGATCGCCCTCACCGAGCACGTCCTGGACCGCCTCCCGCAGGAGACCGCCCCATGACCCGCACCGCCCTCTACGGGCCACAGTTCGCCGCACAGCCGCACGCCCACTACGCCCGGCTGCGCGACCGCGGCCCGCTCGCACCCGTCGAACTCGCCCCCGGCATCGACGCCTGGCTGGTCACCGACTACCACGTCGCCCTGGAAGTCCTCCGCGACACCGACACCTGGACCCGCGACTCGCGCCGCTGGCAGGCCACCCAGCCCGCCGACTCCCCGATCATGCCGATGCTCGGCTGGCGCCCCACCGCACTCTTCAACGACGGCGCCACCCACGCCCGCTACCGGCAGGTCATCACCGACAGCGTCGGCATCATCGAACCCCACCTGCTGCAACGCGACACCACCGCCGTCGCCGAACAGCTCATCGCCGCATTCGTGCACACCGGCAAGGCCGACATCCTCGCCCAGTACGCCTACCGGCTCCCGCTGCTCATCCTCACCTCCTGGTACGGCATCCCCGACCAGGACATCGACCGGATCAGCGCCGCGATCTACCGCTCCTTCGAATCCTCCACCGGCGCCGCCGCCGGGTACGCCGACCTGGTCGAAGTCATCACCGGCCTGGTCGCCGAACGCCGCACCGCACCCCGGCACGACCTGATCTCCGCCTTCATCAACCACCCGGCCCGGCTCGCCGACGACGAGGTCGTCCGGCACATCACCCTGACCCTGATGGCCGGTCACGAACCCACCGCCAACCTCACCGCGAACGCGCTGCTGCGCATGCTCTCCGACGACCGCTACGCCGGCTCCCTGCACAGCGGCGCACTCAGCGCGCACGACGCGGTCAACGAGGTCCTCTGGACCGACCCCCCGCTGTCCAACTTCGCCCCGCACTACACCCGGCGGAACATCGTCTTCCACGGCACCGCGATCGCCCCCGACCAGCCCGTACTGATCTCCTACGCCTCCGCGAACGCGCAGGCCGCACTCCCCGCCTCCGAGAGCGAGTCCCTCGGCGGCTCCTACGCCCACCTCGCGTGGGGCGCCGGCCCCCACCGCTGCCCCGCCCGCCAGCCCGCCGTCCTGATGGCCGTCACCGCCATCGAACACCTCATCAGCCGCCTCACCGATCTCCGCCTGGCCGTCCCCGCGGACCAGATCCTCTGGCGCCAGGGCCCGGTCCACCGGGCACTCGTCTCCCTCCCGGTGGAGTTCACGGCCCTGTAGAGAGAGGGCAGGCAGGAGGTGCACAACCAGGGGCGCGGGGAGACCTGCGCGAGCGGAGGGGCGCGAAAACAGGGGCGCGGGGAACTGCGCGCAGCGGAAGGCACCCCACCGCGAGATCGCGACGCGGGACAATGACCTGCACTTGATCGCGACCTTGCGGACGTGATGTGCGCTTGTCGCGCAGTTCCCCGCGCCCCTGTTTTCGCGCCCACCTGCGTTCGCACCCACCTGCCTAAAGCCCGAACTGCCGGCCGAGGTCTCTCAGGTTGCCGAGCCCCGGCACGGTCTGTGCGGGTTGCTGGTGCGGGACGCTGCTCTCGCCGACGACGCCCACCGGCTTCTCCGCCATGACCGTCTCGGACGATTGCATCAGCACCTGCCCCGCCCCGATGAACTCGAACTGGTGCTCCTCGCCGCTCGCGCCGCCGATCCCGGTCAGGTGCCGGATCCCGCCGAGGACGCCGTGCAGGTAGCTGTGGTCGTAGTGGTGGCAGGGGGCGGGGCAGTCGGCCCAGCCGACCAGCGCCTGGGGGTCGACCCGGATCGGGGGTTCGACGAAGTGCACGGGCCCGTTGGACGCCGCGACGAACTTCCCGGTGCCGATCAGGGTGAGGAACCCGGGGATGATCGACTGCTTGAGCCGGAGCGTGGGTTCGAAGGCCAGCAGGTTTCCGGACCGGACGGTCAGGTTGCCGTCCTCCAGGTCGTACGAGTTGAGGTCGTAGGCCCGGTCGGCGAGCAGGAGTTTGCCGCGCCCCTCCGCAACCACCCAGTCCGACGCGTGCAGCGGGGAGTTGAAGTTCTGTTCGAGGACTCGGTCGAGTACTCCGCGGCCGATCCCGGAGAAGCGCATCTCGCCGTAGTAGGCGATCATCTTGCCCTTCTGGAGGTAGTACGCGCCGTTCAGGTCCACCGAGAAGCAGTACGGGTTGACGTTGTCGTTGACGGGCAGCGTGTACGGGTCCCAGACCTGCGGTCCGTCGCCGCCGGGGGTCTGCCACTGAGGCGGATGGGTCATCAGAGCTTCACCTCGCTGGCCTGCACGTACACCGTGCCGTGTCCGGAGAGTTCGAGTTGGAAGGCCTCGCCGGAGCCGCGGCCGATCATGTCGCGCCAACCGAGCGCGCTGGAGAGCTTGTTGGTGACCTGGCCGCGGTGGGCGACGTAGGCCTGCGGGTCGACGTGGACGGGGAGGCCGGGGGAGATGGGGAGTTCGACGACGCCGCCGTGGGCCATGACGGCGACCGCGCCCTTGCCGCTGAGCTGGGTGGTGAACAGCCCCTGCCCGGTGACCTGGCCGCGGACCACGCCCATCAGGCCGCCCTGCTGTCCCATGAACATGGTGGACTGCTGGAGGCTGCCCTCGAAGGCGAGCAGCCGGTCGGCCTCGACGTACAGGGTGTCGCCGGCCAGGTCGATGACGTGCACGTGGTGGCCGCCGTGGCCGAACATCACGGTGCCGTGGCCCTCGACGGTCATCAGCGGGGTGTCCTCGCCCGCGACCCGGCGGCCGATCATCGACATGACGCCGCCCTGGCCGCCCATCAGGTTGGGCTTGAAGGTGACCTCGCCGGTGTAGCCGAGCATCGCGCCGCGCTGGGACAGGATGCGCTGACCCGGGAACACCTGGGCGGAGACCATCTTGTGATTGATCAGGGTGAAGGCCATCAGGCGTCGCCTCCGAAGGTCAGGCGCTCGGAGGGCTGGACGTAGACCAGCCCGTCGCCGGTGAACTCGACCTGCATGGCCTCGCCGCCGCCCTCGCCGATCAGCGTGGTCCAGCCGGCGCCGGACTTGAGGGTGCGGTTCAGGTTGCCGGTGTGCGCGATGTACGCGCCCGGGTCGACCCGCAGCGGCAGGCCCTGGGCGACCCGCAGGATGACCGCCGGGCCGTTCGAGGTGACGGCGGCCCAGCCGTGGCCCTCGACCTTGGTGGTGAACAGGCCGTTGCCGCTCGCCATCCCGTTCAGACCGGTGAAGGAGGTGCCGGTGCGCAGGCTCGCCTCGCTGCACAGCAGGTTGTCGGACTCGACGAACAGGGTCTCACCGTTCAGCCGGACCAGATTGATTTCGGTGGCCTTGTCGGCGAAGTAGCAGGTGCCCTGCCCCTTCACCTCCATGACCTCCATGCGTTCGCCGGTGAGCCGGCGGGTGACCATGCCGCGCAGGCCGTCGCCGCCGCCGGTGAGCTTCTTGAAGCCCATCTGCCCGGTGTAGGCGACCATCGAGCCGTTGCGTGCCTTGACGGTGTCCCCGGCGAGATCGACGGCGAGGACCTTGGACCCCTGGAGTCGGAACTGTGCCACGTTCGGGAATGTAGCGGCCCTCACCCCGGTGTGGGGAGAGGGCCGTGCGAGCCGGTACGGAACCCGTACATCGGACGCGTCGTCAGGCGGCCTGGGGCAGCGCCCCGGCGGAGGTCTCCACCTCCAGCAGCGAGGCGGAGTGCCGCTCGGCCTCGAACGCGACGACACCGCCGCGCAGGCCGAACAGCCGCTTGGAGAGCATGATCCAGAGCACCGCGGCGATGTTCAGCAGCAGCGTGCAGATCTTCAACACGCTGACGTGCTCGGTGAGTTCGTAGACCTCCAGCGGCAGGAACGCGGCGGTGGCGACCACGGTCAGGTACTCGGCCCAGCGCTGCCCCCACCACAGGCCGAACGCCTCGACGATCTCGACCAGCGCGTACACCACGAGCGCGATGGCGACGTAGATCAGGGTGTTGTGCCGGTAGTCGAAGGTCTTGCGGATGGTGTCGACGATCGGCGAGTGGTCGAGGTCGTAGTGGAAGTGGTCGGTGACGGGCTTGAAGACGGTCAGGTTCTCGTCGAAGATCCGGCGCACCGCGTCCTGGCTGTTGGAGAACTTCCACACCGCCCAGGCGGCGACCACGATCAGCAGGCCGCGCAGCAGTCGCTCGACGGCCAGGAAGCGCAGGATGAACAGGTCGCGCAGGGCCTTGCCGCGGGGCACCAGCGGCGCTTCGTCGGCCGGGCCGGAGCCGTGCGGCTCGCCGAGCGCGAAGTCACCGCAGCGCAGGCAGCGCCAGGCGGTGCCGAGCGCGGTGGTGGCGTGCAGCCGCTCGCGCAGGTCGGTCTCGTCGGGCGCGTAGGTGATGTGGCCGCGCCGGGCACAGGTGTGCCGGTCCCAGTCTCGCCTCAGCATGTCGTGCGTCCCCCCGTGGGTCCGCGGGCCTGCCGGTCAGGCCGCGCGCAGCCAGCAGGATAGGGGGTCCGGGGTCGGGAGCGAGGGCGGGTCGGTGATAATAGGCATGGCTTGTGCGCCCGTTCACAAGCCCAGCCGCCCGTGCCCTGTGAGGAATCCCCGTGAAGAGCATCGCCGCCGTCCACCGCCTGCGCCTGGTCTCCGGCCCTGAGGGCCTCTCCTTCATCCTGCTGCTGATCTGCTCGGTGCTGAAGCGGACCACCAGCTTCAACGGCGTGCCGGTGATGGGCATGGTGCACGGCGTGCTGTTCGTGCTGTACGTGATCTTCCTGGTGCAGGCGTACCAGGCCCGCCGCTGGGAGCCGAAGCGCGCGCTGCTGATGTTCGTGCTGTCGGTGCTGCCCACCGGCGGCTTCTTCGCCGAGCGGATGCTCGCCAAGGAGGAGCGCGGCGAGCTGGACGCGGCGAAGCCGGCCACTGCCTGACTCCACCACGTGGTGCGCGGCGGTCGGGCCTCTTCGTGGGAGGCCCGACCGCCGCGAGCTTTTGCGCTACCCGGTGGGGGTCAGTTCACGTTGACGCCGGTCCAGGCCGCCGCCACCGCGTTGTACTGGGTCGAGCCGGAGCCGTACAGGTCGGCGGCGGCGCTCAGGGTCGCGGTGCGCGCGCCCTTGTAGTTGGTGGTGGAGGTCATGTAGACGGTCAGCGCCCGGTACCAGATCTGCTGGGCCTGGGCCCGGCCGATGCCGGTGAGGGTCGCGCCGTTGTAGGTGGGCGAGTTGTAGCTGACGCCGTTGATGGTCTTGGCGCCGCTGCCCTCGGCCAGCAGGTAGAAGAAGTGGTTGGCGACGCCCGAGGAGTAGTGGACGTCCTTGCTGCCGACCGTGGAGGACCAGTAGTCGGCGGACGCGCCGTCCTTGGAGGGCTTGTCCATGTAGCGCAGCGGCGTCCCGTTGCCGTTGATGTTGATCAGCTCGCCGATCAGGTAGTCCGGCACGTCCTTCGACAGGTTGGCGGAGAACTCCACCATGGAGCCGAAGATGTCCGAGGTCGCCTCGTTCAGGCCGCCGGACTCGCCCGAGTAGTTCAGGCCGGCGGTGTTGGAGGTGACGCCGTGGCTCATCTCGTGGCCGGAGACGTCCAGCTCGGTCAGCGGGTGGGTGTTGGAGGCACCGTCGCCGTAGGTCATGCAGAAGCAGCTGTCGTCCCAGAAGGCGTTGACGTAGTTGCTGCCGTAGTGGACCCGGCTGTACGCGCCGACACCGTCGTTGCGGATGCCGTTGCGGCCGAAGGTGTTCTTGTAGAAGTCCCAGGTTGCGGCCGCGCCGTACTGGGCGTCCACGGCCGCGGACTCCTTGTTGGAGGCCAGGCCGTTGCCCCAGGAGTTGGTGGTCTTCGAGTAGAGGGTGCCGCTGCCGGAGGTCTTGTTCGCCAGCGTGGTGGTGTACTGGTTGCCGCGGGTGGCGTCCTTCAGCGTGTAGGTGCTGCCGGTCAGCGTGGTGGTCAGCGAGACGTTGCCGACGAAGACGCCGTTGCCGGTGCCGGTCGCGTTGGCGGTCTCGATCTCCTCGTGGGTGGAGAGGACCTCGCCGGTGTTCGCGTCGGTGATCAGCTTCTGGCGGCTCGGGGTGCCGTCGGCCCGCATGCCCTCGACGGTGGTGCGGTAGGCCAGGCGCGGGGCGCCGTCGGCGGCCCAGATCACCAGCTCGGAGCTGCCGGTGGCGCCGGAGACCGAGGTGAGGGCGGACGCGTCGGCGTCCTTGGCGATGCCGACGGTGGACTGCACCGCGCCGGTCGCCTTGCCGGCGGCCTGGGCGGCCGTCAGCTTCGGGCTCAGCGAGGCGGGGGCCAGGCTGCCGGAGACGGCCTTGTCGGAGGAACGGACCTGACCCTTGGCGTCCTGGTGCACGACCAGGTCGCCGCCGAGCACGGGCAGTCCGTCGTAGGTGCGCTCGTAACGGAAGTGGCGGGTGCCGTCGGCGTCGACGATGGCGTCCTTGACCACCAGCTTCTCCTGGGCGCCGAGGCCGAGGGCCTTGGCGGCGGAGGGGGCCTGCCCGGCGGCCAGCGCCAGCAGGTCGCCGCGGCTGTGACCCGCGGCGGCCGGGTTGGGGGCGGCCTGCGCGATCCCGGCGCTCACCTGGATCGCGCCGGCCAGCAGGGCAGAGGCAGAGAGAACGGCTCCGACAGCGAGCTTTCGCTTCACGGTACGGGTTCCTTCCGGATCAACCGCATGCGCGGTCGCACCACGTTCCGGGGCACCGGGGGTCAGTGCCTGCTGGGGCGGATACGGGTGCTGACGTGCAGCTCCGTGCGGTCTGGCGACGTCGCCGGTGGGGTGGGCCGGCGTGTCGAACGGGGCTGGCCAGAAGCATGACAATCGTTCAAATCCGGGAACAGCACCCAGACAACAATTGGCAAACTCTCGCCAGCCCCCCGGCAATGGAACGGTCAGGAAATCGGAGGTTCCGCCGCGAACGATGCGGCGCGGGCTGGGCTTCGGCCGAACTCCGGTACTTTCACTGAATAGTGACGGATTATCCGCTGTTAATCGCGGCTGTACGGTGGTGCTTGTCTGTTTGGCGTGATCCCGCCAATCGGTGGGCCTTGTCCACCATCGTGGACACCTGCTACCCCCGCCCCGAACCGCGGGTACGGTGGGGTCGTGCCCAAGCCCCTCGCCCTCGACTTCGACCCGATCGCCCGCGCCGACGAGCTCTGGACCCGCCGCTGGGGCAAGGTGCCGGCGATGGCGGCGATCACCTCGGTGATGCGCGCCCACCAGATCCTGCTGGCCCGGGTCGACGCGGTGGTCAAGCCCTACGGCCTGACCTTCGCCCGCTACGAGGCCCTGGTACTGCTCACCTTCAGCCGCTCCGGCGAACTGGCACTGTCCAAGATCGGCGAGCGGCTGATGGTGCACCCCACCAGCGTCACCAACACCGTCGACCGCCTGGAGCGCGCCGGACTGGTCGCCCGCCGCCCCAACCCGCTCGACGGCCGTGGCGTCCTCGCGGCCATCACCGAACGCGGCCGCCAGGTCGTCGAGGGCGCCACCCGCGACCTGATGGCCGTCGACTTCGGCCTGGAGGGCTACGGCGAGGACGACTGCCGCGAGGTGTTCGAACTGCTCCGCCCGCTGCGGGTCGCGGCCGGCGACTTCGACCTGCCGCACCAGGAGGGCCCTGGCCGGGAGCGCTCGTAGGGCCGGTTACCCTCGATGGCATGAAGCAGAGTGTGCTCACCCGCTACCGTGCCATGGCCTACATCACCGGCGTCCTGCTGATCCTGCTCACGGTCGGGGTGATCGCCAAGTACGCCCTGGACATGTCGGGCGCCGCGGGCTTCACCACCGCCGTCGGCATCGCGCACGGCTGGCTGTACGTGATCTACCTGGTGCTCGCCTTCGACCTCGGCACCAAGGCCAAGTGGCCGATCGGCAAGCTCGCCTGGGTCCTGCTGGCCGGCACCATCCCCACCGCCGTGTTCTTCGTCGAGCGCAAGGTCAGCCGCGAGGTCGCCCCGCTGATCGCCGCGCCGGAGCCCACCGCCGCCTGACCCGTCGCCGCGCGCACCAGCTCTGCCGGGCGTCCCTCCCCACCGGGAGAGGGGCGCCCTTCGTCTTTCGCTCTCCTGTTCGGAGGACAGGCATCGACAGGTAGTAGGACGTCCGAGTAAATTAGTAGGACATCCAAGTAGTTGTGCCGCCCACCCACCGGGCGGCCGCACGGAGCGGAGTCTCAGCCGATGGACGCCGAGCAGATCGAAGCCGGCCGGCAGCGCTGGCAGCAGCGGTACGACAAGGCGCGCAAGCGCGACGCGGACTTCACCACGCTGAGCGGCGAGACCGTCGAACCCGTCTACGGCCCGCCCGCCGGTCAGGCCGTCGAGGGCTTCGAACGGATCGGCTGGCCCGGCGAATACCCCTACACCCGCGGCCTGCACCCCACCGGCTACCGCGGCCGCGCCTGGACCATCCGCCAGTTCGCCGGCTTCGGCAACGCGCAGCAGACCAACGAGCGCTACCGGATGATCCTCGACGCGGGCGGCGGCGGCCTCTCCGTCGCCTTCGACATGCCGACCCTGATGGGCTACGACTCCGACGACGCCAAGTCGCTCGGCGAGGTCGGCCACTGCGGCGTCGCCATCGACTCCGCCGCCGACATGGAGGTGCTGTTCGCCGGCATCCCGCTCGGCGAGGTCACCACCTCGATGACCATCTCCGGCCCGGCCGTCCCGATCTTCTGCATGTACCTGGTCGCCGCCGAACGCCAGGGCGTCGACCCCGCCGTCCTCAACGGCACCCTGCAGACGGACATCTTCAAGGAGTACATCGCGCAGAAGGAGTGGCTCTTCGCCCCCGAGCCCCACCTGCGCCTGATCGGCGACCTGATGGAGCACTGCGCCAAGGGCATCCCCGCCTACAAGCCGCTCTCCGTCTCCGGCTACCACATCCGCGAAGCCGGGGCCACGGCCGCCCAGGAACTCGCCTACACCCTCGCCGACGGCCTCGCCTACGTCGAACTCGGTCTCTCCCGCGGCCTCGACGTGGACGTCTTCGCCCCCGGCCTGTCCTTCTTCTTCGACGCCCACCTCGACTTCTTCGAGGAGATCGCCAAGTTCCGCGCCGCCCGCCGGATCTGGGCCCGCTGGATGCGTGACCACTTCGGCGCCAAGACCGAGAAGGCGCAGTGGCTGCGCTTCCACACCCAGACCGCCGGCGTCTCGCTCACCGCCCAGCAGCCGTACAACAACGTGGTCCGCACCGCCGTCGAGGCCCTCTCCGCCGTCCTCGGCGGCACCAACTCGCTGCACACCAACGCCCTCGACGAGACCCTCGCCCTCCCCAGCGAGCAGGCCGCCGAGATCGCGCTCCGCACGCAGCAGGTGATCATGGAGGAGACCGGCGTCACCAACGTCGCCGACCCGCTCGGCGGCTCGTGGTACGTCGAGGCGCTCACCGACAAGATCGAGGCGCAGGTCGAGGAGATCTTCCAGCGCATCCTGGACAAGGGCAGCGCCGAGCACCCGATCGGCCCGATGACCTCCGGCATCCTGCGCGGCATCGAGGAGGGCTGGTTCACCGGCGAGATCGCCGAAGCCGCCTTCCGCTACCAGCAGGGCGTCGAGAAGGGCGACAAGCGCGTGGTCGGCGTCAACTGCCATCCCCGCAGCGTCACCCCCGAACTGGAAATTCTCCGCGTCAGCCACGAGGTCGAACGCGAGCAGGTCCGCGTCCTCGCCGACCGCAAGTCGCACCGCGACGAGACCGCCGTCCGGGCCGGCCTCGACGCGATGCTGGCCGCCGCCCGCTCCGGCACCAACATGATCGAGCCGATGCTCCAGGCCGTCCGCGCCGAAGCCACCCTCGGCGAGATCTGCCACGCCCTGCGCGACGAGTGGGGCACGTACCGCGAGAACGCCAGCTTCTAGAGCAGACGGGCGCGAACGCAGGCGAGCGTTGTGCTCTCCCTGGTGCGGAGGTCAACGCAGCAGCCCCGGGAAGGGGTTGAGCAGCAGGGTGGTGAAGCGGTGGATCCAGTCCTCGGTGACGGGTTCGCCGCTGACCAGCAGCCGGTGTTCGACGGTGCCGGCGATGATGTCGAAGATGATGTCGATCTCCTCGTCGGCGCTGGCCGGGTCCCGGTCGGGATCCATCTCGCCGCGGGCCTGGGCGTTGGCCCGGCCGAGCTGGACGAGCACCTTCTGCGGTTGGACGATCCGTTCCCGGATGCGGCGCCGCAGCTGGAGGTCGCGGGAGCCCTCGGCGAACAGGGCGAGCAGGGCGGCCTGCGTCTCGGGGCGGGTGAGGAGTTCGGCGAAGCGGGCGACCACGGCCTCGATGTCGGCCTGCAGGCTGCCCCGGTCGGCGCATTCCAGCTGGTCGAAGAGGCTGGCGATGGCATCGACGACGAGTTCGCTCTTGGACGGCCAGCGCCGGTAGAGGGTGGTCTTGGCGACGCCGGCGCGCTGGGCGACGTCGCCCATGGTGAGTCCGCCCCAGCCGAGTTCGGCGAGTGCCTCGCGGGTGGCGTCCAGGATGGCCTGGTCGGCGGCGGCGCTGCGGGGGCGGCCCTTGCCGCGGGTGGGCGGCGGGGTGACGGCGGCCGGCGGGTCCGGCTGCTCGGCGGGCTGCCGGGTGGTGGGGGCCACCGCGCCTCCTCAGCGAATTTACTCAGAAGTAACTTGGTGGCCCCACGGTAGCGACCTGCGGCGCTGCCCGATACCCGCCCCGGGTCGGAAAGTGGGACAGCTCACGCTCCCGGAGGGCGGTTGGGGCTTGCGGGGGGAGCCCGTGGGGCAGATACGCTACGACCAGTAGCGAAAGAGCGACAACCCACGCGCCCTGCCCCATGGGATCGGGCGGGCGCGGGGCGCGGATGGGGATCCGCGCCCGAACGGACCGGGCTCCGCCGGGAGAGGCGGGCGTCCCGGTTTCGGCATTTCCGGGCGGATGGCGTCCGGTACCGGCTCCGGCGGGGGAGGATAGAGCCATGCAGTCACGGAATTCGCGTCTCAACAGCTCCGCCCTGCGCGGTGCGGTGGACCTCGCCGCGGTGAAGGCGGCCGGAGAGGCCGCCCAGAAGGCGGAGCAGACCCGGGCCGAGCGGGCCCGGCAGGCGGCGGCGGGCGACGGCCCGGCGCTCGCGGACTACCCCCTGGTGCTGGACGTCACCGAGGACACCTTCGAGTCGGAGGTGGTCCAGCGCTCGGCCGAGGTCCCCGTGGTGGTGGACTTCTGGGCCGAGTGGTGCGGCCCGTGCAAGCAGCTGAGCCCGATCCTGGAGCGCCTCGCCGAGGAGTACGCGGGCCGGATCGTGCTCGCAAAGATCGACGTGGACGCCAACCCGCTGATCGCCCAGCAGTTCGGCATCCAGGGCATTCCGGCCGTGATGGCCGTGGTGGCGGGCCAGCTGGTGCCGCTGTTCCAGGGCGCCGAGAACGAGTCGAACGTCCGCAAGGTGCTCGACCAGCTGATCGCGGTCGCCGAGCAGCGCTTCGGCATCGTCGGCTCCGCTGCCGGCGGCACCGCTGCCGAGGCGGCCCCGCGAGTGCCGGCCGACCCGGCGCTGGAGGCCGCGCACGAGGCGCTGGACCGGGGCGACCTGGGCGGCGCGGTGCAGGCGTACCAGAACGTGCTGAGCGACCGGCCCGGCCACGTCGAGGCGAAGCTCGGCCTGGCCCAGGCGCAGCTGCTGCAGCGGGTGGAGAAGCTCGACCCGCAGAAGGTGCGCGCCGAGGCGGCGGCCGACCCGAAGGACGTGCCGGCCCAGCTGCGGGCGGCCGACCTGGACCTGGTCGGCGGGCACGTCGAGGACGCGTTCGGCCGGCTGGTGGCCACCGTGGCGAAGACCTTCGGCGACGACCGGGACGCCGCGCGGCTGCGCCTGCTGGAGCTGTTCGAGGTGATCGGCCCGGAGGACCCGCGCACCGTGGCGGCCCGTCAGGCCCTGGCCCGGGTGCTGTTCTGACGGCACTGGGTGACACGTTCGGTGACCTGCGGTGTCGTCGGTGATTTGACGACTTTCGTGGGTGGTCCAGGCAGGGTTACCAAATCTTGATAACACCCCTCCTTCGTCGCAGTGAGTGACGAAGGAGGGGTGTTTCTTTGGCATTTGCGGGGGTCGCGGCTCCATCAGCCCGGTCTTTTCGTCACTCTGCGCAGTCACGCCTTCGATCCCCTGAGCGAACGCGTTCACTGTTGGATTACCCGTCAGTAACGCACCCCTTGTGCTCCGCCCGGTATTCGAGCACGATCGGCGACGCCCGGTCCCTCCATCGCGAGGGTCCCCACCGGGTGAGGACAGGGGGGTAACCGCAGATCCCACGCGGCGGTTCCTGGCCTCGGCGGTCGCGCAGCCCGCGCGTTCGCACGGTTGTCGCTCGGGGTGATCGCCGACGCCGTCCCCACGGCATCAGGCGCTCTCCGCTACCGAGGACGTAGCTCTCTCCCATTTCGGGCCGAACCATGTGCGGGACGCACCGGACCGGCCGGAGATGTACGTCCTAGAAGGAGGACTCGCATGTCCACGTCTTACGGCAAGACCCGCTGGAAGCGCTTCGCCCTGGTGATGGTGCCGAGCGTCGCGGCCACCGCCGCGATCGGCGTCTCCCTGGCCAACTCCGCGCTGGCGGCCTCGTTCGCGGTCTCCGGCCAGCAGTTCAAGGTCACCGTCGACCAGCTGCACGGCGAGAACTTCTCGCAGTTCGGCGGCGTCGACATGGAGGCCAACCACACTCCGCACCCGGTCGCCATCTCGGCCTTCGACCACGCGACCCTGCAGAACCTGTGCCAGTCGGTCGTCACCGACCTCGGCCCGCTCGGCAAGTGGACCCTGGTCCTCAAGGCCGGCGACCAGAAGCCGGTCGACGCCCAGCAGCTGCTGATCGACATGAACCAGCTGAACGCCGACGCCGAGTTCCACAGCCTCAACATCGGCCAGGACGCCAGCACCCTGCAGGGTACGGCCATCGACAAGCTGAAGAAGGACGGCGGCACCCTGCCGTCCGGCGCGCAGGGCTTCGCCCAGTCCGCCAAGACCGCGGACCTGTCCAAGGTCCAGCAGACCGCCTGGGCCACCTCGGCGGGCACCTTCACGCTCCCCGGCCTGCACCTGAACATCAACCAGGGCGTCAACGAGTGCTACTAGTCCACGGCTGACGGCCCGTCAGGCGGGCCGGACAGTGGACCCCGGTCCGAGGGGGCGGCAGCGCGCCGCTCCCTCGGGCGGCACCCCGGCATACCCGGGGCCATCCGTATTTCCCCTCGGACCCACCATCGAGGAGTCGCACCATGTCCAGCGCAACCGTCGAGGCCTGGCCCGAGGGCCCGGCCGGCTTGGCCAGCCGAGGTCGGCGAGGGTTCCGCGCCTGGCGGCGCAGCCGGCCGTTCTGGGGCGGCCTGCTGGCCGTGATCGCCGGCATCCCGATCCTGTACTTCCCGTACGCCCACCTCAGCCTGAACGGTCTGACGGTGGCGATGGCCACCACCGCCGGCGCCGGCTCGCTGATGATCGGTGTCCTGATGATGGTGCTCGGCGTGACCGCCTGGTTCCAGCCGATGGTGCGGATCTTCTGCGGGGTGGCGACCACCATCCTGGCGCTGATCTCCATCCCGGTCTCCAACCTGGGCGGCTTCGGCTTCGGCCTGGTCCCCGGCCTGATCGCGGGCGGCCTGCTGGTCTCCTGGGCGCCGCTGCAGCCGCTCCCGGCCGCCGAGACCGCCGGGACCGCCGAGATGGCCGCCACCGAGGACGCCGCGCCGACCGCGCCGCTGCTCGCGCAGGCTGCCGCCGAGCAGCCGCTGGAGTACGGGGCCGCACCGACAACGACAGCGACAGCGGAGGGGGAGCAGCCGTGACGGACTCGGAGAAGCCGGCGGTTCCCGGTCCGCGGCACGCGGTGCCACGCGAGGGTGTGCGGGCCCGGCTGCGCGGGCGGGCGCTGGCGATCGCCGCCGTGCCGACCGCGCTGCTGGTCGGCGCCGCGTACACGCCGACCCTGGCGGTCGCGGCCGACCCGCAGTCCGGCAGCTGCGCGAGCAGCCCGGACACCGTGCTCAAGGAGACGCCCGTCCCGAAGAGCGAGATCAAGGTGCAGCCGGACTCCTCGGTGAGCGAGGCGGCGGCCGTGCAGTCCGGGCAGGCGCCGGCGGGCAGTGCCGCCGCGGTGCCGGCGGTGTTCACCGGCTCGACCGGTGTGCAGTCCGCCGCCTTCGTGACGCCGAACACCGGCAACGCGACCGGCGGCGGGGTGCAGCAGGCCGGCGTGATCGACGACTGGTGGAACCAGCTGACCCATCCGGGCACTGCCGCGAGCGCCGCCCCGTCGGGCGCGCCCTCCGCGCCCGCCGCCCCCAAGCCGCCCGCCTCCCCGAGCCCCTCGGCGACCGGGCAGCCGACCACCGAGGCGCCCGCCACGCCGCAGACCCCGGCCGGGTCCTCGGAGCCGGCCACCGAGGGCTCGAAGGCACCGACGACCAAGGCGCCGACGACCAAGGAGCCGACCACCAAGGCCCCGAAGCCGTCCAGCTCGCCGTCGGACGACCCGAACTGCCTGGTGAGCACCCGGGGGCTGGCGGCGAAGGCCGCGCCCAAGAACCATGTGGTGCCGGACCAGAACTGGGTGCTGCACTCGACCCGGCTGGCGCTGCACGGCTCGGTGTTCAACGGCGTCTACGACGTCACCACGGAGAGCGGCACCAAGCGGGTGCTGAAGTTCACCACCGACAGCGTCGACATCGAGAACCTGGACATGTCGACCATTCAGATCCCGGGCCTGACCTTCCACGTGAAGAGCCGCGAGGGATCGACCTCCACTCTGCGCAACGGCCCGATCACCATGTACGTGGAGAGCCTGTCCGGCCACCTGGCGGCGATCTACGGCCTGCCGATACCGATCGACCTGGGCCTGATCACGCTGACCCCGGACACCCTGCCGAAGTGGCTGTGGGACCTGCTGGGTGCGGTGCCGATCCCGCTGGACCTGACCTTCAGCGACGCCAAGGCGGTGCAGGCCGGCCAGTTCGGCGGGGACCTGAAGATCCCGGGAATGCGCCTGTTCAACGACAAGGCGCCGTACGACGGTTGAGCCGTCGTCACAGTTGTCGCGCGGACGCCCGCAGGGGCGGGACCCGGTCTCCCGGGTCCCGCCCCTGCGGGTTTCGTCGGTGAGGCTCAGTGGCCGCCGCGGGTGCCCAGGTGGTGGACCTGGACCATGTTGGTGGTGCCGGGGACGCCGACCGGCACGCCGGCGGTGACGATCACGGTGTCGCCCTCGGAGAGGCGGCCGAGCTTCTGCAGTTCGCGGTCGACCTGCTCGACCATCGCGTCGGTGGTGGCCACCTGCTCGGTGACGTACGCCTCGACGCCCCAGCTCAGCGAGAGCTGGTTGCGGGTGGCGACGTCCGGGGTGAAGGCGATCACCGGGATCGGCGAGCGGTAGCGGGACAGCCGGCGGGCGGTGTCACCGGACTTGGTGAAGGCGATCAGTGCCTGGCCGTTGAGGAAGTCGCCCAGCTCGCACGCGGCGCGGGCGACCGAGCCGCCCTGGGTGCGCGGCTTGCGGCCGGGGTTGAGCGGCTGGAGGCCCTGCGAGAGCATCTCCTCCTCGGCCTTCTCGGCGATCTTGCTCATGGTCTTGACGGTCTCGACCGGGTACTTGCCGACGCTGGACTCGGCGGACAGCATCACCGCGTCCGCGCCGTCCAGGATCGCGTTGGCGACGTCGGAGACCTCGGCGCGGGTCGGGCGCGAGGCGTGGATCATCGACTCCATCATCTGGGTGGCGACGATCACCGGCTTGGCGTTCCGGCGGGCCAGGGTGACCAGCTGCTTCTGGACCAGCGGCACCTTCTCCAGCGGGTACTCGACCGCCAGGTCGCCGCGGGCCACCATGATCGCGTCGAAGGCGAGGACGATCTCCTCCATCGCCTCGACGGCCTGCGGCTTCTCGATCTTGGCGATGACCGGCACACGAATGCCGACCTCGTCCATGACCTTGTGGACGTCATCGATGTCCGCGGCGTTGCGGACGAAGGACAGCGCGACCATGTCGACGCCCAGCCGCAGGGCGAAGCGCAGGTCCTCCTTGTCCTTCTCGGACAGCGCGGGCACGTTGACCGCCGCGCCGGGCAGGTTGATGCCCTTGTTGTTGGAGAGCACACCGCCCTCGACCACCATGGTCTTCACCCGCGGGCCGTCGACGCTGACGACCTCCAGGGCGATGACGCCGTCGTTGATCAGGATCGGGTCACCGGGCTTCACGTCGCCGGGCAGGCCCTTGTACGTGGTGCCGCAGATGTGCTGGTCACCGGGGACGTCCTCGGTGGTGATGGTGAACGTGTCGCCGTTGTCAACGGTCACCGGGCCGTTGGCGAAAGTCGCCAGACGGATCTTGGGGCCCTGCAGGTCGGCCAGCACACCGATGGTGCGGCCGGTGTCCTCCGACACCTGGCGGACGCGGCGGTACCGGTCCTCGTGCTCGGCGTGGGAGCCGTGGCTCATGTTCAGTCGGGCGACGTTCATGCCCGCTTCGACGATGGCCTTCAGCTGTTCGTAGGAGTCCGTGGCAGGACCCAGGGTGCAGACAATTTTCGCTCGGCGCATATCCGTCAGTCTATCCGTTCGTGTTATCGATGCATTCGACTCGAATCGCCAGATATCGCCAACGAACATTCCGAGGGGTGGGATACTGACGGGTAGTCATCCCACGCCGGTCCTACACCTCGTGGACCAGCGCGAACGTCTGCTGGGCGATCTCCAGTTCCTCGTCGGTGGGCACCACGGCGACGCTCACCCGGCCGTAGGACGGCGAGATCGTCCGTGCCCGGCGCGAACGCATCGCGTTCAGCTCCGGATCCACCGAAATACCGAGTTCCTCCAGATTGGCACAGACCGCCGCCCGGACCTCCACGGAGTTCTCCCCGACACCCGCCGTGAATGCCACCGCGTCCACCCGGCCCAGCACCGCGTAGTAGCCGCCCAGGTAGCGGCGGATCCGGTGCACGTACGAGTCGAAGGCCAGCTTGGCGTCCTCGTCCCCGCCCTGGGCGCGGCGCACCACCTCGCGCATGTCGTTGTCGCCGCACATGCCGAGCAGGCCACTGCGGCGGTTCAGCAGGTCGTCGATCTGATCGATGCTCAGGCCGCCCACCCGGTGCAGGTGGAACACCAGGCCCGGGTCCACGTCGCCGGAGCGGGTGCCCATCACCAGGCCCTCCAGCGGGGTGAGGCCCATCGAGG
Source organism: Kitasatospora sp. NPDC048662 (assembly GCF_055587065.1). Lineage (NCBI taxonomy): Bacteria > Bacillati > Actinomycetota > Actinomycetes > Kitasatosporales > Streptomycetaceae > Kitasatospora > Kitasatospora sp. NPDC048662. Next base: position 243,951 of record NZ_JBVJHA010000002.1, on the reverse strand, counting down.
TCTCCACGCACACGCCGCCGGCCACCGCCGACACCGACGCGCCGTTGCCCAGGTGCAGCACGATCACGTTCAGCTCGGCCGGGTCGCGGCCCAGCAGCCGGGCGGTGGCCCGGGAGACGTACTGGTGCGAGGTGCCGTGGAAGCCGTAGCGGCGCACCCGGTGCTCGTCGGCGGTCCTCCGGTCGATCGCGTACCGGGCCGCGTACTCCGGCAGGGTGGCGTGGAAGGCGGTGTCGAACACCGCGACCTGCGGCAGGTCCGGGCGGATCGCGCGGGCCACCTCGATGCCGGTGATGTTCGCCGGGTTGTGCAGCGGCGCCACCGGGATCAGCCGGCGGATCTCCGCCACCACCGCGTCGTTGATCAGCGTCGGCCGGGTGAACCGCAGCCCGCCGTGCACCACCCGGTGGCCGATCGCCGCCAGCTGGGGCGAGTCCAGGCCCATCAGGTCCGCGGCCAGCTCGTCGGCGACCGCCCGCAGCGCCCCGTCGTGGTCGGCGAACCGGCGCACCTGCTCGCGCGGCTCCCCGATCAGCGGCAGGTGCAGCAGCCGGCCCTCGCTCTCGCCGATCCGCTCCACCAGGCCGGACGCCAGCCGGGCGCCGTCCAGCATGTCGATCAGCTGGTACTTCACCGAGGACGACCCGGCGTTCAGCACCAGGACACGGGTACCGGCGGTCACTGCGCGCCTCCCTCGGCGGACTGGCTCTGGGACTGGATCGCGGTGATCGCCACGGTGTTGACGATGTCCTCGATCAAGGCGCCCCGGGACAGGTCGTTCACCGGCTTGTTCAGGCCCTGCAGCACCGGGCCGACCGCGATCGCGCCCGCCGAGCGCTGCACCGCCTTGTAGGTGTTGTTGCCGGTGTTCAGGTCCGGGAAGACCAGCACGGTGGCCCGGCCCGCCACCGGCGAGCCCGGCAGCTTGGTCGCCGCGACGTGCGCGTCCACCGCCGCGTCGTACTGGATCGGCCCCTCCACCAGCAGGTCCGGGCGCAGCGCGCGGACCAGTTCGGTGGCCTTGCGGACCTTGTCCACGTCCGCGCCGGAGCCCGAGGTGCCGGTCGAGTACGACAGCATCGCCACCCGCGGCTCCACCCCGAACTGGGCGGCCGTCTCCGCCGACTGGATCGCGATGTCGGCCAGCTGCTGGGCGTCCGGGTCCGGGTTGACCGCGCAGTCGCCGTACACCAGCACCTTGTCGGCGAGGCACATGAAGAACACCGAGGAGACGATCGACGCGCCCGGCGAGGTCTTGATCACCTCGAACGCCGGGCGGATGGTCGCCGCCGTCGAGTGCACCGCGCCCGACACCATGCCGTCCGCGATGCCCTCCTGCACCATCAGGGTGCCGAAGTACGAGACGTCGGTGACCACGTCCAGCGCCCGCTCCACCGTCATGCCCTTGTGCGCCCGGACCTTCGCGTACAGCTCGGCGAACTGCTGGCGCAGCGGGCTGGCCGCCGGGTCGACGATCCGCAGCTGCGCGCCGGAGTCGCCGGCCTGCGGGAACTCGATGCCCAGCGCGGCGGCCCGGCGGTGCACCGCCTCCGGCTCGCCCAGCAGGGTCAGGTCGCAGATGTTGCGGCGCAGCAGCACCTCGGCGGCGCGCAGCACCCGCTCCTCGGTGCCCTCCGGCAGCACGATGTGCCGGCGGTCGGCGCGGGCCCGTTCCAGCAGCGCGTGCTCGAACATCATCGGGGTCACCCGCTCGGAGCGGGTCAGCTCGATCCGGCTGGTCAACTCGGCGGTGTCGACGTGCAGTTCGAACAGGCCGAGGGCGATCTCCGCCTTCCGCGGGCTGTCCGGGCCGATCCGGCCCTCCAGGTGGGTGAGCGCCGCCGCCGTCAGCCAGGAGCCCTCCGTCACCTCCGCCACCGGCGTGCCGGGGGCGAGCCGGGAGGCCAGCGCCATCACGTCCGGGCCCGGGTGCTGGCCGAGCGTCAGCAGCACGCCCGCGATCGGCGGGGCGCCCGCCGCGTGCGCGGCCAGTGACCCGATCAGCAGGTCCGCCCGGTCGCCCGGGGTCACCACCAGCGCGCCCTCGGTCAGCGCGTTCAGGAAGGTCGGCAGCATCGCGCCGCCGAACACGAAGCCCCGCACGTCCCGGGCCAGGCCCGCCGCGTCGCCCAGCAGCACCTTGGCGCCGGTCGCCTCCACCAGTTGCGCCACGGTCGGTGCGGCCAGCGCCGGCTCCTCCGGGACGACGTACACCGGCACCGGCAGCTTCTCGGTCAGCGCCCGCTGCACCTGCTGCTTGGCGCCCGGCGCCACCCGGTTGGCGATCATCGCCAGGATCGAGCATCCCAGGTCCCGGTACGCCCGGTGCGCGTTGCGGACCTCCGCGACCACCGTCTGCGGGTCGTCGTGCTGGCCGCCGACCACCGGGAGCACGGCCGCCCCGAACTCGTTCGCCAGCCGCGCGTTGAAGGCCAGCTCGTCCGGGATGTTCGTGCCCGCGTAGTCGGTGCCCAGCACCAGCACCGCCTGGCAGCGCCGCTCCAGCTGGTGGAACCGGTCGACCAGGACGGAGACCAGCTCGTCCTGGCCGCGGGCGGCCTGCAGGGCCGCCGCCTCGTCGTACGTCAGCCCGTACAGCTCGGCGCTCGGCAGGTCCAGCCGGTACCTGCTGCGCAGCAGCTCCACCACGTGGTCGGTGACCGGCGTCCCGCCGTCGGACGCGTGCACCAGCGGGCGGAACACCCCGACCCGGTCCACCTGACGGGTGAGCAGTTCCATGACCCCGAGTTCCACGGCCTGCCGGCCGTCCCCCCGGTCGATCCCGGTCACGTACACGCTGCTCGCCACGGTGGAACTCTCCGTCCGTCTTTCTCAGGCTGCGGTCATCTCGACCATACCTTCGTACGACATTCGGACTGAGCTGCGGTACTGCCGTTCGGGCTGGCCGGGGGGCCGGAGGTCCTCGGTTCCGGCCCCGGCGGGGCGTCAGGAGGAGCGGGCCGGGCGCAGCCAGAGGGTGGCCAGTGGCGGCAGCACCAGTTCGGCCGAGCGCGGCTGGCCGTTCCACTGCGTGGCCTCCGCCTTCACCGGACGGGAGTTGGCGACCCCGCTGCCGCCGTACCGCTCGGCGTCGGTGTTCAGCGCCTCCTCCCACAGCTGCTCGCGGCCCTCCAGCCGGGGCAGGCCGACCCGGAAGCCGTGCCGGACCACGGGGGAGAAGTTGCTGACCGCGACCAGCGGGCTGCCGTCGGAGGCGAACCGGACGAAGGAGAACGCGTTGTCGTCGGCCGCGCCGCCGTCCAGCCAGCGGAAGCCCTCCGGGACGGTGTCCAGCTCGTACAGCGCGGGGGTGGCGCGGTAGACCCGGTTGAGGTCGCCGACCAGGCGCTGCACACCGCGGTGGTCGGCGTGCGCCGCCCACGCCTCGTCGAGCACCCACCACTGCGGGCCGCTCTCGTGCTCCCACTCCGCGCCCTGGGCGAACTCCTGGCCCATGAACAGCAGTTGCTTGCCCGGGTGGGCCCACATGAAGCCCAGGTAGGCGCGGTGGTTGGCGCGCTGCTGCCACCAGTCGCCGGGCATCTTGGAGACCAGCGCCTGCTTGCCGTGCACCACCTCGTCGTGCGAGATCGGCAGGATGTAGTTCTCCGAGTACGCGTACACCATCGAGAAGGTCATCTCGTTGTGGTGGTACCTGCGGTGCACCGGCTCCTTGGACATGTAGACCAGCGAGTCGTGCATCCAGCCCATGTTCCACTTCAGGCCGAAGCCCAGGCCCCCGGAGTCGGTGGGCCGGGTGACGCCGTCCCAGGCGGTGGACTCCTCGGCGACCGTCAGCACGCCCGGGCAGCGCCGGTAGACGGTGGCGTTCATCTCCTGCAGGAAGGACGCCGCGTCCAGGTTCTCCCGGCCGCCGAACTGGTTGGGCGACCAGCCGCCGCCCTCGCGGGAGTAGTCCAGGTAGAGCATCGAGGCGACCGCGTCCACCCGCAGGCCGTCCACGTGGAACTCCTCGCACCAGTACACCGCGTTGGCGACCAGGAAGTTGCGGACCTCGGTGCGGCCGTAGTCGAACTCCAGCGTCCCCCAGTCCGGGTGCTCGGCGCGCTGCGGGTCGGCCGGCTCGTACAGCGGCTCGCCGTCGAACCGGGCCAGCGCGAAGTCGTCCTTCGGGAAGTGCGCGGGCACCCAGTCGACCAGCACGCCGATGCCGTGCCGGTGCAGGGTGTCGACCAGGTACCGGAAGTCGTCGGGGGTGCCGAGCCGGGCCGTCGGGGCGTAGAACCCGGACACCTGGTAGCCCCAGGAACCGCCGAACGGGTGCTCCATCACCGGCATGAACTCGACGTGGGTGAAGCCGAGTTCGCTCAGGTAGCCGGGCAGCACCTCGGCGATCTGCCGGTAGGACGTCAGGTCGGGCCGCCAGGAGGCCAGGTGCAGCTCGTACACCGACATCGGGGCGCGGTGGTGGACGGTCCGCGCGCGCGCCGCCATCCACTCCGCGTCCTGCCACTCGTGCCGGGAGACCGTCACCACTGAGGCGGTGTCCGGCGGGCACTGGGCGGCCCGGGCCAGCGGGTCGGCCTTCTCCACCACCCGGCCGGAGCGGGTCAGGATCTGGTACTTGTACTGCGCGCCCTCGCCGAGGCCCGGCACGAACAGCTCCCACACGCCGGACGAGCCCAGCGAGCGCATCGGGTGCGCGGTGCCGCTCCAGTGGTTGAACGAGCCGATCAGCCGCACCCCGACCGCGTTCGGCGCCCACACCGCGAAGGAGGTGCCGGCCACCCCGTCCACGGTGCGCACGTGCGAGCCGAGCGCGTGCCACAGCTGTTCGTGCCGGCCCTCCGAGATCAGGTGCAGGTCCAGTTCGCCGAGCGTCGGGGCGAACCGGTAGCCGTCGTGCTGCTCCAGCGGCCCCCCGCCCGGGTACGTCACCTTCAGCGTGTAGTCCGGGAACCGCTGCCCGGTCAGCAGGCCGGTGAACAACCCGGCCTGCTGGTGGGTCAGTTCGGCCGGGCCGAGGGCGGTCTCCACCACCACCCGCTCGGCGAACGGGCGCAGCACCCGGATCGCGGTGCCCGTCGGCAGCGCGTGGGCGCCCAGCAGGGCGTGCGGGTCGTGGTGCGCGCCGGAGACCAGGCGCTCCACCTCGGCGGGCGGCAACGGCGCCTCCGGCAGGCGCAGCGCCGCGCCCGGGGCGGGCCGGGCGGGCGCCGGACGGGACTTCGCCGGGCGCCCGGCCTTCCCGGAGGCGGCGGCCTTCGGGCTCTTGGCCGCCGCCGTCCCGGGCGTCGCGCCGGACGGTCGTGCGGGCTTCGCCGGGGGCTGCCAGCGGGCCCCCCTGCCGCGCTCGCCGTTCCGGAAGGTGGCCGGGACGGCCGGTTGGCGGTCGGCCGGAAGGGGCGGGTCGAGCGGACCGAGCGGGGTCACGGCGGGGGCCTCCTGGATTCCTGCGAACGGGGTCGGGGTTACTGCCGGGAGAGCGGACCGCCCGGCCGGGGTGCCCGGCCGGGCGGAGGATCAGACGGAGTCGGCCAGCCGGTTGATCGCGGCCAGCGGGATCGGCAGCCAGCTGGGCCGGTGCCGGGCCTCGTACACCACCTCGTACACGGCCTTGTCGATCTCCAGGGCGCGCATCAGCTCCGGGGACGCGGACGGGTCGCAGCCGCCGCCCGCGGTGTAGCCGGCGCAGTACGCGGCCCGGTTGCGGGCCGCCCAGGCGGAGGCCAGCAGGGCCAGCTCCGGATCCTGGGCGGGGGAGCCGGCCAGCAGGTGGGCGGCCGCGTAGTCGAAGGAGCGCAGCATCGCGGCGACATCCCGCAGCGCGGGCTGCGGCAGCCGGCGTTCGGCCAGCGGTTTGGCCGGCTCGCCCTCGAAGTCCAGCAGCACCCAGCCCTGCGGGGTGCGCATCGCCTGGCCGAGGTGCAGGTCGCCGTGGATGCGCTGGACCAGCAGCCCGTCCAGGTGGGCGGCCGTCAGCTGCTGGAAGGCGGAGCGCAGCGCGGAACGGTAGCGCAGCAGGCCGGGGACCGCGGTGACGGCGGAGTCCAGCCGGTCGGCCATCGCACCGGCCAGTTCGGCGATCCGCGGCCGGTCCAGCCGGGTGGTGGGCATCGAGCGGGCCAGCACCCGGTGCACCTCGGCGGTGGCCCGGCCCAGCCGGTGCGCCTCGATCGCGAAGTTGCCGGGCGACGGGTCGCCCTTCAGCCGGGCGACCTGGTCGAGTGCCAGCTCCCAGCCGTCCTCGGCGTCCGGCAGGTAGCGCTGCAGCAGGCCCAGGGTGGCGGGCTCGGAGCGCTCCAGGCGGCACTCGAACCAGGCGGCGACCCGGGGGATGCGGGTCGAGCCGGCCCGGGACAGCGCCAGCGACAGTTCCAGGTCGGGGTTGGTCCCGGGACTGATCCGGCGGAACAGCTTCAGGATGAACGCGGTGTCGTAGATCACCGAGGAGTTGGACTGCTCCGCGGTGGACGCCCGCCCCGGGATGTTGCCCGGCAGGCCCGGGCCCGGGGTGCGGCGGAAGCACAGCGAGCCGAACCGGTCGCCGGTGGCCAGGTGTTCCAGCAGACGGCCGGTCAGCTCCGGGTCGTGCACCGCGTCGTAGAGCGTCGCGCCGTCGTAGGTGCCGCCCGCCAACCGGCCCAGCACCGCCCGATGCCCGACCGCCGCGGGCCGTTCCGAGCGGATGCCCAGCAGCAGCTGGTACACGTCACCGGGGCCGGTGGCCGCCGCCCCGCCGTGCTCCACCCGCAGCAGCAGGTGCAGCAGCGCCGGGTCGCCGACCTGGAGCGGCGTGCCGATCACGGGGGTGAGCGCGGCGATCGGCCGGCCCTTGCCGGCGTACCAGCGCTGGGTGGGAAGCCATTCGGCGATCAGCGGCAGGGCCGCCTGGACCAGCTCGCTGACTCCCGCGGCGGTTCTCCGGACCCCCGGTGCCCGCGTCCCGACCGGCCCGGGGGCGGCGGACGGATCACGGTGCAGGTGGGCTTGAGAACGGGAGGTTTCGGACATGACTCCCTTTCCCCGGAAGCGGGCGACTGCCCGACGGGATCGTGGCCGGGCCCTTCACTCTTCCGGATTTCGACGGCGCGTCGGCGACGGCACGCGAGCCGGGGCCCGGTGTCACGCCTTCGTGTGGATGGCCGTTGGGCTGTTCTCCGTACGCGGTGGTGCGAAGACCTCCGGGGGCGCGCGGAGCGACTCGCGCGCCCGCGGAAGGGGTGTCCCGGAGCGGGGCCGGAGGGATCGCTGGTGCGGGGGCGGGGCGGCCCCCGCCGCTACTTCGCGGACGCCTTCGCCGGGGACTGGCGCAGCTGGAACCAGTAGAAGCCGTGGCCGGCCAGCGTCAGCAGGTACGGCCATTCGCCGATGGTGGGGAAGCGCACACCGCCGATCAGCTCGACCGGGTACCGCCCCCCGTACTGCCGCAGGTCCAGTTCGGTCGGCTGCGCGAACCGCGAGAAGTTGTTCACGCACATGACCAGGTCGCCCTCGTACTCGCGCACGAAGGCCAGCACCGCGGGGTTGCTGGAGGGCAGCTCGGTGTAGCTGCCGAGGCCGAACGCGGGGTTGAGCTTGCGGATCTCGATCATGCGACGCGTCCAGTGCAGCAGCGAACTCGAACTGCTTTGCTGCGCTTCGACGTTGGTCACCTGATAGCCGTACACCGGGTCCATGATGGGCGGCAGACTGAGCCTGCCCGGGTCGGCGGAGGAGAAACCCGCATTGCGGTCCGGCGTCCACTGCATCGGGGTGCGTACGCCGTCCCGGTCGCCGAGCCAGATGTTGTCGCCCATGCCGATCTCGTCGCCGTAGTACAGCACCGGGCTGCCCGGCAGCGAGAGCAGCAGCGCGGTGAACAGCTCGACCTGGTTGCGGTCGTTCTCCAGCAGCGGGGAGAGCCGGCGGCGGATGCCCACGTTGGCCCGCATCCGCGGGTCCTTCGCGTACTCCGCGTACATGTAGTCGCGCTCCTCGTCGGTGACCATCTCCAGGGTCAACTCGTCGTGGTTGCGCAGGAAGATGCCCCACTGGCAGCCCGAGGGGATCTCCGGGGTCTTCGCCAGGATCTCGGAGACCGGGTGGCGGGACTCCCGGCGGACGGCCATGAAGATCCGCGGCATCACCGGGAAGTGGAACGCCATGTGGCACTCGTCGCCGCCGGAGCCGAAGTCGCCGAAGTAGTCGACCACGTCCTCCGGCCACTGGTTGGCCTCCGCCAGCAGCACGGTGTCCGGGTAGTTGGCGTCGATCTCCTTGCGGACCCGGCGCAGGAAGTCGTGGGTCTCCGGCAGGTTCTCGCAGTTGGTGCCCTCGCGGGCGTACAGGTACGGCACCGCGTCCAGCCGGAAACCGTCGATGCCGAGGTCCAGCCAGAACCGCAGCGCCGCCATCACCTCCTCCTGCACCCGCGGATTGTCGTAGTTCAGATCCGGCTGGTGGCTGAAGAAGCGGTGCCAGTAGTACTGCTTGCGGACCGGGTCGTACGTCCAGTTCGAGCTCTCGGTGTCGACGAAGATGATCCGGGCGTCCGGGTACTGCTTGTCGTCGTCGGCCCACATGTAGAAGTCGCCGTACGGGCCCTCCGGGTCGCTGCGGGAGGCCTGGAACCACGCGTGCTGGTCGCTGGTGTGGTTCACCACGAAGTCGATGATCACCCGCATGCCGCGGGCGTGCGCGGCGTCGACGAACTCCACGAAGTCGGCCAGGTTGCCGAACTCGGGGAGCACCGACTGGTAGTCCGAGACGTCGTAACCGCCGTCCCGCAGAGGGGAGTTCATGAACGGGGGGAGCCAGAGGCAGTCCACACCCAGCCACTGGAGGTAGTCGAGCCGCGAGGTGAGCCCCTTGAGGTCGCCGACTCCGTCGCCGTTGCTGTCCTGGAACGAACGCACCAGGACCTCGTAGAAGACCGCGCGTTTGAACCACTCGGGGTCGCGGTCCCGGGCGGGCGTGTCGGCGAAGGTGTCGGGGACGGGCTCGTTCACTGTCACTGCGGGTTCCTCCGAACCGTGAGGAGGTGGGCCGGCCCGGAAGAGGGATCGAGCCGGACGTAGTTGTGACGGCCCCAGGCGTACGTCGCGCCGGTCAGCTCGTCGTGCACCGTCAGCGGCCCCGGCACGTCGAGCGTGACGGTGGCCTCCTGGACGTGGTGCGGGTCCAGGTTGACCACGCAGATCACCTGGTCCTCCAGGCCGTCCTCGGTGACGGCGCACTTGGAGAACGCGATGATCCGCTCGTTGTCGACGGGGTGGAAGCGCAGGTCCCGCAGCTGCTGGAGCGCGGGATGCCGGCGGCGCAGCCGGTTCAGGGCGGTCAGCAGCGGCGCGAGGGAGTCCTGCCGGGTCCAGTCGCGCGGCCGCAGCTCGTACTTCTCCGAGTGCAGGTACTCCTCCGAGCCGGGCTTCGCGGGCTCGTTCTCGTACAGCTCGAAGCCCGCGTAGATCCCGAAGGTCGGCGACAGCGTCGCGGCCAGCACCGCGCGCACCGCGAAGGCCGCCGGGCCCCCCTGCTGGAGGTACTCCGACAGGATGTCCGGGGTGTTGGCGAAGAAGTTCGGCCGCATCCAGGCGGCGGCCTCGCCGGTCAGCCCGGTCAGGTACTCCGTCAGCTCGGCCTTGGAGTTGCGCCAGGTGAAGTACGTGTAGGACTGGTGGAAGCCGATCTTGCCCAGGGTGTGCATCATCGCCGGGCGGGTGAACGCCTCCGCCAGGAACAGCACGTCCGGGTCGGTGCGGGCGATGTCCGAGAGCACCTTCTCCCAGAAGTTCACCGGCTTGGTGTGCGGGTTGTCGACGCGGAAGATCCGCACCCCGTGGCCCATCCAGAACCGCAGGATCCGCACCGTCTCGCGGACGATCCCGTCGAAGTCCTGGTCGAAGTTGACGGGGTAGATGTCCTGGTACTTCTTCGGCGGGTTCTCGGCGTACGCGATGGTGCCGTCCGCGCGGTGGCTGAACCACTCCGGGTGCTTGTGCACCCACGGGTGGTCCGGCGAGCACTGGAGCGCGAAGTCCAGCGCCACCTCCAGGCCCAGCGCGCCGGCCTCCGCGACGAAGTGGTCGAAGTCCTCCAGGGTGCCGAGGTCCGGGTGGACGGCGTCGTGCCCGCCCTCCGGGGAGCCGATCGCCCAGGGCGAGCCGACGTCCTGCGGAGCGGCCTCCAGGGTGTTGTCCGGGCCCTTGCGGTGGGCCCGGCCGATCGGGTGGATCGGCGGCAGGTACACCACGTCGAAGCCCATCGCGGCCACCGCGGGCAGCCGCTCGGCGGCCGTCCGGAAGGTGCCGGAGACCGGCGCCTCCACGCCGTTCGGGTCCACCACCGCGCCCTCCGAGCGCGGGAAGAACTCGTACCAGGAGCCGAACAGCGCCCGCTTGCGGTCCACCTGGAGCGGCTGTGGACGGGTCGCCGAGAGCAGCTCGCGCAGCGGGAAGCGGGCCAGCAGCGCCGTCACCTCCGGCACCAGCGCCGCCGCGTAGCGGCTCAGCGGCGGCAGGCCGGAGTCGCGCAGCGCGTCCACCGCGGCCAGCACCTGGGCCCGGCCCTCCTTCTTCGGTACCCCGGCCGCCGCCCGCTCCAGCAACTGGGCGCCCTCCTCCAGCACCAGCGCGGTGTCGATCCCGGCCGGGAGCTTCACCGCCGCGTGCTTGCGCCAGGTCGCCACCGGGTCGCCCCACGCCTCCACCAGGTACGACCAGCGGCCCGGCGCGGTCGGCGTGACGTACGCGCCCCAGCGGTCGCTGCCCTCGGACAGCTCGCGCATCGGCGTCCACGGACCGGAGCGGCCGCGCGGGTCGCGCAGCACCACATTGGCCCCCACCGCGTCGTGGCCCTCGCGGAACACCGTGGCGGAGACCAGGAAGCGCTCGCCCTCCACGGCCTTGGCCGGACGCCGGCCGGCGTCGACGAGCGGGGTCACGTCAAGCACGGGGATGCGGCCGATCACGGTGTCGCTCTCTGTCCTGGTGCGGGTGGGACGGGTTGGGGATTTACGCGGGGACGACGTGGTGCCAGTGGCAGGCGCAGTGGATGCGGTGGCGGCGGTGGCCGATGGGGCGCCGGTGGGCGGGGCCGCGACGGACCTGACGGTGGTGGTCCGTTTCGACGCGGCCTTGCGCGGGCTGCCGGTCCGTTTCGCGGGCGGTGCGCCCGCCCGCTTGCGGGCCGCCCCGGTGCGCGGGGCCGGTACCGGGGGTTCCCCGGTCGACGGTCCGTCAGGGGTGTGGTCCGTCGGTACCGTGGACTGGTCCCGCGTGTCGCCGTGCATGCCAAGCTCCTGCCCGAGATCGGCGGCAGCTCTGCCCGGCGGGCGACGCCGGGAGAGTACCGGGAGGACTGCTGGGTGAGGAAGGACGCGCGGCCGGAGCCGGCCCCGCGCCGACGGACCCGGCCACCCCGCCCGCCGACCGCCGCAGCGGGACCCGCCGCGGCGAACGTGCGTGATCCCGGCGCGCGTCGCTCGGTGCGCGCCCCCGCGTGACCCAGCCCACCGGAAAACGACCGGCCGGGGAACGAGGACACGCGAAGACACGCCTACTGGGGCCGAATGGGCTAAGGGAAGTGAGGGCACGTCAAAACCGGACCTGCACCGGCCGGATGCAGCGGGGGACGACCGTCCGATCGTGCACCAGCGGCACCCACGACCTTGTTGCATCCTCGCACCGCGGGCAAGAGCTACGGGCGGGTAGGCGCGCGGTTTCAGCCGGTATGCAACGGTGAAACAGGCACCCGCAACACCTCCGATCCCAGGAGTTCACACCCGACGGCGCATGTTTTACCTGCTTGCGCCCGCCGCGCGCCCTGATTTGCCACCACGCGCCCGGAACGATCTCAACGCTGCTCCGAACGGGTGTGGCGCCCGCACGTTGACGCCCAGTCAGGCGAAAGGTCGGGACTACCCTTCAAGCCGTGAAGGCAATCCGCAGGTTCACCGTCCGCACCGTCCTGCCCGAACAACTGCAGCCACTGCACGAGCTCGCGCTGAACCTCCGCTGGTCCTGGCACCCCGAGACCAGGGAGCTGTTCCGCTCCGTCGACCCGGACGTCTGGGCCGCCGTCGGAGAAGACCCGGTCCGGCTGCTCGGCGAAGTCCCCGCGGCCCGGCTCGCCGCCCTCGCCGGCGACCGGCGGTTCCTGCGCCGGCTCGGCGACCTCGCCGACGACCTGCGCGACTACCTCACCGGCCCGCGCTGGTACCAGTCCGCGAACGACCCCGGGAGCGAGCTCCCCGCCGGCGTCGCCTACTTCTCGCCCGAGTACGGCATCGCCGCCGCCCTCCCGCAGTACTCCGGCGGCCTCGGCATCCTGGCCGGAGACCACCTCAAGGCCGCCTCCGACCTCGGCGTCCCGGTCATCGGCGTCGGACTCTTCTACCGGCACGGCTACTTCCGGCAGTCGCTCAGCCGGGACGGCTGGCAGCAGGAGCGCTACCCCCTGCTCGACCCCGACGCGCTCGCCGTCACCCTGCTCCGCGAACCCGACGGCACCCCCTGCCGGATCGACCTCGCACTGCCCGGCGGCCGCACCCTCGCCGCCCAGATCTGGCGCGCCCAGGTCGGCCGAGTCCCGCTGCTGCTGCTCGACTCCGACATCGAGGCCAACAACCCCGCCGAACGCAACGTCACCGACCGCCTCTACGGCGGCGGCAGCGAACACCGGCTGCTGCAGGAAATACTGCTCGGCATCGGCGGCGTCCGCGCCGTCCGCACCTACGCCCGGCTCACCGGCCACCCCGAACCCGAGGTGTTCCACACCAACGAGGGCCACGCCGGCTTCCTCGGCCTGGAACGGATCGCCGAACTCACCACCGAACACCCCGGCCTCGGCTTCGCCGACGCGCTGGAGGCCGTCCGGGCCGGCACCGTGTTCACCACCCACACACCCGTCCCCGCCGGCATCGACCGCTTCGACCGGGACCTGATCGCCCGCCACTTCGGCGGCGACGCCGCACTGCCCGGCGTCCCCGTCGACCAGGTGCTCGCACTCGGCGCCGAGAGCTGGGCCGGCGGCGACCCCAAACTCTTCAACATGGCCGCCATGGGCCTGCGGCTCGCCCAGCGCGCCAACGGCGTCTCCACCCTGCACGGCGCCGTCAGCCGGGAGATGTTCCGCGGCCTGTGGCCCGGCTTCGACGCACCCGAAGTCCCGATCACCTCGATCACCAACGGCGTCCACGCCCCCACCTGGATCGACCCCGCCGTGGTCCGGCTCGGCGCCACCGAGATCGGCCAGGAACGCGCCGACGAAGCCATGGCCGTCGGCACCGCCGGCCAGTGGACCGGCCTGGAGCGGATCGGCAACGCCGAAGTCTGGAAACTGCGCCGCACCCTGCGCGCCCAACTCGTCGACGAGGCCCGCCGACGGCTCCGCGCCTCCTGGCAGCAGCGCGGCGCCGGCGACGCCGAACTCGGCTGGACCGGCACCGTGCTCGACCCCGACGTCCTCACCATCGGCTTCGCCCGGCGCGTCCCGTCCTACAAGCGGCTCACCCTGATGCTGCGCGACCCCGCCCGGCTGCGCGCGATGCTGCTGCACCCCGAACGGCCCGTGCAGATCGTCGTCGCCGGCAAGGCACACCCCGCCGACGACGGCGGCAAGCGCCTCATCCAGCAACTCGTCGCCTTCGCCGACGACCCCGCGGTGCGGCACCGGATCGTCTTCCTGCCCGACTACGACATGGCGATGGCCAAAGCCCTCTACCCCGGCTGCGACGTCTGGCTGAACAACCCGCTGCGCCCGCTGGAAGCCTGCGGCACCTCCGGAATGAAGGCCGCGCTGAACGGCTGCCTCAACCTGTCCATCCTCGACGGCTGGTGGGACGAGTGGTACGACGGCCAGAACGGCTGGGCCATCCCCACCGCCGACGGCGGCACCGGCGAGGGCGTACTCGACCCGGAGAGCCGGGAGGCCGAACGGCGCGACGACATCGAGGCCGCCGCGCTCTACGACCTGATCGAGCACCAGGTCGCCGCCCGCTACTACGACCGCGGCGCGGACGGGCTGCCGCACCGGTGGATCTCGATGGTGCGGCACACGCTGGTCACCCTGGGGCCCAAGGTGCTCGCCGGCCGGATGGTGCGCGAGTACGTGGAGCGGCTCTATGTTCCGGCGGCGGAAGCGCGACGGGGGCTGGCCGGTCCGGCTTTCGACTACGCCGGTGCGAAAGCCCTTGCGGGCTGGAAGGCGAAGGTCCGGGACGCGTGGCCCTCGGTGCGGGTGGAGCACGTCGAGGCGGACGGGGTCGGTGAGGCGCAGGAGTTGGGCGCCACGCTCGCGCTCCGGGTGCAGGTGGCGCTCGGGCGGCTCGGGCCGGAGGACGTCGAGGTGCAGGTGGTCTCCGGGCGGGTGGACGAGAGTGACCGGATCTCCGAGGCGACGACGCTGGCGTTGAAGCCGGCCGGGGGAGGGACGGATCTGGACGGGCGGCTGCGGTACGAGGGGCGAATGGAGCTGTCGCGGACTGGGCCGTTCGGGTACACGGTGCGAGTGCTTCCCGCGCATTCGCGGCTTGCGTCGATCGCGGAGCTGGGGCTGCTGGCGGTGCCGGTGGAGCTGGGGGGACTGGAGGCGGGGGTGCTCAGGTAGGCGCTTTCAGGGGCCGGGGAAGCGAAGGGTCGAGTCGGTCGGCGCTCAAAGAAGGGGACCCGAAACTACGGGACCTTTTCGCGCCCTGTTGGTCCTCCGCAGACTCGGCCCCGCCGTTCCCCGGGCCCCTGGTTTCGCACCCCCGGGCCCCTGGTTTCAGGACCGCCAGGAGTGCCAGAGACGGGCGTACGGGCCGTCGGTCGTGACGAGCTTTTCGTGGGGGCCGAGGTCGGTGAGGTGGCCCTGGGTGAGGACGGCTACGCGGTCTGCGTCGTGGGCGGTGTGGAGGCGGTGGGCGATGGCGATGACGGTGCGGCCGGTGAGGGTGGCGGCGAGGGCGCGTTCGGTGTTGCGGGCGGCGGTGGGGTCGAGGAGGGCGGTGGCCTCGTCGAGGATCAGGGTGTGCGGGTCGGCCAGGATGACGCGGGCGAGGGCGAGTTGTTGGGCCTGGGCGCCGTCGAGGCGGTTCGTGGGGCCGAGGTCGGTGTCCAGGCCCTCGGGCAGGTCGTGGTGCCAGCCGACGGCGTCGAGTGCGGCGGTGAGGGTGGGGTCGTCGGCGTCGGGGGCGGCGATCCGCAGGTTGTCGCGGAGGGTGCCGAGGAAGACGTGGTGCTCCTGGGTGACCAGGACGACCTGACGGCGCAGCCTTTCGGGGGAGAGGTCGGCGAGCGGGACGCCGCCGACGGTGATGGTGCCGGTGCGGGGCCGGTCGATGCCGGCCAGGAGGCGGCCGAGGGTGGTCTTGCCGGAGCCGGACGGGCCGACCACGGCGAGGCGTTCGCCGGGGCGCAGGTCGAGGTCGAGGCCGTGCAGCACGTCGGGCCCGTCCGGGTAGGCGTAGCGGACGTCGGTGACCCGGATCCGGTCGTCGGCGGGTTCGCGGTCGGCGGCCGGGGCGGGCGCCGGGGTGGCGGCAAGGCCTTCGACGCGGGCGTACGCGGCGGTGCTGCTCTGCACGGATTCGAGCAGCACGACGATGGTGTCGAGGGGTTCTTCGAGGCGCCGCAGGTACAGGACGGCGGAGACGGCGGCGCCGAGGGTGACGGTGTGGTGGGCGACCAGCAGGGCGCCGAGCGGGAGGACCAGGACGACGGGGAGGGCGTACGAGAGGTTGATGACGGCGAAGAAGCGCAGCCGCAGGTGCAGGGTGCGCAGCCGGGCGTGGTTGGCGGTGTCGATGGCGTGGCGGCCGGCGTCGAGGCGCTGCTGCTGGAGGCCGAGGGCGTCGATGGTGCGGGCGCCGTTCGCGGTGGCGGAGAGGGTCTCGGCGAGGGCGGCGTTGGCGGCCCGGTCGGCGAGGTAGGCGGCGCGGGCGCGGCGCAGGTACCAGCGGGCGCCGAGGGCGATGCCGACGACGCCGAGCAGGCCGCAACTGCCCAGCAGGGGGCTGACGGTGAGGATCGCGCCGAGGATGAACAGGGCCTGGGCGGCGGCCACGAAGAGTTCGGGGGCGGCGTCCCGGAGGGTCTCGCCGACGGCGGTGGCGTCGGTGGTGCCGCGGGAGGTGAGGTCGCCGGTGCCGGCCCGTTCGGCGGTGGCGGCGGGCAGGGCGAGGACCCGGTCGAGGAGCTGTTCGCGGACCCGGGCGGCGGCCCGTTCGCCGAATCGGTGGGCCAGGTAGCGGGCCTGGCGGTTCATCAGGATCTGGACGGTGGCGCAGCCGAGCAGCAGGAGGCCGAGGCGGTCGATGTCGCCGGTGGTGGCGCCGTTGGTGACCCGGTCGATGATCCGGCCGAGCAGCCAGGGCCCGGCCAGGCCGAGCAGGGCGGCGAGGCCGTTGAGGGCGAGGACGGCGGCGAACGCCCGCCCGTCCTCGCGGACCAGCCGGGTGGCGGCGTGGCGGACCTGGCGGGCGGTGGCGATCGGCAGGGTGCTCATTCGGCCACCTCGGTGGGGGAGTTGGAGCCGCGGGTGACCAGGGAGCGGTAGCCGGGCCGGGTGCGGAGCAGTTCGCGGTGGGTGCCGCTGGCGGCGACCTTGCCGTCCACCAGGTAGTGGACGGTGTCGGCCTGGTCGAGCAGCAGTGGGGAGGTGCTGGTGAGGGCGGTGGTGCGGCCGGTGCGGGCGGCGCGCAGTCCGGTGGCGATCGCGGCCTCGGTGTGGGCGTCCACCGCGGAGGTCGGCTCGACGGCCAGCAGGACGTCCGGTTCGGCGGTCAACGCGCGTGCGAGGCGCAGGCGTTGGCGTTGTCCGCCGGACAGGTTGCGGCCGTCGGCGGCGATCGGGGCGTCGAGTCGGCCGCCCAGGGAGCCGAGCAGGTCGAGGGCGGCGGCGGACTCCAGGGCGGCCAGCAGGGTGTCGTCGGGGGCGTCGGTGCGGCCGCGGACGGTTTCGCGCAGGGTGCCGGCGAACAGCGTCGCCTCGTTCTCGGCGAGGGTGATCCGGGCCCGGACGTCGGCCAGGGGCAGGTCGGCGAGCAGGGTGTCGCCCCAGGTGGCGGTGGTGGCGGGAGCGAGCCGGGCGAGGCGTTCGGCGACGGCGGCGGTGTCGGCGGGGCGGGCGGCGGCGAGCACCGTCAGCTCGCCCGGGGCGAGTCGGACGCCGGACTCGTGGTCGATCAACTCTGCGGTGGGGGCGGGGAGTTGGTCGGTGGCTCGGTCCGGTTCCGGGGTTAGGTGGAGGAAGTCGGTGACCCGGCGGGCGCAGACCAGGGCGCGGCCGATGTCCTGGCTGTTCTCGATCAGGAAGTACACCGGGGCGACCAGCACGGCGGCGTACGCGAACACCGCCGTCAGCTGGCCGGGTGTCAGGTCGCCTTCGACGGTGAGGCGGGCGCCGAGCCAGGTGACGGCGGCGAGCAGCAGCACCGGCAGGCCGCCGCCGAGTGCCTGGATCCAGCTGACGGCCGCGCCGACCCGGTAGCCCTCGGCGCGCAGCGCCCGGGAGTCGGCCCGGTAGCGGGCCGCGTACACGTCCTTGCCGCCCAGGCCGTTCAGCACCCGCAGGCCGCCCGCCAGGTCCTCGAACCGGACGGTCAGGCGGCCCTGGTGGTCGCGGAAGCGGCTCTCGGCGGCCTGTTGACTGGCCATCAGCGGGCGGAGGGTCAGGGCGAGGAGGGGCAGTCCGAGCAGGACGACCAGGGCCAGCAGCGGGGAGAGGGTGAACAGGATCGCGGCGACCGTCAGGTAGCAGATCACCGCGCCCACGCCGGGCCCGATGAAGGTGAGCGCCATGGCGATCCGGGACACGTCGGAGATGCCGATGGTGACCACCTCGCCGGCCGAGACCTGGCGGGGCAGCGCCGCGCCGAGCCGGACGCTGTGCCGCAGCACCACGGCGATGGTGCGGAAGGACGCGTCGTTGCGGACCATCGTCATGGTGCGGTGCCGGCACCAGGCCAGCACGAGGTTCAGCAGGCCGAAGCCGAGCATCGCCGCCGACCAGCCGAGCACCACCCCCGTCCGGCCCGGGCGCAGGCCGTCGTCCACGGCGCGGGAGAGCAGGTACGGCTGGACGGTCAGTCCGAGCATCCAGGCGGTGCCGTAGAAGGTGCCCGCCAGCGAGCGGCGGCGCTGGCTGCGGACCAGCCACCACAGGAAGCGGAGCGGGCTGCGGGCGTCTGGGGGGCCGGCTCGGCCGGCGGTCGGGTCGTCCACGGACCGAGGCTAGCGGCGGTGCCAGGAGCGGGTCGATCGATTTCCGGTGCGGCTGGGGGCAGCGACGGGGACCGGGAACGGCGGGACCTTCTGCCCCGGCTGATCGCCGGCGGACTCGGTCCCGCCGTTCCCCGGACTCCCCGAAGGCACCTCTACACCAGGCTGTCCTTCCAGGTCTGGTGGAGCGTCGCGAAGCGGCCTTCGCCGGCGATCAGGGCGGCCGGGGTGCCGTCCTCGACGATGCGGCCCTGGTCCATGACGAGGACGCGGTCGGCGATTTCGACGGTGGAGAGGCGGTGGGCGATGATCACGGCGGTGCGGCCGGCCAGGACGGTCCGCATGGCGTGCTGGACGGCCTGTTCGCCGGGGACGTCGAGGGAGGAGGTGGCCTCGTCGAGGATGAGGACGGCGGGGTCGGCGAGCAGGGCGCGGGCGAAGGCGACCAGTTGGCGTTGGCCGGCGGAGATGCGGCCGCCGCGCTTGCGGACGTCGGTGTCGTAGCCGTCGGGGAGGGCGGTGATGAACTCGTGGGCGCCGATCGCGCGGGCCGCGGCCTCGATCTCGGCCCGGGTGGCGTCCGGCTTGCCGACCGCGATGTTCTCGGCGACCGTGCCGGAGAACAGGAAGGACTCCTGGGTGACCATCACGACGGCGGACCGCAGGTCGGCGGTGGTGAGGTCGCGGAGGTCGACGCCGTCGAGGGTGACGGCGCCGGCGGTGGGGTCGTAGAAGCGGGCGAGCAGCTTGGCCAGGGTGGACTTGCCGGCGCCGGTCGCGCCGACCACGGCGGTGGTCCGGCCGGCGGGGAGGACGAGATCGAACTCGGGCAGCACCTCCTTGCCGTTGGCGTAGGCGAACCGGGTCTCGCGGAAGGCGACTTCGCGGCCCTTGCCGGTGGCGGCGGGCAGCGGGGAGGGTTCGGCGGGTTCGGGGACGGAGGGCTCGTGGGCGAGCAGGCCGGCCATCTTCTCCAGGGCGGCGGCGGCCGACTGGTAGCTGTTCAGGAACATCGCCAGCTGGTCGATCGGGTCGTAGAGGCGGCGCAGGTACAGCACGAAGGCGGTGAGGACGCCGAGTTCGAGGCTGCCGTCGCTGACCAGCAGCGCGCCGAGGACGACCACGGCGGTGATCCAGGTGTTGGCGGTGATCCGGGACAGGAAGACGTACCGGGCCATCTCCAGCAGGCCGTCCGCGGTGGCGGTGGCGGACTGCTGGTTGACGGTGTCGAACGCCTTGTTGTTGGCCCGTTCGCGGCGGAACGCCTGGACCGGGCGGATGCCGTTCATGGTTTCGGTGAAGCGGACGATCAGCGCGGCCACCGCGGTGCGGGAGCGGCGGTAGACCTGCTGGGAGCGGCGCCGGAAGGACCGGATGATCAGGTACATCGGCAGGAAGGACACCAGCGCGGCGAGGCCCAGGCGCCAGTCCATCAGGATCAGCACCACGGTGATGTAGCCGACCGACAGGCAGACCATCAGGAGTTCCTGGAGGCCCTCGGCGAGCAGTTCGCGCAGGGTGTCCACGTCGCTGGTGGCGCGGGAGATGATCCGGCCGGAGGTGTAGCGCTCGTGGAAGTCCAGGCTGAGCCGCTGCGCGTGCTTGAAGATCCGGCCGCGCAGGTCCAGCAGGATGTCCTGGTTGATCCGGGCCGCGAGCCGGATGAAGGAACGTTGCAGCAGGGTGGCGACCAGCGCGCAGGCCAGGTAGGCGGCGGTGACGGCGATCAGCGGGCCGGAGTCGTGGTCGCGCAGCGCGGGGATGCCGCGGTCGATGGCGTAGGCGACCAGGAGGGGTCCGGCCTGCAGGGCGGCCTGCTGGAGCAGGACGGCGAGCACGGCGACGGCGATCCGGCGGCGGTGCGGGGCGAGCAGTGAGCCGAGCAGGGCGCGGGGGGCGCCGGGCGGGACGGGGATGTCCTGGTCGTCGGCGGCCGCGGGAACCAGGTCGTCCTCTTCGACGGCGGGTTCGGCGACGGCGGTGGTCATCGGGCCAGCGCCCCTTCCAGTTCGGATTCGCCGGACATCAGGGCCCGGTAGGCGGGACAGGACTCCAGGAGTTCCTGGTGGGTGCCGACGGCGGTGATCCGCCCGTCGGCGAGCAGCGCGACCCGGTCGGCCAGCAGCACGGTGGACGGGCGGTGCGCGACGACCAGCGCGGTGGTGTCCGCGAGGACCCGCCGCAGGGCGCGTTCCACCAGTGCCTCGGTGTGCACGTCGAGCGCGGACAGCGGGTCGTCGAGGACCAGGAAGCGGGGTTCGCCGACCACGGCGCGGGCCAGCGCGAGGCGCTGGCGCTGGCCGCCGGACAGGCTCAGGCCCTGCTCGCCGACCTCGGTGTCCAGGCCCTCGGGGAGCCGGTCGACGAAGCCGGCCTGCGCGGTGTCGAGGGCGCGGGCGAGCTGTTCCGGGTCGGCGTTCGGGGCGCCCATCAGCACGTTCTCCCGGACGGTGGCGGAGAACAGGGTGGGCTCCTCGAAGGCGACGGCGACCTCGCGGCGCAGCTCCTCGCGTGGCAGGTCGCGGATGTCGGTGCCGTCCAGCGTGATCGACCCGGCGGTGGGCTCGTACAGGCGGGGGAGCAGCGCGGTGAGGGTGGTCTTGCCGCTGCCGGTGGCGCCGACCAGGGCGAGCGTCTCGCCGGGGCGGATGTGCAGGTCGATGCCGGCCAGCAGGTCGGGGGTGCCCGCCGGGGCGTCGGGGTAGCGGAAGCGGACGCCGGTGAAGCGGATGCCGCGGTCGTCCGACGGGGTGTCACCGGACGGGGGGTCGGCGGGCTCCGGTTCGTCCATCACCTCGAAGTAGCGGTTGGTGGCGCTGGCGGCCTCGGCGGCGAAGCCGAGCAGCCAGCCGATCGACTCGACCGGCCAGCGCAGGGCGAGCGCGGTGGAGAGGAAGGCGACCAGGGTGCCGGCCGAGAGTTCGTCGTGGGCGACCAGCACGACGCCGGTGGCGAGGGCGCCGCCGAGGGCGAGTTCGGGCAGGCCGACGATGACCGCCCACAGGTCGCCCAGCAGCCCGGCCTTGCGGAGTTCGGTGTCGCGCAGGGCGGCGCTGTGGCCGCGGAACTCCTCGGCCATGGTGCGGTGCCGGCCGAAGGCCTTGAGGATGCGGATGCCGAGCACCGACTCCTCGAGCACGGTCGCGAGGTCGCCGTTCTGGTCCTGGGCGAGCCGGGAGGCGGCCGAGTACCCGGCCTCGAAGCGGCGGGTGTAGATCATCAGCGGGATCGCCGGGATCAGGGTGATCAGGGCGAGCCGCCAGTCCAGCGCGAACATCAGCGCGGTGCCGGTCAGGAAGACGGTGGAGTTGACCACCAGGAAGACCAGCGGGAAGGCCAGGAACAGCCGCATCACGAACAGGTCCGAGGTGGCCCGGGAGAGCAGCTGCCCGGACGGCCAGCGGTCGTGGAAGGAGATCGGCAGCCGCTGGAGCTTGGCGAACAGGTCGCCGCGCATCCTGGCCTCCACCTTGGCCAGCGGGCGGGCCACGATGATCCGGCGGATGCCGAACAGGCCGGCCTCGGCGAAGCCGAGCAGCAGCAGGGCGACGGCGAGCGGCCACAGCCCGGCCAGGTCGTGGTGGGCGACCGGCCCGTCCACGATCTTGCGCAGCACGATCGGCACGGCCAGCACGCTGAGCGAGGCGAGCCCGGCGGCGGCCATCGAGCCGAAGATCCGCCAGCGGGCCTCGCGGGCGTACGGCCACAGGCGCAGCAGGGACCGCACCGGCGATCGGGGAACCGATGCGGGTGAACTTTCGGTGTGGTCCGTTGACGGAGTGTTCGAATCCGCGGGGGTGGGCGGAGCGGGGTTCTGGTTCTCGGCCATCGGCGAGAGGGTAGGCGCTGCCACCGACATTTCTCATCCGGTTTTTTGCCCCTGTCGGCGAGATCCGGCCAGGCCGGACGGGGCGTCAGCCCTGTTCACGGCGCTCCCCATTGCGCCGTTCGGGTCGCTCGGGGCGCCGCGCGCCGCTGCTGGGAGCCCCCTGGCGCAAGGGGCGCACAACCCTCGGGGCCCGGCGTGATGGGGCGCACTTCGGCCAACGGCACACCACGAGCGCCTCCTTGCAGGCCCCCCGGCACCGCGGTGTCTGATCTGGGCCGAAGTGATCGCCGTGGATCACCGGAGCAGCCAGGAGACCCGCATGTCGGTCGAGACCGAGCACGCCCCCGAAGTCCAGGCCCCGGCCCAGCAGAGCCTGAGCACCGCGGCGGCGCGCAACCTCGCCACCACGACCAAGTCCAAGCCGCAGATGCAGGAGATCAGCTCACGCTGGCTGCTGCGCAAGCTGCCCTGGGTCCACGTCTCGGCCGGCACCTACCGGGTCAACCGGCGGCTCTCCTACGCCGTCGGCCGCGGCCGGGTGTCCTTCGTGCAGACCGGCCGGGAGGTCAAGGTGGCGGCGCCCACCCTGCGCGAAGTCCCGGCGCTGCGCGGCTTCGCGGACCACGCGGTACTGAACGAGCTCGCCGGGCGCTTCGTCCAGCGCGGCTTCAGCGCCGGCGAGGTCCTGGTTCAGCAGGGCACCCCGATCAACGAGGTGTTCCTGATCGCGCACGGCAAGGTCGAGCGGATCGGCACCGGCAAGTACGGCGACGACACCGTGCTCGCCGTGCACGCCGACGGCGACCACCTCGGCGACGAGGCGCTCAACCTCCCCGACGGGCGCTGGCCGTACAGCGTGAAGGCCGCCACCGCCGGCACCGCCATGTCGCTGCCCTGGCCGGCCTTCCAGGAGATCGTGGACCGCTCCCCGGCCCTCCAGGCACAGATCGCGCTCTTCCTCGCCGGGCAGGCCGCCGAACAGAACGAGCACGGCGAGGCCGAGATCGGCATGTCGGCCGGCCACCACGGCGAGTACGGCCTGCCCACCGCCTTCGTGGACTACGAACTCGGCCCCCGCGAATACGAGTTGAGCGTCGCCCAGACGGTCCTTCGGGTGCACAGCCGGGTCGCCGACCTCTACAACAAGCCGATGGACCAGACCCAGGAGCAGCTCCAGCTGACCATCGAGGCGCTGCGCGAGCGCCAGGAACACGAGATCGTCAACAACCCCGACTTCGGGCTGCTCTCCAACTGCGCCTTCGACCAGCGGATCCAGACCCACTCCGGCGCACCCACCCCCGACGATCTGGACGAGCTGCTCGCGATGCGCCGCGACACCGACTACCTGTTCGCGCACCCGAAGGCGATCGCCGCGTTCGGCCGCGAGGCCAACCGGCGCGGCGTCTACTTCTCCACCGCCGAGGTGCACGGCCACCGGGTGCCCGCCTGGCGCGGCGTCCCGCTGCTGCCCTGCGGCAAGATCCCGGTCCGCGGCGGCACCACCTCGATCCTCGCGATGCGCACCGGCGAGCACAACCAGGGCGTGGTCGGCCTCACCCAGGTCGGCATCCCCGACGAGGTCGAGCCCGGCCTGAACGTCCGCTTCATGGGCATCGACGAGAAGGCCGTCGTCAACTACCTGGTCTCGACGTACTACTCCGCCGCGATTCTGGTCCCCGACGCGCTGGGCGTGCTGGAGAACGTCGAGGTCGACCACCCCCGGTCCTGACCGCCCCACGCCGAAAGACGACCCCGACATGCCCTCACTGCTCACCCGGACGCTCGCCCCGCACGGCACCCACGAGCTGGCGGCGCTGGTCTCCGCCATCCTCACCCACCCCGAGCGCCCCGCCCCCGGCCGGCTCACCTGGCACGCCCCCGGCCCCACCGGCCTCGGCACCAGCGGCCTGCTGACGCACCGCCCGACCGTCCCCCACCGGGCTACCGGCGACATCGTCCGGGACGCCCCCGCCGCCCGGCCGATCACCAACGGCAAAGCCCCCGCGCTGTACTGCCCGCCCGCGATGCGCGACGACCCGGCGCTCGGCGACCTGGTCAACGAGCGGCTGATCGAGTGGGCCGAGCGGATCGGCATCTACCCCGGCCGCACCGACATGCTGCGCAAGGCCAACTTCGGCCGGCTGATGATGCTCGCCCACCCCGAGACCGACGACCCCGACCGGCTGCTCGCCGCCGCCAAGTGCGGCCTGGCCGAATGGTCGGTGGACGACCACGTGGTGGACGGCGAGGTCGAGGAACCCCGGCACGAGGTGATCGGCCAGCGCCTGGCGATCTGCCACTCCGTCATCGACCAGGCCCAACTGCCGCTGCGCTACGCCCCCCAGCTGGAGGAGAACGTCCAGCGCGACCCGGTCGCCATGGCGCTCCGCTCCGCCCTCGGCGACCTGGCCGCGTACGCCAGCTGGAACCAGGTCCGGCGGCTGCGGCACGAGCTGGCGATCATGTTCGTGGCGTACGGCCAGGAAGGCATGTGGCACACCACCGGGCACCGCCCGCCGGTGTGGGAGTACCTGATGCACCGGCACGAGAACTCCTTCATCCCGTGCATGGTGCTGGTCGACGCGATCGCCGGCTACGAGGTGCCGCAGGCCGAGTTCGCCGACCCCGCCGTGCGCCGCACCTTCAACCTGGCCGGCACCGCCACCGTGCTGATGAACGACCTGTACTCGATGGGCAAGGAAGACCCCAGCGACTTCAGCCTGCCGATGCTGATCGCCACCGAGGAGGGCTGCTCGCTGGAGGAGGCCGTCCAGCAGAGCGTGGCGATCCACGACGAACTGATGCACACCTTCGAGGCCGAGGCCTCCGCCCTCGCCCTGACCGGCTCGCCCGAGCTGCGCCGCTTCCTGGCCGGCACCTGGGCCTGGGTCGGCGGCAACCGCGAGTGGCATGCGGGCAGCGCCCGCTACCAGACCGACTGACCATCGTCCACCGCCAGTTGAGGAGCACGCCGTACATGACCACCACCGTCCCGAGCGCCACCAACGTGCTGCGCACCGCGTTCCAGAAGTCGGTCGCCAACTACTGGAACCTGGAGAAGGACCCGGTCAACATCAAGCTCGGTGAGGTCGACGGCCTCTACCACCACCACTACGGCCTCGGCCCGGTCGACCCGTCGGTGTTCGAGGGCCCGGACCAGACCCGCGACGAGCGCATGATCAAGGAGATGCACCGGCTGGAGACCGCCCAGGCGGACGTGCTGCTCGACCACCTCGGCGACATCGCGCCCACCGACGCGCTGCTGGACGCCGGTTCCGGCCGCGGCGGCACCAGCATCATGGCCAACCTGCGGTTCGGCTGCGAGGTGGACGGCGTCTCCATCTCCGAGCAGCAGGTGGCGTTCGCCAACGGGCAGGCGCACGAGCGCGGCATCGCCGACCGGGTCCGCTTCCACTTCCGCAACATGCTGGACACCGGCTTCCAGACCGCCTCCCGCCGGGCGATCTGGACCAACGAGACCACCATGTACGTGGACCTGTTCGAGGCGTTCGGCGAGTTCTCCCGGCTGCTCGCCCCCGGCGGCCGCTACGTCTGCATCACCGGCTGCTCCAACGACGTGATGGGCCTGCGCTCGAAGGCCGTCAGCCGGATCGACGAGCACTACATCTGCAACATCCACCCGCGCAGCCAGTACTTCAAGGCGCTGGCCGCCAACAACCTGGTGCCGATCAGCGTGGTCGACCTGACCGCCGACACCATCCCGTACTGGGAGCTGCGCGCGCAGTCCTCGGTGGCCACCGGCATCGAGGACCCGTTCCTGACGGCGTACAAGGAAGGCAGCTTCCACTACCTGATGATCGTCGCCGACCGGGTCTGACGGCCGGTCGAACGGGAGGCCCGGGCCGGCGCCCGGGCCTCCCGTCATGCCGTCATGCCGTGAGCAGCACGGTCGAGCGGGCGGTCAGGGTGATCCCGGTGACCGGCTCCGGCGCCGGCGCGCCGGCCAGGGCGGTGTCGATCAGCGGGCGGTGCGGGCCGGGCAGGGTGAAGTGCCGCGGCTCGGGGCCGGCGTTGAGCAGCAGCAGGAAGTCCGCGTCGTGCACCGCCCGGCCCTGCTGGTCGCGCTCGGCCATCGCGGTGCCGGACAGCCGCAGGGCCAGCGCGTGGCCCGGGGCGAACCAGTCCGCCTCGGTCATCTCCCGCCCGTCCCGGGTGAACCAGCTCAGGTCGCGCGGCCCGTCGGGCCCGGCCGGGCGGCCGGAGAAGAACGCCCGCTGCCGCAGCACCGGGTGGGCGCGGCGCAGCCGGATCAGCCGGGCCGTCAGCTCGGCCAGCGAGCGCCACCCCGGGTCGTCCAGCAGCGACCAGTCCAGCCAGCCGGTCTCGTTGTCCTGGCAGTACGCGTTGTTGTTGCCGTGCTGGGTGCGGCCGAGTTCGTCGCCCGCCGTCAGCATCGGTACGCCGCTGGACAGCAGCAGGGTGGTCAGCAGGTTGCGCAGTTGGCGCACCCGCAGCTCGCGGATCGCCGGGTCGTCGGTGTCGCCCTCCGCGCCGTGGTTCCAGGACCGGTTGTCGTCGGTGCCGTCCCGGTTGTCCTCGCCGTTGGCCAGGTTGTGCTTGCGGTCGTAGGAGACCAGATCGCGCAGGGTGAAACCGTCGTGCGAGGTCACGTAGTTGACGGAGGCGTAGGGGCGCCGGCCGCCGCGCTGGTACAGGTCGGAGGAGCCCGCGATCCGGGTGGCCAGCTCGCGCACGTCCGGCCGGGCGCCGCGCCAGAAGTCGCGCACGGTGTCCCGGTAGCGGTCGTTCCACTCGCCCCACAGCGGGGGGAAGCCGCCCAGCTGGTAGCCGCCCGGGCCGACGTCCCACGGTTCGGCGATCAGCTTGACCCGGCTGAGCAGCGGGTCCTGCGACACGGCGGCCAGGAACGGGTGCTCCATCTCCACCGCGTCGCTGCCGCGGGCCAGCGCCGCCGCCAGGTCGAAGCGGAAGCCGTCCACGCCCATCTCCGCGACCCAGTAGCGCAGCGAGTCGGTGATCAGCCGGATCACCTGCGGGCGGCGGGTGTCCAGGGTGTTGCCGCAGCCGGTGTAGTCGGCGTAGCCGCGGCGGGAGCGGTCCAGCCGGTAGTAGCCGGCGTTGTCGATGCCGCGGAAGGACAGCGCCGGGCCCATCACGCCCGACTCGGCGGTGTGGTTGTACACCACGTCGAGGATCACCTCGATGCCCGCCGCGTGCAGCGCCCGCACCATCCGCTTGAACTCGCCGACCTGCTGGCCCCGGCTGCCGGAGGACGAGTAGCCCGCGTGCGGGGCGAAGAAGCCGAGCGTGTTGTAGCCCCAGTAGTTGACCAGGCCGCGCTGCTGGAGGTGGTCCTCGCTGACGTGATGGTGGACCGGCAGCAGCTCCACCGCCGTCACCCCCAGCCCGGTCAGGTGCGCGATCGCCGCCGGGTGGGCCAGGCCCGCGTAGGTGCCGCGCAGCCCGGGCGGGATGTCGGGGTGGCGCTTGGTGAAGCCGCGCACGTGCAGCTCGTACAGCACCGTCTCGGCCCACGGCGTCTTCGGGCGCTGGTCGTCGTACCAGTCGTCGGCGTCGTGCACCACCACCGCCCTGGGCACGTACGGCGCCGAGTCCCGGTCGTCCCGGACGGTGTCCGCGACGTCCCGCTCCGGCCAGTGGCGGACGGCCGAGCTCACCGCGTCGTGCGTGACGCAGCCGCCGTCGATGGCGCGGGCGTACGGGTCGAGCAGCAGCTTCGCCGGGTTGTGCCGGGCGCCCGTCCACGGGTCCCACCGGCCGTGCACCCGGAAGCCGTAGCGGGTGCCGGGCAGCACGCCCGGCAGGTAGCCGTGCCAGGTCTGGTACGTCTGCTCGGTCAGCCGGTGCCGGCTCTCCTGGCCGCGGTCGTCGAACAGGCACAGCTCGACCGCCTCCGCGCCCGGCGCCCAGAGCGCGAAGTTGGTGCCCCGGCCGCCCTCGCCGTCGGTGCGGAACCGGGCGCCCAGCGGCTGCCAGCTGCCCGGCCAGGGCGGCGCCGGGGCGGGCCGGGGCGCCGAACCGTTCGGCCGGGCGGCCGGTCGTGCCTCCCGGGACGTGCCCGCACCCCGCTCCTGCCACGCTGTCATGGCGACCCTCCCAGCCATCCGGGGGCTCGTCCCCGTTCTTCCGGTTGTTCCCTGCGCGACGCCGCCCGTCACCCCGGGTCGGAATGTGTGACGCACCGTGATCAATCCTGTGCCCGGCGCGGCCCGGTGGGGAAACCATCCGATCGTGTCCGGGGAGTGCGATCGGTCGTTGTGCCCGGCGGGTGGTTTCGCACGACAGCGGGAGGACGGCATGCACGCCGCGGTACGGCGCTGGGCCCGGCGGGCGGCCGTGGCCGGACTGGTCCTGCTGACCGGCTGCTCCGGCGTGTTCGGCCTGGGCGACGCCGGACCGCCGTCCCGCGCCCGGCTCACGATCGGCCCCGCCGACGGCGCGCAGGACGTCGCGCTGGACGGCGCGGTCAAGGTGACGGTCGCCCAGGGCCGCCTGCTGGACGTCAGGCTGACCGACGACAAGGGCGCCCGGGTGCCCGGCACGCTCAGCGACGACGCCACCGGCTGGACGCCCGACGCCCGGCTCACCGGCGCCACCGCCTACAGCCTGGACGCCACAGCCGAGGACGCCGACGGGCTGCGCGCCGTCCAGCGCGTCCGGTTCGCCACGGTGCCGCCCGACCGCACCGTCGTCGCCTTCTTCACCCCCGAGGACGGCTCCACCGTCGGCGTCGGCATGCCCGTGTCGCTGCGCTTCTCCCGCCCGGTCGAGAACCGGTCCGCCGTGGAACGGGCCGTCTCCGTCACCGCCGAGCCGCCGCAGGAGATCGCCGGGCACTGGTTCGGCGACCAGCGCCTCGACTTCCGCCCGCACGCCTTCTGGCCGCCCGGCACCAGAGTCACCCTGGGGCTGCGGCTCAAGGACGTGGAGGCCGCGCCCGGCTACCTCGGCACCCAGAACAAGGACGTCCACTTCACCGTCGGCCGCGCGCTGATCGCCACCGTCGACCTGGACCGGCACACCATGACGGTCCGCCAGGACGGACGCCTGCTGCGCACCCTGGAGGTCAGCGGCGGCAGCCCCGAGCACTCCACCTACCTGGGCACCATGGTGGTCTCCGAGCGCTTCGAGGTGACCAGGATGAACTCGCAGACCGTCGGCCTCGGCGACGAGTACGACATCAAGGACGTCCCGCACGCGCTGCGGCTCACCACCTCCGGCACCTTCGTGCACGGCAACTACTGGACCGACCGCGGGGTGTTCGGGGCCGCCAACACCAGCCACGGCTGCATCGGCCTGGCCGACACCAGCGACGGCGACGCCGGCACCCCGGCCGGCTGGCTCTACCAGCACACCCTGGTCGGTGACGTGGTGGAGGTGCGCGGCTCGCACGGCGACCGGGTCTCGCCCGACAACGGCCTGAACGGCTGGAACCTGCCGTGGTCGCAGTGGACGGTCGGGCGGTCGGCCGCAGTTCACTGAACCGGCACCCGGCTCCCTCGGAAGATTCACTCAGCTTCGCCGGTTATCCTGACCCGCGCGCGCCCGACACGGTCGGGAACGCGGTGGGCTGTGCATACCGGAGGGGAGCAGCGCGGTGAAGGCGGTTCAGAAGGCCGAGGCCGGAATAGTCGGGGGCGGGCGGCGGGCGCGCCGGGCCGCGACGGCCGTGCTGGTGGGTGGTGTCCTGCTGCTCGGTACGGCCTGCAGCAGCGGCGGCGGTTCGGGCGACGCCAAGGGCGGCAGCGGCGGCGGTTCCTCGTCCTCCTCGGACGCGGCGCCGAAGGTGTCGACCGCTCAGCTGACGGTCACGCCGGCCGACGGCGCGAACGACGTGGCGCCCAAGGACGGCCTCCAGGTGACGGTGGCCAGCGGCAAGCTGACCACGGTCGCGGTGACCGACAAGAACGGAAAGGCGGTGTCCGGCGAGATCGCCGCCGACGGCCTGAGCTGGAAGCCCACCGAGCAGCTGACGGTCGGCACCACGTACACGGTGAACGCGCAGGCGACCGACTCGGCCGGCCTGGTGGCCGCCTCCACCACCACCTTCACCACGCTGACGCCGGCCAAGAAGGTCGCCACCAACGACAACATCGCCGACAACGGCCAGTACGGCGTCGGCATGATCGTCTCGGTGAACTTCAGCAAGGCCGTCAAGAACAAGGACGCCGTGCTGGCCGGCATCACCGTCGAGGGCTCGGACGGCACGGTGGCCAAGGGCCACTGGTTCGGCAACTCCCGGCTGGACTTCCGGCCGGAGAAGTACTGGAAGCCCGGCACCAAGGTGACGGTGAAGTACCGGCTGAAGAACGTCGAGATCGCGCCCGACATGTACGGCGACGTGGACAAGGACGAGCCGTTCACCATCGGCCGCTACCAGGTCTCGACGGTGGACGCCGCGACCCACATGATGACGGTCTCGCGGGGCGGCAACGACAACCAGACCATTCCGATCACGGCGGGCGACGACCAGAACCCGTCCTGGAACGGCACCATGGTGATCGCCACCAAGGAGAAGGTCACCCGGATGAACTCCGCCACGGTGTCCAACATCAAGGGCAAGGAGTACGACGTCCCGGACGTGCCGCACGCGATGCGGCTGACCACCTCCGGCACCTATGTGCACGGCAACTACTGGGGCGACGCGTTCGGCAAGTCGAACGCCAGCCACGGCTGCGTGGGCCTCGCCGACGCCAAGGGCGGCAGCGACAGTTCGAGCGCCGGCAAGTACTTCAACTCGTCGATGGTCGGCGACGTGGTCAAGATCGTGAACTCCAAGAACGGCAAGACGGTCGCCGGGGACAACGGTCTGAGCGGCTGGACCATCCCGTGGAGCCAGTGGTAACCCGCGCCGGTCGATCGGCAGTGACGGCCCGGTGATCTTTTGATCGCCGGGCCGTCGGCCGTTCGTGACCGTACCGGGACACTTGGCGCGCAACGTTTTCCGTGTTCGACCCGTCATATCAACCGAAAGACCTGTCAGCCGACAGGCAGGGTGTTGGGGAGAGCAGGAACGTGAAGGCTATACGCGGGGGTTACGCGGTGGGGGCGCTCGCAGGTGCCCTGGTGCTGATGGCCACGGCCGGCTGCAGCACAAACCCGGCCAAGGCCGACAGCCCCGCGGCGGCGGCCAGTTCGGCCAAGCCGACCGTGTCGGCCGCGACCATCGCCATCGAACCCGCCAACAACGCCACCGACGTCAAGACCACCGGCGCGGTCAAGGTCGCGGCCACCGGCGGCAAGCTGACCTCCGTCAAGGTCACCGGCCCCGACGGGGTCGAGGTGCCCGGCGCGCTCACCTCCGACGGCACCGGCTGGGCGCCGTCCGGCAACCTCAAGATATCCACCGCCTACACGGTGGACGCGCTCGCCGAGGACTCCCAGGGCGTGGTCGCCAACGCGCGTTCCACCTTCTCCACCCTCACCCCCGAGAAGGACGCGGGCGTCAGCGACAACATCGCCGACAACGAGCAGTACGGCGTCGGCATGATCGTCTCGGTCCGGTTCAACCGGGCGGTGAAGAACAAGGACGCGGTGCTGGCCGGCATCACCTTCGAGGCCAACGACGGCACCGTGGTCAAGGGCCACTGGTTCAACGACAAGCGGCTGGACTTCCGCCCCGAGAAGTACTGGAACCCCAACACCAAGGTCACCGTCCACTACAAGCTCAAGGACGTGGAGACCGCGCCCGGCGTGTACGGCGGCGTCGACAAGGACGAGCCGTTCACCATCGGCCGCTCCCAGATCTCCACCGCCGACGTCAACACCCACCGCATGACGGTCGTCCGCGACGGCCAGCAGACCGACTCCATCCCGTTCACCGCCGGCAAGCCCGGCTACGAGACCTGGAGCGGCTCCATGGTGGTCGAGGGCATGGAGGGCACCACCCGGATGACCTCCGCCGGCGTCACCAAGGCAGGATCCGGCGACGAATACGATCTGGTGGTTCCGCATGCCATCAGGTTGACCGACACCGGCACCTACGTGCACGGAAACTACTGGGGCGCGGGCGTCATCGGCCGCTCCAACGGCAGCCACGGCTGCATCGGCCTGACCGACACCCAGGGCGGCAGCGCGAGCAGCCCCGCGGGCAAGTTCTACGCCTCCACGCTGGTCGGCGACGTGATCACGGTGGTCAACTCCAAGGGCGCGGTGGTCGACCCGGTCAACGGGCTCGGCGGCTGGAACCTCAACTGGTCGCAGTGGTGATCGTCGGGCGCCTGTTCGGTTGCTGACGGCATATGCCAAATGTGCGGTGATCGTTTGCTCATTGTCCGTACGCGGCTGCCCACGTTCCGCAATGATGGGCGCCATGGCGGGATGGGGCGAAGCGGAACAGGCATCACTTCCATTGGTCGACACCCGCGGTGACGGCTCGTCAGGAGCCGGCACCGCGGTCGTGCTCGCCGAACTGGAACGGATGACCGCGGACGAGATGGAGCACGCCTTCCTGGGCGTGCTCCGCGATGCCGACGTCGCGGAAGAGGTGCGACTGCCCTCCCGGCCGGAGTCGGCCGGGGTCGCGCGGCGGCTGGTGCTCTCGGTCTTACAGTCCTGGAAGCTCCACCATCTGCTGGAAGTCGGGGAGCTGCTCACCGGGGAACTGGTCGCCAACGCCGTGCGACATGCCGGCGGGCGAATGATCGGACTCAAACTGATCAGGCGGCCCGGCTGGCTGCGGATCGAAGTCCGGGACTCCTCGCGGGCGATGCCCTGCTTGATACTCGCCCCCGAGATCGGCTACCAGAACGGCCACGGCCTACAAGTGGTCAACGAACTCGCCGACCGCTGGGGAGCGGACCTGCTGCCACGCGGCAAGGGCGTCTGGTTCGAGGTGCGGACCCGAGTCTGATCCTTTTTGCTCGGATTTTTTTTGGAAAACGATGCGGGGCCCCTGTCCGCGGTTGTTCGCGGTCCGGGGCCCCTGCGCGTCATCCGGCAGCCAAGGGGGTGCGTGCCGCCGGATGGAAGTGGCCGGGCTGTAACGCCCTGCACGCATAACTATCGCACGCCGCGACCCTAAAAACAAGTCGAAACCAAGGCCGATCCTTAGTTAAGCCTTAGGATCTCAGGCCACCTCTAAATCATCTCATAATCCGGACACGCACCAACAGCCTCCAGAGGTCCCCCGAACCGGGACCTTCTAGCTATGGCCGAACCCCCGGACCGACGCGAAGCCCCTGCGGGGAGCTCCCAGCAGCAGCCCGGAGCCGGCGGGGCGTCGCGGGGCAGGCCTGGCGGTCGCTGGGGAAGCCCGCCTGCCAAGCCCCTGAGGGGAGCTTCTGGTGGAGTCGGGGAAGTGCTGCCGGGCAAACCCGCGAGCGATCACCGAGAAGGCCGGGGGCCCCTGCGGGAGCCTCCGGCGGCAGCCCGGAGTCGGCGGGGCGTCGCGGGGCAGGCCTGGCGGTCGCTGGGGAAGCCCGCCTGCCGGGCCCCTGCGGGGAGCTTCCGGCGGCGCTGAGGGAAGTGCTGCTGGGGAGCCCGCGAGCGATCACCGAGAAGGCCGGGGGCCCCTGCGGGAGCCTCCGGCGGCAGCCCGGAGTCGGCGGGGCGTCGCGGGGCAGGCCCGGCGGCAGCCGGGGAAGCCCACCTGCCGGGGGCTTCCGGCGGGCGGCAGGGTTGCCGAGCCCCTGCGGGGAGCTTCTGGCAGCAGCCCGGAGCCGGCGGGGCGTCGTGCGGCAGGCCTGGCGGCAACCGCGGAAGCCCGCCTGCCAAGCCCCTGCGGGGAGCTTCTGGCGGAATCGGAAGAGTTCTGCCGGGCAACCCGCGAGCGATCACCGAGAAGGCCGGGGGCCCCTGCGGGAGCCTCCGGCGGCAGCCCGGAGTCTCCCGTGCGTCGTGCGGCCAGCGCAGCGGCAGTTCGGGAAGCCCCTGTGGGGAGCTTACGGCGGCAGCTCGGAGTCGGCGGGGTTGTGTGGGGCAGGCCTGGTGGCAGCTGGGGAAGCCCCCTGCGGGGAGCTTTCGGCGGCGCTGAGGGAAGTGCTGTTGGGGAGCCCGCGAGTGATCACCGAGAGGGCCGGGGTCCCTGCGGGGGCTTCCGGCGGCAGAAGCCCGGAGTCGGCGGGGTTGCGTGGGGCGGGCCTGGTTGCAGCTGGGGAAGCCCCCTGCGGGGAGCTTTCGGTGGCGCTGAGGGAAGTGCTGTTGGGGAGCCCGCGAGTGATCACCGAGAGGGTCGGGGTCCCTGCGGAGCCCCCCTGGCTGCTTGGGGCGGCGAGGGGGGTGGAGTGGGCTGGGGTGGTGGGGGTCAGCACTCGATGACGTTGACGGCGAGGCCGCCGCGTGAGGTTTCCTTGTACTTGATCTTCATGTCGGCGCCGGTCTCCTTCATGGTCTTGATGGCCTTGTCGAGGGAGACGTGGTGGCGGCCGTCGCCGCGGAGGGCCATGCGGGCGGCGGTGACGGCTTTGACGGAGGCCATGCCGTTGCGTTCGATGCAGGGGATCTGGACGAGGCCGCCGACGGGGTCGCAGGTGAGGCCGAGGTTGTGCTCGATGCCGATTTCGGCGGCGTTCTCGACCTGTTCGGGGGTGCCGCCGAGGACTTCGGCGAGGCCGCCCGCGGCCATGGAGCAGGCGGAGCCGACTTCGCCCTGGCAGCCGACCTCGGCGCCGGAGATGGAGGCGTTCTCCTTGAAGAGCATGCCGATGGCGCCTGCGGCGAGGAGGAAGCGGACGATGCCGTCCTCGTCGGCGCCAGGGATGAAGTTCAGGTAGTAGTGCAGGACGGCGGGGATGATGCCGGCGGCGCCGTTGGTGGGGGCGGTGACGACGCGGCGGCCGGAGGCGTTCTCCTCGTTGACGGCCATCGCGTAGAGGGTGACCCATTCCATCGCGTTGCCGGGGCCGATGCCCTCCGCGCGCATGGCGCGGGCGGCGGACGCGGCGCGGCGGCGGACCTTGAGGCCGCCCGGGAGGATGCCCTCGCGGGACATGCCGGCGGCGACGCACTCCTTCATGACGTCCCAGATTTCGAGCAGCCCGGCCCGGATCTCGGCCTCGGTGCGCCAGGCCTTCTCGTTCTCCAGCATCAGGCCGGAGATGGACAGGCCGGTCTCCCGGGTCAGGCGGAGCAGTTCCTCGCCGGTGCGGAAGGGGTGGCGCAGCACGGTGTCGTCGGGCTTGACCCGGGCCTGGCCGATCGCGTCCTCGTCGACCACGAAGCCGCCGCCGACGGAGTAGTAGGTCTTTTCGAGGAGCACCTCCCCGGCCGCGTCGTAGGCCCACAGGGCCATGCCGTTGGCGTGGTAGGGCAGGGCCTTGCGGCGGTGCAGGATCAGCTGGGTGTCGGGGTCGAAGGCGATCTCGTGGCGGCCCAGCAGGTTGAGCCGCTTGGCGGCGCGGATCCGTTCGACGTCGAGGTCGGCCTGGTCGACGTCGACGGTGCGGGGGGAGTTGTTCTCCAGGCCGAGCAGGACGGCCTTGGGGGTGCCGTGGCCGTGGCCGGTGGCGCCGAGGGAGCCGTACAGCTCGGCGCGGAGCGAGGCGACCTGGTCGAGGTGTCCTTCGGAGGCGAGCCGGCGGGCGAACATCCGGGCGGCGCGCATCGGGCCGACGGTGTGCGAGGAGGACGGTCCGATGCCGATGGAGAAGAGGTCGAAGACGCTGATGGCCACGGGGTGACGTCCTTGTCTGGTCTCGTGGAGTGGTTCGTCCGGTGGGACGGGGACTGCGCATGGAACGGGGCACCGCGCGCACGTCTTCCAGTGTGCGTGGTGCCCCGGGGGTTCCGGGCGACCGCCAGGTGTCGGTGGCCGCGAGGAAGGGTTACAGCTCGGGGTACAGCGGGTGCTTCGCGGCGAGCGCGGTGACCCGGGCCTTCAGCGACTCGGCCTTGGCGGCGTCGAAGCCGGGCTTGAGGGTCTCCGCGATGACGTCGGCGACCTCGCGGAAGTCCTTGGCGTCGAAGCCGCGGGTGGCCAGCGCCGGGGTGCCGATGCGCAGACCCGAGGTGACCATCGGCGGGCGCGGGTCGTTCGGGACGGCGTTGCGGTTGACGGTGATGCCGACCTCGTGCAGGCGGTCCTCGGCGTCCTGGCCGTTGAGCTCGCTGTTGCGCAGGTCGACCAGCACCAGGTGCACGTCGGTGCCGCCGGACAGGACGGAGACGCCGGAGGCGGTCACGTCCTCCTGGAGCAGGCGCTCGGCGAGGATCTTCGCGCCTTCCAGGGTACGGCGCTGACGGTCCTTGAACTCGTCGGTGGCCGCGACCTTGAAGGCCACCGCCTTGCCGGCGATGACGTGCTCCAGCGGGCCGCCCTGCTGGCCGGGGAAGACCGCGGAGTTGATCTTCTTGGCGAACTCGGCCTTGGACAGGATGACGCCGCCGCGCGGGCCGCCCAGGGTCTTGTGGGTGGTGGTGGTGACCACGTCCGCGTACGGCACCGGGGAGGGGTGCAGCCCGGCGGCGACCAGGCCGGCGAAGTGCGCCATGTCGACCATCAGCAGGGCGCCGACCTCGTCCGCGATGCGGCGGAACTCGGCGAAGTCCAGCTGACGCGGGTAGGCGGACCAGCCGGCGATGATCAGCTTGGGCTGGTGCTCCTTGGCGAGGCGCTCGACCTCGGCCATGTCGACCTGGCCGGTCTTCTCGTCCACGTGGTAGGCGGCCACGTTGTAGAGCTTGCCGGAGAAGTTGATCTTCATGCCGTGGGTCAGGTGACCGCCGTGGGCCAGGTTCAGCCCCAGGATGGTGTCGCCCGGCTGGATCAGCGCGAACATCGCCGCGGCGTTCGCCTGCGCGCCGGAGTGCGGCTGCACGTTGGCGTGCTCGGCGCCGAACAGCTCCTTGACCCGGTCGATGGCGAGCTGCTCGACCACGTCGACGTGCTCGCAGCCGCCGTAGTAACGGCGGCCGGGGTAGCCCTCGGCGTACTTGTTGGTGAGCACCGAGCCCTGGGCCTCCATGACCGCCACCGGGGCGAAGTTCTCGGAGGCGATCATTTCCAGGGTGGTCTGCTGGCGGTGCAGCTCGGCGTCGACCGCGGCGGCGATCTCCGGGTCGAGCGCGTGGAGGGACTGGTTGAGAACCGTCATAGGGGAGATCTCCCGGTCAGGCGCCGATGAAGGCGGTGTAGCCGTCGGCGTCGAGCAGCTCGTCGGTCGCCTCGACCCGGACCTTGAACAGCCAACCGCCCTCGAAGGGCTCCGAGTTGACCAGGGCCGGGTCGTCGATGACCTCCTGGTTGACCTCGGTGACCTCGCCGGTGGCGGGGGAGAAGAGGTCGCTGACCGACTTGGTGGACTCGAGCTCGCCACAGGTCTCACCGGCGGTGACGGTGTCACCCACCGCGGGGAGCTGGACGTAGACGATGTCGCCGAGGGCGTCGGCCGCGTGCGCGGTGATGCCGACCGTCGACACCCCGTCCACGGCGGCGGTCAGCCACTCGTGCTCCTTGGTGTACTGCAGGTGCGTGGGGTTGCTCATGACGTCATTCTCCAGGATCGCAAGAGGGGAGGGCGCGGCCGTCCGCTGGGCGGACGAACCGGAAAAATCTGCTCGGACAGCAGGTGAAGGGCTGATCGAAGGTCAGCGGGCGCGCTTGTAGAACGGCAGCGCGACGACCTGGACGGGCTCGGCCTTGCCACGCACGTCCACCGCGACGGTGGTGCCCGGCTCGGCGTGCGCGGCGTCCACGTACGCGATGGCGATCGGCTTGCCCAGGGTCGGGGACGGCGAGCCGGAGGTGATCCGGCCGATCACGGCGCCCTCGGCGTCCACCACGGAGTACTCGGCGCGCGGGACGCGGCGGCCCTCGGAGACCAGGCCGACCAGCTTGCGCGGCGGGTTGGCCTCGGCTGCGGCCGAGGCCTCCTCCAGCGCCTTGCGGCCGACGAACTCGCCGCCGTTGGTGGTCTTGTCGAAGCGCACCACCCGGCCGAGGCCGGCGTCGAACGGGGTCAGCTCGGTGGACAGCTCGTGCCCGTACAGCGGCATGCCGGCCTCCAGGCGCAGCGTGTCGCGGCAGGACAGGCCGCACGGGACCAGGCCCTCGGCGGTGCCGGCCTCGGTCAGCGCCGTCCACAGGTGCTCGGCGTCGGCGGGGGCGCAGAAGATCTCGAAGCCGTCCTCGCCGGTGTAGCCGGTACGGGCCAGCCAGACCTGACGGTCGGCCACGGTGGCGGGCAGCAGCGCGTAGTACTTGAGGCCGGGCAGGTCGGCGTCGGTGAGCTTGGCCAGGATGCCGTTGGCCTCCGGGCCCTGGACGGCGAGCAGCGCGTAGGCGTCGCGGTCGTCGCGGACGGTGGCGTCGAAGCCGGCCGCGCGCTCGGTCAGGGCGTCCAGCACCACCTGGGCGTTGGAGGCGTTGGCGACCACCAGGTACTCGTCGTCCGCGGTGCGGTAGACGATCAGGTCGTCCAGGATGCCGCCGTCCTCGCGGCAGATCATGGTGTAGCGGGCGCGCAGCACGCCGAGCGCGGAGATGAAGCCGACCAGCGCGTGGTCGAGCAGTTCGCCGGCCTGCGGGCCGGAGACGGTGATCTCGCCCATGTGCGACAGGTCGAACAGGCCGGCCTTGGTGCGGACCGCGAGGTGCTCCTCGCGCTCGCTGCCGTAGCGCAGCGGCATGTCCCAGCCCGCGAAGTCGGTCATGGTGGCGCCGAGCGAGCGGTGCAGCGCGTCGAGCGCGGTCAGGCGGAGGGACACGGCAGGACTCCCGGGATCTGGAAACGGGCAGGCTGGGGCGAACCTCCCCGTCTGTCGTCGAACCTGAGAGCTTCACCGCCATCCGAAAGGATGGCGGTTTGCACCGTGGGTGGGCGCACGGCGCGGCCGTGTCCACTTTCCAGATCTGCCTCGCCCGGGCGGTAAGGGGGCCTGAGAGATTCCGGGGAGGACTTGCTCCTTCGGCGCCGGTCGCGACCGGATGACGGTCGTTCCGGCTCTCCCGCGCGGGTTCGAGCGGCCGGTATGAAGTTTGGGCGGGCCCATCATGGCATGCCGGGGCCCGCTGGTGGGAGTGGGGTTCGACCGCGATCGCCGCAGGGCACTCGTGCGCGCCGCTAACCTGAACACAACCGTGAGTGTGGAGGGGCGAGATGGGGTTCCCGCTGGGTCAGGTTCCGGAAGGCGGGAGCTGGCCGGCCAACGAGCTGGAGCAGGTGCTGATGGCGGCCCTGGGCGACCCGGGGGCGACACCCAGGGTGATCGAGGTGCTGGCCCGCAGCCAGGTGTGGATTCCGCTGCCGGCCGGTGCCGACCCGCAGTCCGGCGAGCTCGACCTGCCGACCCTCGAACTCGCGGGCGCGCCCTACGTGCCGGTGTACAGCTCGCAGGAGCTGTACCTGCAGCACGCGCCGGGCATCCCGTTCGCGATCGCCCCGATGTGGGAGTTCGCCCGGGGCCTGCCGCTGGGCATCGGCATCGCGGTCAACCCCGAGGCGCCGGTGGGCATCCCGGTGCCGCCGGAGGGGGTGGGGGAGCTGCGGCGCGGGCCGCGCGGCGAGCAGTGGGAGGCGCAGGGCGTCACCGAGGGCGCGCGGGTGGCGCTCAAGGAACCCGAGCCGCACCAGGAGCCGTTCGCCTTCCTGGCCGCCGCGACCGGCGAACTCGCCGCCCTGCCCGGTGTGTTGACGGCCCGGCGGGCGCTGGCCCGGGTGGAGGGCGAGTCGACCCTGCTGTACATCGGCGTCCAGCTGGACCCGGCGGCCCCCGCCGACCCCGGTGACGTCAACCTGGCGCTCGGCCGGGCGCTCGGAACCGCGGCGCCGAGTTGGGGCGTCCACCTGGTGCTGCTCGACCTGGTCGCCGACCCGGTGGTGGACTGGCTGCTGGGGCGGGTACAGCCCTTCTACGTCAGACCGTGAATCCACCGGATGTCCGGGACGGCGGCATGACGGCTGTCGGGCGCGCCCCATAGGGTTGCTCCGGCACACCGCCGCGCGGTGGACGGGCGGACGAGGGAAGTCGAGAAAGAGGCGACGACGTGACGGGAGCAGCCGGCGATCCGGGCGCGATCGAGCGCGCCCTCGCAGCGGTCGCACCGGAGCGCTGGGAGGCGTACGAGGGGTTGTTGCGCGCTCTCGCGAGCGGGCAGGTCTGGATGCTGCTGTGGCACGGCAGCCCGGGCAGCCCGGACGCCCAGTACGGGAACATGGACGTCGGCGGGCACGGCTACGCGCCTTGTGTGACCTCCCCGGGGCAGCTGGCGGCCAGTGGCTGGGCGCGCGGCCACGAGGTGGTGTCCGGGCCGGAGATCGCCGGCTCCCTGTACCGCTCCCGCTGGGGCCTGTGGCTGGACCCGCACCGCCCCGGCGGCGGCATCGGCGTGCCGTGGGCCGACCTGCGGCGGATCGCCGTCGGCCTGGACCGGCTGCCGGCCGGGCCGCTGCGGATCTCCGAACCGACCGGCCAGGCACCGCAGTTCTTCGCCGTGCTGGAACAACAGGCCGCCGAGGTGCGCCCGTTGCGCTCGCTGCGCCGGGCCTGGGTGCAACCGGTGCTGGGCGAGCCGTACTTGGCGATCGGACTGGACCTCTACGACACCTCGCCGCAGGCCGTGGAGGCGGCCAGGGCGCTGGTGCAGCGGGCCGCCGCGCACGCCCCCGAGGGGCCGGCCGTCTCGACCGTGATGATGGCCGACGAGTTCGACCCGGTGGCGATGTGGCTGCGGGCCAACGCCCGCCCGTTCTTCGACCGGCAGGGTCCGCCGCAGGCCTACTCCACCGGTTTCGGTTACGCAGCGCAACCGCCGGCCGGGCCCGCGCCGGGCTGGCCGCAGCCCCAGTGGCCGGGCTATCCGGGCCGCTGACCGCACCCCGGCGGAACGCCTGAAGACCCCCGTACGAACCTTCCCCCGAAGGTCGGCGGGGGTTTTCCGCTGTTGCGCGCTCTACGCGTGCCACCAACGGCGCCACCTGGCGTTTCCCCGCCACTGGCGGGGTGTCGTCAGTGTGCCCCTTGACGTGCGAGTGACAGCTGTGTGAAGAGCGATATGCCAGCGCAACGAATGTGCATGCGAGCAGATCACGGTTAGGCATCCTTCGCCATGGGGGTCTTCCGTCCGGCACATCCAATGACGGAGAGTGCTGCCCAATGCGGAGCGCGAGACGATCCTCACGAAGGTGAACGTGCCGCCGCCACAGCATGAACCGCACGATGCGCATCTCCGTGCGGCAGCACCATGCGCGCCGGGGCACTCCGCCCGGCGTCGAACGGCACCACCCGCAACGCCCTGCTTGCCAAACGCACTTCTGCACCGCCGCATCGGCACCCGGCACCACCGCAACCGCTCTGCCTTCCGCACCAAACGCGACTCCGTGGGCCGGCCACCGTCGGCGAGGGGAACGAACTGACTCATGACCACACCCACCGAGACCTCGGGTCCGCCGGCCGGCGCGCAGCCTGACGGCGCGTCAACTTCCGAGCCGGCCAAGAAGATCGAGGGTCGCTCGCCGGGCCGGATCGCCTGGGACCGCCTCAAGCGCGACAAGATCGCGCTGGCCGGCGGTGTCGTGGTGATCCTGCTGGTGCTCGCGGCGATCTTCGCGCCGGTGCTGAGCTCGATGTTCGGCCACCCGCCGAACGAACCGCACCCGGACCAGATCAACCCCGACCTCGGCCTGCCCAAGGGCGCGTTCGGCGGCATCAGCAGCGACTTCCTGCTGGGTGTCGACCCGACGTTCGGCCGCGACGTGTTCTCCCGGATCCTCTTCGGTGCGCAGATCTCGATGCTGGTGGCGCTCGGCGCCGCCGTGCTGTCGGTCTGCATCGGTGTGGTCATGGGCGTCATGGCCGGCTACTTCGGCGGCTGGGTGGACGCGTTCATCAGCCGCGTCATGGACATCCTGCTGGCCTTCCCGCAGCTGCTGTTCAGCATCGCGCTGGTGTCGGTGATGCCCACCTCGGCGTTCGGCATCCCGGACCAGTGGCTGCGGCCGCTCATTCTGGTCTTCGTCATCGGCTTCTTCGGCTGGCCGTACATCGGGCGCATCGTCCGAGGCCAGGCCATGTCCCTGCGCGAACGGGAGTTCGTGGACGCGGCCCGCAGCCTCGGCGCCGGCCGCACCCACATCCTGTTCCGCGAACTCCTGCCCAACCTGGTGGCGCCGATCCTGGTCTACGCGACCCTGATCATCCCCACCAACATCCTCAACGAGGCGGCGCTCAGCTTCCTCGGGGCCGGTGTCCGCCCGCCCACCGCTTCCTGGGGGCAGATGCTCTCCGACGCGGTCCGGATCTACGAGGCGGACCCCATGTACATGGTCGTTCCCGGCCTCGCCATCTTCATCACCGTGCTCGCCTTCAACCTCTTCGGTGACGGCCTGCGCGACGCGCTCGACCCCAAGGGCAACTGAGCCCGCGACTCTGGAGGTTTCCAACCCATGAAGCGAAACAGGACGCTCGCGGTCGCCGCCCTCGCGGCCACCCTCGCGCTCACCGCCACTGCCTGCGGCGGCAGCAAGGACAGCGGCGACGAGAGCAGCAACAAGGGCGGCGCGGGCTTCAACGCGGCCGTCGACAAGGTGGTGAACGCGTCCGACAAGAAGGGCGGCACCCTCAACATGTGGACCACCACCGACGTGGACTCGCTCGACCCCGGTCGCGCGTACTACGCCTCGGTGTGGAACTTCGAGCGCTTCTACGCCCGCACCCTGCTCGCCTTCGACGGCAAGCCGGGCAAGGAGGGCCTGAAGCTGGTCCCCGACCTGGCCGCCGCCCAGCCGGAGATCTCCGCGGACGCCAAGACCTACACCTTCAAGCTGAAGCCGGGTCTGAAGTTCGAGGACGGCTCGGTCATCACCTCGAAGGACATCAAGTACGGCATCGAGCGCATCTTCGCGCAGGACGTCATCTCCGGCGGCCCGACCTACCTGATCAACGAGCTGGACCAGGGCCAGAACTACAAGGGCCCCTACACCGACTCGGACCCGAACAAGCTCGGCCTGAAGACCGTCCTGACCCCGGACGACAACACCATCGTCTTCAACCTGGCCAAGCCCAACTCGGACTTCCCGTACCTGCTGGCCATGGGCTCCGCCGCCCCGGTCCCGCAGAAGCTGGACACCGGCGCCCAGTACGGCCAGAAGCCGGTCTCCTCCGGCCCGTACAAGTTCAAGTCGGCCGAGCCGGGCAAGCTCTACGAGCTGGTCCGCAACGAGAAC
The DNA here is from genome assembly GCF_055587065.1 of Kitasatospora sp. NPDC048662. Classification (NCBI taxonomy): domain Bacteria; kingdom Bacillati; phylum Actinomycetota; class Actinomycetes; order Kitasatosporales; family Streptomycetaceae; genus Kitasatospora; species Kitasatospora sp. NPDC048662. The sequence continues at coordinate 200,878 of NZ_JBVJHA010000002.1, read as the reverse complement.
TGGGACCCGGCCTCCGACCCGTTCCGCAAGGCGCTGCCGGACGTCGTCAAGCTGACCGTCACCACCAACGCCGACGACATGGACGCGCAGCTGCTGGCGAACACCGCCGACCTCGACTGGGCCCAGACCGGCCTGTCGCAGGCCGCGCAGGTCAAGGTGCTGCAGGACCAGGCGCTGAAGGCCAACACGGACGACCCGTACAACGGCTTCATCCGCTACGTCAGCCTCGCCCCGTCGGTCGCCCCGTTCGACAACCAGCACTGCCGCAACGCGGTGCTGTACGCGGCCGACACCACCGCCCTGCAGACCGCCCGCGGCGGCTCGGTGGCCGGCTCGATCTACGGCTCGATGCTGCCCCCGAACATCCTCGGCTCGGACGACTACGACCCGTACAAGCTGACCCAGGGCAAGCCGAACATCGAGAAGGCCAAGGAAGAGCTGAAGGCCTGCGGCAAGCCGGAAGGCTTCAAGACCAACATCGCGGTGCGCGGCAACAAGCCGAAGGAGGTCAACTCCGCGGTGGCGCTGCAGACCGCCCTCAAGGCCGTCAACATCGACGTCACGGTCCAGCAGTACGACGGCAAGCTGATCGCCTCCGAGATCGGCGCGCCCGACGTGGTCAAGTCCAAGGGCTACGGCCTGATCGTGATGGGCTGGGGCGCCGACTTCCCGACCGGCTCCGGCTACATGCAGCCGCTGATGGACGGCCGCTTCATCCCGAGCAACGGCAACAGCAACTACTCCGAGATCAACGACCCGGAGATCAACGGCTGGTTCGACCAGGCCGCGCAGCAGACCGACCCGGCCAAGGCCGCCGAGCTGTACAAGAAGATCAACCACAAGGTGATCGACGGCGGCTACTACCTGCCGATCGTCGCCGACAAGGCCCTGAACTGGCGCAACCCGCGCCTGACCAACGTCTACATCTCCGACGCGTTCGGCGAGGTGGACTTCCAGGCCCTCGGCGTCTCCGACGGCAAGTGACCTGACCTTCTCCCTTTAGTTCGCACCGCTAGTCCGAAGGGCAGGTGAAGGCCCTGCCCGGTCCGGCCGGAACAGTCCCCCACCGGGGACGTCCGGCCGGACCGTGGCAGGGCCGACCGCAGTGCTCGTGTATCTCTTCAGGCGACTGATCAACGTCGTCCTCATGCTGCTGGTGGTCGCTGCGGTGACCTTCGGCATCTTCTTCATGGTGCCCAAGCTCACCGGAACCGACCCCGCGCTGCTCTACGTGGGCAAGATCGCGGACAAGGTGGCCGTCGAGGGTATCCGCCACAAGATGGGCCTCGACAAGTCGATCGTCGAACAGTTCTGGCTCTTCCTGAAGGGCATCGTCGTCGGCCGCGACTACAACGCCGGCACCGACGTGACCCACTGCTACGCCCCCTGCCTGGGCTACTCGTTCAAGACCGAGCGGGCGGTCTGGCCGCTGCTGCTCAACCGGGTCGGCGTGGACGCTTCGCTGGCCGTCGGTGCCTCGATCCTGTGGCTGGTGTTCGGCACCGCCACCGGCGTCATCTCCGCGCTGCGCCGGGGCACCCCGCTGGACCGCATCAGCATGTCCGTCGCGCTGGCCGGCGTCTCGCTGCCGATGTACTTCACCGGCATGGTCGCGCTCGCGGTCTTCGTCGGACAGCTCGGCTGGTTCCCGCGCAAGTACACGGACTTCACGGTCGATCCGGTGGCCTGGTTCCAGGGGCTGGTACTGCCCTGGATCACCCTGGCCTTCCTGTTCGCGGCGACCTACGCCCGACTCAGTCGCGCCACCCTGCTGGACGTGCTCGGCGAGGACTACATCCGCACCGCGCGCGCCAAGGGCCTCAAGGAGCCGGTGGTCATCGGCAAGCACGCCCTGCGTTCCACGCTGACGCCGATCCTGACCATCTTCGGCATGGACCTCGGCGGTCTGCTCGGCGGCGCGGTGCTCACCGAGTCCACCTTCAACCTGCGCGGGCTCGGCTACGAGGCGGTCCAGTCGATCGCCTCCAGCGACCTACCGGTGATCATGGGTGTGACGCTCTTCGCCGCGTTCTTCATCGTGATGGCCAATCTCCTGGTTGACCTGCTGTACGCCGTCGTCGATCCCCGGGTGAAGCTGGCATGAGCAACAACGACAAGCCCCTCCAGGCTGACAAGCCCTTTCTGTCCGTCCGCGACCTGAAGGTGCACTTCCCGACCGACGACGGACTGGTCAAGTCCGTCAACGGCCTGAGCTTCGACCTGGAGCGCGGGAAGACCCTGGGCATCGTCGGCGAGTCCGGCTCCGGAAAGTCCGTCACCTCGCTGTCGATCATGGGCCTGCACCGCACCGGCAGCAAGCGCGGCGCCCCGCAGATCTCCGGCGAAATCTGGCTGGACGGCGAGGAGTTGGTCTCGGCCAACCCGGACCAGGTGCGCAAGCTCCGCGGCCAGAAGATGGCGATGATCTTCCAGGACCCGCTGACCGCGATGCACCCGTACTACACGGTCGGCGCCCAGATCATCGAGGGCTACCGGGCCCACCACCCCGGCACCTCCAAGAAGGTCGCCCGCACCCGGGCCATCGAGATGCTCGACCGGGTCGGCATCCCGCAGCCCGACAAGCGGGTCGACAACTACCCGCACGAGTTCTCCGGCGGTATGCGCCAGCGCGCCATGATCGCCATGGCCCTGGTCAACGACCCCTCGCTGCTGATCGCCGACGAGCCGACCACCGCCCTGGACGTCACCGTCCAGGCGCAGATCCTCGACCTGATCCGGGACCTGCAGAAGGAGTTCGGCTCCGCCGTCATCATCATCACGCACGACCTGGGCGTGGTCGCCGAGATCGCCGACGACATCCTGGTCATGTACGGCGGCAAGCCCGTCGAGCGCGGCCCCGCCGCCACCATCTTCGAATCCCCCGAGCACCCCTACACCTGGGGCCTGCTCGGCTCGATGCCCCGACTCGACCGGGAGCTCCAGGACCGGCTGATCCCGGTCAAGGGCACCCCGCCGAGCCTGATCAACGTGCCGTCCGGCTGCGCGTTCCACCCGCGCTGCCCGTACGCCGAGCTCACCGGCGGCCGCTCCACCAGCGAGGTGCCCGTGCTCGCCGAGGCCGCGCCCCGGCACTTCGCCGCCTGCCACCTGCCGATCGCCGAACGCCACCGGATCTTCACCGAAGAGATCGCGCCCCGGCTGTGAGCACGTACCACCCACTTGGAGACAACCGATGACGGACAGCCAGACGGCGGCCCCGCAGGCCGCGAAGGTGCCCGCCCAGGCACCCGGCCCGGACCGTGAACCCCTGCTGCGGGTCACCGGACTGACCCGGCACTTCCCGGTCACCAAGGGCCTGCTGAAGCGTCAGGTCGGCGCCGTGCGCGCCGTCGACGGCATCGACTTCGAGGTCATGGCCGGCGAGACGCTCGGCGTGGTCGGCGAGTCCGGCTGCGGCAAGTCCACCATGGGACGCCTGGTCACCCGACTCGACGAACCCACCGGCGGGAAGATCGAGTTCGAGGGCGCCGACATCACCCACCTGGGAGTCTCGGCGATGCGGCCCTACCGCCGCGACATCCAGATGATCTTCCAGGACCCGTACTCCTCGCTGAACCCCCGGCACACCATCGGCACCATCGTCGGTGCGCCGTTCCGGCTCCAGAACGTCCAGACCGAGCACGGCGTCAAGAAGGCCGTCCAGGACCTGCTGGAACTGTGCGGACTCAGCCCCGAGCACTACAACCGCTACCCGCACGAGTTCTCCGGCGGCCAGCGCCAGCGCATCGGCATCGCCCGCGCGCTCGCCCTGCGCCCGAAGATGATCGTCGCGGACGAGCCGGTCTCCGCCCTGGACGTCTCCATCCAGGCCCAGGTGGTCAACCTGCTGGACGATCTCCAGCAGGAACTCGGCCTGACCTACCTGATCATCGCGCACGACCTCTCGGTGGTCCGGCACGTCTCCGACCGGGTCGCCGTGATGTACCTCGGCAAGGTGGTGGAGATCGCCGACCGCGACTCCCTGTACGCCAAGCCGATGCACCCCTACACCAACGCCCTGATGTCCGCGGTGCCGGTCCCCGACCCGCGGCGCAAGGAGCGCCGCGAGCGGATCCTGCTCACCGGTGACGTCCCGTCGCCGCTCAACCCGCCGTCGGGCTGCCGCTTCCGCACCCGGTGCTGGAAGGCGCAGGACATCTGCGCGAGCCAGGAACCGCCGCTCAGCGCCGCGCGGGCCGGGCATCAGGTGGCCTGCCACTTCCCGGAGAACGCCGAGTAGTTCGCCGAACCGAGGTCCGTCCTGGGAGGGGGTTCCCTCCTGGGGCGGACCTTGCCGTTTCAGCGGATGGTTGCTCGCGCAGTTCTCCCCCAGCCCCAGCGGGCTGGAAGGTGCCCCCACGCGCCCCTGGCGGGGCACGGGGAGGGGGCGCTGACAGTGGCGGGTGGGACAGTGGTGGGCATGCTCGATATCGCGGTGGAGGACAACTCCGGCAGGGTCGGGGTGCGGGTGTCGGAGGACGAACTCCTCGACACGGTGCGGGACATGGGGGAGTGGCCGGACTCCTTCGTGGTGCTGCAGCGGGTGCCGGACCTGCCGCACACGTACGCGCAGGCGTGCCCGGAGAACGGGGCGTGGACGGTGGAGCACCGGGCGGGGAGCCCCGCGCGGCACTACGGGGCGCGGGTGGACGACCTGGAGCAGGTCGCCGCGCTGCTGCTCGGGTGGGCGCGGGAGGACGAGGGCTGGGACGCCGGGGTGGCGTGGGAGCGGATCGAGTTCGACGTTCCGGAGCCCGCACCGCTGGAGCTGTCCGCGCAGGACGAGCGGACCCTGGTCGAGGCGGTGCGCGTTCTGCTCGCGGGCGGGTACGCGACCCGTGCGCAGGTGGCCGATTTCGCGGCGGAGTGCCTGGTGGACGGCGGCTCCCGGCCGGTGACGAAGGAGCAGGCGAAGCAGCTGGCCGACCGGATGTGGCTGGAGCGGGTCGCCGAGCAGCGGGCGTGGGTGGGGGAGACGGATCCGGAGCGGGTGGCGCGGGCGTTCGCCGCGCTGGAAGCGGCCGGCATCACGGCCCGGGAGAACTTCACCTGCTGCCGCAACTGCGGCCACGAGGAGATCGGTGCCGAGGCGGCGGAGGGTTCCCGAGGCTTCGTCTACTTCCACTCCCAGGGCACCGAGGGCGCGGCGTCCGGCCAGGACCTGTGGCTGCTGTACGGCGGCTGGGACGGCTCGCCGGACACCACGGCGGCGGTCGGCCGGGAGGTCGTCGCGGCGCTGGAGGACCGCGGCCTGGAGGTGCGCTGGGACGGCAGCCCGGACGAGGCGATCCGGGTCACCGGACTGGACTGGCGGCGCCGGCTGGTCGGGTAGTCCGAGCCGGGCAGGCTTTCCTTCGTCCGGCGCAGTGGGGGGCGTGAGCTGTTGCCCGGGGAGTGGGGGTGCCTTGAGCTGGACCGGAATGTTCCGGCTCCCGTGCGAGGGGTAGGTCCACCATGCTGTCGGCGCGCAGTCTGTTCCAGGAGATCCACGACGACGACCGGGCGTTCCGGCTGTTCTGTTCGATCGCGGCCAAGGGGGAGGACCAGGGCGGTTGGGAGAACGGCCGGATCGCCCGGCTGGTACCCGACCAGGAGCTGGCGCCGAAGGTGGCCCGGCACGGCGCGGACGAGGACAAGCACGGGCGGATCTTCAAGGCGCTGCTGCACAAGCGGGGTCTGGAGCCGGCCGAGGTCCCGGACGAGACCGACTACACGATGATCCTGGAGCGGCAGGGCATCGGGTTGGCGCACTCCCGGCTGCGCCGGGACGAGCCCTTGGACGAGCAGGACGTGATCACCTACCTGGCGCACAGCCGGGTGACCGAGCAGCGGGCGTCCGAGCAGATGCGGATGCTGAAGCGGATCTTCGGCGACCACCCCGAGGTGGGCCGGGCGGTGCGGATGATCTCCAACGACGAGGACAACCATCTGGCGTTCTGCCACGAGGAGTTGCTGCGGCTCGCGTACCACGGGCACGGCCGGTCGATCCTGGACATCCTGCAGGACACCGCGCGGGCGGAGATCCGCACCTACCGGGACGTCAGCCTGGCGGTGATGGCGCACATGGGGGAGCTGCTGCGCTGGCCGAGGGCGAAGTCGGCGGCGCTGGCCGCAGGCATCCACGCGGTGTACGGGTACGAACGGGCGGGCGGGTGGCGGCGGATGACGACACTGCGGATGCCCGCCAAGCTGAACGCGCTGGGCGGGCCGGCGCCGCACGAGTCGTTCGTCTGACCGCCCGGCGACCGGAGCCGGAAGGTCGGCGTGGACACTGACCACGTGACATCCGAGATCTTCCCGCACGACGTCCAGCAGATCCTCGACCTGGTGGGCATCTTCGTTTTCGCACTGTCCGGCGGCCTGATGGCGGTCCGCAAGAACATGGACATCTTCGGCATCTGTGTGCTGGCCGAGGCCACCGCACTCGGCGGCGGCGTGCTGCGGGACTTGATGATCGGGGCGCTGCCGGTGGCCGCGTTCACCAACGCCGGCTATTTCGCGACCCCGCTGGTGGCGGGGGTGGTGGTGTTCTTCCTGCACCCGGAGGTGGAGCGGATCACCCGGGCGGTGATGGTGCTGGACGCGGCGGGCCTCGGCCTGTTCGCCGTCACCGGCACGATCAAGGCGCACGACCACGGCCTGGGCGCCGTCTCCTCGGTGGCCTGCGGGATGCTGACCGCGGCGGGCGGCGGCGTGGTGCGTGACGTGCTGGCGATGGAGCCGCCCTCGCTGCTGCGCTGGGACCGGGAGATCTACGCGGTGCCGGCGCTGGTCGGCGCGGCGATCACGGCGGTCCTGATCGGCGTGGACCAGCTCACCCCGGCGAGCGCCGCGCTGGCGGCGGTGGCGGCGTTCACCATGCGGATGCTGGCGCTCAGGTACGGGTGGCGGGCACCTCGGGCCTGGCACCGCAACGGTTCCCGGGCCGGCGAGGAGTGAGGCTCAGGTGCGGGCGGCGCGCACCTCGTGCTTGGCGCCGCAGCGGTTCTCGCACCAGCGCGGAGTGGGGGAGCCGCCGTACGCCAGCGAGATCGCCTCGACCGTGCAGAGCAGTTCCGGCAGCAGTTTGCTGAGTTCGACGACCGAGGCGATCTGCACGGGGGCGGAGATCGAGCAGGCGGCGATCGCGGTGCCCTCGGTGCCGGCGATCGGGGCGGCGATGCAGTTCACGGACGCGTGGTACTCGGCCTGGTCGACCGCCCAGCCGCGCCGCTGCACCTCGGCCAGTTCGGTGCGCAGCTCGTCCGGGCCGCCGGTCGACTGCGGGGTGCGGGCCGGGAGCTCCGTCTCGGCGAGGAAGGCGGCGAGCCGGTCGGTGGGCAGGTCGGCCAGCAGGACCTTGCCCGCCGCGGTGGCCGCCGCCGGGGCGCGCCGGCCGATCCGGCTGTCCTCGCCGAGCCAGCTGCGGCCCGGGTCCGGGTACTTGGCGTCCACCTTGTCCAGGTAGAGCACCTCGTCGCCCTCCAGCACCGACAGGTGGACGGTGTGCCCGTAGCGCTCGTTGAGCACCGCCAGGTACGGGGCGGCGACCTGGCGGATGTCGATGCCCTCCAGGGCCTGGTGGGCGAGTGCGAACAGGCGGCCGCCGAGCCGGTAGCGGTGGTCGGACTGCCGGGTGACGAAGCCGTGCTCCTGCAGGGTGCGCAGCAGCCGCAGGGCGGTGGACTTGTGCACGCCGATCCGGGACGCGGCCTGCTCCAGCGAGGCCGGGCCCTCGCCGAGCGAGGCCAGGATGGTCAGCGCACGGTCGACCGTCTGGGACACGGCCCTCCCCCTCTCACAGCGGCGTGGCCGGAACGCTAACGGCGCGTTGCAGAGGGTGCAATGGCCAAATCGTGACCTCTGGGCCGCCTACACTGGACCCGCTATGGCTTACCTCGACCACGCCGCCACCACCCCGATGCTTCCCGAGGCGATCGCCGCGATGACGGCGCAGTTCGGGGCCGTCGGCAACGCGTCCTCCCTGCACACCGCCGGGCGGCGGGCCCGCCGGGTGATCGAGGAGTCCCGGGAGTCGCTGGGCGAGTCCTTGGGCGCGCGGCCCAGCGAGATCGTGCTCACCGCGGGCGGGACCGAGTCCGACAACCTGGCGGTCAAGGGCCTGTACTGGGCCCGGCTGGCCGCCGACCCGGTCCGCCGCCGGGTGCTGAGCAGCCCGGTCGAGCACCACGCGGTGCTGGACGCGGTGCACTGGCTGGCCGAGCACGAGGGCGCCGAGGTCGAGTACCTGCCGGTGGACGAGGTCGGCCGGGTGCGCCCGGAGGCGCTGCGCGAGGCGATCGGGCGGGCGCCGGAGACGGTCGCGCTGGTCACCGTGATGTGGGCCAACAACGAGGTCGGAACCGTTCAGCCGATCCGCGAACTCGCCGCCGTCGCCGCCGAGTTCGGCATCCCGATGCATGCGGACGCGGTGCAGGCGCTGGGCCAGGTCCCGGTGTCCTTCGCCGATTCCGGGCTGACGGCGCTCACCGTCACCAGCCACAAGATCGGCGGGCCGTACGGGGTCGGCGCGCTGCTGCTGTCGCGCTCCGCCACCCCCGTTCCGCTGCTGCACGGCGGCGGCCAGGAGCGGGACGTCCGCTCCGGGACGCTGGATGTGCCCGGTGCGGCCGGGTTCGCGGTGGCGGCCGCGCTCGCCGTCGAGCGGCAGCCCGAGTACGCGGCGGGCGTCGGCATGCTGCGCGACGACCTGCTCGCGGTGGTCCGGGCGGCCGCGCCCGAGGCGCTGCTGAACGGCGACCCCGACCCGGCGGGCCGGCTGCCCGCCAACGCGCACTTCTCCTTCCCCGGCTGCGAGGGCGACGCGCTGCTGATGCTGCTGGACGCGGCCGGTGTGGAGTGCTCGACCGGTTCGGCCTGCTCGGCGGGCGTTCCGCAGCCCAGTCACGTGCTGCTGGCGATGGGCGTGGACGCCGAACTCGCCCGCGCCTCGCTGCGGTTCTCGCTCGGTCACACCTCCACCCGGGCGGATGTGGAGGCGCTGGCCGCCGCGCTGCCCGGCGCGGTGGAGCGGGCCCGCCGGGCCGGACTGGTGCGGGCCGGCCGCTGACCGGGTTCGTTCGGTAGCGGAACCATCTGCTGTCGGACGTCTTCTGAGGGGATGGACGCACCCCTGCCCGAGCGCACCGTCCGCGACCTCACCGGGCTGCTGCTCGCCGCGTTCCTGCTGGCCACCGCACTACCTTCGCGGACCGCTGCTGTCCCGGCCGCTGCCGAGCCGCCCGTCCTGGTGCCGAACTGACCGTCCGGGGCCGGGCCGGCCGTCGGAGCCCGGAACGAACTGGCCGTCCGGGGCCGGGCCGACCGTCGGAGCCCGGAACGAACTGGCCGTCCGACGCCCGCCCGGCCCCCGTTAGGCTGGACTCCTTATGACTGACTTCCCCGGCGCCCCGACCACCCCGTCCACCGGCCGCCTGCGCGTGCTCGCCGCGATGTCCGGCGGCGTCGACTCCGCCGTCGCCGCCGCCCGGGCCGTCGAAGCCGGCCACGAGGTGACCGGCGTCCACCTGGCGCTCGCCAGCAACCCGCAGTCCTTCCGCACCGGCGCGCGCGGCTGCTGCACCCTGGAGGACTCCCGGGACGCCCGCCGCGCCGCCGACGTGATCGGCATCCCGTTCTACGTCTGGGACTTGGCGGAGCGCTTCCGCGAGGACGTGATCGAGGACTTCGTCGCCGAGTACGCCGCCGGGCGCACCCCCAACCCGTGCCTGCGCTGCAACGAGAAGATCAAGTTCGCGGCCCTGCTCGACAAGGCGATCGCCCTCGGCTTCGACGCCGTCTGCACCGGCCACTACGCCCGGATCGTCGACCTGCCCGACGGCACCCGCGAGCTGCACCGGGCCGTGGACGGCGCCAAGGACCAGTCGTACGTGCTCGGCGTGCTGGACGCCGAGCAGCTCGCCCACTCGCTGTTCCCGCTCGGTGACACCACCAAGGACGTCATCCGCGAGGAGGCCGAGCGGCGCGGCCTCGCCGTCGCCAAGAAGCCCGACAGCCACGACATCTGCTTCATCACCGACGGCGACACCCAGGGCTTCCTCGCCGAACGCCTCGGCACGGCTCCCGGCGACATCCTCGACACCGACGGCACCAAGCTCGGCGAGCACGACGGCGCGTACGGCTTCACCATCGGCCAGCGCAAGGGCCTGCGCCTCGGCCGCCCCGCCGCCGACGGCAAGCCGCGCTACGTCCTGGACATCTCGCCGGTCAACAACACCGTCACCGTCGGCCCCGCCAGCGGCCTCGACGTGCACGTCCTCACCGCCATCCGCCCCCGCTGGTGCGGCACCCCGGCGAGCGGCGAAGGCCGCTACACCGCGCAGCTGCGCGCCCACGGCGAAGAAGTCCCGGTGACGGCCGTCCTGACCGACGAGCAGCTCCACGTCCGCCTCGACACCCCCGCCCGCGGCATCGCCCCCGGCCAGGCCGTGGTGCTGTACGACGGCACCCGGGTGGTCGGCTCGGCCACCATCGCGAGCACCGAGCGGGCCGTCGAGGTCTAGTCGAGGTCCAGGGGCCGAGGTCCGGGGACTGCCCGGCTGCGGCCGGTCGTTGCCGGGTTGACCCGGGCGTGGCGGGCGGTGATAGGACTGGTCGCACTATGAACATCACGGTCTTCTGTTCGGCGAACCTGCTCGATGCCAAGTACACCGCCCCGGCGGGGGAGTTCGCCCGGCTGCTCGGGGCGGCCGGGCACACGCTGGTGTGGGGCGGGTCGCACACCGGGCTGATGGGGCTGCTGGCCGACGAGGTGCAGGAGGCCGGGGGACGGCTGGTCGGGGTGTCGGTGGAGTTCCTGCGGCACAAGGCGTACGAGGGCGCCGACGAGCTGGTGGTGATGCCCGATCTGGCCACCCGGAAGGCCGAGTTGCTGGCGCGCGGGGACGCACTGGTGGTGCTGGTCGGCGGCCTCGGGACGCTGGACGAGGTCACTGAGGTGCTGGAGCTGAAGAAGCACGGGCAGCACGACAAGCCGGTGGTGTTCCTCGACACCGAGGGGTTCTACGCCGGGCTGCGGACGCAGCTCGAACGGATGGACAGCGAAGGGTTCCTGCCGCGTCCGCTCGCCGAGCTGGTGAGTTTCGCGCAGACTCCCGCCGAAGCCCTCGCCCACGCCACCGTCCAGCAGAACTGAGGAATCCCATGGGTGCCCACCTGATCACCGGCGCCGGCTCCGGCATCGGGGCCGCCGTCGCCGACAAGCTCACCGCCCGCGGCGAGGAGGTCTGGCTGCTCGCCCGGGACGCCCGCCGCGCCGCCCAGCTGCGCGAGCGCTACCCCGAGGCGCGGACCCTGGTCGGCGACCTCGACGACCCCGCCAAGCTGTCCTGGGCGTTCGGCCACCAGGCGCTGCCCGTCGAACTCGACTCGCTGCTGCACATCGCCGGCGTGGTCGAACTCGGCACCGTCGCCGAGACCCCGGTCAAGGCGTGGCAGCAGCAGCTGAACGTCAACGCCGTCGCGCCCGCCGAGATCACCCGCCTGCTGCTCCCCTCGCTGCGGCTGGCACGCGGGCACGTGGTCTTCGTCAACTCCGGTGCGGGGCTGCGCGCCGCCCCGACCTGGGGCTCGTACGCGGCCAGCAAGTTCGCCGTCCGGGCGGTCGCCGACGCGCTGCGGCAGGAGGAGCACGCCAACGGGGTCCGGGTCACCACCGTGTACCCCGGGCGCACCGCCACCGCGATGCAGGTCAAGGTGCACCAGCAGGAGGGCAAGGAGTACGACCCCTCGAAGTGGATCGCGCCGGAGTCGGTCGCCACCGCGATCCTCGCCGCGCTCGACCTGCCGCGCGACGCCGAGATCACCGAGATCACGGTGCGCCCGGGGCAGTAAGTAGCCGGGGGCCCGCGCCTGCGGTCCACTGGAGGGACGGGGGCTGCGCTCGCGGCTCCGGCAGGTGAGGAGGGCGCGCATGCCGCTGGCCCGGGTGAACGGCGTCGGCCTCTACTACGAGCTGGCGGGGAGCGGCGATCCGCTGGTGCTGGTCCACGGATCCTGGAGCGACCACGCCACCTGGGCGTCCGTGGTGCCCGTGCTGGCCGAGCGGTACCGCGTCCTGGTCTACGACCGGCGGGGGCACAGCCGCAGCGAACGCCCCGCCGGGCAGGGGTCCCGGGCCGAGGACGAGCAGGATCTGGCCGCGCTGGTGGAGACGTTCGGCCTGGCGCCGGCGCATGTCGTGGGCAGCTCCTTCGGTGCCTCGGCGGCGCTGGGCCTGGCCGCGCGGCGCCCCGAACTGTTCCGCAGCCTGGTGGCGCACGAGCCCCCGCTGATGGGGATCGTGGCGCAGGACCGGGACCTCGGGCCGCTGATGCGGGCCATGGGGGAGAGACTCGGGTCCGTGCACGCGCACCTGCGCGCGGGCGAGGATCTCGCGGGCGCGAAGCAGTTCATCGACGAGGTCGCCCTCGGCCCGGGTACCTGGGACGAGTTCCCGGACCGGCTCCGGGACGTCCTGCTCTTCAACGCCCCCACCTTCCTCGACGAACTGGGCGATCCCGGCTGGTCGTTCCTCGATCTCGCCGGGCTGTCCGGCTACCTGGGCCCCGCCCTGCTGACCAACGGCACCGAGAGCCCGCCGTGGTTCGCGGCCATCATCGCCAAGCTCGCCGAGGCCCTGCCCCGGGCCGAGATCGGAACCCTGGAGGGCGCCGGCCACGTCCCGCACGTCTCGCACCCCGCGGAGTACCTGCGCAGCCTGACCGGCTTCCTCGGCGACGCCTGACGCCCGGGCTGCGTAGGCTCTGTCCCGTGACTGACGTGGACGTTTTCGGGAAGCTGGCCGGGGCCGCGACCGGGGTGGGGTCGATGCCCGGCGGGGATGTGCGGGAGATGACCCGCGGCGTGATGGCGGAGCTGGAGCAGCTGCCGCACCTGCCGGAGCTGCCCGGGCGGGGGCCCGGGGCGGACATGATCGGGCGCGGCGCGGGCCTGCTGACCGAGCTGTTCGTGCAGACCGAGCCGAGCGGCTGGCGGTTCACCGACCACCCGGGGCGGGACACCAAGCGGGCCCGGTCCTGGCTGGGCGAGGACCTGGACGCGCTGGAGGAGTACACCCAGGGCTACGAAGGGCTGCTGAAGATCCAGGCGGTCGGGCCGTGGACGCTGGCCGGGTCGATCGAGCTGCGGCACGGCGAGAAGGCGCTCAGCGACCCCGGCGCCTGCCGGGACGTCGCGGCGTCGCTGACCGAGGGGCTGCGCCGGCACCTGGAGGACGTCCGCCGCCGGGTGCCGGGCGCGACGGTGGTGCTGCAGCTGGACGAGCCGCTGCTGCCCGCCGTGCTGGCCGGGTCGGTGAAGACCGCCAGCGGCTTCCAGCGGCTGCGCGCGATCGACCGCCAACTCGCCGAGCAGGCGCTGCGCGAGGTGATCCGGGGCGTGGAAACGGCGGTGCTGGTGCACAGTTGCGCGCCGAAGGTGCCGATCCCGCTGCTGCGCCGGGCCGGTGTGGCCGGGATCAGCCTCGACTTCGGACTCCTGACCGAGCGTGACGACGACGACCTGGGCGAGGCGATCGAGGGCGGGACGCTGATCCTCGCCGGTGTGGTGCCCTCCACTGACACCGCTGCGGTTCAATCAAAAGCAGTGTCAGACCCGGCCGGTAGTGTCCAGGGTGTCAGGACGTTGTGGCGCAGGCTCGGGTTGGCCCCGGAGCTCCTGGGCCGCCGGGTGGTGGTGACGCCGACGTGCGGGCTGGCGGGGGCGTCCCCGGCGTATGCCCGGCGGGCGTTGGCGCAGACCGTGAAGGCGGCGCGGAGCCTGGTGGACAACCCGGAGTGACGAGCGAGGAGGGCCCGGTGGCGGCTGCTGTGGAGGGCTGGGAGGAGATCCCGGCGGAGGTGCGGACCCGGCACGCCGAACTGGCGACCGAGATCGAGGAACACCGGGCCCGGTACTACGAGTTGGACGCGCCGACCATCAGCGACGCCGAATTCGACGCCCTGATGCGCGAGTTGGAGGCGCTGGAGGCCGAGCACCCGGCGCTGGTGACGCCCGACTCGCCGACCCAGAAGGTCGGCGGCGCGCCCACCGTGCTGTTCGCGCCGGTCGAGCACCGGGAGCGGCTGCTCAGCCTCGACAACGCGATGGACGCCGAAGAGTTGGCCGCCTGGGCCGAGCGGGTCGCCACCGAACTGTCCGGCATCGACTACCACTACCTGTGCGAGCTGAAGGTGGACGGGCTGGCCGTCAACCTGACGTACGAGAACGGGGTGCTGGTGCAGGCCGCGACCCGCGGCGACGGCCGGGTCGGGGAGGACATCACCGCCAACGTCCGCACCATCAAGGAGATCCCGCACCGCCTGCACGGCGACAACATCCCCGCGCTGGTCGAGATCCGCGGCGAGGTGTACTTCCCCACCGAGGACTTCGACGCGCTGAACGCCTCCTTCGCCGAGGAGAACGAGCGCCGCCGGCAGGAGAACGAGGAGCGTGCCAAGGAGGGCAAGCGGCCGCGGGCGATGATCCGGCTGTTCATGAACCCGCGCAACGCCGCCGCCGGATCGCTCCGGCAGAAGGACCCGCTGGTCACCGCCGCCCGCCCGCTGCGGATGGTGGTGCACGGCATCGGCGCCCGGGTCGGCTTCGACATCGACTGCCAGTCGCACGCCTACCAGCTGCTGCACGACTGGGGCCTGCCGACGGCGAGGCACAACAAGGTGGTCGGCTCGCTCGACGAGGTGCGGGCGTTCATCAAGCACTTCGGCGAGCAGCGGCACTCCGTCGAGCACGAGATCGACGGCGTGGTGGTCAAGGTCGACGAGATCGCCCTGCAGGGCCGGCTCGGCTCCACCTCCAAGTCGCCGCGCTGGGCGATCGCCTGGAAGTACCCGCCGGAGGAGGTCACCGGCAAGCTCGCCGAGATCAAGATCGGCATCGGCCGCACCGGCCGGGCCACCCCGTACGCGGTGCTGGCCGAGCCGGTGAAGGTGGCCGGCTCGATGGTGCAGTACGCGACGCTGCACAACCAGCAGATCGTCAAGGCCAAGGACGTGCTGCTCGGTGACACCATCGTGCTGCGCAAGGCCGGTGACGTGATCCCGGAGATCCTCGGCCCGGTCTACGACCTGCGCGACGGCAACGAGGTGGCGTTCGAGATGCCCACGCACTGCCCGGAGTGCGGCGGCGAGCTGCGCCCGATGTCCGAGGGCGACATCGACCTGCGCTGCCCGAACGCCCAGCACTGCCCGGCGCAGATCCGTGAGCGGATCGCGTTCCTCGGCGGCCGCCAGTGCCTGGACATCGAGGGTCTGGGCTACGTCGCGGCGACGGCGCTCACCCAGCCGCTGGAGCCCGCGGACCCGCCGGTCAAGGACGAGGGCGACATCTTCGGCCTGACCGAGGCGCAACTGCTGCCGATCAAGGTGCTGGTGCGCGACCCGAAGACCGGCATGCCCAAGCCGGACGACAAGACCGGCAAGGAGAAGCGGACGTCCTTCTTCGCCACCACCGCCGGCGCCCCGAAGAAGAACACCGGCGTGCTGCTGGAGAATCTGGACAAGGCCAAGGACCGCCCGCTGTGGCGCTTCCTGAATGGCCTGTCGATCCGGCACGTCGGCCCGGTGGCCGCCCAGGAACTGGCCCGCGAGTTCCGCGACCTGGACCGGATCTTCGCCGCCGACGAGACCGAACTCGCCGCCGTCGAGGGCGTCGGGCCGACCATCGCCCGGTCCGTCAAGGAGTGGTACGCGGAGGAGTGGCACCGGGAGATCCTCCGCAAGTGGCGGGACGCGGGCGTGCGGTTCACCGAGGAAGCCGGCGAGGAGCAGGGCGAACGGCCGCTGGAGGGGCTGACGGTGGTGGTCACCGGCACCCTCGCCGGGCACACCCGGGACGGCGCGAAGGAGGCGCTGACCTCGCGCGGCGCGAAGGTGACCGGCTCGGTGTCGAAGAAGACGCACTTCGTGGTGGTCGGCGACAACCCCGGCTCCAAGTACGACAAGGCGGTGCAGCTCGGCGTTCCGGTGCTGGACGACGCCGGGTTCGAGGTGCTGCTCGGCCAGGGCGCGGACGCGGCCCGCCGGCATCTCGGGCTGGACGTGGACAGTGAGGAGAACGCCGGAGAAGTGCCGCAGGAGCAGGTGTCCTGACGGGTCGTTATCGTCCTGATGCCGCGCCAGCCGGGTGTTCGAGAGCGAAATCGGGCATTGTGTCATCGAGCAGCGCGCGGATATGACGTCGCGCTCGGAGGTGACCGGAAAGTGCGCCCGTGCGGCGGACCCCGGCTTACCCTGGGCGCTACGAACTGTCAGCAGGAGTGTGTGGCACCGGTTCTGCCGGAGCCCCGGGGACACGCCCTCGTCTGACGTCCACCGGCATCCCGAGGAGGGGGTGCCTCACCGTGAGGCGGCCCAGCGGGGGCGGGCCCGACGGAGGACTGGGCTTATGGATCGTACGACCGGCGGCGCGCCCACACGCCCGCCGCAGGGGATGGCGGGGGCGGTGCTGCTGCTCGGTGTCCTGCTGGCCGGGGCCGCACCGCTGATCCCGCTGGCCGTCCTGGTGTACCGCTACGAACCCGAACTGCTCCCGCTGTTCGCGGTTCCGCTGGCCGTACTGGTCGCCGCCTGGCGGATCGCCCGGGACCGGGCCAGGGACCAGCTCACCGACCCGCTGACCGACCTGCCCAACCGGCAGGCCCTGCTGATCGCCACCCAGGAGGCGCTCGCCGCCCACGAGGGCGAACCCGGCTACAGCGTCGGGCTGATCCTGCTCGACCTGGACCGCTTCCGGTCGCTGAACGACGCGCTCGGGCACACCGCCGGCGACCGGCTGCTGGTGCACATCGCCCGCAGGCTGCACCGGGCGCTGCGCTCCGGCGGCGGCTTCGCGCCGGGACCGGACACCGCCGTGCTGCCCCCGCAGGTGCGCCGCCGCGGCGAGCGCCCGGTGGTGGCCCGGATGGGCGGCGACGAGTTCGCGGTGCTGCTCCCCGGCGTCGGCAGCCCCGAGCTGCTGGAGCGGATCGCCAAGGGGCTGATCGCCGAACTCGCCGCACCGATCCGGCTGGACGGGCTGCTGCTGGTGCTGGAGGCCAGCGCCGGGGTCTGTGTGCACCCGACGCACGCCCCGGACGCAGAATCGCTTCTGCGACGGGCCGACGTGGCGATGGGCCACGCCCAGCACAGCCGCAGTGGCGTCGAACTGTACGACGAGGCACGGGACTTGGAGACCCCGTACCGGATCGGCCTGCTCGGCGACCTGCGGCGGGCGCTGGAGATGAACGAGGTCGCCCTGCACTACCAGCCGAAGGTCGCCTTCGACGGCCGGGTGGTCGGCCTGGAGGCGCTGGTGCGCTGGGAGCGGCCCGGGCAGGGCCGGGTGCCCCCCGACGAGTTCATCAGCCTTGCCGAGTCCTCCGGACTGATGCCCCGGCTCACCGACTACGTGCTGGAGAGTGCCGTCGGGCAGATCGCCCGCTGGCGCCACCAGGGCCTGCTGGTGCCGGTCGCCGTCAACGTCTCGCCGCGCGACGTCCTCAATCCGGGTTTCGCCGCCCGGGTCGCCGGACACCTCACCCGGCACCAGGTCCCCGCCGAGGCACTCCAACTGGAGATCACCGAACGGCTGCTGCTCGACGACAGCCGGCGGGCCGCCGACACGCTGGCCGAACTGCGCCGCTACGGCGTGCGGATGTCGCTGGACGACTTCGGCACCGGGCACTCCTCGCTGGTACGGCTGCGCAGCCTCCCGGTCGGCGAACTGAAGATCGACCGCTCCTTCGTCTCCCGGATGGTCGCCGACGACCACGACGCGGCGGTGGTGCGCTGCTCCGTCGAACTCGCCCACTCGCTGGGCCTGACGGTGGTCGCCGAGGGCGTCGAGGACGACGAGACCTGGGAGCGGCTGCACGACCTCGGGGTGGACGCCGTGCAGGGGTGGCTGGTGTCGGCCGCGCTGCCCGTCGATCAGGCGACGGCGTGGCTGCAGGTGCGGCAGACGGGGGCGGCGCCGGTTTCGTCGCTTCCGCGATAGTTCTTCGCCCGCGAGGTCCGCCCGGGGAGGGGAGTTCCGCCCCCGGGCGGACCTTTCCGCGTCTGCCCGGTTGCTCGCGCGGTTCTCCGTGCCACGGAAGGGGCACATAGGATGGCCCCCAAGACCAAAAAGGACGGGTGTGCCCAGGGCCGCCCGGTCCACCAGAACTCACCCTTGAGGATCGCTGCATGCCTGGCATCACGCGCGAGGAGGTCGCCCACCTCGCCCGGCTGTCGCGTCTGGAGTTGCAGGCGGAGGAGTTGGACCACTTCGCCGAGCAGCTCGACGTGATCATCGGCGCGGTCGCCCGCGTTTCCGAGGTCGCGGGGCAGGACGTCCCGCCGACCTCCCACCCGCTCCCGCTGAGCAACGTCATGCGGGCGGACGAGGTGCGACAGTCGCTGACCCCGGAGCAGGCGCTGTCCGGCGCCCCGGCGAGTGAGGACCAGCGTTTCCGCGTGCCGCAGATCCTCGGGGAGGACTGACCCAGATGACCGACCTGATCAAGTACACGGCGGCCGAGACGGCCTCCGCGATCGCCTCGGGCGAGGTGTCGGCCGTCGAGGTCGCGCAGGCCCACCTGGACCGGATCAACGCCGTCGACAAGAAGGTCAACGCCTTCCTGCACGTCGACAGCGAGGGCGCGCTGGCCGCCGCCCGCACGGTGGACGACAAGCGCGCCAAGGGCGAGCAGCTCAGCCCGCTGGCCGGTGTGCCGCTGGCGCTGAAGGACGTCTTCACCACCAAGGGCATCCCGACCACCTGCGGCTCGAAGATGCTGGAGGGCTGGATCCCGCCCTACGACGCCACCCTGACGCGGCGTCTGAAGGACGCGGACGTCGTCATCCTCGGCAAGACCAACATGGACGAGTTCGCGATGGGCTCCTCCACCGAGAACTCGGCGTACGGCCCGACCAGCAACCCGTGGGACCTGACCCGGATCCCCGGCGGCTCCGGCGGCGGCTCCGCGGCGGCGCTCGCCGCGTTCGAGGCTCCGCTGGCGATCGGCACCGACACCGGCGGCTCGATCCGCCAGCCCGGCGCCGTCACCGGCACCGTCGGCGTCAAGCCGACCTACGGCTCGGTGTCCCGCTACGGCCTGGTCGCCTTCTCGTCCTCGCTCGACCAGGGCGGCCCGTGCGCCCGCACCGTGCTGGACGCGGCGCTGCTGCACGAGGCGATCGCCGGCCACGACCCGCTGGACTCCACCTCGATCGACGCGCCGGTCCCGGCCGTGGTCGAGGCCGCGAAGATGCGCGACATCCGCGGCATGCGGATCGGCATCGTCAAGGAGTTCGCCGGCGAGGGCTACCAGGCCGGCGTCATGCAGCGCTTCAACGAGTCGGTGGAGCTGCTGCGCGAGCTGGGCGCCGAGGTCGTCGAGGTGTCCTGCCCGTCGTTCACGCTGGCGCTGCCCGCGTACTACCTGATCGCCCCGTCCGAGTGCTCCTCGAACCTCGCCCGGTTCGACGCGATGCGCTACGGCCTGCGGGTCGGCGACGACGGCACCCGCTCCGCCGAGCAGGTCACCGCGCTGACCCGCGAGGCCGGATTCGGCGACGAGGTCAAGCGCCGCATCATCCTCGGCACCTACGCGCTGTCGTCCGGCTACTACGACGCCTACTACGGCTCGGCGCAGAAGGTCCGCACGCTGATCTCCCGGGACTTCGACGCCGCGTTCGCCGGCGTGGACGTGCTGATCTCCCCGACCACGCCGACCACCGCGTTCCCGATCGGCGAGCGGGCGGACGACCCGATGGCGATGTACCTCGCCGACCTGTGCACCATTCCCTCGAACCTGGCGGGCAACGCGGCCATGTCGCTGCCCTGCGGTCTGGCTCCGGAGGACAATCTCCCGGTCGGCCTGCAGATCATCGCCCCCGCGATGGCGGACGACCGCCTCTACCGCGTGGGCGGCGCCGTCGAGGCCGCGCTCAACGACAAGTGGGGTCACACCCTGCTGGAGGAGGCACCGGCACTATGAGCAAGATCGAGAAGGCCAAGGGCTGGAAGCACTCGAAGCCCGGCCTGTGGCTGTCCATCGGCACCAGCGCGTTCGGGGCGATCTCGGTCGTCAAGGACATCCGCCACGCCCGCGAGGACAACGACACCCTCAAGCTGATCAACGCCGTGGTCGGCGCCGCCGCCCTGATCACCGGCACCGCGCTCCTCGTCCGCGAGCTCAAGCGGCTCGGCGACGACGACGTCCTGCTCGGCTGAACCCCCCATGACTGAAGAAGGGACGCTGTGAGCGTCATGAGCCTGGTCTCCTACGAGGAGGCACTCGCCTCGTACGACCCGGTGATGGGCCTTGAGGTCCACGTCGAGCTGGGTACCAAGACCAAGATGTTCTGCGGCTGCTCCACCGAGCTGGGCGCGGAACCGAACTCGCAGACCTGCCCGACCTGCCTCGGCCTGCCCGGCTCACTGCCGGTGGTCAACGCGGTCGGTGTGGAGTCGGCGATCCGGATCGGTCTCGCGCTGAACTGCGAGATCGCCGAGTGGTGCCGGTTCGCCCGGAAGAACTACTTCTACCCGGACATGCCGAAGAACTTCCAGACCAGCCAGTACGACGAGCCGATCGCCTTCAACGGCTACCTCGACGTGCAGCTGGAGGACGGCGAGATCTTCCGGGTGGAGATCGAGCGCGCCCACATGGAGGAGGACACCGGCAAGTCCACCCACGTCGGTGGCGCGACCGGCCGCATCCACGGCGCCGAGTACTCGCTGCTCGACTACAACCGGGCCGGCATCCCGCTGATCGAGATCGTCACCAAGCCGATCGAGGGCGCGGGCCACCGGGCCCCGGAGGTCGCGAAGGCGTACGTCGCCGAACTGCGCGAGCTGATCAAGGCGCTGGGCGTCTCCGAGGCGCGGATGGACAAGGGCCAGATGCGCTGCGACGTCAACCTGTCGCTGCGCCCCAACGGCACCGAGACCTTCGGCACCCGCAGCGAGACCAAGAACGTCAACTCGCTGCGCAGCGTGGAGCGGGCCGCCCGGTTCGAGATCCAGCGGCACGCCACCGTGCTGACGGACGGCGGGACGATCGTCCAGGAGACCCGGCACTTCCACGAGGAGGACGGCTCCACCACCTCCGGCCGGATCAAGGACAACGCCGAGGACTACCGGTACTTCCCGGAGCCCGACCTCGTCCCGGTCGCCCCGGCCCGTGAGTGGGTCGAGGAACTGCGGGCCGGTCTGCCCGAGCTGCCGCGGGTCCGCCGGGCCCGGCTGCAGGCGGAGTGGAACCTGTCCGACCAGGACATGCAGTCGGTGCTGAACGCCGGTGCGGTGGAGCCGATTCTGGAGACCATCGCGGCCGGCGCCCCCGCCGACCAGGCCCGCAAGTGGTGGATGGGCGAGCTGGCGCGGCGCGCCAACGAGACCGGCACCGAGCTGTCCGAGCAGCCGATCACCCCGGCCCAGGTGGCCCGGGTCTGCGCGCTGGTCGCCGAGGGCAAGCTGAACGACAAGCTGGCCCGCCAGGTCATCGAGGGCGTCCTCGCCGGCGAGGGCGAGCCGGACCAGGTCGTCGAGAAGCGCGGCCTGGCCGTGGTCTCCGACGACTCGGCGCTCGGCGCGGCCGTCGACCAGGCGATCGCCGACAACCCGGACATCGCCGCGAAGATCCGCGACGGCAAGGTGCAGGCGGTCGGCGCGCTGGTCGGCGCGGTCATGAAGACCACCCGCGGCAAGGCCGACGCGGCGAAGGTGAAGGACCTGATCCTGGAGAAGCTCGCCTGAGTGCTGCTGCTCCGCACGGTGCCCGTCCCCGCACACGGGGGCGGGCACCGTCGTTTTCCGGCGCGATTCGAGGGAGGTTCGAGTCGCCGCTCCGATCCTGCCCTCCGCGGTACGCCGGAGACGAAGCGAGGTGGGGTAATGGCCGGGACGACAGGTTCGGGACGGAGGCTGCTGGGGACGGCTGTGAGACGGCTGCTGCGGGGCCTGTCGCTGCTCGGCGACATGTACCTCTGCACGGCGGCCTCCCGGTACGAGGCCCTGCTGCTCGGACGGCCGGTGGAACGCCCGTGGCCGCTGGAACCGCCGATCACCCTGCTGCCGCCGCCCCCCGGACACCCCGAGCAACTGATCCCGGACGTGCCGCTGAGCGCCGTCGAACTCGCGCTGCGTTCCGAACTGCGCCACCTGGAGCGACTGCTGCCGGGAGGGACATGGCGCTGACCGCGCGGGCGCGGCCGAGCCGGAGGAGAGCGGGCTTCAAGAGCCGGTTGAGCGGACCGCCGGAGACTGGGCGCAGCGCGGCTCGAGGAGCGGGCCGGGCGCGGAACCTCCGGAGGTGCGGAATGCGGGAGCCGGCAACTCTGACCGAGGCCCTGGTCGAGCGGTTCGCCCGCGCGGCCGCCGAGCCGGCGGTGGTCGAGCCGGGTGATCCGGGCACCGCTGCGCGCACCGCGAGCTACGGTGAACTCGACCGCCGGGCCCGTGAGTTGGCGAACTGGCTGACCGACCGCCAGGCGACCGGCCGGCCGGTACTGGTGGCGCTGGAAACCGGCGTGGAACTGGCCGTCGCGGTGGTGGCCTGCCTGTACGCGGGCGCCGTCGCGGTGCCCGTCCCGCCGCCGTCCACGTCCGCGGCCGCCGCCGAGCGGACCACCGCGATCGCCCGGGAGACCGGCGCGGCCGTGGTCCTCACCGTCTCCCGGCACGCCGCGGACGTCTCGCGGCGACTGTCCGACGCGGGGCGCGGCGCCGTGCTGTGCCTGGCCGTCGACACGGTGCTGCCGGACGCCGCCGAGCGGGCGGAGGGACGGCCGATGCCGCGCCTCGGCCCGGAGACGGTCGCGCTGATCCAGTACACCTCCGGCACCACCGCCGCCCCGCGCGGCGTGCAGGTCACCCACGCCAACCTGCTGGCCACCATGCGGGAGATCCAGCAGGCGCTGGGCACCCACGCCGGCTCGCGGATCGGCGGCTGGCTGCCCTGCTACCACGACCTGGGCCTGATCGGGCAGGTGCTGCACCCGCTGTGGCTGGGCGCGACCGCCGTGCTGATGCCGCCCCGGCTGTTCCTCGGACGCCCCGTGCGCTGGCTGCGGGCCATCGACGAGTACGGGGTGACGGTCGCCGCCGCCCCCGACTCCGCGTACGCCCGGTGCGCCGCCGAGATCACCGACGCGGAACTCGCCGGGCTCGACCTGTCGCGCTGGGAGATGGCCGTGAACGCCGCCGAACCGGTGTCCGCGGCCACCGTCGAGGCGTTCGCCGGACGCTTCGCCGCGGCCGGGCTGCGGCCCGGCGCGATGGTCGCCGGGTACGGGCTGGCCGAGGCGACGCTGCTGGTCAGCACCACCGGCGGCAGCCCCGCCGCGGTCCGGTCCGGGCTGCCGGTGGGAGCCGCGGACGGCCGACGGGTGGTCAGCTGCGGGCGGCCGCGCGGCGGCGAGGTGCGGATCGTCGACCCGGTGAACCGCACCGAACTGCCCGACGGCGCGGAGGGCGAGGTGTGGGTGCGGGGCGCGGCGGTCGCCGCCGGGTACTGGCAGCGGCCGCTGGAGACCGCCGAGGTGTTCGGCGCCGTCACCGCCGCCGGCGCCCGCGGCTTCCTGCGCACCGGCGACCTCGGCGTGCTCAGCGACGGCGAGTTGTACCTGACCGGCCGGCTCAAGGACACCGTGGAGGTGGCCGGACAGAGCGTCCACCCCCAGGAGATGGAACGCCGCCTGATCGACTGCGGCGAACGCCTGGCCTCCGCCGTGGTGTTCGGCGCCGACCAGCCAGACCGGCTGGTGGTGGTCCAGGAAGTCCGGCACCCCGGCCGCGACCAGGCCACGCTGGCGGCGCTCGCCGCGCGGGTGCGCGGCTGCCTGGCCGAGGAGTTCGGCGCGCGGCCGGCCGGCGTCCTGCTGGTCCGCCCCGGCTCGGTGCGCCGCACCACCAGCGGCAAGGTCCGGCGCTCGACGATGCGGCAACTGTTCCTGCGCGGGGAGCTCCGGCCCGTGTACGCCGAACTCGACGAGGCGTTGCCGGTGCCGTCCCGGGAGACGGCCAGGTGAGAGTCGTCGAGAGGCGCGAGCAGCGCGCGGGGCGCGCGGAGGGCGAGCGGGTCGAGTTCGTCGAGGGCGGTGTGCGCGGCGGTGGTCAGGTGGGCACTGCTGAGCGGCGGTGCGGCGGCCCGGCCGACGGGCGCGTGGAAGGCGAGCGGGTCGAGCCGGCCGCAGGCACGGGCCTGGTGAACGCCGCTGAGCAGCGAGTGC
>NZ_JBVJHA010000002.1:0-176586 GCF_055587065.1 Kitasatospora sp. NPDC048662 | reverse complement strand
GCGGGCCGAGCTTGTCGCAGACGCGGGCCCGGTGATCGCCGAGTGGCGTGCGGAGGGTGGCTTGCGCGGCGGCCCGGCCGACGGGCGCGTGGAAGGCGAGCGGGCCGAGCTTGTCGCAGACGCGGGCCCGGTGATCGCCGAGTGGCGTGCGGAGGGTGGCTTGCGCGGCGGCCCGGCCGACGGGCGCGTGGAAGGTGAGCGGGTCGAACTCGGCGTTGGCGCCGGGCGCGGCGGTGGCCCGGTGAGTGCCGTCGAGCGGCAGGTGCGGGAGCGCGTCGCGGAGTGGGAGCGGCGGCTCGGGGATCCGGATGATCCGGGGAATCCGGCCGGGTTCCGGGCGTTGTTGGCGGCCGACGAGCGGGCGGAGTTGGCCGAGGGGGCGGTGGCCGTTCTGCACGAGGGCGGGTTCGGTGCGGAGTTGGTGCCGGTGGCGCTCGGGGGGAGGCTGGAGCGGGCGGATGTGCTGGCGCGGGTGCTGCGGCCGGTGTTCCGGCGGGACGTCTCCCTGGGGTTCGGCCACGGGATCACCTCGCTGTTCGCGGCCGCGCCGGTCTGGGCGTCCGGCAGCCCGGCGCAGCGGCGGCGGATTGCCGAACTGCTGCTGGCGGGGCGTTCGGTGGCGATCGCGCACCACGCGCTGGCGCACGCCAACGCGCTGTGGCAGGGCGAGTTCACGGCCGCCTCGGAGGGTGAGGGCTACCTGCTGCGGGGCCGGAAGGACGTGGTGATCAACGCCGATCGGGCCGGTGCGGTGGTGGTGTTCGCCAGGGCGGGGGAGGCGGGCGGCAGCCATTCGGTGCTGCTGGTCGATCCGGCGGAGGCGGGTGGCACGTTGACGGTGCTGCCGCGGCGGATCAGTACCGGGATGCGTGGCTGCCGGTTCGCGGGGTTGGAGTTCACCGATCTTCCGGTGTCCGGCGAGGCCCGGGTCGGGCTGCCGGGGGAGGGCGTCCGGCTGGCGCTGCGCACCTTCCAGCTGAACCGGACGCTGATCCCGGCGGTGCTGCTGGCCGGTGCGGACACCGTGCTGCGGGCCGCCGCCCGGGTCGCCGGCCGGCCCCGTCATGGGGCGCTGCTCGCGGGGGTGTTCGCGGATCTGCTGCTGTGCGACGCGATGGCCACCGCCGTGCTGCGTGCCCTGCACCTGGTGCCGGACAGCGCCCACCTGGGTGCGGCGGCCGTCAAGTACCTGGTGCCGGACCTGTTGCGGGACGACGTGGAGGAGCTGTCCGCGGTGCTCGGTGCGTCCGGGTACGACCGGGCGGGCGGGCCGGGCAGCCTGCAGAAGCTGCTCCGGGACATGCCCGCGGCCAGTCTCGGGCATGTCGGGACCGCTGCCTGCCAGGCCGTGCTGATCCCGCAGCTGCCCGTGCTGGCGCGGGAGTCCTGGCTGCGCGCGGCCGAGCCGCCGGCCGCGCTGTACGCCTTCGAGCAGCCGTTGCCGCCGCTCGACCTGGGCGCGCTCGCGGTGGCCGGCGGCAGTGACGTGCTGATCGCCACGCTGGCCGGTGCCGCGGCCCGGTTGCGGGCCGACCCGCCCGCGGGGCCGGACGGCCGGGTGGCCGCCGAGCTCGCCGGGGTGCTGACGGGGGAGCTGGCGGCGCTGCGGGAGCGGGCGCTGGCGCTGCCCGCCGACAGTGCGGCCGCCCTGGCCAGCCCGTCCTGGTGCGCGCTGGTCGAGCGGTACGCGCTGCTGGCGGCGGCGGGTGCGGCGCTCGGCGGCTGGGAGGCCCGGCGGGGCGGGGGCGGGTTCCTCGCCGATCCGGCGTGGCTGGTGCTGGCGCTGTCCCGGCTGGCCCGCCGGCTCGGCCTGCCGGTGGCGCAGCCGCCCGCCGACTGTGTGCGGCGGGTGCACGCCGAGGTGCTGGCCCGGCTGGCCGGCGGACGTTCCCTGGACCTGTACGACACGCCGCTGGCCGAAGGAGGCTCGCGATGACGAACCATCGAGCGGGAGTGGCGGCGCC
The DNA here is from genome assembly GCF_055587065.1 of Kitasatospora sp. NPDC048662. Lineage (NCBI taxonomy): Bacteria > Bacillati > Actinomycetota > Actinomycetes > Kitasatosporales > Streptomycetaceae > Kitasatospora > Kitasatospora sp. NPDC048662. The sequence goes on along the minus strand of NZ_JBVJHA010000002.1, from coordinate 174,622 downwards.
GCTGTTGATGCCCGGGCCGAGCGCCCGGTGGGTCGAGGTGCGGCAGGCGATGGCCTGGCACGGGCACGCGGTGGTGCACGCGTACACCGAGCAGTGGCAGGACGCGGTGATGGCGGAGCCGGAGCTGCGGCAGGTCCTCGGCACCCGCGACTGGCAGCGGCTCAGTTCGCTGGAGCGGACCCGGACCAGGGAGCGGTTCGCGGCGTCCCGGCTGCTGGTCAGGTATGCGGCGGGGGCGGCGTTGCAGGTGCCGCCGGAGGCCGTCGAGCTCGGCTACAAGCCGGGTGGCCGTCCGTACCTGCGCGGCTGTGACCAGATCGACGTCAGCATCAGCCACACCCGGGACCTGATCGTGGTCGGCCTGAGCCGGCGTGGCCGGATCGGTGTGGACACCGAGCTGGCCGACCGCAAGGTCCGCTACCAGGACATGCGCCGCCTGCTGTGCACCCCCGCCGAGCGGAGCTGGCTGGACCGGCTGCCCGCCCGCAAGCAGGAGAAGCAGCTGTTGCGGCTGTGGACCCTGAAGGAGGCGTACACCAAGGCGCTCGGGCAGGGGATGCGGTTCGGTTTCACCGAGTTCGGGTTCGCCGAGTTCGGTTCCGGCCCCGGTACCGACCTGCACACCCCGGACGGTTCCGCGGCCGGGTTCGGCGAGTGGACGTTCGGCACGTACGCCCTCAAGCGCGGCTATCTGGTGAGCGTCGCCTGCCACGACGCCGGGCATCAGGCGGTGCCGGACACCGCGGTCTCCACCATGCTCGACGGCGGCTTTCTCGCGGAGGTGGTGAACCTGCTGCGGGCGGGGGCCGGGTAACCGCCCTGACGAAAATCGAACGTCCTGGAAGATCCAAAACGGCCCCCAGATCGTTATTGTTCAGCTGATCATGTGTCAAGTCAGCGGAATAACGGGGGCAAGGAATGATTCGCGTGCTGTTGGCGGAGGACATGCAGGTGCTGCGCAGAGCCCTGGTCGCCCTGCTGCAGTTGGAGCCCGACCTGGAGGTGGTCGCGGAGACCGGGTCGGGAGCGGAGGTGGTGGCCCGGGCGAAGGAGAACGCACCGGACGTCGCCGTGCTGGACATCGACCTGCCCGGAATGGACGGCATCACCGCCGCCGGGGAGCTGGCCCGGGAGGTGCCGGGCTGCCGGACGCTGATCCTGACCAGCCTCGGCCGGCCGGGCAACCTGCGCCGGGCGCTGGCCGCGCAGGTCGCGGGGTTCCTGTTGAAGGACATCGAGCCGGGCCAACTGGCCACCGCGATCCGTACGGTGGCGGCCGGCGGCCGGGCGATCGACCCGGTGCTGGCGGTCGCCGCGCTGGACTGTGAGCCCTCGCCGCTCACGCTGCGCGAACTGGAGGTGCTGCGGCTGGCCGCCGACGGCATGGAGGCCAGTCAGATCGCCGCCCGGCTGTTCCTGTCCGCCGGGACGGTCCGCAACTATCTGACCACCGTGGTCGGCAAGTTGAACGCCCGCAACCGGGTGGACGCGATCCGGATCGCGCGGGACGCCGGCTGGCTCTGACGGCCGCTCAGGCCGCTCTGGCAGGGGTCTTGCGGTGGCCGCTGCCGGAGCCGGACAGCGCCAGCGTGGCCGCGTCCAGGTCGATCGCCGCCTCCACCACGAACCATCCGGTGCCGTGCGGGCCCGCGGTCAGGGTGCCGCCGAGCTCGCGCGCCCGGGTGGTGAGGTTGCCGATGCCGCTGCCGCCGCCGGTGTCCCGCACCAGCGGCGGCTGCCCCGGCACGGCGCGGCGCACGCCGTCGTTGGCCAGCCGGAACCGGACGGTGCGGCCCTCGCGGACCGCCGAGATCTCGCACTGCTCGACCTTGCTGTGCCGCAGCATGTTGGTCAGCCCTTCGCGCAGCACCGTCGCCAGCACGGTCTCCACCTGCTGCGGCAGCAGCCCGAAGTCCAGCCGGGCGGTGCAGCGCACTCCGAGCGTGGCCAGCATCGCCTTGGCGCTCTCCACCTCCGCGCAGAGCGACATCTCCCGGTAGCCGCGGGCCACCGCCCGTACGTCCGAGAGGGCCTGACGTGCCGTCTGGAGGATCTCCGTCAGCTCCTGCTGCGCCAGCTCGTGCTGTCCGGGTACCAGCCGGTACGCGAGTTCGCACTTGAGGGTGATGGCGGAGAGGCTGTAGCCGAGCAGGTCGTGCAGGTCGCGGGCGAACCGCAGCCGCTCCTGCGCCACCGCCAGGGTGGCGAGTTCGGCGCGCGAGCGGTGCACCTCTATCACCAGGTCGGTCAGCCGGGACAGTCCGAAGATCACCAGGCCGTTGGTGATGGTGGCGACCGAGATGTAGAAGGTCTCACCGACCGGGTTGCCCATCAGCAGCATCAGCAGGTTGCTGACCGCCACCACGCCGGCGAACCCGGGCCAGGCCACCACCGGCCGCAGCAGCAGGAGCAGTGACCCGGCCAGGAAGCTCGGGATGCCGATCCACAGCGGGCCAAGCCAGCAGAACGGCGCGTAGGTGATCACCGCCTGCAGGGTCAGGGTCAGCGGCCAGCGCTTGGCCAGGGAGGGGACCAGGCGCGGGAAGGAGTGCACCAGCTGGATGCCGAGCAGCAGGGCCAGCAGGGCCAGCGTGCTGCCGAGCAGCAGCCCGCTGGGGTGCAGGGCGAGGACGTAACTGGTGGCCACTCCGGTGTAGCCGAGGAACACCAGGGCGGTGATCGCCACCGCGACCTTCGGTGCCAGCTGGTTGCCGCCCGGGTCGGGTGTCGGCCACGACACCTCATCGTTCACGATTTCCCCCTCGGACTCGTACGGTTCCCGCTTACCGCTTCTCCCGGATCGTACGGGACATGACTAGCCCTGGTCTGCTGCCGATGGGCTCGGACCGACCACGAACTCTCCGACGCTCGACTCGACCGCCCAGTCCAGGCCGAAGGCGCGGGCGGCGGTGTCCGAATTGCCGGAGGCGAGCGCGCACGGCGCCAGGCCCATCGCGGTGGACACCAGGTAGAGGCTCTGCATCAGCACGCCGACGTCCTTCATCAGACTGGTGTACCCGATGCCGCTGAAGGCGTGGGTGGTGCGCCGGAAACGGGCGGTGAGCACCAGGAGAAGCGGTGGCGGAAGGTCGGCGCCCAGGGTGGCCTGGGCGGCGGCCCGCAGCTCGGCGGTCTCGGCGGCCGGGGCGTCCAGCGGCTCCAGCAGGTGGCCGAGCGGGTCGTAGTGGTAGACGCCGGGCGGCAGTTCGGTGTCCGGTCCGGCCACCAGGTACAGCTCCAGGGCGTACACCGAGCCCATGCTCGGGTACGGCCGGCCGTCCCGGTCGGCGCCTTCGCGGATCCGGCAGGACCGGAACAGCAGTTCGCCGATCTGGCGGACGCTCAGCTGGTCCGGGCCGTACTGCCGCACCGAACGGCGGCGTTCCAGCACCGAGCTGAACGGCTCGTCGGTGGTGCGCAGTTGTTCCAGGTCGGGGCGGGGCAGCGGGATCGCGGCCCGGGCGCCGAGCGGCTTGGCGGTCGGCTCGGCCGGCATCCGGCCCAGGTGGGCGAAGGTCGCGCCGAACGGGCCGTCGCTGCGGCCGAGCCGGCTACGGGCGTGCATCATCATGTCGTCGGCGGACCAGCCGGCCAGCGTCGGGTCGTCGTCCTCGGCGTAGACGGGCTCCTCGGTGCCGGTGACGGGGTGCTCGGCGGCGACCACGATCCGGGCGGCCAGCAGGTAGCCGATCGCGGCGGCGGCCACCTCCGGGTCGAGCTGCAGGCCCACCGGCCGGTCGCCGCCCGCCAGCAGGGCCAGCAGCTGCACCATCTCGGGGCGGTGCAGCTGCACCCGGTGGTGGGCGAGCGGCGACTCCAGGCGCAGCCCGCCCTCGGCGTAGCGCAGCACCGCGAACCGGGACAGCCGGCACGGCCGGTCCCCGGGCGCCGGCTGCGGCTCGAACACGGTGTTGCGGGCCAGCGGGACGATGCTCAGCAGCGGGGTGTTGCCGAGTGCCAGGGTGCGCACCAGGCAGTGGCGGATCCGGCGCAGCCCGCGCAGCAGCTTGGTCACCTCGGGGGAGTGGTCCTCGGGCCGGTCGAGGTCCTCCAGGCCGGGGAAGCCCGGCGCCACGTTGTTCAGCGACACCGGGCCGAGCGTCATCCGTTCCAGTGCCGACCGCAGCACCGGGTCGGGGTTCGCGAAGTACACCGGCCCCCAGCGGGTCAGGACGGTCAGGGTGCCGTCCGGCCCGTCGTCCGGGTCGATCAGGGTGTCCTCGCGAAGCGACCACAGCTCGGTGAGCTGCGGGGCGGCCAGGCATTCGATACGCATCAGTCATCCAGCGCGGTGTGCGGGGCTGTTCAGACGAACAGCGGTACGGGGTTCAGCAGGTGGTACGGGGTGGGCGCGGCGAGCCGGCCCAGCCGCACCGGCACGTCGAACAGGCGGCCCGGGGCGAACCGGTTCCAGTGCGGACGCAGGCCCGGCACCACGACCTTGGCGACCGGCAGGCCCGCCTCCGGCCGGGTCTGGTCGAGCACCAGCAGTTCCATTCCGGCCCGGCGGAGCAGCTGTTCGGCGGCGGCGAGGTCGTCCCGCAGGTCCTCGTGCGGGCCGATCGCCGACGAGCAGCGCGGGGCCGGGGCGGGGCGGGCGGCCGGATCCGGCAGCAGGTAAGGGAGTTCGGCGACCTTCGCGGTGCGCATCCAGTCCATCGCCTGCGGGTCGGTGAAGCCGTAGCCGGTGCCGTCGGCGCGGGCGTCCACCACGTTCGGCAGCAGCTGGTTGACCTCCGCGAGGGCCCGGCGCAGCGCGATCGCCGGGTCCAGGTGGGCGCCGAAGCCGGGCATGATGTCCTCGGCCGGCTTGTCGGTGCGGCGGGAGAACGCCGCGACCACCGGGATGCCCAGGTCGGAGGTCAGCTCGATCGCCCACACCTCGCGGTGCAGCGAGGCGTGCAGCTCGCGCACCCGGGCGATCCACGGGTCGCCGTACGCGTCGAGGTCGATGCCGGGCTGGGTGGTGCGGTTGTACCACCAGAGCGCGATGGCGTCGCGTTCCACCAGCTCCAGGAAGCCCTGCAGGACGGCGTCCTCCAGCGTGCCGCCCGCTGCCGCGCCGTTGGAGTTGGCCAGGCAGTAGCGGCGGCCGCGCTGCTGCGGGGCGTTGTAGTAGAGGAGCGCGGCGGGCATCAGCTTCTGCCGCTGCTCGGTCAGCGACCACACCGGCAGCCAGTCGATCGGGTCGTCCTCGTCGAACGGGTCGGCGATCTGGTGGAAGGCCCCCGCACGGGCGTTCCACTCCTGCCGGCCCGCGAACTGGCGCGGATCGAACAGCTGGACGGTGTCGGGATGGACGGCGTCCGCCGCCAGCTCCCGGTAGCGGCCGCGGACGATCGGCTCGCCGCCCTGCAAGTGGCCGGAGTGCCGCTCCAGCGACTCGGCCAGCGCGCCGACCTCGGCCTGCAGCGCGCTCGCGCCCTTGCCGGAGGCGTTGGCGCGCAGCCCCGCGCGGACCGAGGCCAGGCCGGCGGCGCCGCCCACCGGGTTCAGCCCGGCGTGGAAGCAGTTCAGCTCGGCGGGCCCGCGCGGGTCGCGGCGGATCTCCTTGACCAGGCCGGTCAGCGGATCGACGTGGTGGCCGTAGCGCTCCATCATCTGCTCCAGCGTCAGCGCCCGGTGCCCGCCGCCGTCGGTCTGCGCCTTGGGCCGCGAACGCAGCACCACGGGCGCGTTGATCCGCGCCGCGACCAGCCCCGGGTCGCCGCACTGCGGGCACTCCGGGCGGCGGGTGACGGGGTGCCGGCGCCCGTCCAGGGCCAGCGAGTCCAGCGTCCACAACTGCCGCTGGCCCGGGTACCGGTAGCCGGCCAGCCACTTGGTGGCCTCCAGCGCGGCCAGCTGCAGCACCGCGGTGCGGGCCGCCGGCAGCGAGCAGGCGCGGCGCGGGGCCGGGCCGGTGCGCCCCAGGGCGCGCTGGACGTGCGCCTCGACCTGCCGGCCGCGCCACAGCCGGTCGGCCAGGCAGCTCCAGCACGCCCCGTCGGGCGCGAAGAACGGGCCGATCCAGGGCTCCACGCCGTCGGCCCGCACCGGCAGCCAGGGCCGGCCGGCCGCCCGGTGCGCGGCGTCGATCGTGCCGAGCGCCGGGTCCAGGTAGTCCTCGCAGAGCACCACCGTCAGGTCGGCGTCCGCGCCGCCGGTGACGGTGCGCAGGCCTGCGGCGTCCAGCGCGCCGCGCAGTTCGGGCAGGTCGGCGCCGTCCGGGCCGAGCGCCCGCACGGTGGCCGCGCCGAGCCGCTCGCCCGCCGCCTGTTCGTCCTGCCCGGCGGCCGACCAGTAGCCGCACTGGGCGGTGGCCGCACCGGCCGGGCGTTCGGACACCAGCCCGGCCCGGCGCAGTTTGGTGATCAGCCCGGCCGTCTGCGCCGCGCCGAGCCGGTCAGCGGTCTCCCGCTGGAGGTCGTACAGACTCCTCGTCCCGTCCAACAGCGGCGCCAGCCGGGCGATCTGCGCGCCGTGCAGCGCGGTGACCTGCTGGTCCGAGATCAGGTAGACGGCCTCGCCGGGAACCTGCTGCACGCTCAGGTGCGGCCGGAAGGCGAGGAAGTGGCCGGGGCCGGCCGGGTCGAGGAGCCCGCTCACGCCAGGCGTCCGGGGGCGGCCTCGGCCGGGGCGGTCAGGTAGGCGTCCGCGGCGCGGCAGAAGCACAGGATGCCGGCGCCGGTCGGCCGGGCGGCGGAGGAGTGCTGGCTCAGGTCCTCGATGAAGAGGTCGTCGTCCTGACCGATGACGCTGGTGAGGGGGCCCATGGTCTCTCCCGTGGTCGAGTTCGAGTCGTTGTTCGCTCGATGTGACCAGAAGTCTCCTGGGGGTGGCCGACAGGCAACAGTGCCAGCCTCACGAGCCGCACATGAAGGATTCACAGTCGCCGGATGCCGAAACGCATGCCCCGCTCGGGAATCTGGCACTGGTCGCCGCGGACGCGGCCGGGGGAGCCTGATGAAGGCAGCGGGCCCGCTCCGGCCCCGCATCGCCCACGACGCGTCCAGGCGGCTGCCGGACGGGTCCATCCACGGGAGGAACCCTCATGGACATCAGAGTGCTCGGCCCGCTCAGCGCCGAGACGCAGCGCAGTTCCATCGTGCCGAGCGCCGGCAAGCCGCGGCAGATCCTCGCGCTGCTCGCGCTGTACGCCAACCAGGTCGTCCCGGTGCCGACCCTGCTGGAGGAGCTGTGGGGCATGGACGCCCCGCGCAGCGCCCTCACCACCCTGCAGACGTACATCCTCCACCTGCGCCGGCTGCTCGCCCAGGCGCTCGGCCCGGACTCCCCGTGCAGCGCCAAGGACATCCTGGTCACCCGGCACGGCGGCTACCTGCTGGAGGTCCAGCCCGGCGCCGTGGACGTGCACGAGTACGACCGGCTCGCCGAACTCGGCCGGGACACCACCGACGCCGGCGACGACGAGGGCGCCGCCGTCATCTACCGGGAGGCGCTGGCCCTGTGGCGCGGGCCCGCGCTGGTGGACGTCAAGGTCGGGCCGATCCTGGACATCGAACTGGCCCGGCTTGAGGAGAGCCGGCTGCGGGTGCTGGAGCGCCGCATCGAGGCCGACCTGCGCCTCGACCGGCACGCCGACCTGGTCGCCGAACTCACCGGACTGACGGTCCGGCACCCCCTGCACGAGGGGCTGCACGCCCAGGCCATGGTCGCGCTGTACCGGTCCGGCCGGCAGTGGCAGGCGCTGGAGGTCTACCAGGCCCTGCGGGGGCGCCTGGTGGAGGAACTCGGCCTGGAACCGTCGCCGCGGGTGCGCAAGCTCCAGCAGGCGATGCTGGCCGCCGACCCGGCCCTCGACCGGATGCCCGGACGCCGTACCCCGATCCTCGACCTGTTCGCCGCCTGACGGCCCGTCGGCCGGTGGCCCCAGCGTCGCCCTGCCCCGCCTCGACGGATGTTCGAGGCGGCGACCGCACAGTGCTCCCACGCGTTCCGCCGCCCACCCCGGGCCGGAACCCCGTCCTACCCGACCGTGGGGGAGAAGTTGCGGATCATCGACCTGTCGTCACCGGTGGACGCGGCTGGCTGGGAGCCGGACCCGATCGTCCACGAGATCATGACGCCCGCCGAGGGCGCCCGTCACATGGCCGAGGAGATGCGCCTGCACTTCGGCCTCGAATTCGACCCGGCCGAACTGCCCGGCGGTGAGCTGCTCTCCCTGGACACGCTCACCCTCACCAGCCACACCGGCACCCACGTCGACGCGCCGTCGCACTACGGCTCGGTCGGCGACTACGGGGCGCCGCGCCACATCGACGCCATGCCGCTCGACTGGTTCCTGCGGCCGGCCCTGGTGCTCGACGTCTCCGACATCGGCACCGGCGTGATCGGCGTCGAGCGGATCGAGAAGGCCTTCGCCGAACTCGGCCACCGTCCCGCGCCGATGGACATCGTGCTGCTGCACACCGGCGCTTCCAAGCACGCCGGCACCCCCCGGTACTTCACCGACTTCGCCGGGCTCGACGGCCCGGCCACCGACCACCTGCTCGACCTCGGGGTCCGGGTGATCGGCACCGACGCCTGGAGCCTGGACGCCCCCTTCGGGCACATGATCCGCAGCTACCAGGAGACCGGCGACAAGTCCGTGCTCTGGCCCGCCCACTTCGCCGGGCGCCGCCGCGAGTACTGCCAGGTCGAACGGCTCACCAACCTGGACCTGCTGCCCGGACACGGCTTCACCGTCTCCTGCTTCCCGGTCAAGATCGCCGGCGCCGGAGCGGGCTGGACCCGCGCCGTCGCCCTGGTGGAGGAGTGAGCAGCGGCGGGCCACCGCGTCTGATCTGCTTCCACCACGCCGGAGCCGGCGTCTCCGCCTTCGCCCGCTGGCAGTCGGCGCTCGGCACCGCCGCCGAAGTGGTACCGGTCCTGCTGCCCGGCCGCGGGCTGCGGATCAGGGAACGGCGGATCACCGACCCCGACCGGCTGATCTCCGAACTCGACTCACTGATCGGGCCGTTGCTGGACCGCCCGTTCGCGTTCTACGGGCACAGCCTCGGCGGCCTGGTCGCCCACACCTGCGCCGCCGCGCTCCAGCGCGCTGGCGGGCCACTGCCCCAACTCGTCGCCGTGGGCGCCGTGCTGCCCCCGCACCTGCGCTCGCCGGTGCTGGCCGCCGCCACCCTGCCCGACGACGAACTGCTGCACCGACTGGTCGACCACGGCGTCCTGCCGCCCGGAGCGATCGACCCGGAAGAGACCGGAATGTGGCGGCGCCGGGTGCTGCCCGCGCTCCGCGACGACCTCCAGCTCGGCGAGGCCCTGTGCCGCGCCGCCGACGGCCAGACGCTGAACAGCAGGCTGCTGGCCCTCGCGGGTCGCACCGACCCGATCGCCTCACCCGGCGGAATCGCCCAGTGGGCCCGCTACGCCGCGGCCGGATTCGAGCTGCGCATGGTGGAGGGCGGCCACTTCTTCGTCCGGGAGCGCACCGCTCCCGCCCTGCTCGCCGAGGTCCTGGACGGCCTGGGAGCAGCACCCGGGCTGGTGTCGAGCGTGGCTTGAGGCCGTCGGCGCAGGCTACCGGGCGGGCCCGACGGTGCGATCCGCAGGTCCGTCACAGGCCTTGAGAGAAGGCCACGAAAGGAAGGAACGGCGTTGAACACGACTATGGGGAGGCGGCCATGAGCCGGCGAGTGGTCATCACCGGGATCGGCGTGGTCGCCCCCGGCGGGGTCGGCACGAAGGAATTCTGGTCGCTGCTCACCGACGGCAGGACCGCGACCAGGGCGATCACGCTCTTCGACGCCTCCTCGTTCCGCTCGCGGATCGCCGCCGAGGCCGACTTCGACCCGATCGCCGCCGGGCTGAGCCCGCAGGAGATCCGGCGGATGGACCGGGCGGCCCAGTTCGCCGTCACCAGTGCCCGCGAAGCGGTCGCCGACAGCGGCCTCGACCTGGCCTCCCTGGACCCGTTCCGCACCGGCGTCACCGTCGGCAGCGCGGTCGGCGCCACCATGGGCCTGGACACCGAGTACAACGTGGTCAGCGACGGCGGCCGCGGCTGGCTGGTCGACCACCGCTACGCCGTCCCGCACCTGTTCGACTACTTCGTGCCCAGCTCCTTCGCCGCCGAGGTCGCCTGGAGCGTCGGCGCGCAGGGCCCCGCCGGAGTCGTCTCCACCGGCTGCACCTCCGGCCTGGACGCCGTCGGCCACGCCGTCGAACTCATCCGCGAAGGCAGCGCCGACGTGATGATCGCCGGCGCCACCGAGGCCCCCATCTCGCCGATCTCGGTGGCCTGCTTCGACGCCATCAAGGCCACCTCCCCGCGCAACGACGACCCCGAGCACGCCTCCCGGCCGTTCGACCGCACCCGCAACGGCTTCGTGCTCGGCGAAGGCTCCGCGATCTTCGTCCTGGAGGAACTGGACGCCGCCCGCCGGCGCGGCGCCCACATCTACGCCGAGATCGCCGGGTTCGCCACCCGCTCCAACGCGTACCACATGACCGGACTGCGGCCCGACGGCAAGGAGATGGCCGAGTCCATCCGGGTCGCCCTCGACGAGGCCCGGCTGCCCGGCACCGCCGTCGACTACATCAACGCGCACGGCTCCGGCACCAAGCAGAACGACCGGCACGAGACCGCCGCGTTCAAGCGCAGCCTCGGCGACCACGCGTACGCCACCCCCGTCAGCTCCATCAAGTCGATGATCGGTCACTCGCTGGGCGCCATCGGCTCGCTGGAGATCGCCGCCAGCGCCCTCGCCATCGAACACGGCATCGTGCCCCCCACCGCCAACCTGCACGAACCCGACCCCGAGTGCGACCTCGACTACACCCCGATCACCGCCCGCGAGCGGAAGATCGACACCGTGCTGAGCGTCGGCAGCGGCTTCGGCGGCTTCCAGAGCGCCATGGTGCTCACCCGACCCGAGCGGAGGACCGCATGAGCAGCGACCTGCTGGAGAGCACCCTTCCCAGCACCGGCACGGCCGGCGCCGTGTTCACCGGCATCGGCGTGGCCGCCCCCAACGGCCTCGGCACCGACGCCTGGTGGCAGGCCACCCTGGACGGCCACAGCGGCATCCGACCCGTCCAGCGGTTCGACGCCACCCAGTACCCCGCCACCCTGGCCGGCGAGGTCCCCGGCTTCGACCCCGCCGAACGCATCCCCGGCCGGCTGATCCCGCAGACCGACCACATGACCCGGCTCGCCCTGGTCGCCGCCGAGGAAGCCATCGGCCACGCCGGCCTCGACCTCGACCAACTCCCCGAGTACGCCGCGGGCGTGGTCACCGCCGCCTCCGCCGGCGGCTTCGAGTTCGGCCAGCGCGAACTGCAGGCGCTGTGGAGCCAGGGCGGCAAGTACGTCAGCGCGTACCAGTCCTTCGCCTGGTTCTACGCCGTCAACACCGGCCAGATCTCCATCCGGCACGGACTGCGCGGCCCCAGCGGCGTCCTGGTCAGCGAGCAGGCCGGCGGCATCGACGCCGTCGCCCAGGCCCGCCGCCAGCTCCGCAAGGGCAGCCGGGTGATCGTCACCGGCGGCGTGGACGGCTCCGTCTGCCCCTGGGGCTGGGCCGCGCAACTGGCCGGCGGCCGGCTCTCCACCGCGACCGACCCCGCCCGCGCCTACCTGCCCTTCTCGTCCGACGCTGCCGGGTACGTGGCCGGCGAGGGCGGGGCGATCCTGATCCTGGAGAACGCCGAGGCCGCGCAGGCGCGCGGCGCGACGGTCTACGGGCGGCTCGCCGGGTACGCCGCGACGTTCGACCCGCGGCCCGGCAGCGGGCTCGAACCCGGGCTGCGGCGCGCCATCGAACTGGCGCTCGGTGAGGCCGGGGTGACGCCCGAGCAGGTGGACGTGGTGTTCGCCGACGCGGCGGGCGCACCCGAACCCGACCGGCAGGAGGCCGACGCCCTGCGCGCCGTCTTCGGGCCGCGCGGCGTCCCCGTCACCGCCCCCAAGACCATGACCGGACGGCTCTACGCCGGCGGCGGCTCGCTCGACCTGGCCGCCGCGCTGCTCACCCTCCGGGACCAGGTCATCCCGCCCACCGTCAACGTCGAACAGGTCGCGGACGGCCTCGACCTCGACCTCGTCCTCGGCACGGCCCGACCCGCGACGGTCCGCACCGCGCTGGTCCTCGCACGTGGCGCAGGCGGCTTCAACTCCGCCGCCGTCGTCACCGCCTGAGCCCCCACACCCCACACCTTGCACCGCACACCAGAAAGGCACCACCAGCCATGGCCGAGATGACCCTGACCGAACTCACCGCCCTGCTCCGCGAATGCGCCGGCGAGGACGAGAGCGTCGACCTCGACGGCGACGTCCTCGACACCCCCCTCGACGACCTCGGCTACGACTCGCTGGCGGTCCTCCAGACCACCGGCCGGATCGAGCGCGAGTACGACATCGAACTCGCCGAGGAGACCGTCGCCGAGGCCCACACCCCGCGCCTGCTGCTCCAGTTCATCAACGCGGGCCTGGCAGAGCGCGAGACCGCCGCCGTCTGACGCCTGCGGCGAGCTCCCCAGGGGGCGCGAGCGCCTGCCCGGCGGGAAGGGGCCTCCTCCCCTCTCGCCCCACGCAGCCGCCCGCGCCCCTTTCCCATGCCCGCGAGAGCTTCTTTGCGCTCCGCGCGGGGCAGCGGGCGACGGGAGGATTGCGCTTCGCGCGGTGGCTCGTGCCGTAGGAGAGTGTCGCGCTGCGGTGCTGCGAGTGCTTTTTTGCGCTCCGCGCGGGGCAGTGGGCGTCGGGAGGTTTGCGCTTCGCGCGGTGGCTCGCGCCGTAGGAGAGTGTCGCGCTGCGGTGCTGCGGGAGCTTGCGCGCCGCGAGTGCCGTGCGTTCCGCGCGGGGCGGCGGGCGTCGGGAGGTTTGCGCTTCGCGCGGTGGCTCGCGCCTGGCGACGATCTTCGTGCTGCGCGTGGCGACTTGGGCCCGGCGGCGGTTCGCGCGGTGGGAAGGCGTGCCGTACTCGCGCCTGGCCGGCGGTCCGTGCCTGGGGGCACTTGGTATGAGTACCCCCGTCAGGGCGGGGTTTGCGTCCGGTGGCGATCTTCGTGCTGCGCGTGGCGACTTGGGCATGGCTGTGCCCGCCGGCCAGGGGGGAGTGGCGGCGGGCACAGCGGCTTGGGGGGGTGGGTCAGAGGTCGTCGCGGGTGACCTGGCGGTGCTGGACGAGCCAGTGGCCGGATTCGCGGACGAGGAGGTCCTCGCAGAGGGTGCTGACCCGGATCGCGGCCTGGCCGCCCTTCGGGGTTTCGATGACGAGGGCGTAGCTGCGGACGAAGGCGGTGTTCTCGTCGCGGGGTTCGACGGCGACCATGCCGAGCCAGTGGCGGCGCTGGATGCCCTTGGCGGCGTACGCGTCGGTCGCGGCCTGGGCGGCGGCGGTGATGGCGGCGCGGCCGGCGGCGGGCTCGGGGTGGGCGTTGGCGGCGAAGACGCCGTCCTCGGTGAAGGTGGCGGCCCATTCGGCGACCCGGCCGCTGTCGAGCAGCTGCATCTGGGACGCGAGGAACTGCTGGACCTGGAAGTACAGCTCGGCGGTGGCGGTGGCGGGCACCTGCTCCGTCGCGGTCATGGGGAAGTCCTTTCCTGGCCGGTGAGGTCTCTCGCAGCGTCGCCGTCCGGGGTCGTGGGTGCCTTGAACGGAACTGGAGCGGGGGTGTCCGAGTGCGGCTCGATCGGCTGTCGAGACGGCGTCGGCACCCTGTTCGCCGTTGACGAGGGATTTCGAGAGGAGTGCAGCGATGAGCGGCGAGCAGCGGGTGGCCCTGGTGACGGGTGCCACCAGCGGTATCGGTCTGGCAGTGGCCCGCGGTCTGGCGGCGAGCGGCCTGGCGGTGTTCATCTGCGCGCGCAGCGCGGACACGGTCGAGTCGACCGTGAAGGAGCTGCGGGCCGAGGGCCTGGAGGTGGCCGGTACGACCGCCGACATCCGCAAGCCCGAGCAGGTGAAGGCGCTGGTGGACGCCGCGCTGGAGCAGTACGGCCGGATCGACGTGCTGGTGAACAACGCCGGGCGCAGCGGCGGCGGTGTGACCGCGAAGATCGCCGACGAGCTCTGGTACGACGTGATCGACACCAACCTGAACAGCGTGTTCCTGACCACCCGTGAGGTGCTCAACCGGGGCGGTCTGCAGGAGCGCGGCTGGGGCCGGGTGATCAACATCGCGTCCACGGGCGGCAAGCAGGGCGTGGTGCTGGGTGCCCCGTACTCGGCGTCGAAGCACGCGGTGGTGGGTTTCACCAAGGCGCTGGGCCTGGAGCTGGCGAAGACCGGGGTCACGGTCAACGCGGTGTGCCCGGGTTACGTGGAGACGCCGATGGCGCAGCGGGTGCGGCAGGGGTACGCGGCCGCGTACGACGCCACCGAGGAGCAGATCCTGGAGCGCTTCCAGGCGAAGATCCCGCTCGGCCGCTACTCGTCGCCCGAGGAGGTGGCCGGCCTGGTCGGTTACCTGGTGACCGACACCGCCGCTTCCATCACCGCGCAGGCGTTGAACGTCTGTGGCGGTCTGGGCAACTACTGATCCCGCCGGGCTGAACGCAGAAGGAGGCACCGACATGTCCGAGCAGCACCGCACCGTCCACAGCACTACCGTCGCCGCGCCCGCCGAGGCGGTGTACGGGATCGTCGCGGACGTCACCACCTGGCCGCAGTACTTCGCGCCGAACGTGCACGTCGAGCACCTGGAGCAGTCCGAGGGAAGTGAGCGGATCCGGATCTGGGCGACCGCGAACGGCGAGGTGAAGACCTGGGTGTCGCGCCGCGAGCTGGACGCGGCCGGCCTGAAGGTGACCTTCCGCCAGGAGATCTCGACCCCGCCGGTGGCGTCGATGAGCGGCACCTGGCTGGTCACCGCGATCGACGAGAGCACCTCGCTGCTGGAGCTGTACCACGACTTCACCGCGGTCGACGACCTCCCGGAGAACGTCGAGTGGATCAACTCGGCGCTGGACCGCAACAGCGAGTCCGAGCTGGCCGGGATCAAGCAGATCGCCGAACTCGGCAGCGAGCTGGACGAGTTGGTGTTCAGCTTCGACGACACGGTGCACGTGGCCGGCGCCGGTGCGGACGTCTTCGACTTCCTCAACCGGGCCGACCTGTGGCCGGAGCGGCTGCCGCACGTCGCCGCGCTGGACCTCCAGGAGGATGTCCCCGGCGTCCAGGTGATGACGATGGACACCAGCACCGCGGACGGCTCGGTGCACACCACCAAGTCGATCCGGGTGGTGTTCGGCGAGGACCGCATCGTCTACAAGCAGATCGCCGTCCCGGCGCTGATGACCGCGCACACCGGCCGCTGGACCATCGTCGAGGCGGACGGCGGCGTGGACGTCACCTCCCGGCACACCGTCACCCTCAAGCCGTCGGCGGTCGAGAAGATCCTCGGCGAGGGCAAGACCGTCGCCGACGCGCGGGAGTACGTGCACCGGGCGCTGTCCACCAACAGCACCACCACGCTGAAGCACGCGATGGCGTTCGCGGAGGCCCGTCGTGGCTGACCGGCCGCTGCCCGGCCCCGGGCGGCTGGACTCGCTGCCGGCGCAGGCGGCCGCCGCCCACCCCGGGCGGGTCGCCGTCACCGGCGTCGAGGGCGCCGAGCTGGACTTCGCCACCCTGGACGCCCGGGCCACCGCGGTGGCCCGGGCGCTGGCCGGGCGCCTGGACGGGCCCGGCACCGTCGCGGTGGCCTCGGCGCTGCACCCGGACTTCGCGGTCGCCTACTACGGCGCCGCGCGCGCCGGGCAGGTGGTGGCGGTGGTCAACCCGCTGATCCCGGAGATCGGGGTGCAGCACGTGCTGGCCACCAGCCGGGCCCGGCTGGCGTTCGTGGACGCCGGCCTGCTGCCCAAGCTGAACGCGGTGCGGGCCAACCTGCCGGAGCTGCGCGAGGTGGTGCTGATCGGCGGCGCGGACGACGGGGAGGCCGAGACGCTGGCCGCGCTGATCGAGGGCGCGCCCACCGGCGACGGCTGGCAGCCGCCCGTGGTCGAGCTGGACGACACCGCCTGCCTGCAGTTCACCAGCGGCACCACCGGCCTGCCGAAGGCCGTCCGGCTCACCCACCGCAACCTCACGGTGAACGCCGGTCAGATCGCCGCCGCGCACCTGCTGGACGCCGCCGCCGTCACCCTCAACCACCTGCCGACCTACCACCCGATGCACCTCAACTCGGCGGTCGCCGCGGCCGCCACCCAGGTGTTGTGCGCCGACCCCGAGCCGGTGGACGCGGTGCACGCCGCCAACGCCCACGGCGCGACGCACTTCTACAGCCTGCCGGTGCGCCTGGCCCGGCTGGCCGCCGACCCGGCCCTCGACGGGCTGGCGCTCGGCACCGTCACGCGGATCGCCTCCGGCGGCTCCGCGCTGCCGGTGGAGGCCGCGGGCCGGCTCACCGAGCGCTTCGGCATCCCGGTGTTCCAGGGCTACGGCCTGGCCGAGACCTCCCCGCTGACCCACAGCGACGACCCCGAGCACCCCGTGCACGGCTCGGTCGGCCGGACCGTGCCGGGCACCGAGTGCCGGGTGGTGGACCTGGACACCGGCGCCGAGCTGACCGCCGGGCAGACCGGCGAAGTGCAGCTGCGCGGGCCGCAGGTGATGAAGGGCTACCTCGGCGGGCCGGACCTCGCCCCGGGCGAGTGGTTCACCACCGGCGACATCGGCCGGATCGACGAGCAGGGCCGGCTGTTCCTGATCGACCGGCTCGGCGACGTCTTCAAGGTCGACAACTTCCTGGTCGCCCCGTCCGAGGTCGAGCAGGTGCTCACCGCGCACCCGCTGGTGCAGGAGGCGGTCGTGGTCGGCCTGCCCGACGGGCAGGGCTACCGGGTGGCCGGCGCCCTGCTGGTGCTCGACGAGCCCGGGCGGCTCGCCGAGGTGGTCGAGCAGGTGGGCGGCGAACTGCCGTACTACCAGCGGCCGGTGCACGCCGAGGCGGTCGAGTCGATCCCGCGCTCGGGCAACGGAAAGATCCAACGGCGCGTCCTGGCCGGGCAGTTCGCCGCCCGCCTGGGCCTCGCCGACCCCCCAACGGAAGGGAGCCAGGAGATGGCCGCCCCGCAGTTCACCGTCATCAACACCTTCACCCTCAAGGACCCGGCCGGCGGCGACGCCTTCGAGGAGCGCTTCCTGGACCACGTCCAGTGGATGCGCGCCCAGTTCGGGTTCCGCGCGCACCAGGCCGTCCGGGCCGCCGACCGGCCCGAGGTGTACGTCAACTTCGGTTGGTGGGCCACCCCCGGCGACTTCCAGCAGGTGCTGGGCAGCGACACCTTCAAGGCGCACGCCGAGGAGTTCCACCGGATCGTGGACGTCCAGGCCGAGCCGTCGATGGGCGTGCTGCGGGTGGACGGTGAGGCCGCCGGGGACGGCGCGGTGCTGGTCGTGGAGCGCTTCACCGTCACCGAGGACGCCGACAAGTTCGAGGCGGCGTACGGCAGTTGGATCGAGGCCGGGCAGCGGTCCGGCGGCTTCGGGCACGCCGACCTGGCCAAGGCGCTGATGCGGCCCGGCGGCTACACGGCGCTCACCCGCTGGGCGAGCGAGCAGGACTGGCAGGCCGCCCGCGAGCTGCCCGAGTACGCCGACCTGGCCGCGCTCGCCACCGTCGAGACGCAGCTGACCGCGCCGGTGGCCGGCACCCGCACCGCCCCGGCGGCCGACGGTGCCTGAGCCGTCCGACCTCGGGCTGTCCGGGAAGACCGCGGTCGTCACCGGGGCGACCCGCGGCGTGGGGCTGGCGGTCGCCCGCCGGCTCTGCGCCGGGGGCGCCCGGGTGGTGCTCAACTACGCGCACTCCGAGCAGGACGCGGCCCGGGCCGTCGAGCAGCTCGACGGGCTCAAGGGCAGCGCGCACGCCGTCCGCGCCGACATCACCACCGCGGCGGGCCTGGAGCTGCTGCTCGGCGAGGTCCGTGACCGGTGCGGCCGGCTCGACGTGTTCGTGCACAACGCCGCGCCGTGGCGGCCCACCACCGCCGTCGGCGGGGACGCCGCCGCCGTCACCGCCGCCGTCGGCGCCGCGCTCGACCCGCTGCTGCGCGGCGGGGCCGCGATCGCCGAGCTGATGGGCGGCGGACCGGGCCGGATCGTCGCCGTCTCCAGCTCCGGGGCCCGCTCCGTGGTGCCCCGGTACGTCGCCGCGGGCGTCGCCAAGGCCGCGCTGGAGTCGCTGGTGCGCTATCTGGCCGTCGAACTGGCCGGTCGCGGCATCACCGTCAACGCGGTCTCCACCGCGAAGATCGACAAGGGCCCGGCCACCCCGCAGCCCGAGGTCGCCGCGATGCTCGCCGCCCGCACCCCGGCCGGCCGGCTCACCACCCCCGAGGACCTGGCCGACGTGGTCGCGCTGCTGTGCAGCCCCGAGGCGGCCTGGTTGCACGGCCAGACCATCACGGCCGACGGCGGCCTGGGCCTCCTGTAAATCCCCCTGCACCGGAGAGGAACGGCATGAGCGAGGACACCGGCCGGGAGGCCGAGGCGGACGTCTGCGTGGTCGGCGCCGGGCCGGCCGGGCTGGTGCTGGCGCTGCTGCTGCTGAAGTCCGGGCTGCGGGTGGCGGTGGTCGAGCGGGCCCGCGCCCACCAGCGGGAGTTCCGCGGCGAGATCCTGCAGCCCGGTGCGATGGCGCTGCTGGACCGGCTCGGCGTGCTGTCCGGCGCCCGGGCCCGCGGCGCGCACGAGCACGAGCGGTTCCGCCTCGTCGAGGGCGAGCGGGTGCTGCTCGACATCGACTACCGCCGCCTGCCCGCCCCGCACGACCACCTGCTGAGCCTGCCGCAGGCCCACCTGCTGGACGAACTGCTGCTGCACTGCGAGAAGTTCGAGGGCTTCGCGTACTTCGACGGCCACCGGGTCGGCGAACTGCTCCAGGACGGCGGCCGCACCACCGGCGTCCGGGCGGGAACACTGACCGTCCGCGCGCCCGTGGTGGTCGGCGCGGACGGGCGGTACTCCAAGGTGCGCCGGCTGGCCGGGATCGAGGCCGGCCGCACCGAGGCGTTCGACCTGGACGTGCTCTGGTTCAAACTCAAGCTGCCCGACCGCACCCCGGGCGAGCGCCGCGACGTGCGGGTGTTCCGCGACGGCGGCAACCCGGTGCTGGCGTACGACTCGTACCCGGACAGCGCGCAGATCGGCTGGACCCTGCCGCACAAGGGCTACCAGGAGGTCGCCGTCCACGGCATCGAGCACATCCGCGAGCAGCTGGCCGCGGCGATCCCGCCGTACGCCGGGCTGATCCGGGACCAGATCCGCTCCACCCGCGACGTCACGCTGCTCGACGTGTTCTCCGGCCGGGCCGACCGCTGGGCCGCCGACGGCCTGGTGCTGATCGGCGACGCCGCGCACACCCACAGCCCGATCGGCGCGCAGGGCATCAACCTGGCCGTCCAGGACGCCGTGGTGCTGCACCCGATCCTGGTGCGGGCACTGGCCGACGGGGACACCTCGGCGGCCCGGCTGGGCGAGTTCGAGACCCTGCGCGGGCCGGACATCGCGGCGACCATGAAGCTCCAGGGCCTGCAGAGCAAGGCGATGCTGTCCCGGGGCGGGCTGGCCGCGAAGATCCGGCCGAAGCTGGCGGCGGTCGTCCAGCGCACCCCGCTGGGGCGCAAGATCCTCGACCGGATCGCGTTCGGCAACCGCCGGGTGCGGATCGCCGAGGAGTGCTTCACCGACTGATCCCGGTCCACCGTCCCGACCCCCCACGAAAGCGCCTCCCCGCGGGAATCCCGCCGGGAGGCGCTCCTCGTGGTGGGGAGGGCTCAGCCGGTGTGCTGCCCGGGCACCTGCTCGGCCACCAGGAACGGGGCGAGCAGGCCGGGCAGCACCTGCTCGGCCAGCTCCGGCAGCTGCTCGACGGGCAGGTCGGGCACCGCGTACTTCTTGCGCCCCGCAGCCGTGGTCGCGGTGAGCGTCACCAGCCCGGCCCGGCGCTGGCCCCAGGAGCGGCGCAGGTTCCAGCCGATCACGCCTTCGCCCGACAGCACCGCCCGGCGGCGCACCAGCGAACCGTGCCGGGACACCAGGAAGCCGTCCGCCACGGCGTGCCCCAGCGAGCGGTACCGGTCCAGGGCCAGCGGCACGGTGAACGGCAGCAGCGCCGCCCAGCCGAGCGCGCACCACGGCGGCAGCTGGTCCAGCGCCGCCGCCGCGCCGAGCAGCGCCAGCCCCAGCGCCCAGCCGCCCAGCGCCCTGGTCAGCCGGCGGGTGCGGGCCCGCGGGCCGTGCCCGACCAGCGGTGCGCGCAGCGGGCCGTCGCCGCCCAGCACCTCGGCGGCCACCGCCAGCGCGGTCGCCACCGGCGCGGCCGGGACCAGCGGCGGGCCGCCGCGCTCGCGGTGCGCGACCGTCGCGACGGCCGTGCAGCGGGCGCCGCCGAGCAGCCGCACCGGCAGGTTCTCGGCCAGCTCGACGCCGTACACCCGGCGCTTCTCCAGCGCGATCGCCCGCCGGTTGACCAGGCCGTGCCCGATCTCCAGTGCCCCGCCGGGGCGGCGCACCAGGGTGAAGCCGATGGTGCGCTCGGCGAAGGTCAGCAGGTTGATCGCGGTGCCGGTGAGCAGCAGCACCAGCGGCAGCCGCACCGCGCGCGGGCCGAGCGAGTCGACGTGCAGCAGCCACTCCACCACCGACCCGATCGGGGTCTGCCGCACCAGGTCGGCCATCGGGCCGACCAGCGACAGGCCGATCGCCGCCAGCGGCAGGAACCCGGTCAGCGCGAACGGCGCGTACCGCAGCCAGCCGGGCGAGAACCGCAGCAGCACGGTGCCGGGCGCCTCGCGCGCCTCGCCCGTCGCGGCGGCCCCGGCGGCGGCCGGTGCGCCGCCGAGCAGTTCCTCGCGCAGCGCCAGCGCCTCCGGGCGCAGCAGCGCGTCCAGCTTCAGCCGGTCCCCGCGCCGGGTCGCCGCCTGCCCGGTGCCGACGGTGACGGTGGCCAGGCCCAGCACCCGGTGCGCGGCGCCGGCGTGCAGGTCGACGGTGCGCACCCGGTCGGCGGGCACCGCGATGTGGCGGCGGATCAGCAGGCCGTGCCGCAGCTCCACCAGGCCCGGGACGACCCGGTAGCGGGTGGTCCACCAGCGCAGCAGGCCGGCGCCGACCGCGAGCGCGGTCACCAGGTACGCCCAGTTGTTGTGGTGCCCGGAGCTGCGCCCGAACAGGTAGGCGGGCACCACCAGCGGCAGCACCTTGGCGAGTTCGCGCACCGGGTGGACCAGCAGCATCCGCGGGCTGAGCCGCCGCCACACCTCCGGGCCGGCCGGCGCCTCGGCGGGCGGGGCGGAGACGGCGGTCATGTGGCGTCCCCCGTGCCGGACCTGACGGCGGCGGTGAGATCGGCGGTGAGCCGGCTCGCGGTGTCCTCGGCCAGGCCGCGGATCTTCAACGGGCCGGCCGAGGACGCGGTGGTGACGGTGACGGTGGTCAGGCCGAGGAAACGCTCCAGCGGCCCGCGTTCGTGGTCGATGGTCTGCACCCGGGAGATCGGGGCGACCCGCCGTTCCTCGACCAGCCAGCCGGTCTGGGTGTAGATCGCGCTGTCGGTGGTCTCCCAGCGGTGGACGGCGAAGCGGCGGCGCGGCATCACGGCCAGATGGGCGGCGGCCAGCAGAGCCGTCAGCGCCAGGGCGGCCCACCGGGGGCCCGCCAGCCAGGACGGCACCAGCACCAGCAGCGCGGTCTGCGCGGCCGCGGCGAGCAGCCAGCCGGCCAGGGCGCTCAGCCGCCACAGGCGCACCGCGCGCGGGTCGACGGGGTGCTCGGGCGGCCTCAGGCGCAGGGCGGAGGGCGGGAGTTGAGGCCCGGGCGGGGGAGTGGTGGCGGACATGCCGTCAGGATCGCGCAGTCATGGCGCGCCCCGCCGGGGATTCGCTCGACTTCCACTGGAGCGGGCCGGCCGGCCGGGGCCCACCGATCTTGACGGCCGGGTTCGAGGGATTCTCCACCGCGAGCTCCCATCCTCCGGCTGTCCGCGCCATTGACCGTTGAGGAAGAGGACCCCGATGAAGGCTCTGGTGCTGTCAGGCGGGTCGGGAACCCGTCTGCGTCCATTCACCTACTCGATGCCCAAGCAGCTCATCCCGATCGCCAACCGTCCGGTGCTCGAGCACGTCCTGGAGAACATCCGCGAGCTCGGTGTCACCGAGATCGGCATGATCGTCGGTGAGCGGCGCCCGGAGATCGAGGCCGTGCTGGGCGACGGCACTCGGCTCGGGGTACGCATCACCTACCTCCGCCAGGAGCAGCCGCTCGGCCTGGCGCACACCGTGACCGTCGCCCGGGAGTTCCTCGGCGACGACGACTTCGTGATGTACCTCGGCGACAACATGCTCCCCAACGGGATCGCGCAGATCGCCGAGGAGTTCCGGGCCAACCGGCCGGCCGCCCAGGTGGTGGTCCACAAGGTCGCCGACCCGCGGGCGTTCGGGGTGGCCGAGGTCGGCCCCGACGGCGCGGTGCAGCGCCTGGTCGAGAAGCCCGAGCAGCCGCGCAGCGACCTGGCGCTGATCGGCGTCTACTTCTTCACCCCGGCGATCCACCGCGCGGTCGCCGGGATCGAGCCCAGCGCCCGCGGCGAACTGGAGATCACCGACGCCATCCAGTGGCTGGTCACCGAGGGGGCGCAGGTCAGCGCCAGTGAGTACCGGGGATACTGGAAGGACACCGGCCGGGTCGACGACGTCCTGGACTGCAACCGGGAACTGCTGGACGGCCTGCGCCGCTCGGTGGCCGGCGAGGTGGACGAGACCAGCGAGCTGATCGGCGAGGTGCTGGTCGAGCCCGGTGCCAAGGTGATCCGCTCGCGGATCGAGGGCCCGGCGGTGATCGGGGCGGGCAGCGTGATCGAGGACAGCCACATCGGCCCGCACACCTCGATCGGCCGGGACTGCGTCCTGCGCGACACCCACGTGTCCTACTCGATCGCGCTGGACGGCGCGACGGTCCGCGGTGTCACCGGCGTGCACGGCTCGCTGATCGGCCGCTCCGCGTACGTCACCAGCGTGCAAAGCGCCATGCGCCACCACCGCCTGGTGGTCGGCGATCACACCCAGGTCGAGGTGGCAGCATGAGAATCCTGGTCACCGGCGGCGCCGGTTTCATCGGGTCGCACTACGTCCGGACGCTGCTGGAGGGCGGCTACCCCGGCTACGAGGACGCGCAGGTCACCGTCCTCGACAAACTCACCTACGCCGGCAACCGGGACAACCTGCCGGCCTCCGGCCCCCGGCTGGACTTCGTCCAGGGCGACATCTGCGACCTGCCGCTGCTGCTCGAACTGCTGCCCGGCCACGACGCGGTGGTGCACTTCGCCGCCGAGTCGCACGTGGACCGCTCGCTGGAGTCCGCCGCCGAGTTCGTCCGCACCAACGTCGGCGGCACCCAGAACGTGCTGGAGGCCGCGCTGCGCTCCGGCGTGCAGCGGGTGGTGCACGTCTCCACCGATGAGGTGTACGGCTCGATCGACGAGGGCTCGTGGACCGAGGAGTGGCCGCTGCTGCCGAACTCCCCGTACGCCGCGTCCAAGGCCGGCTCCGACCTGATCGCCCGCTCCTACTGGCGCACCCACGGCCTCGACCTGTCGATCACCCGGTGCTCCAACAACTACGGGCCCTACCAGCACCCCGAGAAGCTCATCCCGCTGTTCGTCACCAACCTGCTGGAGGGCAAGCAGGTCCCGCTGTACGGCGACGGCGCCAACATCCGCGAATGGCTGCACGTGGACGACCACTGCCGGGCCATCCAACTGGTGCTCACCGGCGGCCGGGCCGGCGAGGTCTACAACATCGGCGGCGGCAACGAGCAGACCAACCGGCAGATCACCGAACAGCTGCTGGAGCACCTGGGCGCCGACTGGAGCGCGGTGCGCAAGGTCGCCGACCGCAAGGGCCACGACCTGCGGTACTCGCTGGACGAGAGCAAGATCCGCGAGGAGCTCGGCTACGCGCCGCGGATCCCGTTCGCCAAGGGCCTGGCCGACACCGTCGACTGGTACCGGGACAACCCGGGCTGGTGGAAGGCCGTCAAGCACGAACTGGAGGAGAACCGGTGACCACCGCTCAGGTCCTGGTGGTCGGCGCCGGGCCGGTCGGCCTGACCACCGCCCACGAACTCGCCCGGCACGGCGTCGCCGTCCGGGTGGTCGACGCCGCCGACGGGCCCGCCACCACCAGCCGGGCGCTGGCCACCCACGCCCGCACCCTGGAGGTCTACGACCAGATCGGCATCCTCGACGAGGTACTGCCGCGCGGCCAGCGCGTCGAGCACTTCACGCTGCATCAGAACGGCCACCGGCTGGCCCGCTTCGACACCGACTACAGCCACCTGCCGACCCGCTACCCGTTCACCCTGATGATCGACCAGGTGATCACCGAGGAAGTGCTGCGCACCGCCTGCGCCCGCCACGGCGTCCAGGTCGAGTGGGGCGTGCGGCTCACCACGTTCGACGACCACGGCGACGGCGTCCGGGCCGTGCTCACCCACCCCGACGGCCGCACCGAGCACGCCGCGTTCGACTGGATGGTCGGCTGCGACGGCGGGCACAGCACCGTCCGCAAGCAGCTCGGCATCCCGCTGCTCGGCGAGAGCAGCGAGACCTGGCTGATCGCCGACGCGGTGGTCGACTGCGACCTGCCCCGGGACAGCATCCACTGGATGCGCACCCCCGCCGGCACCGTGATGATGGTGCCCTTCCCCGACCCCGGCAAGTGGCGGCTGCTGGACACCGCCGACGCCTCGTACGCCAGCGACGAGGCGGTGGCACAGCGCTTCGCCGAGAAGATCGGGACCGGCATCGGACGGCCGGTGAAGGTGGAACTGCCCACCTGGGTCTCGGTGTTCACCATCCAGCAGCGGATGATCGAGCAGATGCGCAGCGGCCGGGTGTTCCTGGCCGGCGACGCCGCGCACGTGCACAGCCCCGCCTCCGGCCAGGGACTGAACACCGGCATCCAGGACGCCGTCAACCTGGCCTGGAAACTCGCCGCGGTGATCAACGACGAGGCCGCCGACACCCTGCTCGACAGCTACAGCGCCGAGCGGGTCCCGGTCGGGGCGACCCTGCTGAAGTCCACCCGGATGGCCACCATGCTGGTGCAGCTGCGCAGCCGCAAGGCCGCCGCCGCACTGCGCACCGTCTTCACGATCGTCCGCTCGGTGCGGCCGCTGAAGTCGAAGATCGAGCGCAAGATCATGGGCGGCATGTCGGCGCTGGACCTGTCGTACGCCGACAGCCCGCTCGCCCTGCCCGCCGCGCCCGGCTCCGGCCCGGTGCCCGGGCAGCGGGTGGCCAAGGTCACCGACCCGACGCCCGCCTGGGCCGCGCTGCTGGACGAACTGCGCACCCCCGGCTGGACGTTGCTGGCCCGCGCCGTCCCCGCCCAGTACCCGGCGCTCGACCGGCTCGCCGAGGAGTACCCGGCCGTCCGGGTCCGCACCCTCGGCGCCGGCGGGCCCGGACCGCTCGCCGACCCGGACGGCGCGCTCGCCGCCGACCTCGGCGTCCCGGCCGGCGGCTGGCTGCTGATCCGCCCCGACGGCTACCTCGCCGCGTCCGGTCCCGGCCTGGACACCGCCCCGCCCGCCGAGGCGTTTGCCGCGCTCGGCCTCGGACGGGGCACCGCGAACCGGCTCACCGTCGGCTGAACGCGCGGGGTGCCGGGGCGGCGCCGCCTCGGCACCTCCACCGCGCCGACCACTTCGCACCGACCACTTCTTCGCGCCGACCACTTCGCACCGACCACTTCTTCGCGCCGGCCACTTCGCGCCGACCACTTCGCACTCGCAACGGAGAAACCTGATGGGAAAGCTGACCGGACGTACCGTCCTCATCAGCGGCGCGGCCGGCGGCCAGGGCGCCGTCACCGCGCGGCGATTCGTCGCCGAGGGCGCCCGGGTGGTGCTCGGCGACCTGCGCGAGGAGGTGAAGGAACTCGCCGACGAGCTCGGCGACTCGGCCGCGGCGATCCGGCTGGACGTCCGCCGCGAGGAGGACTGGACGGCCGCCGTCGCCCTCGCCGAACAGGCCTTCGGCGGACTCGACGGCCTGGTCAACAACGCCGGCATCCTGCACCAGGGCCTGCTGGAGACCACCACCCGCGACGACTACCTCGACGTGATCGAGGTCAACCAGCTCGGCGTGTTCCTCGGCATGCGCGCCGTCGTCCCCGCGCTGCGCGCCGCCGGCGGCGGAACGATCGTCAACATCGCCTCGGTCAACGCCCAGCAGGGCGTGCCGATGCTCACCGCGTACTGCGCCAGCAAGTTCGCGGTGCTCGGCATGACCAAGGTCGCCGCGCTGGAACTCGGCCGCGACAACATCCGCGTCAACGCCGTCTGCCCGGGCGTGATCCGCACCGACATGACCGGCGGCATGCCCGAGCGGATCGAACAGCGCCTGCTGGAGGGCATCCCGCTCGGCCGGTTCGGCGCCCCCGCCGAGATCGCCGCCCTCACCCTGTTCCTGACCGGCGCCGACTCCGGGTACTGCTCCGGCGCCGAGTTCGTCGCCGACGGCGGCTGGACGGCCGGCTGACGCCCCCGTTCGAGCGGCCTTCGACCGGCCGCGGCCACACTCCCCGCAGGGACCGAGACCAGGACAGGACACCGCAGATGACCGACGACCAGACCCCCGCCCGCCCGATCACCGTGGTCGCCACCTTCACCCTGAAGGGCGACGCCGCCGAATTCGAGCAACTGCTCGCCGAGCAGGCCGAACTGATGCGCGCCGGCGAGGGCTTCGAACTCGGCGTCCTGGCCCGCTCCACCACCTCGCCCGACACCTACGTCAACCTCGCCTGGTGGCGGGACTCCCACTCCTACCTCTCGGTGGTGCGCTCCTACGCCTTCGCGGCCAAGGCGATGAGCGAGCTGCCCCGGCTCGCGGACGCCCGGATCGACCGGTTCGTCCCCGCCACCGACGAGGGCACGCTGCTGCCCGCCGACGGCGCCGAGCAGGGCCTGCTGGTGCTGGCCGTGCACGCCGCCGACGAGGCCGCCGCCGCCGAGGTCGAGGCCGGCTGGGACGCCCACACCGCGCAGCTGGCCGGCCAGGACGGCTTCCTCGGCGCGGCCCTCGGCCGCTCCGAGGTCCGCCCCGGCGGCCACGGGCAGCTCGGCTGGTGGCGCGACGAGGCCGCGGCCGCCGCCGCACCCGGCTACCGCGCGGACACCGTCGAGACCTTGGTGCTCCGCCCGGTGCACATCGTCTCCCGCCGACCCGCCTGAACCGACCCACCGGGACTCCGCCCGTCCGGCCGCCGAACCAACGGCCGGGCGGGCGGCTCCGTTTCCGCCCTCGACACGGCGACGGCCCCCGCCGGGGCGGGGGCCGTCGAACCGGGGGAGCGGTGAACGCTCAGGCGGCGCCGGCCAGTTCGGTCAGCACCGCGACCGTCTCGGCCGGGGTCGGCTGGGTGGCCATGCCCGCGCGCAGCCGGGCCGCGCCCTCGGCGTGGGCCGGGTCGGAGAGCAGCGCGCGCAGCGCCTTGTGCACGGCCTCCACGTCGTTCTGCTGCGCCGCCTCGTCCAGGCTCAGGCCCGCGCCGCAGGCGACGATCCGGTCGCCGACCACGAAGGTGTCCAGGTGGCCCGGCAGCACCAGCTGCGGCAGGCCGAACGCGGTCGCCGTCAACTGGGTGCCGGAGCCGCCGTGGTGGACCACCGCCGTGCAGCCGCCCAGCACCGCGTCCAGCGGCACCGGGTCGACGAGGCGCACCGACGCCGGCACCGGGCCGAGCTGTTCCCGGTACGGGGCGCCGACGGTGACCAGCGCCTCGGTGTCCGGGATGCCGTCGAAGGCGTCGATGATCCGGCGCAGCAGCGGCAGCCCGTTCATCGCCAGCGTCAGCTGCCCGAGCGACACGCACACCCGGTGCCCCGCCGGCTCGTCGAACGCCCAGGCGGGCACCGTGCCGGAGCCGTTGCTCGGCACGTACCGGATCGGGGTGCCCGGGGTGACGGACGGGTCCTGGAAGCCGGGCGGGCACGGGTCGAGCACCAGGTCCGGCCGCGGCAGGCCGTCCGGCAGGCCGAGGCGGGCGCACACCCCGCTCAGCGAGTGCGCGCCCATCGCGTGCGCGACCTCGCCGACCGGGTCGACGCCCCAGCGGTGCTGCACCACCGGGATGCCCAACAGGCCGCCGACGATCAGCGCGCCGTACTCCAGCCGGTCGGAGAGCACCAGGTCCGGCTTCCAGGAGCGGGCGATCTCCAGGTAGGCGCCCACCGTGTAGCGGGTGTGCATGGTCCACGGGCGCACCGCGCCGGCGAACGCGGCCGGCGCCGGACGCCCGCCGGCCTCGATCGGGCGCAGCCCGGCCGGCAGCCCCAGCGACATCAACTCGCCCGCGTGGAAGGCCTCGCCGACGCTGTGGCCGCTCAGGCCGGCCGCGTGCGCGGCGGCGACCACGTCCGGCTGACCGGCCACCAGCACCTCGTGCCCGGCCCCGCGCAGCGCCCAGGCCAGCGGGGCGAGCGGGGCGAAGTGGGTCGCCACCGGGGTGGTGATGATGAGTACCTTCATCGGCGTCCTCGGCTCCTCGAACAAGTGTCAACTGACGGACGCCGAGCGTCCGTTGGGTTGCTGGAGCGGTCCTCGGCGGCGGCTGGAGCCGGGCCGTCCGGCCGGTCCAGCCGACTTCGAGCCGTCCGCGAGGTGCGGTGCTTAGCCTCGTGGTCGCCGCCACGACACCCGGAAGGATCCGTCATGTCCGAATTCGCCATCCACGCCAGGGGACTGCGCAAGCGGTACGGCGACACGCTTGCGGTCGACTCGGTCGACCTGGACGTGCAGCACGGCGAGATCTTCGCGCTGCTCGGTCCGAACGGTGCGGGCAAGACCACCACCACCGAGATCCTGGAGGGCTTCCGGACCCGCGACGGCGGCGAGCTGAACGTGCTCGGCGAGGACCCGGGCAAGGCCGGCTTCGCCTGGCGCTCCCGGATCGGCATCGTGCTCCAGGGCTCCAAGGACCTCGCCGACCTCACCGTCGCCGAGGTGGTGCACCACTTCACCGCCTACTACCCGGACCCGCGGGACGCCGACGAGGTGATCGAGGCGGTCGGGCTGACCGAGAAGCGCAAGACCCGCGCCGCCTCGCTCTCCGGCGGCCAGCGCCGCCGCCTGGACGTGGCGCTCGGCATCATCGGCAACCCCGAGCTGCTGTTCCTGGACGAGCCCACCACCGGCTTCGACCCGGAGGTGCGGCGCAAGTTCTGGGCGCTGATCGCGGGCCTGCGCAGCACCGGCACCACCATCCTGCTCACCACCCACTACCTGGACGAGGTCGAGTTCCTGGCCGACCGGGTCGGCGTGGTCGCGGCCGGCCGGGTGGTGGACGTCTCCACCCCCGAGCGGCTCGGCGACCGGCACCTGGCGCCCGCCACCGTCCGCTGGATCGGCGTGGACGGACCGCAGGAGGTGCAGACCGCCACCCCCACCCGCACCGTCTCCGAGCTGTCCGCCCGCTTCGGCGGCGAGGTCCCGGAGCTCACCGTGACCCGCCCGTCGCTGGAAGACGTCTACCTGAAGATGATCGGAGACCAGTGATGGAAGCAACCAGGACGCCCGCGACCGCCGCTGCCGCCGCCGGCCGGGCCCGCTCGACCGCCGCCCCCTCGCTGCTGAAGATCGCCGCCGCCCGCTCGGTGCTGGAGATCCGCGGCTTCTTCCGCTCCCGCGGCCAGATGATCCTGACCTTCTCCACCCCGATCGTGCTGCTGATCCTGTTCAGCGCGATCTTCGGTGGCAAGGTCGAGGGCACCGACCTGCAGATGTCCCAGCTGTACGCGACCGGCATGCTCGCGGTCGGCGTGATGTCCACCAGCTTCCAGACGCTGGCCCTGCAGGTCGCCGCCGAGCGCCGCAACGGCTCGCTCAAGCGGCTGCGCGGCACCCCGATGCCGCCGATCGCCTACTTCCTCGGCAAGATTTCCATGGTGCTGGTCTCCAGCCTCGGCCAGGCCGCCGTGCTGATGGTGATCGGCTCGCTGTTCTTCGGCCTCGAACTCCCCACCGATGTCGGCAGCTGGCTGACCTTCGGCTGGATCTACCTGCTCGGCATCTCCGCGTGCAGCCTGCTCGGTCTGGCCTTCTCCTCGCTGATCGGCGGCGAGGAGGGCGGCGGCCCGATCGTGATCCTGCCGTTCATGGCGCTGCAGTTCATCTCCGGCGTGTTCGTGCCGTTCCAGACCCTGCCGCACTACCTGCAGCAGATCGCCTCGTTCTTCCCGCTCAAGTGGCTGTGCCAGGGCATGCGTTCGGTGTTCCTGCCGGACAACTACCTGTCCCAGGAGCTGGCCCACTCGTGGGAACTCGGCCGGGTCGCGCTGGTGCTCGGCGGCTGGGTGGTGGTCGGCCTGGTGATCTGCCTGACCACCTTCCGCTGGAAGACCCGCCACGACGGCTGACCCGAGCCGTCCACCAGGCCGGCCCGCCGGGGCGGACAGCCCCGGCGGGCCGGCCGTTGCGTGTCGTGCCCAGGGTTCCCAGCGGGATTCGAGCAGCCGTCGTCCGGCCGACAGCAGGCTGTGAGCCGTACCGACCAGCCCCGCAGACCAGACAGGAGACACCAGATGGCGCACCCGGTGCAGCCGGACCCGGTTCCGAGCCCCTACCGGCGGGGCGAGACCATGCACGGACTGTTCCGGTGGAGCGCCGAACGCACCCCCGACGCGACCGCCCTGGTGGACGGCGAACGGCGGATCGGCTACCGGCAGCTCGACGACGCCTCCGACGACTTCGCCGCCGCCCTGGAGGACGCCGGGGTCGGCCCCGGCCGGATCGTCCCGCTGCTGCTGCCGCGCGGCCCCGAACTGGTCGTCGCCATGCTGGCCGTGCTCAAGCGCGGCGCCGCGTACGCCGCCCTCGACCCGCGCTGGCCCGCCGACCGCACCGCCGGCCTGGTCGCCCAGCTGGACGCCCCGCTGCTGGTCACCGACCTGCCCGGCGACTGGCCGGTCCCGGTGGCCGCACCGCCCGCCGACCCGGCCGTGCCGCCTGCCGCAGCTGTCCGCCGCCCCACCCCGGTCGAGGTGCGCGGCGAGGACATCAGCAGCGTCTTCTTCACCTCCGGCACCACCGGCGCCCCCAAGGGCGTGCTCTCCCCGCACCGCGGCACCGTCCGGCTGTTCGACGACTGCGCGTTCTCCGACTTCGGCCCCGGCACCGCCATCCTGCAGCTCGCCGCCTCCCCCTGGGACGGTTTCACCTGCGACTGCTGGGGCGCGCTGCTGTGCGGCGGCAAGGTGGTGTTCACCGACTCGCTGCTGCTGCCCGACACCCTGCGCACGCTGATCGCCACCGAGGGCATCACCCACGGCTTCATCACCACCTCGCTGTTCAACATGATCGTTGACGAGGGCGTGGACGCCTTCACCGGCATGCGCAAGGTGCTGATCGGCGGCGAGAAGGTCTCGCCCCCGCACGCCCGCCGCTTCCTGGAGGGGCACCCCGGCATCCCGCTCGGCAACGGCTACGGCCCGGTCGAATGCACCGTGTTCGCCACCGAGTACGAGATCACCGCCGCCGACTGCGACTCCCCGGACGGCATCCCGCTCGGCCGGGC
This sequence comes from Kitasatospora sp. NPDC048662, assembly GCF_055587065.1. Lineage (NCBI taxonomy): Bacteria > Bacillati > Actinomycetota > Actinomycetes > Kitasatosporales > Streptomycetaceae > Kitasatospora > Kitasatospora sp. NPDC048662. The sequence continues at coordinate 143,097 of NZ_JBVJHA010000002.1, read as the reverse complement.
ACTGCCGCACACCGAGGCGTACGTGCTGGACGGCGACCGGCTCTGCGCGATCGACGAGGAGGGCGAGATCTGCCTGGCCGGCGACGGCCTCGCCCGCGGCTACCTCGACCCCGAACTGACGGCCCGCAAGTTCGTCGAGGTCGACATCGAGGGCCGCGCCGTCCGGGTCTACCGCACCGGCGACCGCGGCCGCCTGCGCGCCGACGGGCTGCTGCGCTACGGCGGCCGGATCGACCGGCAGGTGAAGATGCGCGGCCTGCGGATCGAGGTCGAGGAGATCGAGGCGCACGCCGCCGCCGTCCCCGGCGTCGCCGACACCGCCGTCGTCCCGGTGTTCGGCCCCGACGGCGCGTGCACTTCGCTGAGCCTGTTCTTCACCAGCCAGGGCACCCCGCCGCTCGACCCCGACGGCCTGCGCGCCGAGCTCGCCGCCGCGCTGCCCGGCTACATGGTGCCCGCCGGGCTGATCCGGCTGGAGCGGATGCCGCTCACCGCCAACTCCAAGCTCGACCGCAAGGCCCTGGACGCGCTCGCCGCCGAAACCCCGGCCGCCGCCGCCGACGAGGCCGAGCAGACCGACGGCCCCACCGAACGGGCCGTCGCCGACGCCTTCGCCGCCGTCCTGCGCCGGCCGCACGTCCCGCTCGGCGCCTCCTTCTTCGACCTCGGCGGCAACTCGCTGGACGCCGCCCGGCTGTGCGCCCGCCTCGGCGCCGACGGCCACACCGCGGCCGCCGCCCAGCTGTACCGCACCCCCACCGTGCGCACCCTCGCCGCCTGGCTCGACCGGGCCGACCCCGACACGCCCGCGGCCGCCGGGACCGGCCTGCCCGCCGGCGCCGTCGAACTCACCTCCATGCAGGACGTGTTCCTGGTCCTCGACGACATCTCCGCGTTCGCCTGGCGGCTCGACGGCGACCTCGACCCGGCCGCGCTGCGCGCCGCCGCCGGCGACCTGCACCGCCGCCACCAGGCCCTGCACGCCCGCTACGAGTCCCGCGGCCGCTCCCTCGCCCTGCTGCCCGAGCAGATCGGCGAACCCGAGTTCGCGCAGCTCCCCGACGCCGACGAAGCCACCGCCGCCCAGGCGCTCCAGGACCACCTGAAGGGCCGGCTGTCGGTCGGCGCCGGCCGGATCTGGCGGACCGCCGCCGTCCGGATCCCGGCCGCCGGCGCCTGGCTGATCGGCGTCGCCGTGCACCACATCGCTTTCGACGGCTGGTCCCAGGCCCTGCTCGCCGAGGACCTCTCCACCGCGTACACCGCCCGGGCCCGCGGCGAGCAGCCGGTCTTCGCCCGCCCCGCCGCCACCCTCGCCCAGGCGGGCGAGGAGCACCGCCGGCACCTCGCCCGGGTCGACCTGGACGCCCAGCGCTCCTTCTGGGCCGCGGAACTGGCGGGCATCCAGGCACTGGAGCTGCCCGGCGCGAGCCCGGCCGGCGCCCCGGTCGGCCCGGTGCGCACCGACCGGATCCGGCTCGCCGCCGAGGACCGCGCCCGGCTGGACGCTGCCGCCCGGGACGCCGGCAGCACCCCGTTCACGCACTGGTACACCGCGCTGGTCGGCGTGCTGCGCGGCCTGACCGGGCAGCAGGACGTCACCGTCGGCGTGCCCGCCGCCCGGCGCGGCGGCCCGCGGATGGACGCCACCGTCACCACCCGCGTCGACCTGCTCTGCCTGCGTGCCCGCCCCGGCGGCGAAGGCCCCGCCCGGGTCGTCGGCCGGGCCCTCGCCCACCAGGAACTCCCGTTCCGCGACGTGGTGATGGCGCTCGCCCTGGCCGGCCAGGACATCGGCCGGCTGCTGGCCGCGCCGCTGTTCGTCCTCCAGGACGACGCGCTGCCGCGGCTCACCCTGCCCGGCCTGCACGCCACCCCGCTCGACCTGGACGAGGAACACGCCGCGCAGGCCCTGGTGATCGAGGTCCGCCCGCTGCCCGACGGCGCCGCCGAGGTGGTGGTCCGCACCCGCGCCGACCTGCTCCCGGACGGCCTCGGCGAGCGGATCGGCCGCGAACTGGTGGCAGCGGCACAGGAATTCGCGCGACCCGCAGCGGGCCGCGCCGGGACGGGGCCCGTGCCGACCGGCGCGGCGCCCGTGGTGTGAGGAGCGAGTCGTGCGGGTGTTGTTCACGGTGTCGGACTGGTTCGGCCACTGGTCGGCGATGGTGCCGCTGGGCTGGGCGGCGCAGGGCGCCGGCCACGAGGTGCGGGTGCTGTGCGCGCCCTCCCAGGCGGACGCGCTGTCCCGGGCCGGGCTGACCGCCGTCCCGGTGCTGGACGGCTGGGACATGGCCTTCCAGGGCCGGCTGCAGAACTACCTGAACGCCGGGAAGGGCCTGTGGTCCTACCCCGAGCCGCCGCTGCACCCCGTCACCGGGCAGCCGCTGGCCGACCTCGCCGACTTCGACCTCGGTGGCTGGTTCGGCGAGAACCTGCCCGCCCTGGTCGAGCGCGCCCGGCGGTCCACCGACGCCGCCGTCGGGTACGCCCGCCACTGGCAGCCCGACGTGCACGTCCACGACCTGGTCAGCATCGAGGGGCTGCTGCTCGGCCGGGTGCTGGACGTCCCGTCCGCCGTCCACCTGTGGGGCCCGGCCGGGACCGAGGAGAATGAGCCCGGACTGACCCTGGTGCCCGTCGACATGAGCAAGTCCTTCGAACGGTACGGCGTCGGCGAACCCGGCTTCGGGCAGGTCACCCACGTCATCGACCCCAACCCGGCGAGCCTCGCGCCCGCCCTGCCGGGCGCCGAACGGCTGCCCGTGCGGTTCGTGCCGTACAACGGGCCCGGCGCGGAGCCCGACTGGCTGGCCGGGCTGCCCGACCGGCCCCGGGTGTGCGTGGTGTGGGGGACGTCGGTGTCCGAGATGTTCGGCGAGGTCTCCTTCACCGTGCCGCAGGTGATCGAGGCGCTGGCCGCCCTCGACGTCGAGGTGGTGCTCACCCTGACCGGCGCCGACCGCGAACGCCTCGGCGAACTCCCCTCCAACGTCCGCCTGCTGGAGCGGGTGCCGCTGCACCTGCTGCTGCCGCACTGCGACCTGGTGGTGCACCACGGCGGCGCCGGCTGCGTGATGACCGCGCTCGCCGCGGGCGTCCCGCAGCTCGCCCTGACCAACGGTGTCGAACAGCGGCTGAACGCCGACCGGATCGCCGCCGTCGGCGCCGGGCTCGGCCTTTCCAACGCCGGACTGGAGACCGGGGCCGTCCGCGCGGCCGCCGCCGCGCTGCTCGGCGACCCCGCGCACCGGGCCGCCGCGCAGCGGCTGCGCGCCGAGTGCGAGGCCCGGCCCAGCGCCGCCGAACTGGTCGGCGCCCTGGAGGAGTTGGCCGCCGCCCGGCAGCCCGCCACGTTCGGCGGTGACCGCTGATGCGGGTGCTGTTCACCGTCTCGGACTGGCCCGGCCACTGGTCGGCGATGGTGCCGCTCGGCTGGGCGCTGCAGGGCGCCGGCCACGAGGTGCGGGTGCTGTGCGCGCCCTCGCAGACCGAGCCGCTGTCCCGCGCCGGGCTGACCGCCGTCCCGGTGCTGGACGGCTGGGACATGGCCTTCCAGGGCCGGCTGCAGAACTACGTCTCCGCCCGGGACGGCCAGTGGCGGTTCGCCGAACCTCCGCTGCACCCCGTCACCGGGCAGCCGCTGGCCCGGCTCGCCGACTTCGACCTCGGCGGCTGGTTCGCCCAGCACCACCCCGCCCTGGTCGCCGACGCCGCCCGCTCCACCGACGCCGCCGTCGCGTACGCCCGGCACTGGCAGCCGCACCTGGTGGTGCACGACCAGCTCAGCATCGAAGGCCCGCTGGTCGGCCGGGTGCTCGACGTCCCCGCCGTGCTCCAGCTCTGGGGCCCGGTCGGGCCCGCCGACGAGGGCGAAGGCCTGATCATGCTGCCGCCCGACTACAGCGGCGCCTTCCGGCGCCACGGCGTCGGCGACCTGGGGCCGCAGCACTACGCGTACGCGATCGACCCCTGCCCGCCCGCCGTCGCCCCGCCGCTGCGGGACGCCGCCCGCCGCCTGCCCGTCCGGTTCCTGCCGTACAACGGGCCCGGCGCGGAGCCCGACTGGCTGGCCGGGCTGCCCGAGCGGCCCCGGGTCTGCGTGGTGTGGGGGACGTCGGTGTCCGACATGTTCGGCGAGGTGTCCTTCGCCGTCCCCAAGGTGATCGAGGCCCTCGCCCCGCTGGACGTCGACGTGGTGCTCACACTCACCGGCGCCGACCGCGAACGGGTCGAGGCCCGCGGCGAACTCCCGCCGAACGTCCGGCTGTTGGAACGCGTACCGCTGCACCTGCTGCTGCCGCGCTGCGACCTGGTGGTGCACCACGGCGGCGCCGGCTGCGTGATGACCGCGCTCGCCGCCGGCACCCCCCAACTCGCCCTGCCCAACGGCCTCGACCAGCACCGCAACGCCGAACGGATCGCCGCCGCGGGCATCGGCCTCGGCCTGCCCAACGCCACCGCCCGGGCCGACCACATCCGGACGGCCGCCACCACCCTGCTCGGCGACCCCGCCCACCGGGCCGCCGCCGCACGGTTGCGCGAGGAGAACGACCGCCGGCCCGCCCCGGCCGAGCTGGTCCGCACCCTCCAGGACCTGGCGGCCGTCGCCGCCCGCTGAAGGGACACGCAGACATGCACATCGTGGGAACCGGGTTCCTCGCCCGCAGCCTCGCCCCGATCGCCGACGCCCACCCCGACACCGTGGTGCTCGCCGCCGGCGTCTCCTGGGCGTCCGGCACCTCCGGCACCGACTTCGCCCGCGAAGCCGCCCTGCTGGCCGACACCGCCCGCCGCTGCGCCGCCGACGGACGCCGGCTGCTGTTCTTCTCCACCGCGTCCACCGGCATGTACGGCAACGCCAACGGCCCCGGCCGGGAGGACGAACCGGTCGAGCCCTGCACCCCCTACGGCCGTCACAAACTCGCCCTGGAAGGGCAGTTGCAGGACTCCGGGGCCGACCACCTGATCCTCCGCCTCGGCCACCTGGTCGGCCCCGGCCAGCCCCCGCACCAGCTGCTGCCCGCGCTGCTGCGACAGGTCCGCTCCGGCGCCGTGCAGATCCACCGCGGCGCGGCCCGCGACCTGATCAGCGTCGCCGACGTGATCACCGTCATCGACCGCCTGCTCTGCCTGGGCCTGCGCGGCGAAGTCGTCAATGTGGCCTCCGGGTTCGCCGTCCCCGTCGAACGGATCGTCGACCACCTGGAGCACCGCCTCGGCGTCCGCGTCGAACGCACCTGGAGCGACTCCGGCGCCCAGCACGCCATCGCCATCGACCGGCTCACGGCCCTCGTCCCGGACGTCGCCCGGCACTTCGGCCCCGCGTACTACCGCCCCGTGCTGGACACCTTCCTGGCCGCGGCCTGACTCCCCGTCAGGCCGCCGCGGCCTTCCCCAGGTAGACCGTCAGGCCCTCGACCAGGATGTCCAGGCCCGCGGCGAAGGTCTGCCGGGAGGTGTCCGGCGACCACTGGGCGAGCCAGGCCGCCAGGTACGGGAACCGGCCGGCGTCGAACGACGGCGGCACGGCCCGCAGGTCCTCGCCGTCCACTCCGGGCGGCGGGCTGCTCTGCTCCTGCAGCACGAAGCCGGTCACGTAGCTCATCACGGTGTCGCCCGCGGCGGCCGTCGCCGCCAGCGGGGCGCCCGAGCGGCTGAGCACCTCCATCAGCCGGTCCGCGAAGCCCAGCCGGTTCGGCCCCAGCGCGGACGCGCCGGCCAGCAGGCGGGCGCCGTCCCGGTGCGCCAGCATCGCCTCCCGCATCGCCCGGGCCAGCGCCCCGGTCTGCTCGGCCCAGTGCGCGCCCGGCGGGCCCACCTCCGCGGGCACCTCGCCGAGGATCCGCTCGGCCAGCGCGTCCAGCAGGTCCTGCTTGCTGGAGACGTGCCAGTACAGCGCACCAGGGCGCACCCCCAGCTCGGTCGCCAGCCGGCGCGTGCTCAGGGCGTCCAGCCCGATGTCGTCCAGCAGCCTCATCGCGGCATCGACCACATCGGTCCGTTGCAGCGGCATCGGGCGTCACCTCGTTCTCTCCGCCGCGCCGGGGTGCCGGCGCGGCCAGGGGTCCCATCGTAGGGAAGCCGTATTCCAGAACACTTCGAGCCTGCCGCCGGAGAATCCGCGCGGTCCGGGGACCGCCCGGCACCCCAACTCCCAGGAGGAAACCGTGCAGGTCGACAGCGTTTATTTGAAGGCCCTCGGGACGTGTCTTCCCGACTCCGTCCCGCCGCCCGTACCCGATGCGCAGTCCTCCGAGGAGGGCGGCCTCACCGGGGCGCTGGTCGCCGGGGACGTGTCGCCGCCGGAACTCGCCGTCCGGGCCGTCCGGCAGGCCTTCGCCCGCGGCGGCGTCGACCCCGCCGACATCGCCGTACTGCTGCACGTCTCGGTCTTCCACCAGGGTCCGGACGGCTGGCTGCCGCCCTCGTACATCGCCCGCGAGACGCTCGGCACGTCCGTTCCCGGGATCGAGATCCGGCAGGGCTGCAACGGCATGTTCAACGCCGTGGAACTGGCGCTCGGCCAGCTCGCCCTCGACCCGTCCCGGGCCGGCGCGCTGATCACCTCCGCGGAGAACTTCGGCTCCCCGCTGGTGAACCGCTGGACCGCCCACCCCGGCTCGTACCTCGGCGACGGCGGCGTCGCCCTGGTGCTCGACCGGCGCGGCGGCTTCGCCCGGCTGCGTTCCCTGGCGACCGTCCTGGTGCCGCAGCTGGAGCAGCTGCACCGCGGCGCCGAACCGCTCTTCCCGCCCGGCGGAACCTCCGGCCGGCCGCTCGAATTCGGCCCCCGGGCCCGGGACTTCGCCGCGCTGAACCTGGTGCCCGACGGGCAGGAAATGCTCGGCCGGGCCCGTGACCGGGTGCTGTCCCAGGTGCTGGCCGAGGCCGACACCGCGCTGGACGAGATCGCCTGGGTGGTGTCGATGAACAACTCCCGCCCGCACGTGGCCAAGCGGCTCCTCGAACCGCTCGGTGTGCCGATGAGCCGCTCCGGCTGGGAGTTCGGCCGCGGCTTCGGCCACCTCGGGGCGAGCGACCAGTTCGTCACCCTGGAGCGGATGGTCGCGGCCGGCCGGGTCGCCCCCGGCGACAAGGTGCTGATGCTGGGCGTCGGGCCCGGCATCTCGATCGGCGGCGCGGTGGTCGAGGTCCTGTCCGTCCCGGACTGGGACTGACCGGCACGGCCGGGGCACCGCCCCGGCCGCTCCGGCCGCCGGGCTCATCGCGGGGCGCTCTCGGCGGCGCGCGGGCCCGTCGTCGCGTCCCCGGCCGGTCCGGCGAGGGTCGCGTCGCCCAACTCGCTGGCCAGCGCCTCGAAGTCGTCGATCTCGCGCAGCTGCATCTCCTTGAGCAGGAAGGAGAGCAGGAAGGCCACCAGCATCACCGCGCCGGCGATCAGGAACACCACGTCCAGCGAGTCGGTGAAGGCGTCCAGCCCGGCGCTGCGGGCCGCCCCCGACAGGTGGACCAGGCCCTCCGGCTTGAGGCCGGCGGGCAGCCCGGGCGCGGAGCTCCCCGCGACGTTCGCGTCGAACCGGTTGGCCAGCACCGCCCCGAACACCGCGGCGCCGCAGGACTGGCCGAGCGTGCGCAGGAATATCGCCGAGGTGGTGGCCGAGCCCAGATCGGCGCTCGGCACCGAGTTCTGCACCGCCTGCACCAGCACCTGCATCAGCAGGCCCAGGCCCAGTCCGAGCAGCAGCAGGCCGCCCGCCAGCAGCCAGTACGAACTGGTCGCCGAGACCAGGCCGAGCACGCCCAGGCCGACCGAGGCCACCGCCGCGCCGATGATCGGGAAGATCCGGTAGCGCCCGTTGCGGGCCGAGATCACGATGCCGGAGCCGATCGAGGAGACCAGGATGCCCAGGATCATCGGCATCAGCCGGGAGCCGGTCGCGGTCGGGCCGAGGCCGTTCACCAGCTGCAGGTACAGCGCGACGTAGGTGATCGCGCCCATCAGGGCGAAGCCCACCACGAACAGCATCGGACCGGCCACCGCCACCGTCCGCACCCGGAACAGGGCCAGCGGGATCAGCGGCTCGGCCGCCCGCGCCTGCCGCCACACGAACAGGGCCAGCAGGGCCGCACCGCCCGCGCCGAGGGCCAGGATCACCGGGTCCGACCAGGCGTACTCGGTGCCGCCCCAGGTGGTCATCAGCAGCACCAGGCTGGTGCCGGCCGAGGCCAGCAGCGCGCCCAGGTAGTCGATCCGGTGCGAGCGCTGCTCGTGCGGCAGCTTCAGCAGGGTGATCACCATGGCGATGCCGACGATGCCGATCGGCAGGTTGACGTAGAAGATCCAGCGCCACGAGGTGTGCAGGCCGAACAGCGTGTGGTCGCCGGTCAGGTAGCCGCCGATGAGCGGGCCGCAGATGGTGGCGAGCGCGATCACGATGCCGGCGACGCCCTGGAACTTCGCCCGGTCCTTGGGTGCGACCGAACGGGCCATCAGGATCAGCGACACGCTGTACAGGCCGCCGGCGCCGATGCCCTGCAGTGCCCGGAACCCGATCAGCTGCCCCATCGACTGGGCGACACCGCACAGTCCGGAGGCGATCAGGAAGGCGATCGCGGAGATCACGAACACCCGCTTCGCGCCGAACAGGTCGGCGATCTTGCCGTACAGCGGCTGGGTCGCGGTGGAGCCCAGCATGTACGCCCCGATCACCCAGGACATCAGGCTGACGCCGTTCACCGGGTCGAGTTCGCGGGCGATCGGGAACACCGAGACCGAGGTGACGGTCTGGTCGAGGGCGCTCAGGAACGCGGTGAGGATCACGCCCACCAGGGCCCAGATCGTCCGCCGGCTCGGCCCGGCGCCGGTGGCCGGCGGGCCCGCGGGCCCGGGTGCGGTGGTCGGTGCGACGGACATGGCGAACTCTCCCGGAAAATTGAACGGTGACCAATTGGTCAGTGTTCAAGTTAGCTCCGGCCCCCTTGCCGCGCAAGCCCCGCGCGGCCCTCGCAAACCCCTCCCGAGCCGCCTCCCGCCGGGCTCCGAGCCGGACTTGAGCGGCGGCCCGCAGGCTCGGAGATCCGCCGCCCGGTGCCCGTCGACGACCGTGACCCGCACCCGCACGGGCGGCCGTGGCACCGGGGAGCGCGTCACGGAACCGCTCGGCCGAAGCCGCCCGACCGCCCACGAACACCGGCGAACACCGGCGAACACCGACGAACGCCGACGAACCGACGAGAGGACACCGCCGTGCGCGTCCTGGTGATGGCCAGCCCCGTACCCACCCACCTGCTCCCGCTGCTGCCGGTCGCCTGGGCCGCCCGGGCCGCCGGCCACGAGGTGCTGGTCGCCGGGCAGCCGGACCTGGTCGAGGCCGCCCGGGGCGGCGGTCTGTCGATCGCCGTGGTCGGCCACGAACAGCGTGAGATCGAGGAACGGCGGCAGCGCCGGATGCTCGGCCAGGCCGACCCCGGCGGCGACGGCGGCGCGCGCCGGGAGCCGCCGTGGAAGTCGCTGGCCGACCGCTGGCGGGCCCGGGTCGAGGACGTGCTGCCGGACGTGCTGCGGATCGCCGAGCGGTGGCGGCCCGACGTGGTGCTGGCCGACCCGCTGGAGTACGCCTCGCTGATCGTCGGCGGGGTGCGCGGCATCCCGGTGGTCCACCACCGGTGGGGCGTCGACTCGTTCACCAGCCGCGACTTCGACCGGATCCAGCAGGCACTGGCCGGCATCTGCCAGGACCACGGCCTGCCCGGCCTGCCCGGCCCGGACCTGGTGCTCGACCCCTGCCCGCCCAGCCTCCAGCACCCGGACGCGGCACCCGCCCACCCCGTCCGGTTCGTGCCCAGCAACGGCGTCGGCCTGCGGCCCGACTGGGCGCCGAAGCCCGCCGGGACGCGCCGGATCTGCGTCTCGCTCGGGCTGCGCACCCTCGCGCTGGAAGGGCCCGCCGTGATCGCCGCCGCGCTGCGCGGCCTCGGCTCGCTGCCCGGCGTGCAGACCGTCGCCACCGTCCCGGCCGAGCACCGGGCCGGCCTCGGCGCGCTCCCCGCCTCGGTGCGGCTCGTCGATCCGACGCCGCTCGACCTGTTCCTGGACGGCTGCGACGCCGTGGTCCACCACGGCGGCAGCGGCACCGGCCTGGCCGCGATCGCCCGCGGCCTGCCACAACTCGTCCTGCCGCAGACCCCGTGGACCGCCGAGCACGCCGAACGCGTCACCGCGCTCGGCGTCGGGCTGAGCCTGCCCGCCGAGGAGCAGCAGCGCGACCCGGCCGCGGTGGCCGGCGCCGCCGCCCGCCTCCTCGACGAGCCCGCCTTCCGCGCCGCCACCGCCCGCCTGCGCGCCGAACTCCACGCCATGCCCACCCCGGCGGACGCCGTCACCGCCCTCGCGGCCCTCGCCGGCTGACCGAACAGTGGCCCTCGCCCGCTGACCGAACAGCGGCGCTCACGGGCACGCCCGGCCCCGGCGGCCTTCCGTCCGGCTTCGATCGCGGGTCGAGCGGGCCGCCGGACGCTGGGGCCGCGTCCGCCGCAGCGGCGCATGCCGAACCGAGCGCATGGAGGAGAACAGTGCGCGTCCTCTTCACCACCTGGGCCTCCCCGTCCCACCTGTTCCCGATGGTTCCGCTGGCCTGGGCGTTCCAGGCGGCGGGCCACGAGGTGCGGGTCGCCGTGCCGCCCAACTGCACCGCCCATGTGACCGGGGCGGGGCTGACCCCGGTCGCGATCGGTCCCGTGCCCGAGGTGGTGGCGAAGAACGGGCCGGGGCGGCTGAAGGTCTGGCACTCGCAGCGGTCCTGGCCGGCCGACTGGCCGCTGCACCTCGACCAGCTGGACGAGGGGCAGCTCGGCCTGCTCCAGGCGCTGGCCGACCGCCAGGCGGCGACCGCCGAGGCGATGGTGCCCGAACTGCTGGAGTTCGCCCGGTACTTCAAGCCCGACCTGATCGTCCGGGACGCCGGCACCTACGCGGCCGCGGTGGTCGCCGACCTGCTCGGGGTGCCGATGGTCAGCCACCAGTGGGGCAGCCCGGCGGTGCTCGACGTCGAGCACGCCGCGCCCGGCGGTGCGCCGTGGCCCGGCTACCGGGCGCTGTTCGAGAAGTTCGGCGCGCAGGTCGACGACGGCGCCGGCGTGTTCGTCGACCCGTGCCCGCCGTCCCTGCAACTGCCCACCCCGGCCACCCGGTTGAACACCCGCATCGTGTCGTACAACGGCCCGGGCGGGCTGCCCGACTGGCTGCGGAAGGAGCCGGAGGCGCCCCGGGTCTGCATCACCTGGGGGGTCACCGCGGGCAAGCTGGACCCGAAGTCCGCGCTGCCCGAGCCGCTGCTCACCGCCAGCCGTTCGCTGGCGGCGGCCGGCCTGGAGGTGGTGCTCGCCGTCACCGAGGCCCAGCGCGAGCTGCTGGGGGAGCAGCCGACCGGCATCCGGGCGGTGTCGATGCTGCCGCTGCACCTGCTGCTGCCGACCTGCTCGGCCGTGGCGCACCAGGGCGGCGGCGGCACCGCGATGACCGCGACGGCGGCCGGCACCCCGCAGCTGATCCTGTCGCCGCGCCCGGAGCAGATGCTCACCGGCGACCGGCTGACCCGCGCGGGCGCGGCCCGGCACGTCCCGTACAACGAGCTGATCGAGGACGAGCGGGCCGGGCAGCGGGTGCACGAGGACGTGCTCGCGCTGGTCGAGGACCCGGCCCACCGGGCCGCGGCCGGCCGGCTGCGCGAGGAGTCGCAGGCGCAGCCCAGCCCGGCGCAGACCGTGGAGCGGCTGACCGCACTGGTGGGCTGAACGCGTAAAGGTGGGCCGAACGCGTAAAGGTGGGCCGAACGCGTAAAGGAGCGGCCCCGACCACCGGTCGGGGCCGCTCCTGCACGGTCGGGTTCAGGACACCGCGTCCACCAGTACCGCCACCCGCTCGGCGGGCGTCGGCTCGGCGAGCATCTCCTCGCGCAGCGCGGCGGCGGCCTTGCGGTGGCGCGGCTCGTCCAGCAGCGCGGCGACCGCGGCGCCGATCACCGCCGGGTCGTGCTGCTCGTCGGGTGCGGGGAGCAGGCCGGCGCCGACGTGTGCCAGCCGCTCGCCGATCTCGGCGGAGATCGGCATCTGCGGCAGCACCAGCTGGGGCACGCCGTGCGCGGCGGCGGTCAGGCCGGTGCCGAAGCCGCCGTGGTGGACGACGGCCGCGCAGGTCGGCAGCAGCGCGGTCATCGGCAGCGACTCGGCGACCCGGACGCCGTCCGGCAGTCCGCCGAGCCTCCCGGCCTGCGCGGCGCCGACGGCCAGCACCACCTCGACGTCGAGCGCGGTGAGCGCCGCCAGGGCGCGGGTCAGCACGTCGGGCAGCCGGTCCGGGTCGATCTTGCCGCCGGCCACCCCGGCGGTGACGCAGACCCGGGGGCGGCCGGGTTCGGTGTGCAGCCACCGGGGCAGCAGGCCGGGGCCGTTGTACGGCACGTGGCGGACCGGGATGCGCCGGCGCGGCGTCGGGTCGGGCAGCCGCAGCGATGGCGGGCACGGGTCGAACCAGCCGAGTGGTCCGCGCTCCGGGTCGGCCCCGTGACGCTCGAACAACTCGCGGTAGCCGGGCCGCAGTTCGCTGCCGAGGCCATCCGTCTCGATCCGGATCACGGTCGCGCTGCCCCAGCTGTGGCCGACCGCGGGGACGCCGAGGACGGCGGCGACCAGCGGACCGGCGAAGGTCAGCGAGTCGTGCACGACGACGTCGGGCTGCCAGGCCCGGCCGAACGCGATCAGGTCGTCGGCCATCGCGTCGGCCACGGTGAACTGCTTGTCCGCGAGCGCCGCCAGCACGGTGCGGTGCCCGTCGTCCAGCAGGTCGGGGCGGGAGGCCCAGCCCGCGGGCCAGCGGCCGAAGCTGCGCCAGGGCGCCAGGTCGGCGCGGCCGCGGATCTGGGCGACCGCGACGTCCTGGCCGACCGGCATCCCGATCAGCCCGGTCCGCGCCACCGCGGGGGCGCAGGCGGGCGGGGTGGCGAACCGCACCTGGTGTCCAGCTGCCTGGCAGGCCCATGCCAATTGAACCAGGGGGTACAGGTGCCCGGGCTCCGCCCAGGTGGCGAACAGCACTCGCATGTCTTCTCCTCGGCTAGCGCTGCTGCGCGTAGAGTGCGCGGCACTCGTCGTAGGTGGACAGGACCCCGCGTTCGGCCAGTTCGGCCAGCGACGGCGCGCACCGGTCCTTCTCGGAGAGCAGCGGCTCGCCGTCGAGCCAGTTCTCCCACGGGATGTTCAGGTCGGGATCGAAGGGCTGGATGTCGAACTGCGTGCCGGGCACGAACTGGGTGGAGCACAGGTAGCTGATGCAGGCGTCGTCGGTGAGCGCCACGAACCCGTGCCCCAGGCCCTCCGCGACGAACATCGCGGTGCCCTCGTTCGCGTCGAGCACGGTGGTGACGTACGTGCCGAAGGCGGGCGAGCCGAGCCGGACGTCGACCACCACGTCCAGCAGGACGCCGCGCACACAGCTGACGTACTTGGCCTGCCCGGGCGGGATGGTGACCCCGTGGATCCCGCGCAGCGTGTTGCGGGACGAGGTCGAGTAGTTCACCTGGAGAGGTGTGAACAGGTGGCCGGTCGCCTCGGCCAGCGCGTCGCGCTTGTACGACTCGAAGAAGTTGCCCCGGGAGTCGGGGTGTTGACGCGGGGTGATCCGATAGGCATCGGGCACCGCGGTGGCTTGTATCCCCATGGAACCGGACTCTACGGAGCGCCGCTAGAGCCCCGGTAGCGGCGGCCGCGAGCAGCGCCGCCGCCGTCCACCAGGATTCGAGCCGACTGCTGCACCATGCGGCGGACCACGGAGAGGCACGCGGCGATCCGGCCGCGGGCCGATGCAGACGGAGGTGCCGACGGTGTCCCAGTTCGACGTGCGGAGCACGGACCGACCACCGGCCGCCCTGGGCCGGCGGGTGGCGGTCCTCGGCGCGACCGGATTCGTCGGCCGTCACGTCTGCCGGGCCTTCGCCGCGGCCGGCGCCCGGGTGTACGGGATCGCGCGCAGCGCCGCCGGCGCCGACGGCTTCGAGCCGATCCCGCTCGACCTCGCCGCCACCTCGCCCGAGCAGCTCGCCGACGTGCTGCGCCGGGCCGGCGCCGACGTGGTGGTCAACGCGGCGGGCGCGGTCTGGGGAGTGACGGACCAGCAGATGCGGCAGGCCAACGCCGAACTGCCCGAGCGGCTGGTCGCGGCCGCCGGCCTGCTGCCCGGCCGCCCCCGGGTGGTGCACCTCGGCTCGGTGCACGAGTACGGCCCCGGCCCGTCCGGCGCGGCCATCCCCGAGGACCTGCCGCCCGCCCCGGTCAGCTCCTACGGGCGCACCAAGCTGCTCGGCACCGAGGCGGTGCTGGCCGCCGCCCGCGAGCACGGGCTGGACGGGGTGGTGCTGCGGATCGTCAACGTGTCCGGGCCCGGCGCCCCGGCGGGCAGCCTGCTCGGCATGATCGCGGGCCGGCTCGCCGAGGCCGCCCGCTCCGGCCCGGGCGAACCGCTGCGGCTCACCCCGCTGCGCGCCCAGCGCGACTTCGTGGACGTCCGCGACGTCGCCGACGCGGTGGTGGCGGCCGGGGTCGCGGACGCCCCGGGCGGACTGTGCGGCGAGGTGATCAACATCGGGCGGGGCGAGGCGGTCGCGGTGCGCCGGCTGGTGGACCGGCTGATCGAGCTGAGCGGCCTGCCGCTGGCCGTGGTCGAGGAGCCGGACACCGCCCCGCAGCGCGGCGCGGCCGACTGGCAGCAGGTCGACATCGGCAAGGCGGCCCGGCTGCTCGACTGGCGGCCCACGCGCGACCTGGACGCCTCGCTGCGCGCCATGCTGGCGTCAACCCCCTGACCCCGCAGCGCAGTTGCGATCCGGGTGCGAGCGCCGCTCCAGCCGGCCGCCGCAGGCTCTTGGCTGCCGTCGGCGGCGGGTCGGCACCCGGCGGCCGGGCCCGCCCCACACCGGGGCGGGGCCCGTCCGGGCCGGCCCTGCGCCGAGGAGTGGCATGGATCTGGGACTGCGAGAGCGCGTCGTACTGGTGACCGGGGCGACCGGCGGGATCGGGCGCGAGGTGGCCCGGGCGTACGCCGCCGAAGGGGCCCGGGTAGCCGTCGCCTACCGGTCCGACCGGGCTGCCGCCGAGCAGCTGGCCGAGGAACTCGGCGGCCCCGAGCGGGCGTTCGCGCTGCCGTATGACCTGGAGGACCCCGAGTCGCCGCACCGCGCGGTGGCCGAGGTGGAGCGCCGCTGGGGCCGGGTGGACGTCCTGGTGGCGAACGCCGTCCGCTGGGGCGAGCGGCGCACCCCCGGCACCCGGTTCGAGGACGTGCCGGAGAAGGACTGGCTGCCGGTGATCGAGGGCAACCTGGCGCCGGTGATCCGCACCGTGCAGGCCGCCGTCGGCGGCATGCGGGCCCGCGGCTGGGGCCGGATCGTGCTGATCTCCTCGCACAACGCGCTCGGCGGCAACCGCGGCCAGGAGTTCTACGGCTCCGCCAAGGCCGGACTGCACGGCCTGGCCCGCAGCCTGATGTGGGACCTCGGCAGCAGCGACGTGCTGGTCAACGTGGTCTGCCCGGGCCTGACCAGCACCGACCGGGTGGTCGCCGGCCTGCCCGCACCCGTCCGCGAGCGGGAGACCGGCGCCACGCCCACGGGCCGGCTCAGCACCCCCGAGGAGGTGGCACGGGCCGTGCTGTACCTGGGCTCGGCCGCCAACGGCAACGTCACCGGCGAGGCCCTGCACGTGGCCGGCGGTCGCTGAACAGCCGCTGAACCGCCCGCCGACCCGCCGTCGAGTCCGGCTCCAGCAGCCGCCCGCAAGCTGGACCGGACCGATGCGAAGACCGAACAGACGTCCCATCAGAAGGAGACCGGCGATGAGCGTGCACAAGGAGCTCGTCCTCGACGAGGTTCGCAAGTTCCACCTGGAGCAGGAGAACGACGGGGAGTTCGTGCCCGGTGTCACCGAGATCTGGCCGTCCGGCGCGGTGCTGGACGCCGAGGACCGGGTCGCGCTGGTGGAGGCCGCGCTGGAGATGCGGATCGCGGCCGGCCGCAGCTCGCGCAAGTTCGAGTCCGTGTTCGCCAAGAAGTGCAAGCGGCGCAAGGCCCACCTGACCAACTCCGGCTCGTCCGCCAACCTGCTGGCGATGACCGCGCTGACCTCCGACCACCTGGAGGACCGCAAGCTGGTCCCGGGCGACGAGGTGATCACCGTCGCGGCGGGCTTCCCGACCACCGTCAACCCGATCCTGCAGAACGGGCTGATCCCGGTCTTCGTCGACATCGAGCTCGGCACCTACAACACCACCGCCGACCGGGTGGCCGCCGCGATCGGCCCGCGCACCAAGGCGATCATGATCGCGCACGCGCTCGGCAACCCGTTCCCGGTCGCCGAGATCGCGCAGCTCGCCGAGGAGCACGACCTGTTCCTGATCGAGGACAACTGCGACGCCGTCGGCTCCACCTACAACGGCCAACTCACCGGCACCTTCGGCGATCTGACCACCGTCAGCTTCTACCCGGCGCACCACCTGACGATGGGCGAGGGCGGCTGCGTGCTGACCTCCAACCTGGCGCTGGCCCGGATCGTCGAGTCGTTGCGCGACTGGGGCCGGGACTGCTGGTGCGAGCCGGGCGAGAACAACAAGTGCCTCAAGCGCTTCGACTACCAGATGGGCACCCTGCCCGCCGGGTACGACCACAAGTACATCTTCTCGCACGTCGGTTACAACCTGAAGGCCACCGACATCCAGGCCGCCCTGGGCCTCACCCAGCTGGCCAAGCTGGACTCCTTCGTCGAGGCCCGCAAGGTCAACTGGCAGCGGCTGCGCGACGGCCTGGCCGACGTCCCGTGGCTGCTGCTCCCGCACGCCACCCCGAACTCCGACCCGAGCTGGTTCGGCTTCGTGCTCACCGTGGACCCCGAGGCCCCGTTCACCCGGGCCGCGCTGGTGGACTTCCTGGAGGCCCGCAAGATCGGCACCCGCCGCCTGTTCGCCGGCAACCTGACCCGCCACCCGGCCTACATCGGCAAGCCGCACCGCGTGGTCGGCGACCTCACCAACAGCGACATCGTCACCGAGCACACCTTCTGGGTCGGCGTGTACCCCGGCCTGAGCGAGGCCCAGCTCGACTACATCATCGAGTCCGTCCGCGAGTTCGTCGCGAAGAACAGCTGAGAGGGAACGCCCGATGCTCGCACCGGACACCCCCCGGGCCGCCGCCCGCCCGCGCGAGGACGCCGGCCCGGCCGCCCGGATCGCCCGCTCCGCCGCCGCCACCGAAGGCGCCCGGCTGAGCACCGCCGAGTTCGCCGACTGGCTGGCCGGGCGCGGCCGGGCCAACGACTTCACCGTGCGGAAGATCCCGTTCGCCGAACTGAACGGCTGGTCCTTCGCCGAGGGCACCGGCAACCTGGTCCACCGCAGCGGCCGGTTCTTCTCCGTCGAGGGCCTGCACGTCACCCTCGACGACGGCCCCTACCGGGAGTGGTACCAGCCGATCATCAAGCAGCCCGAGGTCGGCATCCTGGGCATCCTGGTCAAGGAGTTCGACGGCGTCCTGCACTGCCTGATGCAGGCCAAGATGGAACCCGGCAACCGCAATCTGCTCCAGCTCTCGCCGACCGTCCAGGCCACCCGCAGCAACTACACCAAGGTCCACCAGGGCGCCGACGTGAAGTACATCGAGTACTTCACCGGCGGCCGCCCCCGTCGGGTGCTCGCCGACGTGCTGCAGTCCGAGCACGGCTCCTGGTTCTTCCACAAGAGCAACCGCAACATGATCGTCGAGGCGCTGGACGACGTCCCCGAGGACGAGGACTTCTGCTGGCTGACGTTCGGCCAGATCGCCGAACTGCTGCGCCGCGACAACGTGGTGAACATGGACTCGCGCACCGTGCTGGCCTGCGCCCCGGTCGCCGACCCGGACGGCCGGGCCCTGCACACCGACACCGAGCTGCTGTCCTGGTTCACCGGGCAGCGCTCCCGCCACGACATCCGGGCCGAACGCATCCCGCTGGCCGAGCTGCCCGGCTGGAAGCAGAGCGAGGAGGACATCGCGCACGAGCAGGGCCGGTTCTTCAAGGTCGTCGCGGTCAACGTCACCGCCGGGAACCGCGAAGTCACCAGCTGGACCCAGCCGTTGATCGAACCCGTCGGCCGCGGCGTCGCCGCCTTCCTCACCCGCCGGATCGACGGCGTCCGGCACGTCCTGGCGCACGCCAAGGTCGAGGGCGGCTTCCTCGACGCGGTCGAACTCGCCCCCACCGTCCAGTGCACCCCCGGCAACCACGACCAGCAACCCCCGTTCCTCGACCGGGTGTTGAACGCGGAGCCGGAGCAGGTCCGCTACCGGGCCGTGCACTCCGAGGAGGGCGGGCGCTTCCTGCACGCCGAGGCCGACTACCTGCTGATCGAGACCGGTGACGAGGAGCCCGTCGAGGAGCCGGAGGGCTACCTCTGGGTGACGCCCGGCCAGCTCGCCACGCTGGTCCGGCACGGCCACTACGTCAACGTCCAGGCCCGCACCCTGCTGGCCGTACTGAACGGCCTGGGCGAGCGTGACTGACCCCCTGCGGATCGGCGTGCTGGGCTGCGCGGAGATCGCCCGGCGGCGGATGCTGCCGGCGATCGCCGCCCGGCCCGGCCTGCGCCTGACCGCGATCGCCAGCCGCGACCCGGAGCGCGCCGAACCGCTTGCCGCGCAGTACGGCTGCCGGGCCACCGACTACCGCGCCCTGATCGAATCCCCCGACGTGGACGCGGTGTACGTGCCGCTGCCGATCGCCCTGCACGCCCAGTGGGTGGCCGCCGCCCTCGACGCCGGCAAGCACGTGCTCGCGGAGAAGCCGCTCACCGCCGACCCGGCCGCCACCGCCGCCCTGCAACTGCGGGCCGAGGAGCGCCAGTTGGTGCTCCAGGAGAACGTGATGTTCGTCCACCACCCGGTGCACGAGCAGGTCCGGCGGCTGGTCGCCGACGGCGCGATCGGCGAACTGCGGATGTTCTCCGCCGCGTTCGCCATCCCCGCGCTGCCCGCCGACAACATCCGGCACCGGCCCGAACTCGGCGGCGGCGCCCTGCTGGACGTCGGCTACTACCCCGTCCGCGCCGCCCTGCACTTCCTCGGCCCCGAGCTCACGGTGGCCGGCGCCGCCCTGCACCACGGCGCCGGCAGCGCCGTGGAGACCTCCGGCGCGGCGGTGCTGACCACCCCGGACGGCGTGCTCGCCCAACTCGCCTTCGGGATGGACCACGCCTACCGCAACAGCTACGAACTGTGGGGGAGCACCGGCCGGATCCGGGTCGAGCGCGCCTTCACCCCGCCCGCCGACCAGGCCCCCACCGTCCTGCTGGAACGCGGCGGCAGCACCGAACAGCCCGGGTTCGCCGCCGCCGACCAGGTCGCCGAAACACTCACCGCGTTCACCCGCGCCGTAGCCGAAGGAGCCACCGCCGCAGACCCGTTGACCCTCCGCCAGGCCGAACTGCTGTCCCGGATCCGCGCGGTCGCCACCCCCGCCGCCTGAGCCGAACGGGCGACACCCGCCCGAAGGCCCCCCGCCCCACCTGCCAATCATTACGCTGAGTTGAGTATGCGTGCCGGTGCGTGACCGGATTGGTGTAGGGTCCGAAGCGGGAACACCGGTACGGCCACGGGCCGGAGGGGGAGATGTCGATTGAACTCCACCGAATCGGTGCTGCCTGCCCACCCTGCCCTGCGCCGGCTCACGGCCGTGCTGCTCGCGGTGCTCTGCGCCGGGTACGCGGTGGGCTCCGGACTCGGCTGGGGTTCGTGCGAACTCGCCCTGGTGATGGGGGACTTCGGCCTCGCCGGGGCAGCCCTCGCGGCCGCCCTGTCCTGCCTCGCGCACGGCATCGCGGTGGGCGGCCACACCCGGCCCGCCTGGCTGCTGTTCGGCCTCTCCTCGGCCGTGGTGGCGTTCGGCAACGGCCTGTGGGGCTGGTACGAGGTGGTGCTCGGCCGCCCGCTGCCGCCGGACTCCGCCGCCGACTACCCGTTCCTGCTGTTCGCCCCGCTCGCCATCACCGGCCTGCTGGTGCTCGCCCAGCGCCCGCGCAACCCGGCCGGCTGGCTCTGCCTGATGCTGGACGGCTGGCTGGTGGCCGGCTCGCTGTTCACCCTCAGCTGGAGCCTGGCGCTCGGCCGGGTCGCCGCCGGCGACGGTGACGACCCGCTGAAGCTCGCCCTCGGCCTCGGCTACCCCGTGCTGGACATCCTGCTGGTCGGCCTGGTGGTCGGCCTGAAGGTCCGCGGCCGGGACGGCAACCGGGCCGCCGTGCACACCGCGATGATCGGCCTGGTCGTCACCGTGGTCTGCGACGCCCTGTTCACCACCCCGCAGTTCCACAGCGACTACCACTCCGGCGAACTGCTGGACGCCGGCTGGTTCGCCGGTTCCCTGCTGCTCGCCTGGGCCCCCTGGTCGCACACCCGCCGCCCCAGCCGCCAGCACCCCTCCACCCAGGGCGTGCCGCGCCGCCGGGTCGCCTCCACCTTCAGCGCGCTCACGCCCTACGCCGCCGCCGCGGTCTGCACCGCCGGCATCCTCTACAACGCGCTCGGCGGCCGCCCGCTGGACCGCGTCATGCTCGCCGCCGCCAGCACCGTCGGCCTGGCCCTGATCGTCCGGCAGGGCGTGATGCTGCTCGACAACCTCTCGCTCGCACAGGAACTCGCCACCAAAGAAGCCCACTTCCGCTCCCTGGTGCAGGGCTCCAGCGACGTCATCATGATCGCCGGACCGTCCGGCGCGCTGTCCTACGTCAGCCCCGCCGCGCTGCGGGTCTACAACCGAGACCCGGAGGACCTGGTCGGCGGCAACCTGCTCAACCTGGTCCACCCCGAGGACGTGGACCGGGTGCTCGCCGAGGTGCGCCGCATCCTCGCCCGCAGCCGGGCCGCCCGGTTCCAGGCCGGCGAACCCTCCGCCCGGGTCGAATGCCGGATCCGCTCCGGCGAGGGCGAGGGTGAGGGCGAGGGGGAGTGGCTGCACGTCGAATCCACCGTCAACCCGTACCGCGACGGACTGATCCTGAACAGCCGCGACATCACCGAACGGGTGCGCCTGCAGGCCCAGTTGCAGCACAACGCGTTCCACGACCCGCTCACCGACCTGCCCAACCGCGCCCTCTTCGCCCACCGCGTCCGGGCCGCGCTCTCCGCGCAGGGCCCGGCCGGCACCGCCGTCGCCGTGCTCTTCCTCGACCTGGACGGCTTCAAGGCCGTCAACGACACCGCCGGCCACCAGGTCGGCGACGAACTGCTGGTGCAGGCCGCCCGCCGCCTGCAGACCGCCGTCCGCGGCGAGGACACCGTCGCCCGGTTCGGCGGCGACGAGTTCGCCGTCCTGGTCCGCGGCCGGATCGGCCACCCGCAGGTCCGCGACCTCGCCGAACGCATCCGCGCCGCACTCTCCGAGCCGTACTGGATCGGCGGCGCCGAACTCGGCGTCGCCGCCTCGATCGGCATCGCCTTCGGCCCCGACACCCCACTGCCCGCCCCCGAACCCGGCGAGGACGAGGCCACCCGCGCCCGCGGCACCGACGGGCCGTCCGCGAGCGCCGCCGACGAACTGCTGCGCAACGCCGACCTGGCGATGTACCAGGCCAAGTCCCGCGGCAAGGGCCGCGTGGTGCTCTACACCCCGGCGATGCGCGCCGAACTCGACCGGCGCGGCGAACTGGAGGAGCGGCTGCGCGCCGCCGTCCGCGAAGGCTCCTTCGCGCTGCTCCACCAGCCCGTGGTCGAACTGGCCGGCGGCCGGCTCACCGGCGTCGAGGCGCAGGCCCGCTGGCGCTCCGCCGAAGGCCTGCTGCTCACCCCCGCCGAGTTCCTGCGCACCGCCGACACCGGGGACGGCGCCACCCGGTTCGCCCGCTGGCTGGTCACCGAGGCCGTCGCCGCCGCCGCCCGCCGCCGCGCCGACGGCCCGGCCGCCCCGCCCGTCCCGGTCACCGTCCGACTGGCCGCCGAACGGCTCTGCGCCCCCGGCATGTACGAGACCCTGGCCGGCGCCCTGCGGGACACCGAACTGCCGCCCGACCTGCTCGTCCTGGAGGTCTCCCGGACCGGCCCCGACACGCTCGCCGACGAACTCGGCCGCCGCCTGGCCGCGTTCCGCCGGCTCGGGGTGTCCACCGCGCTCGCCGGGTTCGGCGCCGGCGGCGGCTCGCTCGGCGCCCTCGCCCGGATGCCGTTCGACGCGCTCAAACTGGACCGCAGCCTGGTCCAGGACATCGCCGACTCCACCCTCACCCGGGCACTCGCCGGGCACGCCCTGCGCCTCGGCCGCGACCTGGGCCTGGTCACCGGCGCCGACGGCGTCGACCACCCCCGGCAGGTCGCCGTGCTCCAGGAACTCGGCTGCCGGCGCGGCCAGGGCCTGGCCTTCGACCGCCCGCTCGACGAACTGCGGCTGCGCCGCGCCCTGCTGCGCCGCGGCTACTCCATCCCGCGCCCCGGCCAGGGCCACCCCGGCCGGCGCCCGCTGCTCACCCCGGACGCCCGCACCGGCAGTGGCCTCGCGGAGGCTTCCGCGGCCCGTCCCGGGCACCTGCACAGCGGCCTTGAGCTGCCGCAACGGCACACCGTCCGGGGTCCGAGCGGCGGCCCGCATGGTGAGACAGTTGTCCCACCAGCTTGACACCCAGCACTGCGTGGGAGGAAGGTCGATGCCATGACCACCCGAATTCTCGTACTTGGCGGGCGCGTCGGCTGAAGAACAGCCTGACGCGCCTCCCCCTCGCATGCCCTTGGCACGAGGGGTTTTTTGTTGCACGAATCCGGGTCGGCCACCGCAGAAACCCTGGCCTCAACCCCCCGAAATCCGGACGATCGAGGCACCGCCGGAGACCGCCCCGGGAGCCACCGCCACCGGGCCGGCGCCACCCCGAGCAGAACCCGAGAAGAGACAGGCAGATGACTGAGCACGCCGCAACCCCCCGCCGCGGGGACCACCCGGCCGCCCACGCTCCGGGTCAGCAGACCATCGAGACCATGACCGGCGCGCAGTCGCTCATTCGCTCGCTCGAGGCCGTCGGGGCCGACACGGTCTTCGGCATTCCGGGCGGCGCCATCCTCCCCGCGTACGACCCGCTGATGGACTCCACCAAGGTCCGGCACATCCTGGTCCGCCACGAGCAGGGCGCCGGCCACGCCGCGACCGGCTACGCGCAGGCCACCGGCAAGGTCGGCGTCTGCATGGCCACCTCGGGCCCCGGCGCCACCAACCTGGTCACCCCGATCGCCGACGCCTACATGGACTCGGTGCCGGTCGT
The DNA here is from genome assembly GCF_055587065.1 of Kitasatospora sp. NPDC048662. Lineage (NCBI taxonomy): Bacteria > Bacillati > Actinomycetota > Actinomycetes > Kitasatosporales > Streptomycetaceae > Kitasatospora > Kitasatospora sp. NPDC048662. Next base: position 119,822 of record NZ_JBVJHA010000002.1, on the reverse strand, counting down.
CGCGATCACCGGCCAGGTCGCCTCCAAGGCGATCGGCACGGACGCCTTCCAGGAGGCGGACATCTGCGGCATCACCATGCCGATCACCAAGCACAACTACCTCGTGACCGACCCCGCCGAGATCCCCCGCGTCATCGCCGAGGCCTTCCACATCGCCGCCACCGGCCGCCCGGGCCCGGTCCTGGTGGACATCGCCAAGGACGCCCTGCAGGCCACCACCACCTTCCGCTGGCCGGTCGAGCTCTCGCTGCCCGGCTACCGCCCGGTCACCAAGCCGCACGCCAAGCAGATCCGCGAGGCCGCCAAGCTGCTGGTGAACTCCAAGCGCCCGGTGCTGTACGTCGGCGGCGGCGTGCTGAAGGCCAAGGCCGGCGCGGAGCTGCGCATCCTGGCCGAGCTGACCGGCGCCCCCGTGGTCACCACCCTGATGGCGATCGGCGTCTTCCCGGACAGCCACCCGCAGCACCTGGGCATGCCCGGCATGCACGGCTCGGTCCCCGCTGTCACCGCGCTGCAGAAGTCCGACCTGCTGTTCACCCTCGGCGCCCGCTTCGACGACCGGGTCACCGGCAAGCTCGACTCCTTCGCCCCGAACGCCAAGGTCGTGCACGCCGACATCGACCCGGCCGAGATCGGCAAGAACCGCCCGGCGGACGTCCCGATCGTCGGCGACGCCCGCGAGGTGCTGGCCGACCTGATCGTCGCCGTCCAGGCCGAGTTCGACGCCGGCCACCGCGGCGACTACACGGACTGGTGGACCAAGCTCGACCACTGGAAGAAGACCTACCCGATCGGCCACGAGCCCGCCCCCGCGGGCATGCTGTCCCCGCAGCAGGTGATCGAGCGGATCGGCCGGCTGGTCGGCCCGGACGCCATCTACGCCGCGGGCGTCGGCCAGCACCAGATGTGGGCCAGCCAGTTCATCCAGTTCGAGAAGCCCGCGACCTGGCTGAACTCCGGCGGCGCCGGCACCATGGGCTACGCCGTCCCGGCCGCGATGGGCGCCAAGGCCGGCAAGCCCGACACCCCGGTGTGGGCGATCGACGGCGACGGCTGCTTCCAGATGACCAATCAGGAACTGACCACCTGCACCCTGAACAACCTGCCGATCAAGGTCGCGGTCATCAACAACGGCTCGCTGGGCATGGTCCGCCAGTGGCAGACGCTGTTCTACAACCAGCGCTACTCCAACACCGTCCTGCACTCCGGCCCGGGCCATGACGGCATCGAGCAGCCGGCCCAGGGCACCCGGATCCCGGACTTCGTCCTGCTGTCCGAGGCGATGGGCTGCGTCGGCCTGCGCTGCGAGCGCCCCGAGGACCTGGACGCCGTCATCAAGCAGGCCATGGAGATCAACGACCGCCCGGTGGTCATCGACTTCATCGTCCACCAGGACGCGATGGTCTGGCCGATGGTCGCCGCCGGCACCAGCAACGACGAGATCCAGTTCGCCCGGGGCGTCCGCCCCGACTTCGGCGACGACCAGGACTGACGGACCAGAAAGCGATGACCACCATGTCCAAGCACACCCTGTCCGTCCTGGTCGAGAACAAGCCCGGCGTGCTCGCCCGGATCGCCGCGCTGTTCTCCCGCCGCGGTTTCAACATCGACTCGCTGGCGGTCGGCCCGACCGAGCACCCCGACATCTCCCGGATGACCATCGTGGTCAACGTCGAGGAGCTGCCGCTGGAGCAGGTCACCAAGCAGCTCAACAAGCTGGTCAACGTGATCAAGATCGTGGAACTGGACCAGGCCCAGGCCGTCCAGCGCGAACTGATCCTGGTGAAGGTCCGCGCCGACGCCGAGACCCGCTCCCAGGTCACCGAGATCGTCCAGCTGTTCCGCGCCAAGACCGTCGACGTGTCGCCCGAAGCGGTGACCATCGAGGCGACCGGCTCCTCGGACAAGCTGGAGGCCATGCTGAAGATGCTGGAGCCCTACGGCATCAAGGAGTTGGTGCAGTCCGGCCTGGTCGCGATCGGCCGCGGCGCCCGCTCCATCACCGACCGCTCGCTGCGCGCGCTCGACCGCACCGCCTGACACCGGTCGTCTCAGTACTCAAGCACCACCACCGAACCCCCGCCGGGTGCGCCTACGGTAGGAGCACCCGGCAACACCACCACGCAAGGAGATGTGCCCCCGTGGCCGAGCTGTTCTACGAAGACGACGCCGACCTGTCCATCATCCAGGGCCGCAAGGTCGCGGTCATCGGCTACGGCAGCCAGGGCCACGCCCACGCGCTGTCGCTGCGCGACTCGGGCGTCGATGTCCGCGTCGGCCTGCTGGAGGGCTCCAAGTCCCGCGCCGCCGCCCAGGAGGCCGGCCTGCGCGTGGTCACCCCGTCCGAGGCCGCGGCCGAGGCCGACGTCATCATGATCCTGGTGCCGGACCCGATCCAGGCCGACGTCTACAAGGAGGCCATCGAGCCGAACCTGAAGGCGGGCGACGCCCTGTTCTTCGGCCACGGCCTGAACATCCGCTTCGGCTTCATCCAGCCGCCGGCCGACGTCGACGTCTGCATGGTCGCCCCGAAGGGCCCCGGCCACCTGGTCCGCCGCCAGTACCAGGAGGGCCGCGGCGTTCCGTGCATCGTGGCCGTCGAGCAGGACGCCACCGGCAAGGCCTTCGACCTGGCGCTGTCCTACGCCAAGGGCATCGGCGGCACCAAGGCCGGCGTCATCAAGACCACCTTCACCGAGGAGACCGAGACCGACCTGTTCGGTGAGCAGGCCGTCCTCTGCGGTGGCACCGCCGCCCTGGTCAAGGCCGGCTTCGAGACCCTGGTCGAGGCGGGCTACCAGCCCGAGATCGCCTACTTCGAGTGCCTGCACGAGCTGAAGCTGATCGTCGACCTGATGTACGAGGGCGGCCTGGAGAAGATGCGCTGGTCGGTCTCCGAGACCGCCGAGTGGGGCGACTACGTCACCGGCCCCCGCATCATCACCGCCGACACCAAGGCCGAGATGAAGAAGGTCCTGGCCGAGATCCAGGACGGCACCTTCGCCAACACCTGGATCGCCGAGTACAAGGCCGGTCTGCCGAAGTACAACGAGTACAAGAACGCGGACGCCGACCACCTGCTGGAGACCACCGGCAAGAAGCTCCGCAAGCTGATGAGCTGGGTCGACGAGAGCGCCTGATCCTCCATCCCGCTTGTACAACAAGGCTGTTCCCGTCCGGGTGATTTCGCCGGACGGGAGCAGTCCCCCCGGCGGCCCGCCGATAGACTCCCGAATACGCGTCAGGCCCACAGCGTCGTGCGTCTAGCTACGCGACATGCCACCTTCCCCCGCCCTGTGCACGCCACCTCCGTGTGGCGGGGTGAACCGGACAGTTAGGACACACTGTCGTGAGCGCTGTGAAAAACGCCGTCGTCCTCATCGCCGAAGAGCTTTCGCCCGCCACCGTCGACGCCCTCGGGCCGGACTTCGAGATCCGGCACTGCAACGGCGCCGACCGCATCGAGCTGCTGACCGCGATCGCCGACGTGGACGCCATCCTGATCCGCTCCGCCACCAAGGTGGACGCCGAGGCGCTGGCCGCCGCGAAGAAGCTCAAGGTGGTCGCCCGCGCCGGCGTCGGCCTGGACAACGTGGACGTCGCCGCCTCCACCAAGGCCGGCGTGATGGTCGTCAACGCGCCGACCTCCAACATCGTCACCGCCGCCGAACTCGCCTGCGGCCTGCTGATCTCGGTCGCCCGCAACATCGCGCCCGCCAACGCCGCGCTCAAGGGCGGCGAGTGGAAGCGCAACAAGTACACCGGCGTCGAGCTCAGCGAGAAGACCCTCGGCGTGGTCGGCCTCGGCCGGATCGGCGTGCTGGTCGCGCAGCGGATGTCCGCGTTCGGCATGAAGATCGTCGCCTACGACCCCTACATCCAGGCCGCCCGCGCGGCCCAGATGGGCGTCAAGCTGCTCTCGCTCGAAGAGCTGCTGGAGGTCGCGGACTTCATCACCGTGCACCTGCCGAAGACCCCGGAGACCATCGGCCTGATCGGCGACGAGGCGCTGCACAAGGTCAAGCCGAGCGTGCGGATCGTCAACGCGGCCCGCGGCGGCATCGTCGACGAGGACGCGCTGCTGCGCGCCCTGCAGGAGGGCCGGGTGGCCGGCGCCGGCCTGGACGTGTACGCCAAGGAGCCGTGCACCGACTCGCCGCTGTTCGCCCTCGACAACGTGGTCGCCACCCCGCACCTGGGCGCCTCCACCGACGAGGCCCAGGAGAAGGCCGGCATCGCGGTCGCCAGGTCGGTGCGCCTCGCGCTGGCCGGCGAACTGGTGCCGGACGCCGTCAACGTCCAGGGCGGCGTGATCGCCGAGGACGTCCGCCCGGGCCTGCCGCTGGCCGAGAAGCTCGGCCGGATCTTCACCGCGCTGGCCGGCGAGGTCGCCGTCCGCCTCGACGTCGAGGTCCGCGGCGAGATCACCCAGCACGACGTGAAGGTGCTCGAACTCTCCGCGCTGAAGGGCGTGTTCGAGGACGTGGTGGCCGAGACGGTGTCCTACGTCAACGCCCCGCTGTTCGCCCAGGAGCGCGGCGTCGAGGTCCGGCTGACCACCTCCAGCGAGTCGCCCGAGCACCGCAACGTGATCACCGTCCGCGGCACCCTGGCGAACGGCGAGGAGGTGTCGATCTCCGGCACCCTCTCCGGCCCGAAGCTCATCCAGAAGATCGTCGGCGTGGACGGCTTCGACGTGGACGTGGCGCTCACCGACCACATGGCGTTCTTCCACTACGAGGACCGCCCCGGCGTGGTCGGCACCCTCGGCAAGATCCTCGGCGACGCCGGCATCAACATCGCCGGCATGCAGGTCGCCCGCGACGGCGACAACGCGCTCGCCTCGATCACCGTGGACACCGAGGTCTCGCAGGAGGTCCTCACCGAGATCGCCGGTGCCATCGGCGCCCGCTTCGCCCGCGCGGTGAACCTCGGCTGACGCCCCCTCAGCACCCCGAACGGCCCTTCCGACCTTGAGTCGGAAGGGCCGTTCGCGTACCCCAGGGCTGTCGCTGTCTCAGATAGTAGGAAATCCAAGTAATTTGGCGACACTGCGGCCCGCCCGTCGTACTGTGGAGTAGTCATACGGTGCGCCACCCCCGCAACGCCGGGGAGCATGGCCCGTGTGCGCGTACGCGGTGCGGCAGGCGACCCCTGCCGGCGTACCTCCACCCTCCTCACCACCCTCGCGCGCTGCTGCGCCCCCGTACCAAGGAGCCCGGTATGCCTTTCGTCGCAGACCGCACCACCGCCCCCGCCGCGCCCACCGCCACCGCCACCCTCGTCCAGCGCCGGCGCCGCCGCGCCCAGGCCGACCCGCGGGCCGCCGCCGCCCTGCAGCGCGCCCTCGACCGCCGGGACAACGGGGCCCCCGCCGAGCACTGAGCGGCCACCGCCGGGTGGCAACCGCTGCGCGGCAACCGCTGAGCGGCAGCCACTGAGCGGCAACCACGCCACTGCGCCAGCCGGGTGACTTACCGTCACCCATGCGGTGAACGTCCGCACCCGGCCCGGCGGCGGCTCCTAGGTTGGGGCGGGTGCGCACCGCCCTCGGCCTCCTCGCCACCCTCGCCCTGCTCGCCCCGGCCGCCCCCGCGTCGGCCACCCACCCGGCCGGGTTACCCCGGCCCAGCACCGCCGTGCTGCTGGAGTTGGCCACCGAACCCGCCGCCACCGCCTGGCGACGCGCCCAGGACGGCGCCCGGCGCGAACTCCGCACCCCCGACCAGACCCGGCGCGCCGCGGCCGCCGCCGGCCGCGCCCAGCGGGCCGCCGCCGAGCGCTCCCTGGACACCCTGACCGCCACCCTGCGGCGCGCCGTCCCCGACGCCCGCCCGCTGTACCGCACCCACACCCTGGCCAGCGGCCTCGCCCTGCGGCTGCCCGCCGACCAACTCCCGCGCCTGGCCGGGCTGCCCGGCGTCAAGGCCGTCCACCCCGTGACGCTCAAACAGCGCACCAACGGCCACGCGGTCCCGCTCAGCGGCGCCCCGAAAGTCTGGGACGGGCCGGAGGGGCACACCGGCGAGGGCGTCCGGATCGGCATCGTCGACTCCGGCATCGACTACACCCACGCCGACTTCGGCGGCCCCGGCACCCCCGAGGCCTACGCCGCCGTGGACGGCGCAAGGCCCGCGCCCGCCGCGCTGTTTCCCAGCGACAAGGTGATCGGCGGCAAGGACCTGGTCGGCGACGACTACGACCCCGACCCGGCCGCCGAGCACTACCAGCCCGTCCCGCACCCCGACGACAACCCGCTCGACTGCGCCGTCAACGGCCACGGCACCCACGTCGCCGGCACCGCCGCCGGCCTCGGCGTCACCGCCGCCGGCAAGCCCTACCACGGCCCCTACCGGCCCGGCCTGAACCCCGCCGACTTCAAGGTCGCCCCCGGCGCGGCCCCCGGCGCCCAGCTGTACGCCCTCAAGGTGTTCGGCTGCCACGGCTCCACCGACCAGCTCGCCGCCGCCCTCGACCTGGCCGCCGACCCGAACGGCGACGGCGACCTCGGCGACCGGCTCGACGTGCTCAACCTCTCCCTCGGCAGCCCGTTCGGCAGCCCCGACGACGCCGACGCCCTCGCCGCCGACCGGCTCGCCGCACTCGGCACCGTGGTGGTCGCCGCCTCCGGCAACGAGGGCGACGTGTACGGCATCGGCAGCAGCCCCGGCACCGCCGCCCGGGTGCTCACCGCCGCCGCCTCCGTGGACCCGCACGGCGACGCCGACGGCATCACCGTGCTCGCCCCCGCCGCCCTCGCCGGCACCGTCCCCGCGCACTGGAGCGGCCGGTACACCCAGTGGGACACCGCCACCGTCAGCGGCGAACTCGCCGTCCCCGCCGAGGACCTGGACGGCTGCGAGACCTTCGGGGACGGTGATGCCGGACGGCTGCGCGGAAAGATCGCCGTCCTGCGCTGGACCACCAGGGACGCCGACCGGGCCTGCGGCTCCGCCCCGCGCGCCGACCACGCCGCCGACGCCGGAGCCATCGGCGCGCTGTACGCCGCCGACGGCGACGACCTCGGCGAGATCGCCGGCGACGAACGGATCCCCGCCGCGATCCTGGCCCGCGCCGACGGCGAACGCCTGCTGACGGCCGCCCAGCACGGCCCCGTGACCGTCCGGCTCGCCGCACCCGGCAACCCGCTGCACGGCGCCGTCCCGCAGGACCAGCCGGAGCGCACCGACACCCTCGCCGCCTTCACCTCCCGCGGTATCGGCGTGGACGGCATCGTCAAACCCGATCTGGCCGCGCCCGGCGAGACCATCTGGTCCGCGAAAGCCGGATCCGGCAGCGGCGGCATGCGCGAGGACGGCACCTCGATGGCCACCCCGCAACTGGCCGGCCTGGCCGCACTGGTCCGCTCCGCGCACCCCGAACTGGGCGCCGCCGAGATCAAGGCCGCGCTCATGAACACCGCCACCGACACCTACCTGCACCACGACCGCACCGGCCCGGTCCACGGGCCCGAACGCACCGGCAGCGGCCGGGCCCGGGTGGACGAGGCCGTCCGCACCCCCGCCCTCGCCCACGGCACCCAACTCGACGGCGCGGTCGGCGTCTCGTTCGGCGTGGTCGAAGCCACCGGGGCTCTCGCGGCCACCCGCGAGGTCGCGGTTCAGAATCTGAGTGACCGTCAACTCGCCTATGCCGTCGGCTACTCCGCCGCCACCTCGGTCCCCGGCGCGAGCTTCGCGCTCTCGCCCGCCCGGGTCGTCCTCCCGCCGCACGGCACCGCGACCGTCACCGTCACACTCCGCCTCACCAGCGGCCTCGGCCGCGCCCCCGACCCCACCCTCGACCTGATCCAGGCCGGCCACGCCCGCACCTACCGCGGCGAACTCTCCGGCCGGCTCACCCTCACCCCCGCCGACCCCGCCCTGCCCTCGCTGCGCGTCCCGCTGTTCGCCGCCCCGCGCCCCGCGACCGACGCCACCGCGTTCGGCACCCCCGCCACCTTCGCCGTCGCCAGTGGCACCCGGCCCGACCTGCTCACCGTCCTGCAACCCGGCGGCACCTCCGAGTCCGAGCTGCGGTACGCGGCCGCCGCCGTGGACGACCAGGGCATGCTCTACCTCGCCGCCGTCCTGTCGGCCCCCGCCGCCACCCCCGCCACCGCCCACGCCGTCCGCGCCACCCTCGACCTCGACGGCGACGGCACCCCCGACGCCACCGTCACCGCCGAACGCCTCCCCGGCAGCGACGTCCTGATCGCCCGCACCCTCGACGCCCGCACCGGCGCTGAACTCGACGTCCAGCCCCTCAACGGCCGCTGGGGCGACACCGACACCGCCCTGCTCGACTCCGACACCCTCCTCCTCCCCGTCCGCCTCGCCGCCCTCCCGCCGGCCACCGCCCCCCACTACACCCTCCAGACCACCGCCACCCTCGGCCCGTACCCCCTCGACCTCACCCGCCCCACCCCGGTCCTCCACCCCGTCCGCCCCGGCGAGATCCTCCACACCCCACTGCGCGACGCCCTGCTGATCCACCACCTCAACCCGGTCGGGCAGCGCGTCCAACTCCTCACCCCGAAGGGTGATCCCGGGCGGGAAACCACCCGGTAGCCTGACAGCACAGGCCAGAGTCCCCGCCATGGGAGCACTGATGAGCGTCGACCCGTACCCGGACTGGCTCCGCCCGCCGGTCGGCGGCTACACCGCCGACGACCTGGACCGACTGCCGGACCTCCCGCCGCACACAGAGCTGATCGACGGGAGCCTGATTTTCGTGAGTCCGCAGACGAGCTTCCACATGCTTGCGCTCCGAACCCTGGAATGGGCACTGGTCGCGGCGGTCCCGGCCGGTTGGGAGGTGTGGCGGGAGATGAACGTCAAGCTCAACCGGCGTAACCGTCTTGAGCCCGACTTGATGGTCGTCAATCAGCAGGCGGTCACCGGCCTGAAGCAGACCTACTGCGAGCCGAAGGACGTCCTGCTCGCGGTCGAGGTGGTCTCGGAGGAGTCCGAGGAGCGCGATCGCGAAGCCAAGCCCAGGAAGTACGCGGCCGCCGGCATCCGCCACTTCTGGCGGGTGGAGAACGACAACGGCCGGACGGTCGCCTATGTCTACGAGCTGGACCCGGCGACCAGCGCTTACGGTCTCGTGGGGATCCATCACGGCGTTCTCAAGCTCGATGTCCCCTTCCCCGTCGAGGTCGAGCTGAGCTGACGCACCGTCCAGATGGTGGACGGCGCGTGCTCAGGGCCTGGGACGGTTGTACTGTCCGAAACATGTCTCGCACCATTCGTCTCGCAGTGATCCCGGGTGACGGCATCGGCCAGGAGGTCGTGGCCGAGGGCCTCAAGGTGCTTCGTGCCGCTCTGCCCTCCGATGTGAAGCTGGAGACCACCGAGTACGACCTCGGTGCCCGGCTGTACCACCGGACCGGGGAGACCCTGCCCGATGCGGTGCTGGAGGAGCTGAAGGGGCAGGACGCCATTCTGCTCGGTGCGATCGGGGACCCGAGCGTGCCGTCCGGGGTACTGGAGCGGGGGCTGCTGCTGAAGCTGCGCTTCGCCTTCGACCACCACATCAACCTCCGCCCCGGCAAGCTGTTCCCGGGCGTGCGGTCGCCGCTGGCGGGGCAGCCGGAGATCGACTTCGTGGTGGTCCGCGAGGGCACCGAGGGCCCGTACGTCGGCAACGGCGGCACGCTGCGCACCGGCACCCCGCAGGAGGTCGCCACCGAGGTCAGCCTGAACACCGCGTTCGGCATCGAGCGGGTCGTCCGGGACGCCTACCGCCGTGCCCAGGCCCGCCCGCGCAAGAAGCTGACGCTGGTGCACAAGAACAACGTGCTGGTGCACGCCGGCCACCTGTGGACCCGGATCTTCGAGCAGGTCGGCCGGGAGTTCCCCGAGGTCACCACCGACTACCTGCACGTGGACGCGGCGACGATCTTCTTCGTCACGCAGCCCGAGCGGTTCGACGTGATCGTCACCGACAACCTGTTCGGTGACATCCTGACCGACCTCGCCGCGGCCGTCACCGGCGGCATCGGCCTGGCCGCGTCCGGCAACATCAACCCGAGCGGCGAGTTCCCGTCGATGTTCGAGCCGGTGCACGGCTCCGCCCCGGACATCGCCGGCCAGGGCAAGGCCGACCCGACCGCCACCGTGCTCTCGGTCGCCATGCTGCTGGAGCACCTCGGCTTCGCCGCCGAGGCCGCCCAGGTCGAGGCCGCGGTCGCCGCGGACCTCGCCGAGCGCACCGGCCCCCGGTCCACCTCCGCGGTCGGCGACGCGCTCGCCGCCCGAGTATCGGGCTGACCCGGCCGGACAACAATTCCGGCCGACGGGCCGGTTCATATACGTACAGCCTCCCGGCTGTTCGGCACGGCCCTCTGGATGCGAGTATCGACAGTGGGCCGTGCCGTCATGCGTTCCTCCGCCCGGCGGTGGCCCAGCCAAAACCCACGGTGAAGGACAGACAGCCATGAGCACGCCCACCCAGGCGCCCATCACGTTCGACCTCAAGCCCTCGGCGCAGCCGCTGTCCGACGCGGAGCGCGAGGCCCGACTGGCCAACCCCGGCTTCGGCCGGATCTTCACCGACCACATGGTGACCATCCGCTGGACCGAGGGCCGCGGCTGGCACGACGCCCAGCTGACGCCGTACGCGCCGTTGGAGGTCGACCCGGCCAACATGACCCTGCACTACGGCCAGGCGATCTTCGAGGGCCTGAAGGCCTACCGCCAGGCCGACGGCTCCATCGCGACCTTCCGCCCGGAGGCCAACGCCGAGCGCTTCCAGGCCTCGGCGCGGCGCCTGGCGATGCCCGAGCTGCCCGTCGAGGCCTTCGTCGAGGCGGTCGAGCTGCTGGTCCAGCAGGACCAGGCGTGGGTGCCCAGCCAGCCCGAACAGAGCCTCTACCTGCGGCCGTTCATGTTCGCCACTGAGGTCGGGCTGGGCGTGCGCCCCGCCAACTCCTACATTTTCATGATCATCGCCTCGCCGGCCGGCGCGTACTTCCCCGGCGGCGTCAAGCCGGTCTCGGTCTGGCTCTCCGAGGACTACGTCCGCGCCGCGCCGGGCGGCACCGGCGCCGCGAAGTGCGCCGGCAACTACGCGGCCTCCCTGGTCGCCCAGGCCGAGGCCGCCGCCAAGGGCTGCGACCAGGTGGTCTGGCTGGACGCCGCCGAGCACAAGTGGGTCGAGGAGATGGGAGGCATGAACCTCTACTTCGTCGTCGGCGAGGGCAAGGACGCCACCGTCGTCACCCCCGAACTCTCCGGCGCCCTGCTCCCCGGCATCACCCGCGACTCGCTGCTCGCCCTCGCACGCGACCTCGGCTACCGCTCCGAGGAGCGCAAGATCTCCACCGGCGAGTGGAAGCAGGGCAACGCCGACGGCACCATCACCGAGGTCTTCGCCTGCGGCACCGCGGCCGTCATCACCCCCGTCGGCCACGTCAAGTCCGCCACCGCCGACTGGACCGTCGGCACCGGCGAACCCGGCCCCATCACCATGCAGCTCCGCGAGGCCCTCCTCGCCATCCAGGGCGGCCAGCGCCCGGACACCCACAACTGGCTCCACAAGATCGTCTGACGCCGTCGGCCCGGGCATTCCGTGGCGGAATGCCCGGGCTCGATACCCTCGGAAAACTCCACTCGTTGAGCAGCTCGGATAGGAGGGAGGGACCATGACCGCCGCGATGTACGACGACACCGACGTCTGGCGCAGCCCGGAGGATGACCTCCGCGAAGCCTTCTTGGCCCTGAAAACCCCGCAGGGCTTCAAGGCCGAGATCATCGAGGGAGAGATCATCGTGACACCGCCGCCGAACGGCGAGCACGAGACTGTGATCGGGCGGATTGTCAGGCAGGTCTTCCGGCGCAGTGCGAAGGATTTCGACTTCGCGCCGGGTACGGGCTTGATCGTGCCCAACGGCCGGTACGTTCCAGATGCCACGTTCACCGATAACGGAACGATGATGGACCGCGAGTCGTGGTCCAAGCCCGATGGCGTGCTGATGGTCGTCGAGGTGACCTCCGGTAATCCGAGCAAGGACCGCGAGGCCAAGCGCAAGGGCTACGCCGCAGCGGAAATTCCGCTGTACCTGTTGGTGGACCGGCAAGCCGGTCAGGTGGTGCTGCACAGCAGCCCGGCCAAGGGCGACTACACCTCCACCGCCACGGTGACTGTGGGAAACCCGCTCCTGCTGCCCGAGCCGTTCGGGTTCGAGCTCGACACCGCCGAGCTGTTCGGGTAGCCGTTCCGGATGGCGAGACGGGTTCTGGCGATGGAGAAGGTGTGTGCAAGACTGCAAAGGTGTCCTCGCTTTCGCTGATTATTAGCAGCAGGCGCGCCGGTCCGCAGTGACCGTTTCCGTGGCAACACCCTGATCGCGGAGCGACCACCAGCGTCCAGACCCGCGCGCAGACCTCTCGCACCCGCGAGGGGTCTTTTGTTTTGTCCCGGACCGGCCCGGGCCCTCACGAGGGGGCCGGAGACACCGGGGGAGCGCGCGGGATGCTGGACAGTGGAGCCGGATCACGATCCCGGCAAAATGCATGAAAATACTCCACCGAACGGAGAACCCAGGGCCATGACCGAGGCCAACAGCCGCCCGCACGACGGCTTCCACGTCTTCGACACCACGCTCCGCGACGGCGCCCAGCGGGAGGGGATCAACCTCACCGTGGCGGACAAGCTCGCCATCGCGCGCCACCTGGACGAGTTCGGCGTCGGCTTCATCGAGGGCGGCTGGCCCGGAGCCAACCCCCGGGACACCGAGTTCTTCGCCCGCGCGCAGGCCGAACTGGAGCTGAAGAACGCCCAGTTGGTGGCGTTCGGGGCGACCCGCCGGGCCGGCGGGAAGGCCGCGGAGGACCCGCAGCTGGCGGCGCTGGTGGCGTCCGGCGCGCCGGTGGTGACGCTGGTGGCGAAGTCCCACGACCGGCATGTGGAGCTGGCGTTGCGCACCACGCTGGAGGAGAACCTGGAGATGGTCCGGGACAGCGTGGAGTTCCTGCGCTCCCAGGGCCGCCGGGTGTTCATCGACTGCGAGCACTTCTTCGACGGCTACCGGGCGAACCCGGAGTACGCCTTGGCGGTGGTCAGGGCCGCGCACGGGGCCGGCGCGGACGTGGTGGTGCTGTGCGACACCAACGGCGGCATGCTGCCGTCCGGCGTGCGCGAGATCGTCGCGACCGTGCTGGCGGAGACCGGCGCCCGGCTCGGCATCCACGCGCAGGACGACACCGGCTGCGCGGTCGCCAACACGCTGGCCGCGGTGGACGCGGGCGCCACGCACGTGCAGTGCACCGCGAACGGCTACGGCGAGCGGGTCGGCAACGCCAACCTGTTCCCGGTGACGGCGGCGCTGGAGCTGAAGTACGACCGCCGGGTGCTGCCGGCCGGCAGTCTCGCCGAGATGACCCGGATCTCGCACGCCATCGCCGAGGTGGTGAACCTGACCCCGTCCACCCACCAGCCGTACGTCGGTTTCTCGGCGTTCGCGCACAAGGCGGGCCTGCACGCCTCCGCGATCAAGGTGGACCCGGACCTGTACCAGCACATCGATCCGGAGCGGGTCGGCAACACCATGCGGATGCTGGTGTCCGACATGGCGGGCCGGGCGTCGATCGAGCTGAAGGGCAAGGAGCTGGGCTACGACCTGGCCGGCGACCGCGACCTGGCGGGCCGGGTGGTGGCCCGGGTGAAGGCGCAGGAGAACCTGGGCTACACCTACGAGGCGGCGGACGCGTCCTTCGAGCTGCTGCTGCGTGACGAGGTGAACGGCGGCGAGCGGCTGCGGTTCTTCGAGCTGGAGTCCTGGCGGACCATCAGCGAGCAGGGCCCGGAGGGCCGGGCGGGCAACGAGGCCACCGTGAAGCTGTGGGCGCGGGGCGAGCGGAAGGTCGCCACCGGCGAGGGCAACGGCCCGGTGGACGCGCTGGACAAGGCGCTGCGGGCGGCGCTGGAGCCGATCTTCCCGCCGCTGGCGAAGCTGGAGCTGGTGGACTACAAGGTCCGCATCCTGGAGGGCCAGCACGGCACCGGCTCGAAGACCCGGGTGCTGATCGAGTCCACCGACGGCACCGGGACGTGGTCCACGGTCGGCGTGGCGGACAACGTGATCGCGGCGTCCTGGGTGGCGCTGGAGGACGCCTACACCTACGGCCTGCTGAGGGCCGATCAGCAGCCGTAGGGGCAGTTGGTGCGAGGAAGTGCCCAGGGGGCGTGCGGAAGGCTCCGCACGCCCCCTGCTGGCGTGGCCATGCCCTCGTCCGGTCAGCGCAGGCGGGCGAGGAGGGCGTGTTCGACGAGGGTGATGAGTGCGCTCTTGGCGCTGTCCCGGCGTCGGGCGTCGAGGGTGATGATCGGGATGTCGGCGTTCAACTGGAGTGCCTCCCGTACCTCGTCGGCGGTGTGGGGTTGGTGTCCGTCGAAGCCGTTGAGGGCGACGACGAAGGGGAGTCCGCTGTTCTCGAAGTAGTCGAGGGCGGGGAAGCAGTCGGCGAGGCGTCGGGTGTCGACGAGGACGACGGCGCCGATGGCGCCGCGGACGAGGTCGTCCCACATGAACCAGAAGCGGTCCTGTCCGGGGGTGCCGAACAGGTAGAGGATGAGGTCTTCGTCGAGGGTGATGCGGCCGAAGTCCATGGCGACGGTGGTGGTCGTCTTGCCGGAGACGTGGCTGAGGTCGTCGATGCCGGCGGAGGCCGAGGTCATGACGGCTTCGGTGCGCAGGGGGTTGATTTCGGAGACCGCGCCGACGAGCGTCGTCTTGCCCACGCCGAATCCGCCCGCGACGACGATCTTGGCGGAGGTGGTGGCGCGGCTGGGGGCGGCCGCGTTAGAGCTTGCGAAGTCCACTGAGGACCCTTTCGAGCAGCGTGACGTCGGGCTGGTTGCCGGATTCACCGCCGGCTGCGGGCTGGTGGATGGCGACCAGGCCGGCCTCGGCCAGGTCCGCCACGAGAATGCGGGCCACCCCAAGGGGGAGGCCGAGCAGGGCGGAGATCTCCGCCACCGACTTCACGTCGGAGGCGCACAGCGAGCAGATCCGCTGGTGCTCGGGCAGCAGCGTGGCCAGCCGGGCCGGGTCGACCGACGCGGAGACCAGTGCTTCCAGGGCGAGTTCGTAGCGCGGCCGGGTGCGTCCGCCGGTCATGGCGAACGGGCGGATCAGCGGCTCGGCGTCCTCGTAGTCGTCGAACCCGTCGTCCTCGTAAGGCTGTTCGACCTGCGGCGCCTCGTAGCGGTGCGGCAGGTCGGCGGGGTCGTGCGGGAACGCCTCATGGCCGGGGTAGGCCTGGCCGTATCCGTCCGGCTGCTGGAACCAGCGCGGGTCGGACTGCGGGGGCAGGTACGACTGGCCACCGTTGTTGAACTGCGGCGCGTACTGCTGCTGCTGACCGTGGCCGACGCCGGGAGTCCCGAAAGCGTCGTGGCCGGAGCCCGCGTACGGGACGCCGAACTGGCCACTGTGGTCGGGCGGTGTCACGGTTCATCTCCTCAAAGGGTGCGGCGGTGCGTAGCGGGCCGCGTCGCCGGAGGAGCGCCGAGGCCGGTGGTGCGGAGGCCGTACAACGCCCGGTCCCGAGGCCGCCGAAGCGACCTCGGGACGGGCAATGAGGTCTTTCGAATACCAGGACGGTATCCGACGAACCGTCAGTGCAGGAGACTGCCCTGGAGTTCGGCCCGCAGAGCGGGCGTCAGGACCGCGCCCGCGCGGTCCACCAGCAGGGCCATCTCGTAGCCGACGAGGCCGATGTCGGAGTCCGGCGAGGCCAGCACCGCGAGCGCGGAGCCGTCGCTGATCGCCATCAGGAACAGGAAGCCCCGCTCCATCTCGACCACGGTCTGGGTCACGTCGCCGCCCTCGAAGATCCGGCTGGCGCCGGAGGTCAGCGAGGTCAGTCCGGAGGCGACGGCGGCGAGCTGGTCGGCGCGGTCCCGGGGGAAACCCTCGGACATGCACAGCAGCAGACCGTCGGCGGAGACCACCACGGTGTGGGACACCCCGGGGGTGTTGTCCACGAAATTGGTGATCAGCCAGTTCAGGTTCTGTGCGGCCTGGCTCATCTGGGTCAACTCAACGCTCCTGCTGGTTCGAGCCGCCGAAGAGATCGGTGCTGCTGTTGTGCGGTCCATCACCGTACGCCCCCTCATCGGGGTCGATCCGGAAACTACCGGTGGTCCCGGAGTCGCCGCCGGCCTGGCGGCCCTGCTCGACGCCGCGGCGCAGGTTGGTCAGGCGGCCGCGCACCTCGTTCGGGTCGCGGGAGACCTGCGGGCCTTCCTGCGGGGTGGGCTTGGCGTTGCCCGGCACCAGGTTCTGCCGCGGTACGCGGCGCGGCAGACCCGAGGGGGTCGTGCCCGCGCTGGACGGCTCGCGGAGCTTCTCCGCGCGCTGCCAGTCGCCGTCGTTGGGGGACTCCCACTCGCTGGGCGCGGTGGTCGGGCCGGTCGGACCGTAGCCGCCGAGCGCGGACACGTCGTGGCCGCGCGACTCGACCGGCTCCGAGGTGTCCTTCGCGCCGGTGAACCAGTTCGGGCTCTCCGCGCCCAGCCCGCCGCCCGCGCCCGCCAGCTGCTGGCCGGGCCGGCGCTGCGGCAGCCCGCTGTCGGTCGTCGACGGCGCCGGCGGCAGCGCCGGCAGTTCCTCGGTCGGGTACGGGTGCCCGGCCGGCTCCTCGTAGCCGTACTCCTGCTGCCGGTACTCGTCGGCGTACTGCGCCTCCGGGTACTGCTCGTCGCCGTACTGCTGCTGGTCGGCGTACTGGGCGGCGTACGGCTGCTGGTACTCCTCGCCGTACTGCCGGCCGCCCTGGAACGGGTCGCCCTGGAAGGTGTCGTCCTGGTAGCCGGCCGGCGCGTACGGGGCCTGGTACTGCTCGGGCGCGTACGGGTCGTCCTGGTAGTGCTCCGCGGGCGTGTACGGGTCACGGCCGTAACCGGCGTCCTGGTAGCCGTACGTGTCGTCCTGGGCGCCCTGCTGGGGCTCGTAGGCGGCGGCGAAGGGGTCGGACTCCGGACGGCGGTAGTCGTCCCCGTACGGGGCCTGGTAGCCGTTCGCGGCGGGCTGGTCCTCGGAGTCGTACGGCGACTCCAGGATCTCCGCCTCCATCGGCTCCTCGAGGGTGGCGCCCGGACCGGCCTCCAGGGCGGCCCGGCGGCGCTCCTCCAGGCGCTGCGAGCGCTGCATGGACTCCAGCGCGGGGGAGAAGCCGTTGCCGCCGGCCGCGCCGTGGACGGGCAGGTGGTCGTCGAAGCCGAGCTCTGCGGCGGTGCGGTCCGCGCCGTCGAAGGACCACTCGGCGGGGGTCTCCTGCTCGGCGAAGATCCGCGAGACGGTGAACTCTTCGTTCTGCGCCTCGGGCACCGCGACCAGCGAGGTGAGCTGCTGCGGAAGCATCACCAGCGAGGTGGTGCCGGCCGATTCGCCCGAGGGGCGCAGCTGCACGCGGATGTCGTGCCGCTGGGACAGCCGGCCGACCACGAACAGGCCCATGCGGCGGGAGATGGTGGCGTCCACGGTGGGCGGTTCGGCGAGCTTCTCGTTGATCTCGGCGAAGTCCTCGGCGGTCAGGCCGATGCCCTTGTCGTGGATCTCCACCAGAACCCGGCCGTCCGGCAGGCTGGTGGCGTTGACCAGCACCCGGGTCTGCGGGGAGGAGAACGAGGTGGCGTTCTCCAGCAGCTCGGCGAGCAGGTGGACGAGGTCGGTCACGGCGGGGCCGACCACGTCGGCCTCGGGGATGCCGGCCAGTTCGATGCGCTCGTAGTGCTCCACCTCGGAGGCGGCGGCGCGCAGCACGTCGACCAGCGGGACGGGCGTGCTCCAGCGGCGGCCGGGCTCCTCGCCGGCGAGGACCAGGAGGTTCTCGCCGTTGCGGCGCATGCGGGTGGCCAGGTGGTCCAGCTTGAAGAGGTTCTCCAGCTGGTCCGGGTCGGCCTCGTTGTTCTCCAGGTCGGTGATCAGCGACAGCTGGCGCTGGATCAGGCCCTGGCTGCGGCGCGACAGGTTGGTGAAGATCGCGTTGACGTTGCCTCGCAGCAGCGCCTGCTCGGCGGCCAGCGAGACCGCCTGCTGGTGGACCTGGTCGAAGGCGCGGGCGACCTCGCCGATCTCGTCCTTGCCGTACAGCGGGATCGGGGTGACCGCGGTGTCGACCCGCTCCGGGTCGGTCTTGGAGAGCTTGTCGACCAGCTCCGGCAGACGGTGGTTGGCGATGTCCAGCGCGGCGGTGTTCAGGGTCCGCATGCCGAGGATCATCGAGCGGGCGATGTAACCGGTGAGCAGACCGGCCAGCACCAGAGAGGCGATCACGATCAGCGCGTTGAGCACCCAGTCGGTGAACGCCCGGTCCTTGATGCTCTGGGCGTCGTCGACGACCTGCTCGAGCAGCTCGGTCTCGGCCGTGCGCAGCGCGCTCATGTGGCTCTTGGTGGCCTGGTCCCACAGCGGGCGGGTCAGGCCGTCGGCGCCGGCCGAGGCGATGATCCTGGCTGCGGCGTCGCGGTCGGAGGCCGAAGCGGCCAGCTGGTTGCCGTAGTTCATGCCGACCGCCAGCAGCGCGATCATGCTGGGCATGGTGCGGCCGTCCGGCATGCGCAGCGGCAGGCGCTGGTCGGCGGTGGCCTGGGCGACCTCGGCGTCCGCGTAGACCTTCACCTCCTCGCTGCTGGACGCGGTGTTGAACTCGTCGCGGGCGGTCTGCTCCAGCTTGGCGGCGACCTGGAGGCCCTGGATCAGGTCCTGGCCCTCGTGGCCGTCCACGCCGCCGACGCCGAGGCCGACCAGCAGGTGGAGCATCAGCGCGCGCTGGGCCGAGGCGGCCGCCTTGGCCAGCGACATCGCGTAGATGGCGCGGCCCTTGGAGGTGACGTTGGAGGAGCCGAAGCCGACCGAGTTGTCCATCGACAGCAGCGGCGCGTACAGCATCGAGTACGCGTTGACGGTCGCGGTCGCGAACAGCTCCGGCTTGTAGGCGTTCTGCCGCAGGTGGGGGAGCCACAGGGCCATCGACTCGAACTGCGAGTTGCGGCGGGCGACCGTCGGGTCGTCCTTGATCTTGGCGAAGGCGGAACGGTAGGCGGCCAGCGCCTGGTCCGTCTTGTCCCGGAGCTTCTTCACCTCGCCCTGGTCGCCCTGGCCGGTGAGCAGCGGCACCAGGCTCTCGTCGCGCTCCTGTTGCAGCGCGTCGGCCAGGTTGGTCGCGGCGCTCGCCAGCTTCGCGATGCGCACCGCGCGGTCGGCGCTGCTGTAGTCGTCCAGCGAGGTGTTGACGCGCAGGCCGCCGAAGACCAGTGCGATCACCACGGGGATGACCAGGATGGCCACCAGACGGGTCGGCACTCGCCAGTTCAGCGGCGACAGGAAGTCGGGCCGGCTGCTGCCGCCCTGACGCTTGGCCTCCTTGGCGGCGGCGGGCCGCTCGGCGGACTCGCCGGCGGCGGCGGGGGCGGTGCGCTGCGGCTCGCCGCGGTCCTCGGCCGCGGTGAACGCGGAGAACTGACCTGTGGTCCGGCCGCTTGCCGGTTCCTGCTGGCGGGGCTCTGAGCGCCGCTGCGGGGTGACTGGCTGCTTACGCCTCACTCGACAACAACCTCTCGACCGACTGGCGGCCATGGATCTATCCGGCGGCTACCCCCCGACGGGCCGCGACCCGCTCGGATACTACGGGGTAGCTGGAATTCAACACGAGCCGGAGAAGCGGACATTCGGCTGCCCCGTCCCGCACGCCCGGGGCGGAAAGCGGACATTTGCGGTGGAACTTCCGCAAAGGTCTAGGCCGCTGGTGCGGACCGGAGCCGGGTGACTACGTACCGTCAGAAAAGCCGGGCAAATGTCTGTCGAACTGTTACCGGGGGGCGCGAACCATCCTTGGTACGCACCCCCCGGCGGGGCCTCGCGCCACTCATCGCAGGCGGGCGAGGAGGGCGTGTTCGACGAGGGTGATGAGTGCGCTCTTGGCGCTGTCCCGGCGTCGGGCGTCGAGGGTGATGATCGGGATGTCGGCGTTCAACTGGAGTGCCTCCCGTACCTCGTCGGCGGTGTGGGGTTGGTGTCCGTCGAAGCCGTTGAGGGCGACGACGAAGGGGAGTCCGCTGTTCTCGAAGTAGTCGAGGGCGGGGAAGCAGTCGGCGAGGCGTCGGGTGTCGACGAGGACGACGGCGCCGATGGCGCCGCGGACGAGGTCGTCCCACATGAACCAGAAGCGGTCCTGTCCGGGGGTGCCGAACAGGTAGAGGATGAGGTCTTCGTCGAGGGTGATGCGGCCGAAGTCCATGGCGACGGTGGTGGTCGTCTTGCCGGAGACGTGGCTGAGGTCGTCGATGCCGGCGGAGGCCGAGGTCATGACGGCTTCGGTGCGCAGGGGGTTGATTTCGGAGACCGCGCCGACGAGCGTCGTCTTGCCCACGCCGAATCCGCCCGCGACGACGATCTTGGCGGAGGTGGTGGCGCGGCTGGGGGCGGCCGCGTTAGAGCTTGCGAAGTCCACTGAGGACCCTTTCGAGCAGCGTGACGTCAGGCGTACCGCCCGACTCGCCCGCGGCGGCGGGCTGGTGGATGGCGACCAGACCGGCTTCCGCCAGGTCTGCGACAAGGATGCGGGCGACGCCGAGCGGGACTCCCGCCAGCGCGGAGATCTCGGCGACCGACTTGACCTCACGGCACAGCGCCACGATGCGCGCGTGCTCGGGCAGCAAGGTGCCCGGCGGGTTGGTGCCCGTGGTCGAGATCAGTGCCTCGATGGCCAGCTGGTAGCGCGGCCTGGTACGTCCGCCGGTCATGGCGTACGGGCGGACCAGCGGCTGCTGCTCGTAGCCGTCCGACTGCTGGCCGCCGTAGCCGTTTCCGTACCCGTTGCCGTATGAGCCGGCGGGTGTCGGGGGCATTGCGTCCTCCTTGTGCTGCAGTCGTTCGCTGCCGGAGCCCTGGGCCTGCCGGCTGACCGGATGTCAGCCACCGAGCGGCGAAGACTTGGGGGTGGGTGTGCCGGACCCGGTTCGGACGGGCCCGGCACAGTGAGGGTGGTGCTGAGGAGCGGATGGGACCGGACCGGTGGTCAGTGCAGCAGGCTGCCCTGGAGCTCGGCCCGCAGAGCGGGAGTGAGGACCGCACCGGCCCGGTCGACCAGCAGGGCCATCTCGTAGCCCACCAGGCCGATGTCGGAGTCCGGCGAGGCCAGCACCGCGAGCGCGGAGCCGTCGCTGATCGCCATCAGGAACAGGAAACCCCGCTCCATCTCCACGACGGTCTGGTTGACCTCGCCGCCCTCGAAGATCCGGCTGGCGCCGGAGGTCAGCGAGGTCAACCCGGAGGCGACCGCGGCGAGCTGGTCGGCGCGGTCCCGGGGGAACCCCTCGGACATGCACAGCAGCAGACCGTCGGCCGAGACCACCACCGTGTGGGACACCCCGGGGGTGTTGTCCACGAAGTTGGTGATCAGCCAGTTCAGGTTCTGGGCGGCCTGGCTCATCATCTGACTCAACTCAACGCTCCTGGTGCTCGGGGCCGAAGCCGTTGTTGCCATCGGCGTCGAACTGGGCTCCCCGGAGGCCCTCGGACGTGCCGCCGAAGTCGAAGCCCGGCCGCTGCTGCGGCGCGGGACGGCCGGAGCCCGGCTGCTGCGAACCGGCCTGGCGGCCCTGCTGGATGCCGCGGCGCAGGTTGGTCAACCGGCCGCGCACCTCCTCCGGACTGCGCGAGACCTGCGGGCCCGTCAGCGGGCTGGCCTCGGCGCTGCCGGAGACCAGGTTGGCCTGCGGGGTGCGACGGGGCAGCCCCGAGGTGGTCAGGCCGTCGGTCTGCGGCTCGCGCATCTGCTCGGCCCGCCGCCAGCGCTCGTCGTTCGCGGACGGGCGCCACGGGGCGTCCGGACCGGGACCGGCGGGCTGCTGCTGCGGGTACTGCTCGGCCTGCGGGACCTGCGGCTGCGGGGCCTGAGCCTGCGGCTGCGGGGCGGCGGGGGCCTGCGGGGCCTGCCGTTCCGCCGCCGGGCGCTGCGGGGCACCCTGCGGGCCACCCGGCACCGGCCGCTGCGGCATGCCCTGCGGACGCTGCTGCGGGTACTGCTCGGCCTGCGGGTACTGCTCGGCCTGCTGGAACGGCTCGGCCTGCTGCGGAGCCTGCGGCCGCGCGGCCGGAGCCTGCGGGGCCGGGGCCGGGGCCTGCGGGGCCTGAGCCTGCGGGGCCGGTCGGGACGGCTGCTGGTCGAACCCGGGCGCACTGGTACCGGGCCGCTGCGGCTGGTACCCCCGGGAGCGGACCTGCTCACGGGCCGGCACCGGGGCGGCAGCCGACTCGCCGGCGGTCGGCAGCGCCATCGGCTGCGGCCGCTCCGCGAACTGCTGGGGGACGACCCGCTCCTGAGGCGGCGCCACCACCGGCACACCCTGACCCACCGGGTCCGGCAGCACCGGCTCCACCAGGCCCAGGCCCAGCGGGTCGCGCGGGTCGATGTCGGACGCCTCGAAGCGCGGCCGGGCGAACCCGCCCGGCTGGTCCGCCGGGGCGGCTTCCAGCGGCGCGGCCGGCTGCTGCTGCGGCAGCGGACGGCGCGGCGGCTGCTGCGACTGCTCGGCGCGGCCGTGCTGGGTCGGCTCCCCGCCCGGACGGCGCTCCAGGCCGGGACGGCCCTCCATCCCGGGACGGCTCTCCAGGCCCGGACGGTTCTCCATCCCAGGACGGTTCTCCATCCCAGGACGGCCTTCCATCCCGGGACGGCTGTCCATCCCCGGACGACCCTCCATCTCAGGACGGCTCTCCAGGCCCGGACGGCCTTCCGCCGGACGGGTCCGCTCCGGACCGCCCTGCGGAGCCTGCGGGCCCTGCGGACGACGCGGACCACCCTGCGGGCCCTGCGGGCCCTGCGGAGCCTGCGGTCCCTGCGGACGGCGCGGCGGAAGACCGCCCTGACCGCCGGGGCCGCCCGGCCCGCCCTGCAGGCCCGGCGCACCGGACGCACCCGGCACCCGCCGCGGCGGCAGCCCGCCACCGGCCGGCGCACCAACACCCGCACCCGCACCCGCACCGGCCGGGGCCGCCGGGCCGGACACACCCGGCGCCGGGTTGTCGCGCAGCGACTGGCCGACCGAACGGGTCGGCAGGCCACCGGTGCGGCCGCCCTGGGCCCCACCGTTGCCGAACGCGCCGCCGGGGCCGAAGCCGCCCTGCGCGGGCGTCTCGCCCGGCCCGCGCCGGCCACCCGTACCCGCCGGGCCCTGGGGCGCGGCCGGAGCGGACGGACCGGACGGAGCGCCCGGGGTGAACAGATCGGGGCTGCCGCCCATCGGGCCCTGGCCGAGCTGCGGACGGCCGCCCTGGCCGCCCTGCCCGCCGGCCGCCGGACCCTGGCCGAGCGCGGTGCGCGCACCGGGCAGGTCGCCCGCGGGACGGCCCTGCTGACGCGGCGTCGGCGCGACCCCGCGCTGCGGCCGGCCGCCCTGGCCGGCCCCGGCGCCCGCACCGGGCCGGTTGCCGCGCCGCTCGGCGGAGTTGGTGACGTCCACGGGCAGCATGACCAGCGCGGTGGTGCCGCCGGAGTCGGACGGGCGGAGCTGGATCCGGATGCCGTGTCGCAGGGACAGGCGGCCGACCACGAACAGACCCATGCGGCGGGACACCGAGACGTCCACCACCGGCGGGTTGGCCAGACGCTCGTTGATGTCGGCCAGGTCGTCGGGGGAGAGGCCGATGCCGGTGTCGTGGATCTCGATCAGCACCCGGCCGTCGGGCAGGGCGTGACCGGTGACCCGGACCCGGGTCTGCGGGGAGGAGAACGAGGTGGCGTTCTCCAGCAGCTCGGCGAGCAGGTGGACGAGGTCGTTGACGACGCGTCCGGCGACCTCGGCGGTGGGCACCGAGGCGAGTTCGATGCGCTCGTACTGCTCCACCTCGGAGGCGGCGGCGCGGAGCACGTCGACCAGCGGGACGGGGCGGGTCCACCGGCGGCCGGGGTCCTCGCCCGCGAGGACGAGGAGGTTTTCGCCGTTGCGGCGCATGCGGGTGGCGAGGTGGTCGAGCTTGAACAGCGAGGCCAGCTGGTCCGGGTCGGCCTCGCGGCTCTCCAGTTCGGAGATCAGCGACAGCTGGCGCTGGATCAGGCCCTGGCTGCGGCGCGACAGGTTGGTGAACATCGCGTTGATGTTGCCTCGCAGCAGCGCCTGCTCGGCGGCCAGTCGGACCGCCTCGCGGTGCACCATGTCGAAGGCGTGCGCCACGTGGCCGATCTCGTCGGCGGAGTCGACGCCGACCGGTTCGACGGTGACGTCCACGTCGTGCGGGTCGCTCTCGGAGAGCGTCTTGACCAGCTCCGGCAGGCGGCGCTCGGCGACGTCCTCGGCGGAGGCCTGCAGGCGGGTCAGCGAGCGCACCATCGAGCGGGCCACCAGGGCGGCGCCGGCGATGGCGACGACGAGCACCAGGGCGACCACGGCGGCGTTGATGACCGACTCGGTGTCGACGTCCGACTGCAGCGCCTGGGCCTTGCCGTCGAGGACGTTGACCAGGTTGTTCTCAATGGTCTTCTCGGCGCTGACCTTGGCCGTCGACTTGTCGAACCACTCCTTGTAGGACGGGTTGTCGGTCTGCCGGATGCCGTTGGTGTTCAGCGCCTGCTTGGCGAACCGGTCGGCCTCGGCGACGACCTGGTTGTAGCTCATCGCCGCGCGCAGCGTGCGGGCCTCGCTCTCGCCGTAGATGGCGGTGAAGTTGGCGAGGGCGTTGTCCTCGGAGCTCATCAGCCGGACGCCGAAGGTCTCGTCGGAGGGCGACAGGTACGGGCCGTTGGGGTTCGCGAGCGCGGCGCTGAGCAGCGCGCGCTGCATCGAGGTGTACTCCTTGGCCGTGGAGAACTGGAACAGCGCCCGGGTGGTCTTGATCAGCTCGGTGGAGTTCGAGGTGATCGCGATGTCCTGGGTGGCGCCGATCAGGTCCTTGATGATCACGTCGTAGTTGGTGATCGTGGCCTGGATGTTGTCGCGGGCGGCGAACGCGCCGCTACGGGCCCGGGGCAGCGTGTTGAGGTCCTTGCGGACCTGCAGCAGCAGGGTCTTGGAGCCGGCCAGGTCGAGGTTGTCGAACTTGTCGGCGCTGGCGTTGAAGGTCTTCGACAGCGTGTTGGTCTGCCGGTACGCGTCGGCGATCTCGGGGTCGTTGTCGGCGCTGCCGCCGGCGGCCAGCGGGCCGGCCGAGATGTCGCGTTCGTACTGCAGGGCGTTGGCCAGCGCGGTGGCGTTGCGGGCGAGCTCGGCCAGGTCGCTCATCTGGGACAGCTGGCGGGAGTTCGCCATCGACTCCTGCACCCGCAGGCCGCCCAGCGCCAGCGAGACGACCACGGGCAGGAACAGCAGCGCGATCAGACGGGTGCGGATTCGCCAGTTGCGCATGGCGAAGCGGCTCGCGCCGGTGGCACGACGGCGGTTGAGCGTGCCGCGCAGTCTCGCGCGGCGGCTCTGCTTGTCGGCCGGCGCACTGCCGTCCTGCTGCTTGGGCGCGCTCGCCGCGCCCGGGGCACTGCTGTCGGCGGCGGCCTCGGCGGGGGCGCCGAACGGCCGCTCACCCTGGCCTGTCGCCGGTGCCGCCTGGTGGGCGCCGGCCACGGGCTCCCGCGACTCCGGCTCACCCGCGGCGCCGTTGCCCCTCTTGAAACGTCCCTGCACTGGCGTCGCAACCTCTGGACCGGGCGCCCTTCCCCGCCGGGCGGAGATAGAGCGGTGTCGAGTTTTTCCGTGGCATTCCAGCACAGCGGGGGAAGTCCAACAAGGGCCGTTACGACTCGGTGTCCAGGGCTACCGAGCGCGTGCGGTGACTCACGGTCCGTGTTGCTTCGGGTTCGGAATATGGTCTTTTTCGGACACTCGTCCTAGCCATGTCAACAAAGAGGAAGATCAGTTTGTGCGGCAAATGTCCGCAATATCCCCAATGAGAGATTTTGCCATTGGTCCGGAATCACCACTTCCACGCCCTTTGAACCGGTAATTGTGAGCAAACTCACAGCTCGATGTATAGCTTTGGTCACGGCCGCTGTGGAATGGGATCCCTAACCTGGCAGGGTTGACCGGAGCCTGCCCAGCGGTGGGCCCGAGCAAAAGTCCGTTCGAGCGAAACAAGGTGCTGACGCAAATGTCCGAGACGACCACGACGGCCATCCGTTCCACGGCCAACCCGCGCCGCACCACCCTGGCCTCCGTCGCGGACTTCTCCGAGCTCCCCGGCTTCGGCGGCGTCCGCACGCCGCGCGAGTACGCCACCCAGCTGCCCACGGCCACCGCCAACCCGCGCCGCACCGTCCTGATGGCCGCCCCGGCCACCCGCCTGCCGCAGGCCTGACCTTCGCGCCGATAACCTGGTGGCACAGCCGGGCCCGGCACTGCGGGCTCGGCAACCGCCCGGGAGCGTCCGGGCGGCCGACGAACCGAGAGGTTGCAGGGCTGTGCGTATCGCCAGGTTCTCCGTCCGTGAAGGGAGCCCCGCGGCGGGCTCGGTCTCCTTCGGAATCATCGAGGGGGACGCCGCACAACCCGATTCGCTGGTGGTGCACACCCTCGCCGGCCACCCCTTCGGCGCCCCCCAGCCGACCGGTGAGACCCACCGGCTGCAGGACGTCCGGCTGCTGGCCCCGATGCTGCCCAGCAAGATCGTGGCGGTCGGCCGCAACTACGCCGACCACGCCGCCGAACTGGGCAACGAGATCCCGGCCGTGCCGCTGACCTTCTTCAAGCCCTCCACCGCCGTCATCGGCCCCACCGAGTCCATCGCCTACCCGCCGTTCTCCTCGGACGTCCAGTACGAGGCCGAACTCGCCGTGGTGATCGGCCGGATGTGCCGCGAGGTGCCGCTCGACCGGGTCCCCGAAGTGATCTTCGGCTACACCTGCGCCAACGACGTCACCGCCCGCGACGTGCAGCAGCGCGAGGGCCAGTGGGCCCGCGCCAAGGGCTTCGACACCTCCTGCCCGCTCGGCCCGTGGATCGAGACCGACCTCGACCCCGCCGACCTGGCCGTCACCTGCACCGTCAACGGCGAACTGCGCCAAGCCGGCCGCACCTCCCAGATGGCCCGCTCGGTCGCCGAACTGGTCGCGCACATCTCCGAAGCGATGACGCTGCTCCCGGGCGACGTCATCCTCACCGGCACCCCCGCGGGTGTCGGCCCCCTGAACATCGGCGACGAGGTCGCCGTCTCCGTCGAAGGCATCGGCACCCTCGCCAACAAGGTCGTCAAGCGATGAAGGATGCAGTAACCGTGGCTGACAAGAACCCCGACGTCCGGGTCCGTTTCTGCCCCTCCCCGACCGGGAACCCGCACGTCGGCCTGGTCCGCACGGCCCTCTTCAACTGGGCCTACGCCCGCCACAACGGCGGCACCCTGGTGTTCCGGATCGAGGACACCGACGCCGCCCGCGACTCCGAGGAGTCCTACAACCAGCTGCTCGACGCGATGCGCTGGCTCGGCTTCGACTGGGACGAGGGCCCCGAGGTCGGCGGCCCGCACGCCCCCTACCGCCAGTCGCAGCGGATGGACATCTACGCCGACGTCGCGGCTCGCCTCCGCGAGGCCGGCCACGCCTACCCCTGCTACTGCACCACCGAGGAACTGGACGCCCGCCGCGAGGCCGCCCGCGCCGCCGGCAAGCCCTCCGGCTACGACGGCCACTGCCGCGACCTGACGGCCGACCAGATCGCCGTCTACGAGCAGGAGGGCCGCGCGTCGATCCTCCGCTTCCGGATGCCCGACACCACCCTCACCTTCGACGACCTGGTCCGCGGCCCGATCTCCTTCGACCCCAAGGACGTTCCCGACTACGGCATCGTCCGGGCCAACGGCGCCCCGCTGTACACCCTGGTCAACCCGGTCGACGACGCCCTGATGGAGATCACCCACGTGCTCCGCGGCGAGGACCTGCTGTCCTCGACGCCCCGCCAGATCGCCCTCTACGCCGCCCTCGCCGACATCGGCGTCGGCAACGGCACCACCCCCCGCTTCGGCCACCTGCCGTACGTGATGGGCGAGGGCAACAAGAAGCTCTCCAAGCGCGACCCGCAGGCCTCGCTCAACCTGTACCGCGAGCGCGGCTTCCTGCCCGAGGGCCTGCTCAACTACCTGGCCCTGCTGGGCTGGTCGCTCTCCGACGACCGCGACATCTTCGACATCGACGAGATGGTCGCCGCCTTCGACATCGACGACGTCAACGGCAACCCGGCCCGCTTCGACCTCAAGAAGGCCGAGCACCTCAACGCCGAGCACGTCCGCCGCCTCGCCCCCGAAGAGTTCGTCAAGCGCCTGGTCCCCTACCTCCAGGCCGCCGAACTCCTCCCGGCCGAGCCGACCGCCGAGCAGCTCGACCTGCTCGCCAAGGTCGCGCCGCTCACCCAGGAGCGGATGGTCGTCCTCTCCGAGATCGTCACCATGGCCGGCTTCCTGTTCGTCGCCCCCGCCGACTTCGCCGTCGACCCCGAGGACGCGGCGAAGGTGCTCACCGCCGACGCCCGCCCGGTCATCGAAGCCTCCGTCAAGGCGCTCACCGAACTGACGGACTTCACCCCCGACCCGATCCAGGCCGCCCTGCGCGAGGCCCTGGTCGACGGCCTCGGCATCAAGCCCAAGTTCGCCTTCACCCCGCTCCGGGTCGCGGTGACCGGCCGCCGGGTCTCGCCGCCGCTGTTCGAGTCCATGGAGCTGCTGGGCCGCGAGGAGACGCTGCGCCGCCTGCTCGCCGCCCTGGAGCTGCTCCCGGCCTCCTGAGCCCCCTGCGGCCCGCCGGGGCCGCCGCCGGCACACCTGCGGGCCAGGTCGCTGACCTGGCCCGCAGGTGTCCTGCGCACTGCCTGCGGTTATCGATTTTGGAGCCGGGCCGGGCGTCGGGTAATGTTCTTTCTGCGCCGCCCGGCAGGGGGGCGCAAGACACCGAGGAAGGCCCGCAGGGGTTGAACTCTGGTGGGGTATGGTGTAATTGGCAGCACGACTGATTCTGGTTCAGTTAGTCTAGGTTCGAGTCCTGGTACCCCAGCGCAACACGCAAGTGAAGCAAGCCCCCGTTGTGTAGCGGCCTAGCACGCCGCCCTCTCAAGGCGGTAGCGCCGGTTCGAATCCGGTCGGGGGTACGCAATTCTTGACAATTGCAGAATGAATGAGACACGCCCCCGTTGTGTAGCGGCCTAGCACGCCGCCCTCTCAAGGCGGTAGCGCCGGTTCGAATCCGGTCGGGGGTACTCATTCAAGCTAGGGCCCCCGTTGTGTAGCGGCCTAGCACGCCGCCCTCTCAAGGCGGTAGCGCCGGTTCGAATCCGGTCGGGGGTACTTTTGGGGTATGGTGTAATTGGCAGCACGAGTGATTCTGGTTCATTTAGTCTAGGTTCGAGTCCTGGTACCCCAGCCAAGATTTTCTGAAAGCTCCGGGAAACCGGGGCTTTTTTGCGTTCCCGCCTCGCCCGCCCGACCGCCCACCCGTCCGTGCACCCACCGGCTCGGGTGCACCACGGGCCCGAAACGCGTGTGCCCCCGCCGGGTTGGCGGGGGCACAAGGGGTGGTGGGGGTGTCAGCTGCGGCGGAGGGCCTCGGTGAGGCGGTTGGCGGCTTCGATGATGGCCTGGGCGTGGAGGCGGCCGGGGTGCCGGGTGAGTCGTTCGATGGGGCCGGAGACGGAGACGGCGGCAACGACGCGGTTGGAGGGGCCGCGGACGGGGGCGGAGACGGAGGCGACGCCGGGCTCGCGTTCGCCGATGGACTGGGCCCAGCCGCGGCGGCGCACGCCGCTGAGCGCGGTGGCGGTGAACCGGGCGCCCTGGAGGCCGCGGTGGAGACGCTCGGGCTCTTCCCAGGCGAGCAGGACCTGGGCGGCGGAGCCGGCCTTCATCGGGAGGGTGGAGCCGACGGGCACCGTGTCGCGCAGGCCGGAGAGGCGCTCGGCGGCGGCCACGCAGATCCGCATCTCGCCCTGGCGGCGGTAGAGCTGGGCGCTCTCGCCCGTCACGTCGCGCAGGTGCGTGAGCACCGGGCCGGCCGCGGCGAGCAGCCGGTCCTCGCCTGCGGCGGCGGAGAGTTCGGCGAGCCGGGGGCCGAGAATGAAGCGGCCCTGCATGTCCCTGGTGACCAGGCGGTGGTGTTCGAGTGCGACGGCGAGCCGATGGGCCGTGGGCCGGGCCAGACCGGTGGCGGCGACCAGCCCCGCCAACGTGGCGGGGCCCGACTCCAGTGCGCTCAGCACCAGAGCGGCCTTGTCGAGAACGCCGACGCCGCTAGTGTTGTCCATGTCTCGATACTGCAGTCTCAATCAGCGAGACGCAAGTTCAATCTTCCGGGAAAAGCGCCACTCTGGACTCAGCAGCCAGGGAGAACACCCGGCGCGGAGCCGTATCACGGTGTCCGGATGCTGGACGATCCGGCGTGCAGGTCACGATGCCGAGCGAGCCTCACAGGGCGGCACGGGACAAGACCTCGACGACGATCACGAGAAGGCCGGCAGAGCGGCCGGCTGGAGGGAATCCGATGGGACGGACACTCGCAGAGAAGGTCTGGGACGACCACGTCGTCCGGCGCGCCGAGGGCGAGCCCGACCTGCTCTACATCGATCTGCACCTGCTGCACGAGGTGACCAGCCCGCAGGCGTTCGACGGCCTCCGGCTGGCCGGCCGCCCGGTTCGTCGCACCGATCTGACGATCGCCACCGAGGACCACAACACCCCCACCCTGGACATCGACAAGCCGATCGCCGACCCGGTCTCCCGGGTGCAGTTGGAGACGCTGCGCAAGAACGCCGAGGAGTTCGGCGTGCGCCTCCACTCGCTGGGCGACGTCGAGCAGGGCGTGGTGCACGTGGTCGGCCCGCAGCTGGGTCTGACCCAGCCGGGCATGACCGTGGTGTGCGGCGACTCCCACACCTCCACCCACGGGGCTTTCGGCGCACTGGCGTTCGGCATCGGCACCAGCCAGGTCGAGCACGTGCTGGCCACCCAGACGCTGCCGCTGGCGCCGTTCCGGACGATGGCGATCACCGTCGAGGGCGAGCTGCCCGAGGGCGTCACCGCCAAGGACCTGATCCTGGCCGTGATCGCCAAGATCGGTACCGGCGGCGGCCAGGGCTACGTCCTGGAGTACCGCGGTTCGGCGATCCGCAGCCTCTCCATGGAGGCCCGGATGACGATCTGCAACATGTCCATCGAGGCGGGCGCCCGGGCCGGCATGATCGCCCCGGACCGCACCACCTACGACTATCTGCAGGGCCGTCCGCACGCCCCGCAGGGCGCTGACTGGGATGCCGCGGTCGCCTACTGGGACACCCTGGCCACCGACGAGGACGCGGTGTTCGACGCCGAGGTGTTCATCGACGCCGCCGAGCTGACCCCGTTCGTCACCTGGGGCACCAACCCGGGCCAGGGCGCGCCGCTGGGTGCCAACGTGCCGAACCCGGCCGACTTCGCGGACCCGCAGGAGCGGATCGCCGCCGAGAACGCCCTCACGTACATGGGCCTGGAGGCCGGCACCCCGCTGCGCGAGGTGAAGGTCGACGCGGTGTTCGTCGGCTCCTGCACCAACGGCCGGATCGAGGACCTGCGCGCCGCCGCCGCAGTGCTGGAGGGTCGTCAGATCGCCGACGGGGTAAGGATGCTGGTGGTTCCGGGCTCGGTCCGGGTCGCCCTGCAGGCCGTCGAGGAAGGCCTGGACAAGGTGTTCACCGCCGCGGGCGCCGAGTGGCGGCACGCCGGCTGCTCGATGTGCCTGGGCATGAACCCCGACCAGCTGGCCCCGGGCGAGCGTTGCGCGTCCACCTCGAACCGCAACTTCGAGGGCCGGCAGGGCAAGGGCGGCCGTACCCACCTGGTGTCGCCCCAGGTTGCCGCGGCCACCGCGCTGCTGGGCCGCCTGGCCTCCCCGTCCGATCTGCCGAACAACGTTGCCGTGGAGGCCTGAGCCATGGAGAAGTTCACCACCCACACCGGCCGCGCCGTCCCGCTGCGCCGCTCCAACGTGGACACCGACCAGATCATCCCGGCTCACTGGCTGAAGAAGGTCACCCGTTCCGGCTTCGAGGGCGGGCTGTTCGAGGCCTGGCGCAAGGACGAGGCGTTTGTTCTCAACCGCCCTGAGCGGCAGGGCGCGACGGTCCTGGTGGCGGGCCCCGAGTTCGGCACCGGTTCGTCCCGCGAGCACGCCGTCTGGGCGCTGCAGAACTACGGTTTCCAGGCCGTCATCTCCTCCCGGTTCGCCGACATCTTCCGCGGCAACTCGCTGAAGAACGGCCTGCTGACGGTGGTGCTGCCGCAGGAGACCGTGGACCGGCTCTGGGAGTTGACGGAGGCCGACCCGACCGCGGAGATCACCGTGGACCTGGAGGCCCGCGAGGTTCGCGCGGCCGGTGTGACGGCCTCGTTCGAGCTGGACGACAACGTCCGCTGGCGGCTGTTGAACGGCCTGGACGACATCAGCATCACGCTGCAGAACGAGGCCGATGTGGCGGCGTTCGAAGCGAAGCGGCCGTCGTTCAAGCCGCGTACTCTCCCGGCTGCCTGAGTCACCGCATTCTGACGGTCGGACAACAAGACCCGCCCCCCTCCGGGGCGGGTCTTCGTTGTTCGCAGGGGAGTTCGTCAGCCGTGAATAGACCCTGGTTCAGCGCAACTGCGTACAGATGGCACAATCGTTGCATGCACCACAACCCCGAACCGCCGTACCCGGGTGGCGAACCCGCGTCTGCGGAGGGTCGGGACGGTGATGCCGACTCGGAAGTCACCCTGCTCCACGCACTGGTGGCCGAGCGGTTGAAGCAAGCCCACGCCCGCGTTCACGCGCTGAACGTGTCGACGGACGCAAAGACCGCTCTCACCCGACAACTGCTGATCGTCACGGAGACCGCCAAGCGTGATCTCCCGGAGGCGGCACGGCGGTTGAGTCGCTTTGTGCAGGACCTCGACGAGGGGCGGATGCCGCCCCGGTGAGCACCTCCATGCGCAAATATGTTGCGACACTAGGGTGATTCACGCGTTTGGTAATTGAAAGTCCGCAGATACATACCTAACGTGCGAAAAGAACGGATGGAATCATCCGGCGCCCGTTTCCGAAGGGGAAGACGTGAACAAGGCTCAGCTTGTCGAAGCGGTGGCCGAGCAGCTGGGCGGTCGCAAGGCTGCCGCAGAGGCCGTCGACGCAGTGCTCGACACCATGGTGCGTGCCGTCGTGGCGGGTGACCGGGTGTCGGTCACCGGCTTCGGCACCTTCGAGAAGGTGGAGCGCTCGGCGCGCTTCGCCCGCAACCCGCAGACCGGCGAGCGGGTCAAGGTCAAGAAGACCGCCGTGCCGCGGTTCCGCCCCGGCCAGGGCTTCAAGGACCTCGTCTCCGGCAGCAAGAAGCTGCCGAAGGAGGGCCCCTCCGTCAAGAAGGCGCCCAAGGGCTCGCTGACCCCGGGCAAGACCGGTGTGGCCGCCACCCCGGCCGCCAAGCGCGCCGCGACCAAGCGGGCCGCCGCTGCCGCCGCCCCGGCGACCAAGAAGGCCGCCGCCAAGAAGACCGCCACCACCGCGGCCAAGAAGGCCACGGCGGTCAAGAAGGCCACCACCGCGAAGACCACCGCGGCGAAGACCACCGCGAAGGCCACCACCGCCAAGACCACCGCGGCGAAGAAGACCACCGCGGCCGCGGCCAAGAAGGCCGCCGCCAAGAAGACCGCTCCGGCGAAGAAGACCACCGCGCGCAAGACCGCGGCACGCAAGTCCACCGCCAAGTAGTCGCACCGAGCCCGGGGCCGGAGAACCGGCGCCGGGGCGGCCAGGCCGTGACGGCCCCACGCCAGGGAACCCGGACCTCCGGAGACCCGGGACCGGGGGCCGTCGCGGCCTTTTCGCGTCCGTGCACGGCTCGTTCGGGCACCCCGGCCAGGACACCCCGCAGGGGGACGGGCGCAGCCGGCGGGGAAATGCGGCGGGCCGGGCGGAATTACTCCGGCTGTTCCACCGCGAGGTCGTAGATGATCTCCCAGCGGGAATCCGGAATCACCAGATCCGCGGTCTCCACCGGCCGGTCGGAGTCGTCCAGATACGTCCGCTCGATCAGCATCACCGGATCGCCGGTGCTGATCCCCAGCAGACTCGCCTGCTCCGCCGTCGCCCGCCCGGGACGCGGCCGTTCCTCCGCGCGCACCACCCGCACCCCGATGGAGGCCATCCGCGCCACCACACCGCGCCCGGCCAGCGGGCCCAACTCCGGCAGCAGGACGGGAGTTCCGTCGGTGATCGCCATCGGCTCCCAGGACTCGGCGAGTTGGACCGGCTTGTGCTCCACGGTGAACTCGTAGCGGGTGTGAACCGTCAACTCGCCCGGCTCGATGCCCAGTCGGCGCGCCACCCCGGCCGGCGCCTCCACCCGGGACTCGGTGTGCGACTCCCAACTCCCGTCCGGCACAGCGGACATCGGGAAGGCGGCGACCGTCCGGGCGCGCCGCATCGGACGCCGCTCCACCGGCTCGCGCCGGTACGTTCCGGAACCCGCCCGGCCCTCCAACAGGCCTTCCGCGATGAGCACTTCCTGAGCCCGCTGGAGCACGTTGGGCCCCACCTCGTAGCTCAGCGCGAGCTGCGCGCGGGACGGCAGCCGCTCGCCGATCGCCCACTCCCCGTTCTCCACCCGGCGGCGCAGATGGTCCGCGATGCGGAGGTACGGCGGGTCCTGTGAGGGCATCTGGCATCTCCCGGCGGAAGGCGAGACCTGCCGGATCGCGACAGGACGGGTGATTCAGCTTGACAATCTAATGCATCAGGAGGAATCTAATGGCTTAGATTCACTTTGAGTGATCGGCCGACTGCGGGGGAGAGGCGTGGCGTGCGAACCACCAGGGTGTTCGACCTTGCATCCAGGCTCACAGCCGCCACCGGAGCCGAAGCCCGTATCCGACGCCTCCCCGGCGGCGGCTACCGGGTGGAAGCCACCCTCCCCGGAAACCCGGACGCCGAGGCCCACTTGGTGCTCCTCGACGTCCTCGCCGAAGCCGACCGCTACGGACATCGCCACACCGCCCGGTCCCACACCATCTGGGCCGAACTCGACCCGCCCCAGGAGCCGCCGTGAAGGGCCCTCAGTCCGGATATGCCGTCAGCATCGAAGGCATCACCGAATCGGCCTCGTTCGTCTCTCTCGCCGACGCGCTCGCCTCGCTCTGGGGCACCCTGCGCACACTCCCGCTCGGCTGGACGCAGTACGAGGCCTACCGCTACTTCTTCGGCCCGGGTGCCACGCAGCGCACCGAGGGGTTCCTGGCCCGTGACGGCCACCTGCTGCTGAGCTTCATCCTGCTCGGCCAGACCCGCGTGATCCGGGTGGTCCCCACCAGCACCGGCCCGCTGCAACTCGCCCCGAAGCGGCTGGAGTTGCTCAACACCCCGGCCGTCGCGGCGCTCTGCCTCCGGGGCACGCCCGCGTACCCCGACCTGGACGCGCACCTCCCGCGCAGCGCCTGACCGAACTCCGGCCATCGGCCCGGTCGTTGACGACGCCTCAGGCGCTCTCGGGGTCCGGGAAGGTGGGGAGGGTGAGAAAGGTGACGCGGCGGGCGGGGCCTTCGCCGGTGGTGCGGATGCGCAGGCGCTGGCCGGGGCGGAGCAGGCGGAGGCCGCCGGCGTCGAAGGCGGGGGCGTCGAAGGGGACGGGGGTGCCGTCGTCGAGCAGGACCGAGCCGGAGCGGGTCGTGGGGTCGAAGGTGAACGCGGTGGCCTGCATGGGAAGCAGCATAGAGCTTCGGAGCAGGGCGCCGGTGGCCGGGCCGAGGCCGAGTCGGTGGGCGGCGGCCAGGTCCTCGGGGGTGTCGACGTCACGCCGGACGGACGGCACGTCGGAGAGCTGGAGTTCGGCCGCCCCGCCGGCCGCGTGGCGTTCCCGGGAGCCGGGCCCGAAGGCCGGGCGGAGCGGGGTGCCGGGCGGTCCGGCGAGAAGGACGGTCCCGGTGCCGGGGGCGTCGGCGAGGAAGGCCCGGCGCTGCGGGGGCACAGCGGCAAGGACCCGGGCGAGTTCGGCGGGCCGCAGCGCCGGCAGGTCTGCGGAGAGGGTGGCGACGGGGGAGCGGGGGTGCAGTCGGTGCGCGGCGCTACTGCCGTGCGAGAGCGCCGGGTTGAGCCCGCCGCCGGGTTCGTCGTCGAGCACGGTCGCCCCCAGCGCGCGCAGCGCACCCGCGGCGCGCGGATCCCGCCCCACCACCAACACCCGTTCGACCACCGGGCAGGCGAGCGCCGCGGCGACGGTGTCCAGGGCGAAAGCGAGGGCGAGCCGGGGCCGCAGCTCCCCGAGCGCCGCGAGGCGGCTCTTCGCCTCGGCGAGCGGTTTGACCGGGACGATCAGGGTCCACCCGAAGCGCCGGCCCGCACCGTCCGGCCGCGGCACCGGGACGGACGGGCGGACGGTGGCGGGGCGTACGGTGTCCTCTGTCATCGGCGTCATTGTGACGTCGGCCGGGGAGGCCTGGCCAGCGGTTCCGGGTCGCCCGGGCTGTCGGCGGGGCACCTGCCGGCCGGTGGCGGCGGTGGCTGCTCGACACGGACTTCCCTCGCGGGTGAGACTGGTCGGCGCCTCGGAGCCGTTGCCCGGCCCCGGCGAGGGAGAGAGATCAGCGGCACCGCTCGGCGGTTCGCCGCGCGAATGAGGAGGAGCTGGGGTGGCCCGCCGCTCTAACGCCAGGTTCGGCAACGCCGATTACGGGATCTGGTACCGCTTTGCGGCGGTGCTGGTGAAGCCGGTGACAAACGCCCTGGCGAAGACGGACTGGCGGGGTTGGGAGCACCTGCCCGAGAAGGGCGGATTCATCGTCGTGGTGAACCACAACTCGGTGATCGACCCGGTGTTCTACGCACACTGGCAGTACAACTCGGGCCGCCCGCCCCGGATACTCGCCAAGTCCTCGCTGTTCTCGGTGCCGTTCATCGGTTTCATGCTGCGCAAGACCGGCCAGATCCCGGTGTTCCGGGAGTCCACCGACGCCGCCGACGCGTTCCGGTCCGCGATCGACGCGGTCAAGGGCGGCCAGTGCGTGCAGTTCTACCCGGAGGGCACGCTCACCCGGGACCCGGACATGTGGCCGATGACCGGCAAGAGCGGCGCCGCCCGGGTCGCGCTGATGACGGGCGCGCCGGTGATCCCGGTCGCGCACTGGGGCGCGCAGGAGATCATCCCGCCGTACGGGAAGGGCGGAAAGGGCAAGTACCACCTGTTCCCCCGGCACAAGGTGACGGTCGCGGCCGGCCCGGCGGTGGACCTGAGCAAGTACCAGGGCCAGGAGATCACCGCCCAGGTGCTGCGCGAGGCCACCGACGACATCATGGCGGCGATCACCGCCGTGCTGGAGGGGATCCGCGGCGAGCAGGCCCCCGCCGAGCGCTACGACATGCGCAAGGCCGCCAAGGACCGCGCCACGGCCGCCGAGGCCAAGCGCGAGCGAGCGGCCAAGGAGGGCGACCGGTGACCCGCTGTGCCGTGATGGGGACGGGCTCCTGGGGCACCGCCTTCGCGATGATCCTGGCCGACGCAGGCTGCGAGGTGACCCTGTGGGGCCGCCGGCCGGAGCTGGC
This sequence comes from Kitasatospora sp. NPDC048662, assembly GCF_055587065.1. Lineage (NCBI taxonomy): Bacteria > Bacillati > Actinomycetota > Actinomycetes > Kitasatosporales > Streptomycetaceae > Kitasatospora > Kitasatospora sp. NPDC048662. The sequence goes on along the minus strand of NZ_JBVJHA010000002.1, from coordinate 82,311 downwards.
CGACGCCATCAACAAGGACCACGTCAACCGGGACTACCTGCCCGGCCTGACGCTCCCGCACTCGATCCGGGCGACCACCGACGCGGCCGCCGCGCTGGCCGGCGCGGACTTCGCGGTGCTCTCGGTGCCCTCCCAGACGCTGCGCGACAACCTCGCGCACTGGGCGCCGATGCTGGCCCCGGACACGGTGCTGGTCAGCCTGATGAAGGGCATCGAACTCGGTACCGCGAAGCGGATGAGCGAGGTGATCGAGGAGGTCGCGCAGGTCGGCCCGGAGCGCGTCGTGGTGGTGTCCGGCCCCAACCTGGCCGGCGAGATCGCCAACCGGCAGCCCGCCGCCACCGTCGTCGCCTGCACCGACGAGGAAGTCGCCAAGCGCTTCCAGAAGGCCTGCCACACCCCGTACTTCCGCCCGTACACCAACACCGACGTGGTGGGCTGCGAACTCGGCGGCGCGGTGAAGAACGTGATCGGCCTGGCGGTCGGCATGGCCAACGGCATGGGCCTGGGCGACAACACCAAGGCCACCCTGATCACCCGCGGCCTGGCCGAGACCACCCGGCTCGGCCTGCGGCTGGGCGCCGACGCGCACACCTTCGCGGGCCTGGCCGGCATGGGCGACCTGGTGGCGACCTGCTCCTCGCCGCTGTCCCGGAACAACACCTTCGGCACCAACCTGGGCCGCGGCATGACGCTCGCCGAGACCATCGCGGCGACCAGCCAGACCGCGGAGGGCGTGAAGTCCTGCGAGTCGGTGCTCGACCTGGCCCGGCGCAACGGCGTGGAGATGCCGATCGTCGAAGCCGTGGTCGACGTGGTGCACAACGGCCGGCCGACCCAGGAAGTCCTGAAGGGGCTGATGGCCCGTTCGGCCAAGCCGGAGCGCCGGTGACCGGAATCGGACGGTAGTCTCAACGCCGATATGAGCATCGAACAGACCTCCCCGAACCAGTCGGCCAAGCCGCGCGTCGCGATCGTCTTCGGCGGCCGGAGCTCCGAACACGGCGTGTCCGTGGTCACCGCCGCCAGCGTGCTGCGCTCGATCGACCGCAGCAAGTACGAGGTGCTGCCGATCGGCATCACCCACGAGGGCCGCTGGGCCCTGGTCGGCGACGAACCCGCCCGGATGGCCATCACCGACGGCCGGATGCCCGACGTCGACCAGGTCGCCGAGTCCACCGAGGGCCAGGTGGCGCTGCCGCTCACCCCCGGCAACCGCGACGTGGTGTGGAGCGAGCCCGGCGCCACCCCCAAGGTGCTCGGCGAGGTCGACGTGGTGCTGCCGCTGCTGCACGGCCCGTGGGGCGAGGACGGCACCCTGCAGGGCCTGCTGGAGCTCTCCGGGGTGCCGTACGTCGGCTCCGGCGTGCTGGCCAGCTCGGTCGGCATGGACAAGGAGTTCACCAAGCGGATCATCGAGTCGCTCGGCCTGTACGCGGGCGAGTACACGGTGGTCAAGCCGCGCGAGTGGCAGTCCGAGACCGGCCGGGCCGCCGCCCGCGAGCGGATCGCCGCGCTCGGCCTGCCGCTGTTCGTCAAGCCCTGCCGGGCCGGCTCCTCGATCGGCATCACCAAGGTCAAGGACCTCGCCGACCTGGACGCCGCGATCGACGAGGCCCGCCGCCACGACCCCAAGGTGATCGTGGAGAAGGGCGTCGAAGGCCGCGAAATCGAGTGCGGCGTCCTGGAGTTCGAGGACGGCCCGCGCGCCTCGGTGCCCGCCGAGGTGCTGGTCGACGCCGACTTCGAGTTCTACGACTTCGAGGCCAAGTACATCGACTCCTCCGAGGTCGAGATCCCGGCCCGGCTCACCGACGCGGAGCGCACCGAACTCCAGCGGCAGGCCGTCGAGGTGTTCGAGGGCCTCGGCTGCGAGGGCCTGGCCCGGGTCGACTTCTTCCTGCTGAACGACGGCCGGTGGATGGTCAACGAGGTCAACACCATGCCCGGCTTCACGCCGATCTCGGCCTACCCCAAGATGTGGGAGGCCACCGGCGTGCCCTACGCCGAGCTGATCGACCGCCTGCTGGCCGCCGCGCTGCGCCGCTCCACCGGCCTGCGCTAGTTCCTAGGCGTTGTTGTCGAAGCAGTCCAGGTCGGCCTTCTCGTCCCAGGTCGGGATGGTCGACCGGATGGCGTCCGTGTACGAGCTCAGCGGATCCGCGTAGTTGGTGTAGGCGCCCGCCGGGACGTGCACTTCGACGTATGCCTTGCGCAGCCCGGTGGCGAACCAGTAGCCGCCGTGCCCGTCCTCGGTCAGGCCCCAGCGGACCTCGTCGATGCACGGGCCCTTCCGGTCGTCGCTCATGTACGCCGGCCGGTCCCCGCCGCAGGTCAGCACGGTGCGCGGCGAGGACGCCCAGGCGGCGGTGTACGGCGAGGCCGGGGACGGGTCCTTGCGCGGGTGGCCGAGCACCTCCGCGGGCAGCTTGGCGTCCAGCGCCTGGCAGTACTGCGCGACCTGGGCGCTGGGCGTCGGCGGCTCGACGTCGGGGTCGCCGCTCCAGGCGACGGCCAGCAAGGCCGTGCAGGCCAGCAGGACGGCCGGCGGTGCGAGCCAGCGGACCGGTGCGGGGAGGCGGTTCAGGAGCTCACGTGGACGCATCCGTCGATGGTAAGCGCCCCTACAGGCGGACCACCGGACAGGTAAGGGTGCGGGTGATCCCCTCCACCTGTTGGACCTTCGCCACCACCAGGCGGCCCAGGTCGTCGATGGATTCGGCCTCGGCCCGGACGATCACGTCGTACGGACCGGTCACGTCCTCGGCGGTGATCACCCCGGGGATCTTGGCGATGGACTCGGCGACCGCGGTGGCCTTGCCCACCTCGGTCTGGATCAGGATGTATGCCTGCACCACGGTGGACCTCCAGGCGGCTGGGTGGGGGGAGTTGCTGACCGGCAGTCTGATCACCACGCTACCGCGCGACCGTGGCACAGGGGAGACCCTCGAACCCTTTGAGGGCGTACGCTGCCGCGCGGGGGGCGCACACCCAAGACGGATCGTGAAGAACGCGGGAGGACGGGCTGATGCAGGGGACCGTGGGCGAGCTCGGCGAGTTCGGGCTCATCCGGGAGCTGACCGCGCGGCTGCCGATGACGCCGGCGGTGGAACTCGGGCCCGGCGACGACGCCGCCGTGGTCAAGGCCCCCGACGGCCGGGTGGTGGCCACCACCGACGTGCTCATCGAGGGCCGGCACTTCCGCCGCGACTGGTCCACCGCGTACGACGTGGGCCGCAAGTGCGCCGCGCAGAACCTCGCCGACATCGCCGCGATGGGCGCCGTTCCCACCGCCCTGCTGCTCGGCCTGGTCGCCCCCGCCGACCTGCCCACCACCTGGGCCACCGAGCTGATGGACGGTCTGCGCGACGAGTGCCAGGTGGCCGGCGCCACCGTGGTCGGCGGCGACGTGGTCCGCGGCGACACCATCACCCTGGCCATCACCGCCCTGGGCGACCTGCAGGGCCGCCGTCCGGTGGTGCGCTCCGGCGCCCAGGTCGGCGACGTGGTCGCCGTCACCGGCTGGCTCGGCTGGTCCGCCGCCGGCCTGACCGTCCTGCAGCGCGGCTTCCGCTCCCCGCGCGCCTTCGTCGAGGCGCACCGCCGTCCCGAACCGCCGTACCACGCCGGCCCCGCCGCCAGCGACCTCGGCGCCACCGCCATGGTCGACGTCTCCGACGGGCTGGTCGCCGACCTCGGCCACGTCGCCCGGGCCAGCGGCGTGGACATCGACCTGCGGGCCGCGGACTTCGACATCCCCGCGCAGATGGCCGACATCGGCCAGGCCGTCGGCGTGGACCCGCTCGTGTGGGTGCTGTCCGGCGGCGAGGACCACGCGATCGTCGCGACCTTCCCCAAGAGCGCCGGACTCCCCGCCCGCTGGCGGCAGATCGGCGAGGTGGTGCGCCCCGCCCGGCCCGGCCGCGGGGGAGTGGTCACCGTCGACGGCGCCCCCTGGGACCGCACCGCCGGCTGGGACCACTTCGCCGAACAGTAGTCCGCCTGCTTTACCCGTCGGTAGGGCCGCCAACGCGTAGGGTGGCGACTGTCGGGCGGACCGGCAGCGTCGGCGGTCCGGTCTCCACCTACGCTGGGGGCCCCGCGTTCCCGGGAGCAGGAGAACACAGCCACCATGCGCATCGGAGTTCTCACCAGCGGCGGTGACTGCCCAGGACTCAACGCGGTGATCCGTTCCGTCGTGCACCGCGGCACTGACGTCCACGGCGACGAGATCATCGGCATCGAGGACGGCTTCCTCGGCCTGATCGAAGGCCGCGCCCGCCCGATCTCGCACGACGACGTCACCGGCCTGCTCACCCTCGGCGGCACCATCCTCGGCTCCGCCCGGGTGCAGCGCGAGCGGATCCACTGGGCGGTGGAGAACTCCGCCGAACTCGCCGCCGAACTCGGCATCGACGCGCTGATCGCGATCGGCGGCGAAGGCACCCTGACCGCCGCCAAACTGTTCAGCGACGCCGGGCTGCCGGTGGTCGGCGTCCCCAAGACCATCGACAACGACATCGACGCCACCGACGTCACCTTCGGCTTCGACACCGCCGTGCACGTCGCCACCGAGGCCATCGACCGGCTGAAGACCACCGCCGAATCCCACCAGCGCGTCATGGTGGTCGAACTGATGGGTCGGCACACCGGCTGGATCACCCTCACCGCGGGCATGGCCGGCGGCGCCCACGGCATCCTCATCCCCGAGAAGCCCTTCGACATCGAGGCCGTCGCCCGGATGATCGAGGACCGCTTCCGGCGCGGCAAGAAGTTCGCCATCGTCGCCGTCGCCGAAGGCGCCCAGCCGCTGCCGGGCACCCTGCGCTTCGAACACGGCCAGGTCGACCGGTTCGGCCACCAGACCTTCGGCGGCATCGGCACCCGGCTCGCCCTCGAACTGGAGAACCTGCTCGGCAAGGAAGCCCGCCCGGTCATCCTCGGCCACACCCAGCGCGGCGGCACCCCCACCGCGCTCGACCGGGTCCTCGCCACCCGCTTCGGCTGGCACGCCGTCGAGGCCGTCCACCAGGGCGCCTTCGGCCAGTTCACCGCCCTGCGCAACACCGGGATCCGCCTCACCCCGATCGCCGACGGCGTCATCCGGCTCAAGACCGTCCCGCCGGACCGCTGGGCCGAATCCGAGGCCGTGCTCTGACGCGTTTCCCCCGGTGGATAGGTTGGGGCACATGACCACCAACACCGCCCCGCCCCGGGTGCTCACCGTCGCCGGCTCCGACAGCGGCGGCGGTGCCGGCATCCAGGCCGACCTCAAGACGATGCTCGCCCTCGGCGTCCACGGCATGAGCGTCATCACCGCCGTCACCGCGCAGAACTCGCTCGGCGTCCAGGGCTACTGGGAACTGCCCGCCGAAGCCGTCCGCGCCCAGTACCGCAGCGTCGTCGACGACATCGGCGTCCAAGCGATCAAGACCGGCATGCTCGCCTCGATCGAACTCGTCGAAACCGTCTCCGCACTCCTCACCGACGCCCCCGCCCCCGTGGTCGTCGACCCCGTCGGAGTCTCCAAGCACGGCGACGCGCTGCTTGCCGCCGCAGCCGTTTCCACCGTCCGCGAGCGCCTCCTGCCGGTCGCCACGCTGGTCACCCCCAACCTGCACGAGGTGACCCAGCTCACCGGTCTTGAGGTCACCGACGAGAGCGAGATGCTCGACGCCGCGAAGGCGCTGCGCGACCTCGGCCCCCGCTGGACCCTGATCAAGGGCGGCCACCTCGAAGGCGAAGCCGCGGATCTACTCCTCGGCCCCACCGGCGAAACCCACTGGTACCGGGCCGCCCGCCATGACAACCGCCACACCCACGGAACCGGCTGCACCCTCGCCAGCGCGATCGCTTCGCAGCTCGCCAAGGGGGAGACGATGCCCGAGGCTGTCGCGAACGCCAAGGCGTATGTGACGGGTGCCATCGAGCACGGCTTCGCACTGGGTTCCGGCATCGGGCCGGTGGATCATTTCTGGCAGGCGAGGGGGTAAGCGCTCCAGGGCTCGGGGGGTCGGGTCAAAGACGGGGACCAGAAACGGCGGAACGCCGAGCGCCCCGTTGATCACCAGCAGACCCGGCCTCGCCGTTCTCCCCCGGCCCTAGCAGGCCGGGAGGTACCCCCACGAGCCCCTGAAGGCAAAACAGCGAAAGCCGACCATGACCCCCGGAGGGGATGGTCGGCTTTCGCCGTAGCAAGAAGGTGACCGGCGTACCGGTCTGCGCGTCAGCGCGAGACCTTACCGGCCTTGATGCACGAGGTGCAGACGTTGAGCCGCTTCGGCGTGCGCCCAACCACAGCGCGCACCGTCTGGATGTTGGGGTTCCAACGACGGGGGGTGCGGCGGTGCGAGTGGGAGATGCTGTTGCCGAAGCCCGGGCCCTTGCCGCAGACGTCGCAGTTGGCAGCCACAGGAGTCACTCCAAGACTTCAGATCAGGAACTTGAACAGCCCGGGGTGTTCCAGGCAACCGGGAGAGCATACAACGGTGACTCCCGCTCAACGAAACTACCACGGCTGCCGGGGTGATCGTTCCCCCGACCTGGGCCGGAGGGTGCCGTCGGTGGCGTCGCGGGGGCCGATAACCTGCCAGCATCGCCCCTCGCCACCGCGTCCCGTCGCGTTCTCGTGGCGTTCACCCGGAGGAGACCTGGTGCTGGACACCCTCGACGCCCCGGCCGTCCGCACCTGGTGCCGGCTCGCGCTGGCGGCTCTCGGCCAGGCCCGCGAGGAGATCGACGCGCTGAACGTCTACCCGGTTCCGGACGGCGACACCGGCACCAACCTGTACCTGACCGTGGAGTCCGCCGCCGAGGCGCTGGACGCGCTGTTCGTGGCGGAGGAGGGGCCGGCGCTGGCCGCCGCCGCGAACGCGGCTGCTCGCGGGGCGTTGATCGGGGCGCGCGGCAATTCCGGGGTGATCCTCGCGCAGTGGCTGCGCGGCCTCGCCGAGGTGCTGGCCGAGGGCGGTGAACTGAGGGAGGCGCTCGACAACGGCGCGCGCTCCGCCTACCTGGCCGTCGCGGAGCCCGTCGAGGGCACCCTGCTGACCGTCGCCGCGGCCGCCGCCGACGCCGCGAAGGCCGCGGACGGCCTGACCGGCCAGGCCAAGGAGGCGTACCGGGCGGCCCGGCAGGCGCTGCTGCTCACCCCGGACCAGCTGACGGTGCTCGCCGAGGCGGGCGTGGTGGACGCGGGCGGGCGGGGCCTGGTCGCCGTGCTGGGCGCGCTGGTGGACGCGGTGTCCGGGCAGCAGCCGATGGGGCCGGTGGCGCTGCGTCGCGAGGTGGACCCGGTGGTGATGGCCGGCTGCGAGGGCCACGAGCGTCCGCCGGGGCCCGGCCACCCCGCGTTCGAGGTGATCTACCTGCTGGAGGCCGAGGACGGGCAGCTGCCGCGGCTGCGCGAGCGGCTCGGGCGGCTCGGGGACTCGCTGGTGATCGGCGGAGGCGACGGCCTGTGGAACGTCCATGTGCACGTGGACGACGCGGGCGCGGCCGTGGAGGCGGGCGTCGAGGCGGGCCGGCCGTACCGGATCCGGATCACCCACTTCGCCGAGGCGGCGGCCCGCGCGGGCGAGCGCGAGGAGACCGTCTCGCACGGGCGGGCGGTGCTCAGCGTGGTGTCCGGCAGCGGACTGGCCCAGCTGTGCGAGCAGGCCGGCTCGGTGGTGCTCGCCGCCGACCCGGACCGCGCCCCCGCCAGCGCCGAACTGGTCGCCGCCGTGCACCGCTGCGCGGCCCGCGAGGTGATCCTGCTGCTCAACGACCCCGAACTGCGGGCCGCCGCCGGCGCCGCCGCCGACCAGCTGCGCGAGGAGGGCGTGCGGATCGCCGTGCTGCCCACCCGCTCCCCGGTGCAGGGCCTGGCCGCGCTCGCCGTGCACGACGCCGGCCGCCGCTTCGACGAGGACGTGGTCGCCATGACCTCCGCCGCCGGCGCCACCCGGTACGCCGAACTCGCCGTCGCCGAGGGCGAATCCTGGACGATGGCCGGCGTCTGCCAGGCCGGTGACGTGCTCGGCCTGATCGACGGCGACGTCGCGGTGATCGGCCACGACCTCACCGAGACCGCGCTCACCGTGCTGGACCGGATGATCGCGGCGTCCGGCGAACTCGTCACCCTGGTGCTCGGCGAGGACGCCCCCGCCGAGCTCGCCGACCGCCTGATCGCGCACGCCAGGCGTACCCGTCCCGAGGTCGACACCGTCGCCTACCGGGGCGGCCAGGAGGCCGCGCCGCTGCTGATCGGCGTCGAGTGAGCCGCAGCGTCGGTCCCGTGGTGTGAAATGGGACCCGATGGGCGCTCTCGATGAACCACTGAAGGACCTGGTCGGCGACCGCACCGCGAAGGTGCTGGCCGACTCCCTCAAGCTGCGCACGGTCGGCGACCTGCTGCACCACTACCCGCGCCGGTACGTCGAGCGCGGCCAACTCACCAGCCTGGACGAGCTGGAGGTGGACGAGCACGTCACCGTGCTGGCCCGGATCGAGAAGGTCACGCTGATCCCGTTCCGCGGCCGCAAGGGCGACCGGCTCGAAGTGGTGGTCACCGACGGCCGCTCCCGGCTCTCCCTGGTGTTCTTCAACCAGGGCTGGCGGCAGAAGGAACTCAAGCCCGGCCAGCAGGGCCTGTTCGCCGGCAAGGTCGGCATGTTCAACCGCACCCGCCAACTCGCCTCGCCCGACTACCAGTTGATCGAGGAGGAGGAGGGCTCCTCGGCGGCGAAGCAGTTCGCCGGGCGGCTCATCCCGGTCTACCCGGCCAGCGCCCAGCTGCCCAGCTGGAAGCTGTCGCTCTGCGTCGAACTCGCCCTCACCAAGCACCTCGCGGACGTCGGCGAACCGCTGCCCGCCGAACTGCGCGCCGAGCACGACCTGATCCCGCTGCCCGAGGCGCTCGAACTGATCCACCGCCCGCGCAACCAGGCCGAGAAGGAACGCGCCCAGAACCGGCTGCGCTGGGACGAGGCGTTCGTCCTCCAGGTCGCCCTCGCCCAGCGCCGGGCCGCCGACTCCGCACTTCCCGCCGTCCCGCGCCGCGCCGTCCCCGGCCGCGTGCTGGACGCCTTCGACGACCGGCTGCCGTTCACCCTGACCGACGGCCAGCAGAAGGTGTGCGCCGAGATCTTCGCCGACCTCGCCACCGAACACCCCATGCACCGGCTGCTGCAGGGCGAGGTCGGTTCCGGCAAGACGCTCGTCGCGCTGCGCGCCATGCTCGCCGTGGTCGACACCGGCGGCCAGGCCGTGCTGCTCGCGCCCACCGAGGTGCTCGCCCAGCAGCACCACCGCTCCATCGTCGAGATGATGGGAGACCTCGCCGAGGCCGGCATGATCGGCGGCTCCGAGATCGGCACCCGGGTGGCCCTGCTCACCGGCTCGATGGGTGCCGCCGCCCGCCGCGGCGCGATGCTCGACATGGCCTCCGGCAAGGCCGGCATCACCATCGGCACGCACGCGCTGATCGAGGACAAGGTGCAGTTCGCCGACCTCGGCCTGGTGGTGGTCGACGAGCAGCACCGGTTCGGCGTCGAACAGCGCGACGCGCTGCGCGCCAAGGGCGAACAGCCCCCGCACCTGCTGGTGATGACCGCCACCCCGATCCCGCGCACCGTCGCCATGACGGTCTTCGGCGACCTGGAGACCTCCGTCCTCGACCAGCTGCCGTCCGGCCGCTCGCCGATCTCCACCCACGTCGTCCCCGCCCTGGAGAAGCCCAACTTCCTCACCCGCGCCTGGGAACGCGTCCGCGAAGAGGTCGGCAAGGGCCACCAGGCGTACGTGGTCTGCCCGCGGATCGGCGACGAGGAGGACGCGCCGAAGGGGAAGAAGAAGCGCAAGGAGGACCCCGAAGAGGTGGGTGGGGGAGCGGACAGCGAGGAGCGCCGGCCGCCGCTCGCCGTGGTCGAGACCGCCGAGAAGCTCGCCAAGGGACCGCTCGCCGGACTGCGGGTGGAGATCCTGCACGGCCGGCTCGCCCCCGACGCCAAGGACGAGGTGATGCGCCGCTTCGCCGCCGGCGAGGTCGATGTGCTGGTCGCCACCACCGTCATCGAGGTCGGCGTCAACGTCCCCAACTCCACCGTCATGGTGATCATGGACGCGGACCGGTTCGGCGTCTCCCAGCTGCACCAGCTGCGCGGCCGGGTCGGCCGGGGCTCCGCCGCCGGACTCTGCCTGCTGGTCAGCGACATGCCCGCCGCCAGCGCCGCCCGCGCCCGGCTCGACGCGGTGGCCGGCACCCTGGACGGCTTCGCGCTCTCCCGGATCGACCTCGAACAGCGCCGCGAGGGCGACGTCCTCGGCCAGGCCCAGTCCGGCGTGAAGTCCTCGCTCAAGGTGCTCTCCGTCCTCGACGACGAGGACGTCATCGCCACCGCCCGCGCCGAGGCCACCCGGCTGGTCGCCGCCGACCCCGAACTCGCCGCCCACCCCGAACTGCGCACAGCCCTGGAGAGCCTGCTCGACGAGGACCGCGCGGAGTACCTGGAGAAGGGCTGACAGGCGGTGTGATCAGGCCGGATTGTCAGTGCCCCGGGAGAGAATGGAGTTGTTCGGGGCGCTCCTCAAGTCGCGCTCCCGGCACGAGATTTGGGGGTCATTGCATGGCATTCCGTCACCTCAACGAGCTCCCGCTCGGCGACAAGGTCTTCCGGATCGAGGTCGCCAGCGAAGACGACCGCGAAGTCACCCTCACCCTGACCGGCTGGCGCGAGGGCAACTCCGCCAACCCGGTCGCCTCCGGCAAGCTCCGCCTCCCGGTGGAGGACGTCGCCTCGCTGCGCATCGCGCTCAACCGCGCCCTGCGCGCCCTGGCGATCGTCGCCGACATCTCCGAGCCCATCCCCGACCGGGACGTGCTGCGCGAGCTCTACCCCGGCCACGGCTCCCCCTGGGTGCCGCAGCACGAGGAGGAGCTGGTCCGGCGCTTCCACGACGGCGACACCATCGCCCGGATCGCCGCCCGCTACGGGCGCACGCCCGACTCCGTCCGCACCAAGCTGCGCGAGCTCGGTCACGACCCGCGCCGCCCGGAGTACTGCCCGCCGGACGGCTGCCTGTCCTGGTCGCGCTACGCCTCGCCCACACTGTTGGGCGCGGCGTCCAATGAGTGACCGCCTGCGCTGAGGCACCAGGGCGCGAGGGGCTGCTCCGATCTGCCGTGCACTATTTGTCGGCTATGGTCGGGCGCGCAGTTCCTCGCGCCCCTGTTTTTGCTGACCCCCTGCCCAAAGGAACAAGCCCCATGCCCCGCGTCATCGCCGGCCGTGCCGGAGGCCGCCGTCTCGCCGTGCCGCCCGGCCGGAACACCCGTCCGACCTCCGACAAGGCGCGGGAGGCGATGTTCTCCACCGTCGAGTCGCTGTTCGGGCCGATCGCCGGGGCGCGGATGCTGGACCTGTTCGCGGGCAGTGGCGCGGTCGGGCTGGAGGCGCTGTCCCGGGGCGCGGCGCACGCGCTGCTGGTGGAGGCCGACGCGAGCGCGGTGAAGACGGTGCGGGAGAACGTCCGGACGCTGGGGCTGCCGGGCGCGGAGGTGCGGGCGGACAAGGCGGAGAAGGTGATCGCGGGCGCCCCGCCGGCCGAACCGTACGACCTGGTGTTCCTGGACCCGCCGTACGCGGTGGAGGACGCCGTGCTGCGGGAGATGCTGGTCACACTCCGCTCGGGGGGCTGGCTGTCCGAGCATGTTCTCGTCACCGTGGAACGCAGCACCCGAGGGGGCGAGTTCGGCTGGCCGGACGGCTTCGAAGGGCTGCGCTCGCGCCGTTACGGCGAGGGCACGCTCTGGTACGGTCGCGCCGCTACCGGGGCTGACCAAGACTCGTAGCAGAACATCCCGCCCCACAAGGGAGCACACCCATGCGCCGCGCCGTCTGCCCGGGGTCCTTCGACCCCATCACCAACGGACACCTCGACATCATCGAGCGGGCCTCGAAGCTGTACGACGTGGTGCACGTGGCGGTGGCGGTGAACCGCAACAAGCAGGGGATGTTCTCGATCGAGGAGCGGCTCGCCCTGATCGAGGAGACCACCGCCCACCTGGGCAACATCCAGGCGGAGTCGCACAGCGGCCTGCTGGTGGACTTCTGCACCCAGCGCGGCATCCCGGCGATCATCAAGGGCCTGCGCGCGGTCAGCGACTTCGACTACGAACTGCAGATGGCGCAGATGAACCACGGCCTGACCGGCGTCGAGACGCTGTTCGTGCCGACCTCGCCGACGTACAGCTTCCTGTCCTCCAGCCTGGTCAAGGAGGTGGCCTCGCTGGGCGGCGACGTGTCCCACCTGCTGCCCGAGGTGGTGAACCGGCGACTGGTCGAGCGGATCGCCGAACGCCGCAAGTGACACAGGCGTTGTGAGCGGCGGGGTAGGTGGCCGTACAGTCTGTACTCCCGGCCCCGGGGCGCAGTCCGCGACCTCGTGGCACTGCCTCCGCCGCACCTCGGCGGCACACGGAAAGACTGAAGACGCCCGTGGACGTGCAGCAGAAACTCGACGAGATCATCGCCATGGTCGAGAAGGCCAAGGCGATGCCGATGTCGGCCTCCTGCGTGGTCAACCGTGCCGAACTGACCGGCCTGCTGCGCGAGCTGCGCGACACCATGCCCGCCGAACTCGCCCAGGCGCAGTCGGTGGTGGCAGATCATCAGCAACTGGTCGCCGACGCCCAGGCGCAGGCCGACCAGATCATCCGCGGCGCGCACGACGAGCGCGGCTCGCTGATCTCCGACACCGAGGTGGTCCGCCAGGCCCAGGCCGAGGCGGACCGGATCCTCGCCGAGGCCCGCGCCGAGGAGCGCACCAAGCTCGCCGAGGCGGACGACTACGTCGACTCCAAGCTCGCCAACTTCGAGGTGGTGCTCACCAAGACGCTCGGCGCGGTCGGCCGCGGCCGGCAGAAGCTGCGCGGCGAGGCCGGGGTGTACCAGCCGGAGGGCGAGGGCACCGAGGACGGCGAGGAGTTCCAGCCGCAGCGGATCAGCCTCAGCCCGGAGGCCGACGAGTACGTCGATGTGAAGCTCGCCACCCTGGAGGCGGTGCTCTCGGCGACCCTGGAGGCGGTCGGCAAGGGCCGCGACAAGCTGCTCGGCAAGGCCCCGATCGACGAGCTGGGCGCCTACCTGGCCGCCGCCGACGAGGCCCAGCAGCTCAAGGACCGCGCCGAGGCGGTGGCGGCCGGCTTCGCCACCACCGACGGCGAGCAGTCCTGGTACGCGGACGTCCCGCAGCAGCAGAGCTGGCCCGAGCCGGCCCCGGCCGCCGCCGGCTGGCAGAACCCCGCCGAGGACCAGTACGGCCAGCCGCAGACCCCGCAGTACGCCGAGGTCTACGGCGGCGGCTACGACCCCGCGGCGGCCCCGCAGACCGACCCGTACGGGCAGCCCTACGGCTACCAGCAGCCGGGCGACCCGGCGTACTACCAGCAGCAGCCGTACCAGCAGCCCGGCTACGACCAGTGGGGCAACCCGCTGCCCGCCGACCCGCAGGGCTACCAGCAGCAGCCGCAGCAGGCCCAGCTGCCGCAGCAGCAGGCCGGACTGGACGAGACCAGCTTCTTCGACACCAGCATGATCGACATGACCCGGCTGCGGGAGCTCGGCGGCCGGTGAACGGCGACGAGTTGGGTTCGGCCCGGACTCTCGGGTAGTCTGACCACTCCGGCCTGCTCGTGCCGGGTTCGCCGCGTGCCCGCAGCCGGGCCGCGCACCGCAGGAACCACAGTCCGCGCCACGCAGGGATGCGTGCCGCCGCCAGGAAGTCAGGAAACCTTGAACCGCCTCGACCACCGCGACCCGCTCGTGTTCGACACGCATGAGCTCGGCCGTCGCCCCGGCTCGTTGCGCAAGGTCTCCCGCACCCTGGAGGCCCCGGCGGACCTGGGCGTCGCGGATGTGATCGGTGTCCCGGAGAAGAGCGAGATCAAGCTGGAGCTCCGCCTGGAGTCCGTGGTCGAGGGCGTGCTGGTCACCGGCACCGCCGAGGCCCACGTGACCGGCGAGTGCTCCCGCTGCCTGGAGCCGGTGGAGGACGACCTGGAGGTCGACTTCCAGGAGCTGTACTACTACCCGGAGTCCGAGGAGCGTCACCGCGCGATCGCGGGAGACGACTTCGACGAGGAGTCCGAGGACGAGACTTACCGCCTGGAGGGCGAGCTGTTCGACCTCCAGCCGGTGCTGCGTGATGCGGTGGTGCTCGCACTGCCGCTGCAGCCGGTGTGCCAGGACGACTGCCTGGGCCTGTGCTCCGAATGCGGAGCTCGCCTGAGCGACGACCCGTCGCACCACCACGACGCCGCCGACCCCCGGTGGGCGGCTCTGCAGGGACTCTCCGCCGCCCCCGGCGACGAGGGTGACGAGGAATAAGACACAGCGGTACCCGTGAGGGTCTCGCCGAGAACCAGGAGATTTAGCCGTGGCTGTTCCGAAGCGGAAGATGTCGCGCAGCAACACGCGTCACCGGCGTTCCAACTGGAAGGCCGTCGTGCCCGCGCTCGTCGCGTGCGACCGCTGCCACGAGCCGAAGCTTGCGCACATCGCGTGCCCGAGCTGCGGCACGTACAACCGTCGCCAGGTCCTCTCGGTCTGATCGGCGGGGTGCACGGATCGATGTCGGACGGCAGCAATTCTTCTCGCAAGCCGAACCCCGGTTCCCACGGGGGTAAGGGCGGCGGGCCGGCTTCGACCGAATACGACGTCCTGGAAGGGCGCCTCGGGTATCCACTTGAGCGCGCCCTTCTGGTACGTGCCCTGACCCACCGCTCGTACGCGTACGAGAACGGCGGGCTGCCCACCAACGAGCGCCTGGAGTTCCTCGGCGACTCGGTGCTGGGCCTGGTGGTGACCGACACCCTCTACCGCCTCCACCCGGAGGTCGCCGAGGGGACGCTCGCCAAACTTCGTGCCGCGGTGGTCAACTCCCGCGCGCTCGCCGAGGTCGGCCGCGGCCTGGACCTCGGAGCCTTCATCCGGCTCGGCAAGGGTGAGGAAGGAACCGGCGGCCGCGACAAGTCGTCGATCCTCGCCGACACCGTCGAAGCCGTGATCGGCGCCATTTACCTCGACCAGGGCCTGGACTCGGCCACGGACTTCGTCCACCGGCTGTTCGACCCGCTGATCGCGGAATCCGCGCTGCTCGGCGCCGGACTCGACTGGAAGACCAGCCTCCAGGAACTCACCGCCGCCGTCGGCATCGGTGTTCCCGAGTACGTGGTCACCGAGTCCGGACCGGACCACGAGAAGACCTTCACCGCCGCCGCCCGGGTGGCCGGCCAGGACTACGGCTCCGGAAGCGGACGCTCCAAGAAGGAAGCCGAGCAGAAGGCCGCCGAATCCGCCTGGCGCGCCATCAAGGCCAAGCAGGACGGCGCCGACGGCGACCGGCCGACCGCCTGACCTCCGGTGCCCGAACTCCCCGAAGTCGAAGTCGTCCGCCGCGGCCTGGCCCGCTGGGCCGCCGGGCGGACCGTCAGCGACATCGAGGTGCTGCACCCGCGCGCCGTCCGCCGACAGGCCGGCGGCGCCGAGGAGTTCACCGCGCTGCTGCGCGGCCGCACCTTCGGGAAACCGCAACGCCGCGGCAAGTACCTGTGGGTGCCGCTCGGCGACGGACTGTCGATGCTCGGCCACCTCGGCATGAGCGGCCAACTGCTCGTCCAGGAAGCCGACATGGCCGACTCGGTGCACCTGCGGGTGCGGCTCCGGTTCGCCGATGGCGGCACCGAACTGCGCTTCGTCGACCAGCGCACCTTCGGCGGCCTCGCCATCGAGGAGACCGAGCCGGACGACCCCGAGTCCACCCCGCTCTCGCTCGCCCACATCGCCCGCGACCCGCTCGACGCCCGCTTCGACGACGCCGCGTTCGTCACCGCACTGAAGGCCAAGCGCACCACCGTCAAGCGGGCCCTGCTCGACCAGTCGCTGATCAGCGGCGTCGGCAACATCTACGCCGACGAGGCCCTCTGGCGCAGCCGCCTCCACTACGACCGCGCCACCGCCACCCTCACCCGCCCCGCCGCACTCGAACTGCTCGGCCACGCACGGGACGTGATGAACGCGGCGCTGGCCGTCGGCGGCACCAGCTTCGACTCGCTGTACGTCAACGTCAACGGCGAGAGCGGCTACTTCTCCCGCGCCCTCGACGCCTACGGCCGCGAGGGGCAGCCGTGCCGCCGCTGCGGCACGGCGATGCGGCGCGACGCCTGGATGAACCGCTCCAGCCACTACTGCCCGAAGTGCCAGCGCCGCCCGCGCTGATCAGCTGTACGCGATCCGCTCGATCTCCAGTGCGTCGAGCGGATCGGCGTGAGGGTTGTGCGCGCCGTCAGCTCGATTTCCCGGCGGCGGCCTTCTCCTCCTCGGCCGCGGCCTGCAGCGCTCCGCCGTCCTCGCCGAAGTAGGCGACGCCGACGGCGCTGGCCACGGCCAGGACGAAGCCGAGGACGGCCAGCCAGGCCAGGCCGGGGCGGGAGGAGTCGCCGAGCCAGAGGACGCCGACCGCGCCGGGGACGACGGTCTCGCCGACCACCAGGGCGGCGGTCGCGCCGTTGACGGAGCCGACCTGGAGGGCGACGGTGTGCAGGTACATGCCGCCGATGCCGCCGATCAGGATGGCGTAGAGCGCCGGGTCGGCGAGCAGCGCGGTGATCGAGAACGGCTCGATGCCGTCCAGGACGCGCACGCCGATGCCCAGCGCGCCGAAGCCGAGGCCGGACAGCAGACCGGCCACGATCGCCCCGTTGGAGCCCATCCGGCGAACGATCAGCGAACCGCCGGCGATCAGCACCGCGGAGCCGATCAGCAGCCCCCAGTGGAATGCCCGGGAGGCGTGGTGGCCGCCCTCCGGCCCGGCGGCGATCGCCAGCAGCACCAGGGCGCTGCACAGGATGCCGATGGACAGCCACTCCAGCTGGCGCAGCCTCAGCCCGAGCAGCTTGACCGACAGCAGCGCGGTGATCACCAGGTTGGCGCTGATGATGGTCTGCGACAGGAACAGCGGCAGCAGCCGCGCGGCCAGCGCGCCGAGCCCGAAGCCGATGAAGTCCAGCACCGTGCCGAGGATGAACTCCCAGGTGACGGCGGCCTTCGCGGTGGAGGCGAGGCTGGGCCCGCCGTGCTCGGTGACGGTCCCGTCGGCCGCCTCCTGCCGGGCCGACCTTCGGGCACCGACGGCTTGCAGCACGGACCCGGTGCCGTAACAGACGGACGCGGCGACGGCGGTGACGAGGCCGAGGATCACGCTGGGGGCTCCTGTCGGGGGAGGGAAGATCGTCACCACTATGCCTGCTCATTACCCGGCCGCGCCGGGTCGGGGCCCAACTCCGGCCGGTCGGCGGGGGTCGGGAGGGGCGGAGTCGTCCCCGGGTAGGGGCGATCTCAGGGTCGGACCGTCCCGGGGGAGGGCGTGGATCCGCCCCCCCTACCGGTACGGTCTGGGTATGAGAACTGTGCTTCGACGCTCCCGAGCCACCGGGCCGGCCGCCGTGCTGGCAGCTCTACTCGGCCTGCTGATGGTCCTCGGACTGTCCGCGCCCGCTCAGGCGGCCGGGCTGAACGACGCGGCCGACTCGTTGAAGAAGACCCAGGTCTACGTCGACCCGGCGATGACCAGCCGGTTCTCCCAGGACCAGGCCGACGCGCTGGCGAAGAAGCTGAAGAAGGCCGACAAGCCGATCTTCGTCGCGGTGCTGCCGGACAGCCAGGCCTACGCCCCGAAGACCCTGGTGAGCGACCTGCGCACCAAGGTCGGCGTCGTCGGTGTCTACGCGGTGTGGCGCGGCAACGAGTTCGACGCCGGCGCCGACGCCAAGGCCCTGCCGAAGGACTCCGCCGGCAAGATCGCCGGTGCGTCCTTCCGCTCGAACAACGGCGACATCAACGGCACCGTCAACGACTTCGTCGACCAGGCCGTCAAGCAGACCAAGGGCGACGGCCCGCAGCACAGCATCTCCGCGGCCTGGATCGTCGTCCCGATCGTGCTGGTGGCGCTGGCCGGCGGCGGCGTGTTCCTGCTGTTCCGCCGCGCCAAGAAGCGCAAGGAGGAGAAGGTCCGCGCCGAACTCGCCCAGCTGCGCACCGTGGTGGACGAGGACATCACCGCGTTCGGCGAGGAACTCGACCGGCTCGACTTCAACCCCGGTGCCCCCGGCGCGGACGACACCCAGCGCGCCGACTACAGCCGGGCGCTGGACTCCTACGACCGTGCCAAGCGGACCATGGACGAGGCCAAGAAGCCCGAGGACGTCCGCCCGGTCACCGAGGCGCTGGAGGACGGCCGGTTCGCGCTGGCCACCCTGGCCGCCCGCCGCGAGGGCCGCGCGCTGCCCGAGCGCCGCGTCCCGTGCTTCTTCGACCCGCGGCACGGCCCCTCCACCACCGACGTCCAGTGGGCGCCGGCCGGCGGTGCGCCGCGCTCCGTCCCGGCCTGCGCCGACGACGCGAACCGCCTGGCCATCGGCCAGGACCCGTACATCCGCACCGTGGAGACCGAGCACGGCCACCAGCCGTACTGGAACGCCGGCCCGGCCTACAGCCCGTGGGCGGGCGGCTACTTCGGCGGCGGCATGCTCCCCGGCCTGCTGGTCGGCACCATGCTCGGCTCGATGATCTCCAGCCCCGGCTACGCCTACGCGGGCGGCTACCACGACTACGGCCAGGGCGGTGGCGGCGTCGACTACACCGACGGCGCGGACGCCGGCGAGTACTCGGGCGCGGCCTTCAACTCCTCCGACTTCTCCGGTGCCGACTTCGGCGGCGGGGACTTCGGCGGCGACAGTGGCTTCGGTGACTTCGGCGGTGGCGACTTCGGTGGTGGCGACTTCGGCGACTGACGCCGACGTGCCCGGCCCCCGGCCCCCGGCCCCCGGTTCCGTTCGCGGACCGGGGGCCGCTGTCATGCCCGGGCGGGGGAGGGCGCCTCGGCGGTGGCGCCGGGCCCGACGGGGTCGGCCGGCTCCCGGCGACCCAGGACCAGCAGGGTCAGCGCGCACGACGCCAACTGCCAGGCCGCGCCGAAGCCCAGCACCGAGCCGGTACCGACCCGGTCCGCGACCGGCCCGGCCAGCGCCAGTCCGACCGGCCCGAAGGCGAACGCGCCGAGCGTCCCGTACGCGCTGACCCGGCCCAGTGCCTGCGCCGGAATGTGGCGCTGCGTCAGCGTGGCGAACAGGGTCGTGCAGACGATCGAGGTCACCCCCGCGCCGGCCGCCGCGAGCGCCACCAACGGCAGCGACCAGCCCAGCGCCAGCGCGCCCGAGGGCAGCGCCCAGCCCGCCGTCGCCGCGACCGCCAAGCGCAGCGGACGGCCCGGTCGGCGGCCGAGCAGCAACAGCCCGCCGAGCACCGCGCCGGCCCCGTACGCGCCCATCACCAGGCCCCAGCCGCCCGCCCCGCCGAGGCGCTCGTTCGCCACCACCGGGCCGAGGATCAGGAACGGCGCCCACACCAGCAGGTTGAACAGGCAGGCCTGCAGGGTGCTCACCCACTGCCACTGCCGGGAGCTGAACTCGCCCCAGCCGGCCCGCAGTTCGGACAGCAGCGAGGCCCCGTCGGCCAGCTGCCGGGGGGCCCTGGGCAGCCGGAGCAGGGCCAGTGCCAGACCGCCGACCGCGTACGACAGGGCGTCCACCAGCAGCACCCAGCCGGGGCCCGCGACGGCGGTCAGCCCGCCCGCGAGGGCCGGGCCGGCCACCGCGACGCCGTTCCGGGCGATCCCCAACAGGGCGTTCGCGTCGGAGAGTTCACCGGCCGGGACGAGCCTGGGCAGCAGCGCGTCCAGGGCCGGCATGAACACCGCCTCGGCCAGGCCCCAGAACACCATCAGCGCCGCCATCGTCCACACCCGGTCGTGCGCGGTGAACATCAGCACCGCCATCGCCGCCTGGGTCACGAAACGCAGCCCGTCCGAGCCGAGCATCACCGGACGCGGGCCCAGCCGGTCCGCGGCCGCGCCGCCGAGCACCAGCAGCAGCACGATCGGCAGGATCCGCGCGGTCATCACCACACCGAGCCCGGAGCCGCCGCCCCCGCTGTCGAGCACCGCGAACGCCACGGCCACCGAGGCCATCGAGGATCCGAGCAGGGAGACGGCGAAGCCGATGAAGAAGAGGCGGAACTCCCGCCCGCGCAGGACGGCGAGCCGCCGTGAGGTCAGCACCATGCCCGGCAGACTGCCCCGCCGCCGAGGCGCCGGGCAAGGGCTTCCGGCGAAAAACTTGAGCGTTGCGGCATCAATTTTCCGAGGCTTGCTCAGTGTCGCAGTAAATCGCACATTTACCGCAGCTGGAGGTGGTGTTGACTGTGCATCAGGGGAGCGGTTTACTGCGGCTATGACACCTGTGGAGTTCGCCGTCGCAGCCGAGCGCTACCTGACGGAGGCCCGACTCTCGGACGGCTCCCGGCGGGTCTACCGGATCGCCCTGCACACCTGGGCCTGGTTGCTGGTCGGGCGCACCCCGCCGGTCGGCGCCGAGCGGCGGCGGGCCGCGCCACCGGTACTGCCGCTCGGCATGCTGGACGGGCCGGGCGCGCCCCGGCGGGTGGCCGAGGCGTTCGCCGCCCGGGCCGGGGCGGTCGGCGCGCGCACCGCCAACCGCGAACTGTCCGCGCTGCGGGCCGCCGTCCGCTGGTGGTGCGGGCAGGGCTGGCTGGCCGCCGACCCCGCCGAGAACCTGCGCCCGCTGCCTGTGGGCTCGCCCGCACCCGCGCTCACCGACGCCCAGGTGCGGGCCGTGCTCGCACTGCGGGTGCCGCTGCGCGAGAAGGTGCTGTGGCACCTGGTGCGGGAGACCGGCGCGCCGATCGAACAGCTGCTGGCACTGGACGTGGACCGGCTCGACCCGGCCGACCGGCAGGCCCGGCCCGCCGCCGGCGGGAGCCCGCTGCGCTGGCGCGGCGGCACCGCCCGGCTGCTGCCGCTGCTGATCGCCGGGCGCAGCGCGGGCCCGCTGTTCCTCACCGACCGGCGCGCCCCGGCCGGCACCCCGGAGCGCGACCGCTGCCCGCTCACCGGCCGGGCCCGGCTCTCCTACCGCCGGGCCGCCGAACTGTTCACCGCCGCCACCGCTCCGCTGGACCCGGCCGGCCGCGGCTGGACGCTGCACCGGCTCGCCGAGCCGCGCCCCTGAGTGCTGCTCGGCGAGTGCTGCTCGGTCAAGTGCGGATGCCGACGCTGTAAATGCGCGCGGGCCGGTGAGGAGGCACGGTAGAAGAGGCGTGAAGTCCGCCCCATGCGCCCCTGAAGTGCCCGACTATGGTCGACGCATGCAAGGTCACGACAGTCACCGTCCCGTCCGCGCCACCATCTGGGTACGCGGACGCGTCCAGCAGGTGGGGTTCCGCTGGTGGACCAGGGCCAGGGCCCTGGAGATCGGGCTGACGGGCTACACGAGCAACCTCGGGGACGGCCGCGTTCAGGTGGTGGCCGAGGGGTCGCGGGCGGACTGCGAGCGGCTGCTCGCCGCGCTGCGCGGGCCCGGAACGCCAGGTCGGGTCGGCGGAGTCACCGAGATCTGGAGCGCCGTGGGCCAGGGGTACGAGGGCTTCGCGATCCGATGAACGCACCGCGTCTGCCGGTCGGAGGAGAGCCGCCGGCAACTGCCGGTGTCATACGGTTGCCATCCGGGCAGACTCGTGGTTGACTCCGCAAGCGAAGTGATCCACTACCCCGGCCGACGGCGTGACAATCCCGCCATGCAGGTGACAGGGGCGCGGTAGCGTGCGGTGATCGTGTTGACCCGTACGGTCTTTGGTGAGACGCTGGAAACCCGCGCACAGGTCTGAGTTTACCGGCGAAGCTCCGCCGTGTGAGCATGCCACTCACCAGCGGCTGTTTCGTAGTGCCCAGCCAGCACATCCGGCGCGCAGGCGCGTGCGTATCCCTTCCCCCAAGACCCACACCGTACACGGTTCGGTCACTCAGCGTGGAGGACCATACATCATGGCAAAGGCGCTTCTCGGGTACGTCGGCGGCCCCGACCCGCGAATGCTCTCCGAGATGCGACGGCTTCAGCAGCGCGTCCAGGACCTGGAGAACGAGCTCGTGAAGCTCCAGGCCGAGAACGATGCCCTGACCGCTGTCGCTGACGAGCATTCGCTGCTCAACAGCATCGACCTGGACCAGCGCGAGCCGGCCCTCACCTGATCGGCACGATGGCCTGATCCACCTGATGGCCAGATCGCTCGTGGTCCTCACGATCGACGCTGTGACGCACTGAGCTTCCCCGACAAGGGGATGGCAGCCTGCAAGGGACGTCCGGGACGGGCGTCCCTTCGTCGTGTCCGTGGCGTTCTTGTGCCCGAACATGCCCAGCCTGCGGCGTGGCCAAACCCCCATCTGGGGGCAGCTCGGCGGCCCGGCCGGATACAGTCGCCAGCGGAGCCGGACAGCGGGTCGCGGCCGGGCGAGGAGGACGGGCGGGTGCACCTGAAGAGCCTGACCCTGCGCGGGTTCAAGTCCTTCGCCTCGGCGACCACGCTGCGCTTCGAGCCCGGCATCACCTGCGTGGTCGGCCCCAACGGCTCCGGCAAGTCCAACGTCGTCGACGCACTGTCCTGGGTGATGGGCGAACAGGGCGCCAAGTCGCTGCGCGGCGGCAAGATGGAGGACGTGATCTTCGCCGGTACCAGCGGGCGCCCCCCGCTCGGCCGCGCCGAAGTCAGCCTCACCATCGACAACACCGACGGCGCGCTGCCCATCGACTACACCGAAGTCACCATCACCCGGACCATGTTCCGCAACGGCGGCAGCGAGTACGCGCTCAACGGCACCGGCTGCCGGCTCCTCGACATCCAGGAACTGCTCTCCGACTCCGGCATCGGCCGCGAGATGCACGTCATCGTCGGCCAGGGCCAGCTCGACTCCGTGCTGCACGCCGACCCGATGGGACGGCGCGCCTTCATCGAAGAGGCGGCCGGCGTCCTCAAGCACCGCAAGCGCAAGGAGAAGGCGCTGCGGAAGATCGACTCGATGCAGGCCAACCTGAACCGCGTGCAGGACCTGGTCGCCGAACTGCGCCGCCAGCTCGGCCCGTTGGGGCGGCAGGCGAAGATCGCCCGGCGGGCGGCCGGCATCCAGGCCGAACTGCGCGACGCCCGGCTGCGGTTGCTCGCCGACGACGTGCTCACCCTGCGCCGCGCCGTCGAGGCCGAGATCGCCGACGAGCTGGCGCTGAAACTGCGCCGCACCACCGTCGAACAGCAACTCGCCGCCGCCGTCCAGCGCGAGGCCGTCCTGCAGGCCCAGGTCGAGCAGCTCGGGCCGGCCCTGGAAGCCGCCCGGCAGACCTGGTACCGGCTCTCCGGGCTCGCCGAACGCACCCGCGGCACCATCGGACTCGCCGAAGCCCGGGTCCGGTCCGCCGCCACCGCAGGGCAGTTGGAGGAACGGCGCGGCCGCGACCCCGAGGAGCTGGAACGGGAGGCCGCCCGGGTCCGCGAGGAGGAAGCCGCCCTCGAAGGAGCCCTGGAACAGGCCCAGTACGCGCTCGCCGAAATTGTCGAGGAACGCGCCGAACTCGAACGCGCCCTCGCCGCCGAGGAGTTGCGGCTCAAGGCGGCCGCCCGGGCGATCGCCGACCGGCGCGAGGGCCTGGCCCGGCTGCAGGGCCAGGCGGCCGCCGCCCGCTCCCGGGCCGGCGCCGCCGAGGCTGAGATCGAACGGCTCGCCGTCGCCCGCGACGAAGCCCTGCTGCGCGCCGAAGCCGCCCAGGCCGAGTACGAGGAACTCCGGGAACGCAGCGAGCAGAGCGCGGCGGGCGACGAGGAGACCGAAAGCCGTCACGACCGGGCCCGCGCCGCGCTGGCCGACGCCGAACGGGCCGCCGGCGCCGCCCGCGAGGCACTCGCCGGCGCCGAGAAGGAACGCGCCGCGCTCACCGCCCGGCACGACACCCTCGCCCTCGCCCTGCGCCGCAAGGACGGCAGCGCCGGCCTGCTCGGCCGGCCCGGCGTGCTCGGCCCCGCCGCCGAACTGCTGCACGTCGAGCCGGGGTTCGAACTCGCGATCGCCGCCGGACTGGGCGCCGCCGCGGACGCCGTCGCGGTCGAGGACATGGCCACCGCCGTCGCGGCACTCACCCGGCTCCGGGCCGAGGACGGCGGCCGAGCGGCGCTGCTGATCGCCGCCGGTGCCACGGACGTTGACGACCTGCTGCCCGAAGGCGCCCGCTGGGCAGGGGAGTTGATCGACGGCCCGATGCGCGCCGCCGCCCGGCAGTTGCTGCGCCGCACCGCTGTGGTCGAAGACCTCGACGCCGCACGGCAGTTGATCGACCGCCACCCGCACTGGACGGCCGTCACCCGGGACGGCGACCTGCTGTCCGCCACCCTCGCGCACGGCGGCTCGGCCGGCGCCCCCAGTCCGCTGGAGACTCAGGCCGCCGTCGCCGAGGCCGCCCGTGGCATCGAGGAACTTGACGGCCGCTGCGAAGAGTTGACCCACCGGCTGGCCGAGGCGCGGGAACAGCTGCGCGAACGTGCCTCCGAAGTCGAACAGTTGGCCGTGCTGCGCCGACAGGGCGAGAAGCAGCGCGCCGAACTCGCCGGAGCGCTCGGGCGATCGGGCGGGGCCGCGCGCGCCGCCGCCGGTGAGGCCGAACGCACCGTCACCGCCGCCGCCAAGGCCGAGAGCGGCCTCGCCGAGGCCCGCGCCGCCGCCGAGGAACTCGCCGAACGCCTGGCCACCGCCGAGGAGTTGGCCGACAGCGGCGAGGACGAACCCGACAGCGCCGAACGCGACCGGACGGCCGCCGCCGGTGCCGCCGCCCGGCAGACCGAGATGGAAGCCCGGCTCACCGTCCGCACCCACGAAGAACGGGTCCGTGGCTTGGCCGGCCGCGCCGACCAGTTGGACCGCGCCGCCCGCGCCGAACGCGAAGCCCGGACCCGCGCCGCCGAACGCCGCGCCCGCGCCCGCCGGGAATCCGCCGTCGCCGGGGCCGTCGCCACCGCCGCCCGCCACCTGCTCGGCCGGATCGAGGAGACCCTTGCCGCCGCCGAGACCGACCGCGCCGCCGTCGAGGCCGACCGGGCCGCCCGCGAGAGCGAACTGCGCCAGTTCCGCGAACACGGCCGCGAACTCCAGACCGAACTCGACCGGTTGGTTGACGCCGGCCACCGCGACGAGGTGCTGCGAGCGGAGAAGCGGCTGCGGATCGAGCAGTTGGAGGCCAAGGCACTGGAGGAGTTCGGCATCGAGGCCGCCGAACTGCTCAACGGCTACGGCCCCGACCGGCCCGTTCCCGCGCCGCCCTCCGAGGACGGCGAGAGCGTGGGCGAGGAACGCCCGTACGTCCGGGCCGAGGTGGAGAAGCGGCTCAAGGCCGCCGAACGCGCCTACCAGCAGCTCGGCAAGGTCAACCCGCTCGCGCTGGAGGAATTCGCCGCCCTGGAGGCCCGCCACCAGTTCCTCGGCGAACAGCTCGACGACCTGCGCAAGAGCCGACGAGACCTGCTCGACATCGTCCGCGACGTCGACGCCAGGGTCGAGCAGCTGTTCACCGCCGCCTACCACGACACCGCCGCCCAGTTCGTGGACGTCTTCGCCCGGCTGTTCCCGGGCGGCGAGGGCCGGCTCGTCCTCACCGACCCCGAGAACATGCTCACCACCGGCGTCGAGGTCGAAGCCCGCCCACCCGGCAAGAAGGTCAAGCGGCTCTCGCTGCTCTCCGGAGGCGAACGCTCACTGACCGCCGTGGCACTGCTGGTGTCGATCTTCAAGGCCCGGCCCAGCCCGTTCTACGTCATGGACGAGGTCGAGGCCGCGCTGGACGAAACCAATCTGCGCCGACTGATCGCGATCATGGAAGAACTGCGGGAAAGCTCCCAATTGATCGTCATCACCCACCAGAAGCTCACCATGGAATCCGCCGACGCCCTGTACGGCGTGACCATGAAGGGGGACGGCATCTCCCAGGTGATCAGCCAGCGCCTGCGGATGCCCGAGAGACCGCCACAGCACAGGACGAAAAGGCTGGAGCCCGCACAACCCGGGCCGGCATAGGCGCTAAGTGATACTGGACGGGTTATGGAATACGTGATCCTTGCCGTTGTCATCGCGGTGGTCGCCATCGGCGCGATCACCGGACTCGTCGTTTCCGGCAAACGACGCAAAGAGCTCGACAAGCCGAGCCAGACCCCGACGATCACCGCGCCGCCCACTGCGGACACCACGAGCGCGCCCGCCAAGCCGGCCGAGACCGCCGCCCCGTCGACCGCCGAGAAGCCTGCGGCCGCAGAGCCGACGGTCGAGAAGCCCGCGGCAGAGACGCCGGCGGCGCAGAAGCCGGCGGCGCAGAAGCCGGCGGTCGAGGAACCGGCGGTCGAGAAGCCCGCCGAGGAGGTGCGGATCGAGGAGGCGGAGGCCGCCCCCGCGATCGAGGTCCCCGAACCCACCGCCGGCCGCCTGGTGCGCCTGCGCTCGCGGCTCTCCCGCTCGCAGTCCACGCTCGGCAAGGGCCTGCTCACCCTGCTCTCCCGCGACCGCCTCGACGAGGACACCTGGGAAGAGATCGAGGAGACCCTCCTCACCGCCGACGTCGGCGTCGGCGCCACCCAGGAGCTCGTCGACAACCTGCGCACCCGGGTCAAGGTGCTCGGCACCCGCACCCCCGACGAGCTGCGCGGACTGCTCCGCGAAGAGCTGGTCAAGCTGATCGGCCCCGACACGGACCGCACCGTCCACTCCGTCAAGACCGACGGCGGCCCCGCCGTGGTCCTGGTGGTCGGCGTCAACGGCGTCGGCAAGACCACCACCACCGGCAAGCTCGCCCGCGTCCTGGTCGCCGACGGCCGCAGGGTCGTGCTCGGCGCCGCCGACACCTTCCGCGCCGCCGCCGCCGACCAGCTCCAGACCTGGGGCGAACGGGTCGGCGCGCACACCGTCCGCGGCCCCGAGGGCGGCGACCCGGCCTCCGTCGCGTTCGACGCCGTCAAGCAGGGCATCACCGAGAACGTCGACACCGTCCTGGTGGACACCGCCGGGCGACTGCACACCAAGACCGGCCTGATGGACGAACTCGGCAAGGTCAAGCGAGTCGTCGAGAAGCACGGCCCGGTGGACGAGGTCCTGCTGGTGCTCGACGCCACCACCGGCCAGAACGGCCTGGTGCAGGCCCGGGTGTTCGCCGAGGTCGTGGACATCACCGGCATCGTCCTCACCAAGCTGGACGGCACCGCGAAGGGCGGCATCGTGATCTCGGTGCAGCGCGAACTCGGCGTGCCCGTCAAGCTGATCGGCCTCGGCGAAGGCGCGGACGACCTGGCTCCGTTCGAGCCGGGAGCGTTCGTGGACGCGCTGCTCGGCTAGCCGCCCGGCTGATCCACCCGCAAGGTCCGTTCGAGGAGGGACGTTCTCTCCTGGGACGGACCTTGCTGTGTGTGAGTCTCCGGACGGGCCCTAGCTCGCGAGCAGCGTCGCCCGGTCGCGGGCGCGGTGGCAGGCGTACGCCAGGGTGCCCAGCAGTAGGCGGGCTTCCGGCGGGGGGTTGTCCGCGGTGGGGCGGCGCAGCCATCGCATGGGGCCGAGGGTGCCGAGGGCGACCGGGGGCGCGGCCAGGTAGGAGCCGAGGCCGTGGCAGGTGAGGTCGAGCGAGGCGTCGTCCCAGCCCATCCGGTAGAGCAGGTCGGGCAGGCGCTCGGCGGTGCGCGGGGCGACGAAGAGCAGCAGCCGGCCGGTGGGGGAGGCGAGGACGGGGCCGACCTGGGTGCCCATCCGTTCGAGCCGGACCAGGGCCTGGAGGCCGGGCCGGGCCGGTACGTCCAGCACGTCGAACTGGTGGCCGGTGGGGAGCAGCAGCGGCGCGTCCGCCGGACAGCTCGCGGCGAGTTCGGCGGCGCCGGTACCGGGGGCGATCAGCGGGCCAACCTCGTGGTGCAGGTTGGGCGCGGCGCAGAGCGGGACGGCGCACTCGCAGCGGACCGAGGGGTGCGGGGGCGGGCTGCCGGCGGCGAGCGTCCAGCCCCAGCGCCCGGAGTACTCGGTGGCGGCCCGGAGCGCGGTGGGCCGGGTGCGGCGACGGGCGCCGAGGGGCGCGAGTCGCAGGGTGCCGAACAGCTTGTCCATGCCTCCTCCAACAGGCTCCGGTTGCCGGTGGTTACGGGATGGTGACAGTGCGTCGCCCGGTGGGCGTGTGCTGCGTGGTGCGCCGGAGGCGCGCGCGGACCGGCGCACACCGATTCGGGCGGCTTGGGCGAGCAAGCGCCTTGCACCGCTGGTTCGGATGCCGGATCGTCGTTGCCGCACGCGTGCCTCCGTCGGGTCCGGGCATGTGCCGTGGTCATGCCGGGCTGACACCCAGTGAATCGTGGCTCCACGCCCGGTAGTTCACTCGTGGGGGTGGCGAAAGGTGGCGTTTCCGCGACGTTGCTCCCTCGGATGGCGGAGGGACGCTACGTTCTGGATACGGAATGCAGCGGACCGGTCACAGCGGTGCCGCGGAATGACGAGTCGTCAAGGCGAGCGGGAGCCCCGGTCCGGGGCGGGATGGGGACGGTCCCATGGGTGAGAAGCAGCCGAACGAGAAGCTGGGCTCCTGGTTCGCGCGCAGTGGCTGGTCGAAGGGCGAGCTGGCGCGCCAAGTGAACCGGCGGGCACGCCAGATCGGCGCGCACCACGTCTCCACGGACACCTCGCGGGTGCGCCGTTGGCTGGACGGCGAGCAGCCGCGCGAGCCGATCCCGAAGATCATGTCCGAGCTGTTCTCCGAGCGCTTCGGCTCGGTGGTGTCGATCGAGGACCTCGGCCTGCGCGCCGCGATCCCGGTGACCACCGTCGGCGCCGGGGTGGATCTGCCGTGGAGCCCGCAGCAGACCGTGCAGGCGATCAGCGAGTACTCACGCAGCGACCTGATGCTCAACCGCCGTGGTTTTCTGGGCACTTCACTGGCACTGACGGCGGGCGCGGCACTGATCGAGCCGATGCAGCGCTGGCTGACGCCGGGCCCGAACGGCGAGCCCACCCCGATCCTGGCGGCGGCCAACGGCGGCGAGCAGTTCTCCGGGCGGCTGTCCGAGCCGGAGATGCAACTGCTGGAGCAGACCACCGAGATGTTCCGGAAGTGGGACGCCCAGAACGGCGGCGGCCTGCGCCGCAAGGCCGTGGTGGGCCAACTGCACGAGGTCACCGACCTGCTGCAGGAGACCTACCCGGAGGCCACCACCAAGCGGCTGTTCCGGCTCACCGCCGAACTCGCCCACCTGGCGGGCTTCATGTCCTACGACGTGGGCATGCACCCGAGCGCGCAGAAGTACTACGTGCTGGCGCTGCACGCCGCCAAGGAGGCCGGGGACCGGCCGTTCGGCGCGCACGTGCTGACCGACATGTGCCGGCAGATGATCCACCTGAACCGCGGCGAGGACGCACTGGAGCTGATCCACCTCGCCCAGTACGGCAGCCGGGACACCGCCAGCACCCGCCAGCAGTCGCTGCTGTACGCGATGGAGGCCCGCGCGTACGCCACCATCGGCGAGGTCAACCGCTGCGCCCGGGCGATCCGGCTCTCGGAGGACACCTTCAGCGACATCAACACCGGTGACGAGACGCCGAATTGGCTGCGGTTCTTCTCGGCGGCCGAGCTCAACGCGGAGAACGGGCACTCCTACCGGGACTTGGCGTACACCTCGGACCGGAGCACCGCGATGGCGAAGGCCGCGGAGCCGATGATCACCAAGGCGGTCGACCTGTTCCGCAAGGACGGCGACCACGTCCGCACCTACGCGTTCAACCTGGTCGGCATGGCCTCGGTGCGGCTGCTCCAGCGGGAGCCGGAGGAGGCCGCGGAGTACTGCGAGGCGGCGGTGGACATCGCCCGCAAGGTCCGCTCGGAGCGCCTGAACACCCGGGTCCGCAAGACCTCCGAGGCGGCCACCAGGGACTTCCGCGGCGTGCCCGGGGTGGACCGGCTGGCCGAGCGGGTGGTTCAGGACATCCCGGAGTTCGTCTCGGTGATCTGATCCCGCCCTCCCGGTTCACGCGCTCGTAACGGG
This sequence comes from Kitasatospora sp. NPDC048662, assembly GCF_055587065.1. NCBI lineage: Bacteria > Bacillati > Actinomycetota > Actinomycetes > Kitasatosporales > Streptomycetaceae > Kitasatospora > Kitasatospora sp. NPDC048662. The sequence continues at coordinate 52,327 of NZ_JBVJHA010000002.1, read as the reverse complement.
CGCGTCAACCACGTCACTGCGGTGAAACACCAGGCCGCATCGGCGGAAACCCGCCTTCGGCACGCTCCTCCCATCGCCGCCATGCCGGGACAAGGCACACGTCCCGGCACGGAGCGGCTTCCAGCTGGGAGGAGACGCCGATGCCGGACGGCTTCAGCGCGGGCGACACCGCCTTCGTGTTCATCAGTGCGGCCCTGGTCATGGTGATGACCCCGGGTCTGGCCTTCTTCTACGGCGGCATGGTCAGGGTCCGGAGCACCCTCAACATGCTCGCCATGAGCTTCGTCTCGCTCGCGATCGTCAGCGTGCTCTGGGTGCTCTACGGGTACTCGTTGGCCTTCGGGCCGGACGCCGGCGCCGGGCTGATCGGCAACCTCGACTTCGTGGGGCTGCGCGGCATCGACCTGAACGCGCTCACCGGCAGCATCCCGGTCACCGCGTTCGCCGCGTTCCAGCTGATGTTCGCGGTCATCACCCCGGCGCTGATCAGCGGCGCGATCGCGGACCGGGCCAGGTTCGCGTCCTGGAGCCTGTTCGTGGCGCTCTGGGTGACGATCGTCTACTTCCCGGTCGCGCACTGGGTGTTCTTCTTCGACGGCGGCCACGGCGGCTGGCTCGGCGACCGGGCCGGCGTGATCGACTTCGCCGGCGGCACCGCCGTGCACATCAACGCCGGAGCGGCGGGCCTGGCCCTGGTGCTGGTCCTGGGCCCGCGGATCGGCTTCCGGAAGGATCCGATGCGCCCGCACAGCCTGCCGCTGGTGATGCTCGGCTCCGGCCTGCTGTGGTTCGGCTGGTTCGGCTTCAACGCGGGCTCGGCGCTGGCCGCCAACGGCGTCGCCGGGATGGCGTTCATGAACACCCAGGTCGCCACCGCCGCCGCGATGCTCGGCTGGCTCGCGTACGAGCGGCTGCGGCACGGCGCGTTCACCACCCTGGGCGCGGCGTCCGGCGCGGTGGCCGGGCTGGTCGCCATCACCCCGGCCTGCGGTTCGGTGTCGCCGCTCGGCGCGATCGCCCTCGGCCTGGTCGCGGGCGCGGTGTGCGCCGCCGCGATCGGCCTCAAGTACCGCTTCGGGCTCGACGATTCGCTCGACGTGGTCGGCGTCCACCTGGTCGGCGGCGTGATCGGCTCGCTGCTGGTCGGCCTGTTCGCCACCGGCCACGTCGGGCAGCAGGCGGCCGGCCTGTTCTACGGCGGCGGGTTCGGCCAGCTCGGCCGACAGGCGCTCGGCGTGGCCGCCGTGCTGGTGTACTCGTTCGTGCTCTCCTGGCTGCTGGGCACGGCGATCCAGAAGACGATCGGCTTCCGGGTTGCCGCGGAGGTCGAGCTGTCCGGCATCGACCAGGCCGAACACGCCGAGTCCGCCTACGACTTCACCACCCTCGGGGCCGGCCCGGCCCGCCTTGCCGCCAGCTTCACCACCACCGAGAAGACCGAGGTCGACGCCCGATGAAGCTCATCACCGCCGTCATCAAGCCGCACCGCCTGGACGAGGTCAAGGAGGCCCTGCAGGCGTTCGGGGTGCACGGGCTGACCGTCACCGAGGCCAGCGGGTACGGGCGGCAGCGCGGCCACACCGAGGTCTACCGGGGCGCCGAATACACCGTCGACCTGGTGCCCAAGGTCCGGGTCGAGATACTGGTCGAGGACGAGGACGCCGAGCAGCTGATCGACGTGGTGGTCAGGGCCGCCCGCACGGGGAAGATCGGCGACGGCAAGGTCTGGTCGGTCCCGGTGGAGACCGTGGTGCGGGTCCGGACCGGCGAACGCGGTCCCGACGCGCTCTGACCATGACGACCGACCCCGGCGACCGCGGCCACCTCGCCGAACGCGCCCGGCTGCTGGCCGATTCCGCCGGCACCGGCCGCGACCGGCGCACCGCCCTGGCCCGGCTCACCGACCACTGGCTGACCGGCCTCCACCGGACGGCCGGTGCCCCCGCCCGCACCGCCCTGGTCGCGGTCGGCGGCTACGGCCGCGGCGAACTCTCCCCGCGCAGCGACCTGGACGTGCTGCTGCTGCACGACGGCCCGCTCGACCCCGAGGTCGCCGAACGGATCTGGTACCCCGTCTGGGACAGCGGCATCGCCCTCGACCACGCCGTCCGCACCCCCGCCGAGGCCCGCCAGGTCGCCGCCGAGGACCTCAAGGCCGCCCTCGGCCTGCTGGACGCCCGCCACCTGGCCGGAGACGGGCGGCTGACCGCCGGGCTGCGCACCCAGGTGCTCGCCGACTGGCGCGCCGCCGCCCCCGCCCGGCTGCCCGAGCTGCGGGCCCTCGGCCGGGCCCGGGCCGAACGCCACGGCGAACTCTCCTTCCTGCTGGAACCCGACCTCAAGGAGTCCCGCGGCGGCCTGCGCGACCTCGCCGCACTCGACGCGATCGCCGCCAGCTGGCTCGCCGACGCCCCCCGCGACGGCCTGGACGCCGCCGCCCGCACCCTCGCCGACGTCCGCGACGCCCTGCACCTCAGCACCGGCCGGGCCACCGAACGGCTCGCCCTGCAGGACCACGACCAGGTCGCCGCACAGCTCGGCGTCCCGGACGCCGACACCCTGCTGCGCCGGGTCTACGAGGCCGCCCGCACCGTCGCCTACGCCTCCGACGTCACCTGGCGGGCCGTCGACCGGGTGCTCGCCGCCCGCACCCGGCGCGGCCGCCTCTTCCGCGGAGCGCGCCGAGGCACGCCCGTCGAACGCCGTCCGCTGGCCGAGGGCGTGGTCGAGCAGGACGGCGAGGCGGTGCTCGCACCGGCCGCCCGGCCCGCCACCGACCCGGTGCTGCCGCTGCGCGCCGCCGCCGCGGCCGCCCAGGCCGGGCTGCCCGTCGCCCACGCCACGGTGCGCCGGCTGGCCGCCGAGACCGGACCGCTGCCGGTTCCCTGGCCCGACGAGGCCCGGGACCGGCTGGTCGGCCTGCTCGGCGCCGGCGAGGCCTGCCTGCCGGTGTGGGAGGCACTGGACGCCGAGGGGCTGATCGCCCGGCTGCTGCCCGACTGGGAACGGGTCCGCTGCCGCCCCCAGCGCAACGCCGTGCACTGCTGGACCGTCGACCGGCACCTGATCGAGACCGCGGTGCGGGCCGCCGCACTGACCCGCCGCACCGCCCGCCCCGACCTGCTGCTGGTGGCCGCCCTGCTGCACGACCTCGGCAAGGGCCTGCCCGGCGACCACTCCGAGGCCGGCGAGGCGATCGTCCGCGAGCTGGCCGCCCGGATGGGCTTCGACCGGGCCGACACCGACACCCTGGCGCTGCTGGTGCGCCACCACCTGACGCTGGTGGACACCGCCACCCGCCGCGACCCCGACGACCCGGCCACCGCCGACCTGATCGCGAAGACCGTCGGCGACCGGACCCACCTGGAGCTGCTGCACGCGCTCACCGAGGCCGACGCCACCGCCACCGGCCCCGCCGCCTGGTCCGCGTGGCGGGCCTCGCTGGTCGACCAGCTGGTCGACCGCACCGCCGCCCGCCTGGCCGGCGACCCCCGGCCGCCCGCCACCGGCACCCCGACCGCCGAACAGGAACGCCTCGCCGTCGAGGCCGCCCGCACCGGCGGCCCCGCGCTCGCCCTGCGCGCCGAACTCGACGCCGACGGAACCGAGTCCGTCGGTGTCGAGCTCACCCTCGCCGTCCCCGACCGCCCCGGCCTGCTCGGCACCGTGGCCGGCCTGCTCGCCGTGCACCGCCTGACCGTCCGCAAGGCCGTCCTGCGCGAACTCGACCCGGCCGGCGCCGGCCCCGTCCTGCTGATCTCCTGGACAGTGGCCGCCGAGTACGGCGACGTCCCCGAGACGGCCCGGCTGCGCGCCGACCTGCGCCGCGCCCTGGACGGCTCGCTGGACGTGGCCCGCCGACTCGCCGAGCGCGACGCCGCCGCCCCGCGCCGTCCCGGCATCCGCACCCCGCCGCCGGTGGTCACCGTCGCCCCCGGCACGGCGTCCCACTCCGCGACCGTCCTGGAGGTGCGCGCCCACGACGCGCCCGGCCTGCTGCACCGGATCGGCCGGGCCCTGGACGCCGCGGGCGTACGGGTCCGCACCGCGCAGGTGTCCACCCTGGGCGCGGAGGCGGTGGACGCGTTCTACCTGACCACCGAGGACGGCCGGCCGCTGGAGCCGGAGCGCGCACAGCAGGTGGCACAGGCCGTGCGGGACGCTCTGAAGACCGGCTGAGAGCCCGTTCACGCAGGGGCGCAGACCGTCCATCGGGCGTACGGCTACCCTTGGGGGCGACGACAGTACCCGTACTCGATGCCGCAAGGGACCCGCGACCGACGTGTTCGACACTCTCTCCGACCGCCTCGCAGCGACGTTCAAGAACCTCCGGGGCAAGGGCCGTCTCAGCGAGGCGGACATCGACGCCACCGCGCGCGAGATCCGGATCGCCCTGCTGGAGGCGGACGTCGCGCTCCCCGTGGTCCGCGCCTTCATCAAGCAGGTCAAGGACCGCGCCCTCGGCTCCGAGGTCTCCGGCGCGCTGAACCCCGCCCAGCAGATCATCAAGATCGTCAACGAGGAGCTGATCGGCATCCTCGGTGGCGAGACCCGCCGCCTGAAGTACGCCAAGACCGGCCCGACGGTGATCATGCTGGCCGGTCTCCAGGGCGCCGGTAAGACCACCCTGGCCGGAAAGCTCGGCCACTGGCTCAAGGCCCAGAAGCACACCCCGCTGCTGGTCGCCTGCGACCTCCAGCGCCCCAACGCCGTCACCCAGCTCGGCGTCGTGGCGGAACGGGCCGGCGTCGCCTTCTACGGCCCGCAGCCCGGCAACGGCGTCGGCGACCCGGTGCAGGTCGCCCGCGACTCCATCGAGTACGCCAAGCAGAAGCAGTACGACGTCGTGATCGTCGACACCGCCGGCCGCCTCGGCATCGACGCCGAACTGATGCAGCAGGCCGCGGACATCCGCGCCGCCGTCAACCCGGACGAGGTCCTGTTCGTGGTCGACGCCATGGTCGGCCAGGACGCGGTCACCACCGCGCAGGCCTTCCTCGAAGGCGTCGACTTCACCGGCGTGGTGCTCTCCAAGCTCGACGGCGACGCCCGCGGCGGTGCCGCGCTCTCCGTCGCGCACGTCACCGGCCGCCAGATCATGTTCGCCTCCAACGGCGAGAAGGTCGACGACTTCGACGCCTTCCACCCCGACCGGATGGCCTCGCGCATCCTCGGCATGGGCGACGTCCTCTCGCTGATCGAGAAGGCCGAGCAGACCTTCTCGCAGGCCGAGGCCGAGAAGATGGCCGCCAAGCTGCAGGGCGGCGGCAAGGAATTCACGCTCGACGACTTCCTGTCGCAGCTGGAGCAGGTCCAGAAGATGGGCTCGATCTCCAAGCTGCTCGGCATGCTCCCCGGCATGGGCCAGATCCGGGACCAGATCAACAACATCGACGACAAGGACGTCAACCGGGTCGGCGCGATCATCAAGTCGATGACCCCGGCCGAGCGCACCGACCCGAAGCTCATCAACGGCTCGCGCCGCCTGCGCATCGCCAAGGGTGCCGGCGTCCAGGTCGGCGAGGTCTCCAGCCTGGTCGAGCGGTTCTTCGACGCCCGCAAGATGATGTCCGCGATGGCCTCCGGCAAGGGCATCCCGGGCATGCCCGGCATCCCCGGCATGGGTGGCGGCGGCAAGCGCTCCGGCAAGAAGGCCCCGGTCGCCAAGGGCAAGCGCAAGAGCGGCAACCCGCTCAAGCGGGCCCAGGAGGAGGCGGCGGCCGCCGAGCGCAAGGCCCTCGGGCCGGGCCAGGCCGACGGCAACGCGTTCGGCCTCCCGGCGGGCAAGGGGCCGGCGGACTTCGAGCTGCCCAAGGAGTTCAAGGACCTGCTGTAGGCGGGTGCCGGACCAGGCAGAGCGCACCCGGGGCGCGGGGGAGACTTGCGCGAATAGTTGGGTGCGAAAGCAGGGGCGCGGGGAGACTTGCGCGAGCGGTTGGGATGCGAAGACAGGGGTGCGGGGAGACTTGCGCGAGCGGTTGGGGTGCGAAGACAGGGGCGCGGGGAACTGCGCGACCAGCCATGCACCGGTCCGCAAGGTCGCGATCAATGGCAAGTCATTGCCCGCGTCGCGATCTTGCTGGTGGGTGCCTTCGGCTTCGCGCAGTTCCCCGCGCCCCTGTTTTCGCACCCGCCTGCGCGATGATTGCGGGATGCGCGTAACCATCCGAGCCCCTCGCCCCGATGATGTCGTTCCCTATGCCGATGCGGTGCGGCGCTCCGCCGAACACATCGGGCGGTGGAACCCGGTGGAGCCGGACGGTCTGCCGGATTTGCTGAGCCGTCAGGGGGCGGGCCTGCGGACGTTCCTGATTTTCGATCAGGAGACCGGCGGCATGGTCGGCAAGTGCAATGTGGCGAACATCGTGATGGCCCGGTTCCGCAACGGCGTGCTGGGCTACGACTCGTACGTGCCGTTCGCCGGGACGGGCCGGATGTCGGAGGGGATGCGGCTGGTGGTGGAGCGGTGCTTCACGCCGGCCGAGCAGGGCGGGCTGGGGCTGCACCGGCTGGAGATCAACGTGCAGCCGGACAACGAGCGTTCGGTGGCGATGGCGCGTCGGCTGGGCTTCCGCCACGAGGGGTTCACGCCGCGGATGCTGTTTCTGCAGGGCGCCTGGCGGGATCACGAGCGGTTCGCGCTGACGGCGGAGGAGTGGCCGACCCCCGTGCGCTGACGGGCGGCGTCGCGGCGTCGCGGCGTTGCGCGCCGACCAGCGGACGGAATGTCCGTATCGTCCGGCTGGTGAGCAACCCCGTGCCGCCGCGTCAGACCCCCGACCAGCCCTGGCGCTCCGAGGGGGCGCCGCCGCCCGCGCCGCCGAAGAAGAAGATGCCGGGCGGGTGGACGGGCCTGATTCTCACCGCCCTGGTGGTGTTCCTGCTGTCCGACCTGCTGCTGAGCTTCTTCGGTGGCGGTGGTTCCACCACCATCTCGTACACCGAGTTCAGCAAGCAGCTCAACAGCGGCAACATCACCAAGATCTACTCCAAGGGCGACTCCATCGAGGGCACCCTGAAGAACAAGCAGCCCAAGCCGGACGGCGGCAAGGGCGACTACAGCGAATTCACCACCCAGCGCCCGGCGTTCGCCACCGACAACCTCTGGGGCACCCTCCAGGCGCAGAACGTCGAGGTGATCGCCCGCCCGGTGGTGCAGCAGCGCAGCTTCCTGGCCAACCTGCTGATCTCGCTCGCCCCGATGCTGCTGCTGATCGCGGTCTGGGTGTTCCTGGCCCGCCGGATGGCCGGCGGGCTCGGCGGTGGCGCACTCGGCCGCAAGGCCCCGCCGAAGCCGGTGGACACCAGCCAGGGCCGCCGCAGCACCTTCCAGGACGTGGCCGGCATCGACGAGGTGGAGGCCGAACTCAGCGAGGTCGTCGACTTCCTGAAGAACCCGCAGGCCTACCGCCGACTGGGCGCGAAGATGCCGCGCGGCGTCCTGCTGTCCGGTCCGCCCGGCACCGGCAAGACCCTGCTCGCCCGCGCGGTCGCCGGGGAGGCGGACGTCCCGTTCTTCTCCGCCTCGGCGTCCGAGTTCATCGAGATGATCGTCGGCGTCGGTGCAAGCCGGGTCCGCGACCTGTTCGCCGAGGCCCGCAAGGTCGCCCCCGCGATCATCTTCATCGACGAGATCGACACCATCGGCCGCCAGCGCGGCGGCGGTGGCGGCATGGGCGGCCACGACGAACGCGAGCAGACGCTCAACCAGATCCTCACCGAGATGGACGGCTTCTCCGGCTCCGAGGGCGTCATCGTGATCGCCGCGACCAACCGGGCCGAGATCCTCGACCCCGCGCTGCTGCGTCCCGGCCGCTTCGACCGGCGGATCACCGTCAGCCCGCCCGACCGGGCCGGCCGCGAACAGATCCTGCGGATCCACAGCCGCGAAGTCCCGCTGGCCGAGGGCACCGACCTCGACATCGTCGCCCGTACCACCCCCGGCATGACCGGCGCCGACCTGGCCAACCTGGTCAACGAGGCCGCGCTGCTGGCGGTCAAGCGCCAGCAGGACGCGGTCGACCAGGAGAACCTGTCCGAGGCCCTGGAGAAGGTCCAACTCGGCGCGGTGCGACCGCTGGTGATGCCCCAACAGGAACGCGAACGCACTGCCTACCACGAGTCCGGGCACGCCCTGCTCGGCATGCTCCAGCCCGGCGCCGACCCCGTCCGCAAGGTCACCATCGTGCCGCGCGGCCGCGCCCTCGGCGTCACGCTCTCCACCCCCGACACCGACCGCTACTCCTACACCGAGCCCTACCTGCGCGGCCGGATCATCGGCGCGCTCGGCGGGATGGCCGCCGAGCAGGTGGTGTACGGCGTGGTCACCACCGGCGCCGAGAGCGACCTCGAACAGCTCACCACCATCGCTCGCTCGATGGCCGGCCGCTGGGGCATGAGCAGCCTGGTCGGCCGGGTCACCGCCATCCCCAACGACGGCCAGTCCCCGTACGGTCTGTCCGCCGCCCCCACCACCCTGGACGCGGTCGACGAGGAGGCCCGCCGGATCGTCGCCGAATGCTGGGAGGAGGCGATCGTCCTGCTGAACCGGCACCGCCACCGCCTCGACGCCCTCGCCACCGCCCTGCTGGAGGCCGAGACCCTGGACGAGGACGCCGCCTACGCCGCCGCTGGACTCAGCCGCGACTAGGGCCGCTCCGGCCCAGGTTCTCGTCATCCGGATCCGGCCGGGCGCCCGCCACCCAGCGGTACTCGTTCACCATCCGCACCGAGCCGTCCGGGCACCGGTACGGATGCAGTGCCTCCTCCAGCTCCTTGGCCACCAGCGCCGCCCCGGCCTGCTGCTCCGCCCGGTCGAACAGGCCGGTGGCCAGCAGACCGCGGACCGCCGAGTCCAGGTCCGCGTACGCGAACGGGCAGACCACCCGGCCGGCCATCGACGGGCGCAGACCGGCGGAGACCAGCAGCGACTCCAGTGCTGCGGGCGCGGGTTCCTCCCGGTCCTCCGACGGGGTGTGCCGGTGCGCCACCTCCAGCACCGCCGTGCTCTCGCAGCACTCCGCCGGGCCCCGGTCCGCGAGCACCAGCAGCCCACCGGGGAGCGTGCGCTGCGCCGACCAGGCGACCAGCGCGGGCGTCGGCGACTGCTCGAAAACCGTCACCAGGGAGTGCGCCGGCCGGGGGACGGAGTGCGCCGAACGGGCGAGGCTCCCACCGGGCGCCACCTCCAGCCCGCGGGCCACCGCCAGCTCCCGCAGCTCCTCGTCCCACTCCACCCCCGCGACCTGCGCCCCGCGCCCCTCGGCGAGCAGCAGCGCCAGCCCGGACCGGCACCCCACCCCGAGCAGGCTGGTCGCCGCGCCGACCTCAAGCCGCCGGTAAACGTCCTGGTAGAGGGGGACGAGCATGCGCTCCTGGATCTCCGCCCAGTCCCGCGCCCGACCGCGCCGCTCCGCCGGACCGTCCGCCCGGACCCGGTCCACGGTGCTGCCGGTCACTCGCGCTGAAGCCATCACGGCCTCCCAATCGGTCCACGTCGGTCCTCGGAATCGGCTGCGTGTGCCGCAGCCCGGCACCCCCCGGCCCCTCTCAGCGAACAGCGGGTCGCCGCCGTCGTCCAGAGGGGTGCGAGCAGGTCTCCGCGCGCCACAGGTGTGCGCCCCGGGGTGTGCGCGGGCGTGCTCCCCGCCCCGTCCGCGGGCCGGGGCGACGAAACGGATTCACGGTCCGGCCGCCGCTCCCCGTACCATTCGGCCCATGGCTAAGGCACCCGTTCTCACCCCCCAGGCGGAAGATTTCCCGCGCTGGTACCAGGACCTCATCAACAAGGCAGAGCTGGCCGACAACGGTCCGGTGCGGGGCACCATGGTCATCCGACCGTACGGCTACGGCCTGTGGGAGCGGATGCAGCAGGAGATGGACGCCCGGATCAAGAAGGCCGGCGCCCAGAACGCGTACTTCCCGATGTTCATCCCGCAGTCCTACCTGACCAAGGAAGCCGAGCACGTGGAGGGCTTCGCCCCCGAGCTCGCGGTGGTCACCCACGGCGGCGGCAAGGAGCTCGAGGAGCCGGTGGTCGTCCGGCCCACCTCCGAGACGATCATCAACGAGTACTTCTCCAAGTGGGTGCAGAGCCACCGCGACCTGCCGCTGCTGATCAACCAGTGGGCCAACGTGGTCCGTTGGGAGCTGCGCCCGCGCGTCTTCCTGCGCACCACCGAGTTCCTCTGGCAGGAGGGCCACACCGCCCACGCCACCTACGAGGACGCCCGCGACTACGCCTCGCGCATCCACACGGAGGTCTACGGCGACTTCATGACCAACGTGCTCGGCATCGACGTGGTGCTCGGCCGCAAGACCGCCCGCGAGCGTTTCGCCGGTGCCATCAACACCCTCACGCTCGAAGGCATGATGCGTGACGGCAAGGCCCTGCAGATGGGCACCAGCCACGAGCTGGGCCAGAACTTCGCCAAGGCCTTCAACACCACCTACCAGCTCCAGGGCGCCGAGCGCGAGTTCGTCTGGCAGACCTCCTGGGGCGTCTCGACCCGCATGGTCGGCGGCCTGATCATGTCCCACGGCGACGACAACGGTCTGCGGGTCCCGCCGCGGCTGGCCGCCGTCCAGGTCGTGGTCCTGGCCATCAAGGGCGAGGACGCGGTGCTGGCCAAGGTCCGCGAGATCGGTGCCCAGCTGGAGGCCGCGGGCGTCCGGGTGGTCGTCGACGACCGCACCGACACTCCGTTCGGCCGCCGCGCCGTGGACTGGGAGCTCAAGGGCGTGCCGCTGCGCATCGAGGTCGGCCCGCGCGACCTGGAGGCCGGCACCGCGATGCTGGCCCGCCGGATCGCCGGCGGCAAGTCGCCGGTCCAGGTCGACTCCCTGGCCGCGATCGTCCCCGGCATCCTGGAGGAGGACCAGGCGCAGCTGCTGCGCGAGTCCCGCGAGCGCCGCGAGGCCCGCACCGTGGACGTCAAGACCATCGACGAGGCCGTCGAGGCCGCCGCCACCGGCTGGGGCCGGATCTCCTGGGCCGACCTCGGCCCCGAAGGCGAGGCCAAGTTGGCCGAGCAGGGTGTGTCGGTGCGCTGCATCGTCGCTGCGGACGGCACCGTGCCGGCCGCCGACGACCAGGAAGGCAACCTCGCCCTGGTGGCCCGCGCGTACTGATCCGACCGCCGCAGGCGTCCCCGGGCTCCGGCCCGGGGACCCTGTGCGGAGCGTGATCACCGCGATGAGCTGCGGGTGTCCCGGTCGGCCGCTGCCGAACCCGAACCCCGGCTCGGATGTTGGTAGTTGAGACTACTGACCAGTCAACTCCCGGGAGTACCTGACAAGCGGTACGGTATACGGCCCGTGGCCCTGTCAATTTTCGGACAGGTCGCGGGCCGTCCGCCGTGGGGATGTTGGGCTCCGCGACGGGTGCCGAGAGCCCGGCGAAGGCGCCGGGCCCAAACGTGCAGGGGGTTGGTCTTGCGTCAGTTCGGAACCGCGCAATTCGCGTGCGAAAGTACATTCCTGAGAGTTCGCTGGGAATTCCCGAACCACCGGGTCCAGCGGAACATCGGCTCTCTCCCCATCGTTGGTACAGCGTGAGCACGACACAGCCCCTCGTCCTTGCGGCCGAACTGGCCGCCGCCTGGAGCGACATCCAGGCCCACCACCGGGACCTGCCCGACCTGGCGTCTCCCGAGGCGCTGATCGGCGAGTCCTCGTCGGCCTGCGGCACCCGGCTCAACTTCGAGCGCCTGCTGCACGAGGCCGCGCACGGCCTGGCCGCTGCCCGGGAGATCCGCGACACCTCGCGGGCCGGGCGCTACCACAACCGCCGCTTCCTGCTGCTCGCCTCCGAGCTGGGCCTGGCCCACCCGGTCGAGCCGCACGCCAGCAGCGGCTTCTCCCAGGTGACGATGGGCCACGAGACCCGCGAACGCTACGCCGAGACCATCGAGCGTCTCGACCGCGCGCTCGGGGCGCATCAGCTCGCCGTCGCCGGCGAGGGCAACCACCGCGCCTTCCGCGGACCGGCCGCCCGGCACGGTTCCTCGGGCGGCGGCGTGCGGGTCAAGGCGGTGTGCGGCTGTGGCCGCAACGTCCGCGTCGTCCCGTCCGTGCTGGCGCAGGCCTCGATCGTCTGCGGCGCTTGCCAGCAGCCTTTCAAGATCGCTTGACAGCGGTTGAAGAACGCTTGATCCGGGCCGCGGGCGGGGTGTCCGCGGACCGGCCACGAGTCGGCCGGCCCCTTCGGGGGGCGGTCGACACAGCTTTTTCCGGCCCTGATGGTGCTCGGGGGCGTGCGGGGGCGCGGTTCGGGGGGCCTCGGCAATGTGGCAGAATGGACAGCTGAGTACTCGGCAGCCAGGCAGGACCCTCTCTCCTAACGGCTGGCGTGTCCCTTGAACGGCACCTCGCGCCGCAGCCCCACGCGGCGGAGCGCTGCTCACCCACGTCAAGACCAGGAGAATCCACAACCGTGGCTGTCAAGATCAAGCTGAAGCGTCTGGGCAAGATCCGCTCCCCGCACTACCGCATCGTCGTCGCCGACTCGCGCACCAAGCGTGACGGCCGCGCGATCGAGGAGATCGGCATCTACCAGCCGACCTACAACCCCTCGAAGATCGAGGTCGACAGCGACCGCGCCCAGTACTGGCTGTCCGTCGGCGCCCAGCCGACCGAGCCGGTGCTCGCCATCCTCAAGCTGACCGGCGACTGGCAGAAGTTCAAGGGCCTGCCGGCTCCGGCGCCGCTGAAGGTCGCCGAGCCCAAGGTCGAGGACTTCTCGCACCTGTTCGCCAAGGCCGTCGCCGGCTTCGAGGACGCCACCACCGGTGTCGCCATCACCCCGAAGGCCAAGAAGTCGGACAAGGCTGACGAGGCCGAGGCCGCTTCCACCGAGGCCTGAGCATGATCGAGGAAGCCCTCGACCACCTGGTGAAGGGCATCGTCGAGCACCCGGACGAGGTGCAGGTCCGCTCGCGGAACCTGCGCCGCGGCCACACCATCGAGGTGCGGGTGCACCCCGACGACCTCGGCAAGGTGATCGGCCGGGGCGGCCGCACGGCGCGCGCACTGCGCACCGTGGTCGGCGCCCTCGGCGGTCGCAACGTCCGGGTCGACCTGGTCGACGTGGACAGCATTCGCTGACCTCCTCGATCGACCGGCAACGTCAACCGACAGGTCGACCACCGGGTTTCCGGACCGGCCGGGACGCATCCGTCCCGGCCGGTCCTTCCCGTTTTCCGGCTTTTTTGTACCTCACCACCTAGCTCGCCTCACCCAGGCTCATCTCAGGAGAACGATCACCGTGCAGCTCGTCGTCGGCAAGATCGGCCGCGCCCACGGCATCCGAGGGGACGTCAGTGTCGAGGTCCGCACCGACGAGCCGGAACTGCGGCTCGGCCCCGGCGCGGTCCTCCTCACCGACCCGGCCGGCATCGGACCACTGACCGTCGAGTCCGGCAAGGTGCACAGCGGACGCCTGCTGCTGCGCTTCGCCGGAGTCAAGGACCGCACCGCCGCCGAGGCGCTGCGCGGCACCTTCCTGATCGCCGAGGTCGACCCGGACGAGACCCCTGAGGACCCCGACGAGTACTACGACCACCAGCTGATCGGCCTGGACGTCGTCCTCACCGACGGCACCTTGATCGGCGAACTCACCGAGGTGGTCCACCTCCCCTACCAGGACCTGCTCACCGTCCAGCGCCCCGACGGTACCGAGGTGCTCATTCCGTTCGTCGAGCAGATCGTCCCCACCATCGATCTGGACGAGCAGCGCGCCGTGATCACCCCGCCGCCCGGCCTGATCGACCCCGCCGACGCGGTGGTCGCCTCCTCGCGCAAGGACGCGGGGAGTGCTGCTGCCGACGACGCCGAAGGCGCTGACGATTCCGAGGGCTCTGACGATTCCGAGGGACCAGCCGACGCCGAGGGCTTGGACTCCGGGGGCTCCGACTCCGAAGGCCCCGGCGCCGAGGGCTCTGACGGCTCCGAGGGACCGGCCGCCGCCGAGGGCTCGGACTCTGAGGGATCGGACTCTGAGGGCTCTGACGACTCGACCGGGGGTGCGGCGTGACCGACATGCGGATCGACGTCGTCACGATCTTCCCCGAGTACCTGGAACCGCTGAACGTCTCGCTGGTCGGCAAGGCCCGTGCTCGCGGCCAGCTCGACGTGCACCTGCACGACCTGCGGCAGTGGACCACCGACATTCACCGCACCGTGGACGACACCCCCTACGGCGGTGGCCCCGGCATGGTGATGAAGCCCGAGCCCTGGGGCGCGGCGCTGGACGCCGTCCTCGCGGCCGGACCCGAGGGCGAGGTGCCGACCCTGGTGGTGCCCACCCCCAGCGGCCGGCCGTTCACCCAGGAACTCGCCCAGGACCTGGCCGCCCGCAACTGGTTGGCCTTCGCGCCCGCCCGTTACGAGGGCATCGACCGCCGAGTCATCGAGGAGGCCGCGACCCGGATGCCCGTGGTCGAAGCCTCCATCGGCGACTACGTCCTGGCCGGTGGCGAGGTCGCCGTCCTGGTGATGGTCGAGGCGATCGCCCGGCTGCTGCCCGGCGTGCTCGGCAACGCCGAGTCGCACCGGGACGACTCCTTCGCCCCCGGCGCCATGGCCGACCTGCTGGAGGGCCCGGTGTACACCAAGCCCGCCGAGTGGCGCGGCCGCGAGGTGCCGGAAATTCTGCTCAGCGGCCATCACGGGAAGATCGCCCAGTGGCGGCGCGAGCAGGCCTTCGCCCGCACGCTCGCCAACCGGCCCGACCTGGTGGCCCGTTGGCAGCGTGACGCGTTCACCAAAAAGGAACGTGAAGCACTCAGCGTCCTCGGCCTGGCCTGGGACGCCGCCGCCGGCCGATTTCGGTCTGCGGTAGAGCCTGTGGAAGAATAGGCGACTGCTGTCTGTCGCCCGGCTCCCCTCGTGGGGGTCAGTGGACCGGTGCCTCCGCCACGGGGGGTTCATCGTCAACCGAAGCGGCCCGCAGCACCACCCAGTTGAGACGAATTTCCGTGGGCGGCCCGTGGCGCCTGCGATGGAGAGCAACGATGAGCAACAAGCTCGCTGCTGTCGACGCGGCCTCGCTGCGCACCGACATCCCCGCCTTCCGCCCCGGCGACACCCTGAAGGTGCACGTCCGAGTCATCGAAGGCAACCGCTCGCGCGTCCAGGTCTTCCAGGGCGTTGTCATCCGTCGTCACGGCGCCGGCATCGGTGAGACCTTCACCGTCCGCAAGGTCAGCTTCAACGTCGGTGTCGAGCGCACCTTCCCGGTGCACACCCCGGTCGTCGAGAAGATCGAGGTCGTGACCCGCGGTGCGGTTCGCCGCGCCAAGCTGTACTACCTGCGTGACCTCCGCGGCAAGGCCGCGAAGATCAAGGAGAAGCGCGACGCGTGATCGCGCAGGCTCGACGGGGTAAGGTCTTCCGACCGGTTTAGACCGGGAGGATAAGCTCACCCCCGATGAGCACGCACGAGCCACCGACGGACCGCGACGGCAGTCCCGCACCCACGGGTACGGACACACCGGCGCGGTCCGTTGCCGTTTCCGGGGCCGCACCCGGCAGCGGGGCCGTACCCGGCAGCGGGGCCACAGCCGACAGCGGCGCGGCAGCCACTGCCGGTGGCGGCGCGGGGCCCGTGGTGGACTCCGCTGCGGCTGCGGCTGCTGGTGACGGTGCTGGTGGTGGCGCCGACAGCGATACCGATGCCGACTCTGTGGCCGTGGCCGGGGCCGTGACCGTGGCCGGTTCTGGGGCCGTGATCGACGCCGAGGCAGAGGGTGACGCCGCGAGTAGGGGCCGGGCCGACGACCCGGACGCCGGAGGCGACGCAGAGGGCGAGGGCGAGGGTGACGCCGCCGCCGCCGAGTCCGAGTCCGAGTCCGAGGACGGCGGTGGGCGGCGGTGGTCGCGGGACCTGCTGTGGATCGGCGCGGTGTGCGTGGCGGCGCTGCTGTTGGTGAACGCCTTCGTGGCCCGGCCCTTCGCGGTGCCGTCCGGCTCCATGGAAGGCACCCTGCGGCCGGGCGACCGCGTGCTGGTCAACCAACTCGCCTACGCCTTCGGTGGGCACCCGCAGCGGGGCGATGTGGTGGTCTTCGACGGCATCGGCTCCTTTCTGCCGTACCAGGACGAACCGTCCGGCGTGAAGCACCTGCTGACCAAAGCCGGACTGGCCCCGGCCGGCGACACGGTCTACGTGAAGCGGGTGATCGGCGTGGGCGGCGACAGGATCACCTGCTGCGGCTCCGACGGCCGCCTCCGGATCAATGGAGTGCCGCTGGATGAGAGCGGCTATTTGCTCCCCGGTGACGCACCGTCGGCGGTGCCGTTCGACATCGTGGTTCCTTCCGGCAAGTTGTGGGTGATGGGCGACCATCGCAGCGCGTCCCGCGACTCCCGGGACCACCTCGGCGAACCCGGCGGCGGCACCGTGCCCGTGGATCGCGTGATCGGACGCGCCGACTGGCTGCTGTTCCCCCTTGGCCGGACGACCTCGCTCGACCGGCCGGCGGCATTCGCCGCGATTGAGGGGACCGGTGGCCATGGGGAGCAGAGGTAGACCCAGGGCCGTCCCCGACGGAGCGGGCAGCGTGGCCAAGGCCGATGGCGCCGAGGCTGCTGACACTGCAGGCGTGCCTGGCGTAGCCGAGGGGGCCGAAGAGGTCGAGGGGACGGCCGAAGGCGGTGGGGACGGTGCCGCGGGCAGCCGGCCTGCGAGGGGCCGCGCCGAGCGCCGGCGGACCGCCAAGCGGGCTGAGCGCCGTGGCCGTCGCCCCTTTCTGCGTGAACTCCCGGTGATCGTGCTGGTGGCATTGGTCATTGCCCTGGTACTGAAGACCTTCCTGGTCCAGGTGTTTGTCATTCCTTCCGGTTCGATGGAGCCGACCCTGCAGGTCGGCGACCGGGTCGTGGTCGACAAGCTCACCCCGTGGTTCGGCTCGGAGCCGGAGCGCAGCGAGGTGGTGGTGTTCAAGGACCCGGGCGACTGGCTGGAGAAGGACCACAAGCCGTCCACGGACGGGTCCGTGCTGCACAAGGTCACGTCGGTGTTCTCCGCGGTGGGCCTCCTTCCTTCCGATGACGAGCGGGACTTGATCAAGCGGGTGATCGGTGTCGCCGGCGACACCGTGGAGTGTTGTGACGCCCAGGGCCGGCTGAGCGTGAACGGCACCCCGCTGGACGAGCCGTACGTTGCGCCCGGCAACGTGCCCTCGCGGATCACCTTCAAGGTGACAGTCCCTCAGGGGCGGTTGTGGGTGATGGGGGATCATCGCGACCTGTCCGCGGACTCCCGCTACCACATGGCCAATTCGGGCGCCGGGACCGTCCCGGTGGCGAACGTGGTCGGTCGTGCGTTCGTGATTGCGTGGCCGCTCTCCCACTTCGGTCAACTGGGTGTTCCCGATTCACTCTCCTCCGTGCCGGTGCAGGTGGCAGGATCATCGGCCGTTGGGCCGATTCCTGCGGAACCCCCGCTCGTTATGGGTGTGTTGGGCGTCCTCCCGGTCGTTGTGCGGCGGTGGAGAACGAACCGGTGGGCCGGGCCGACGTCCGACTGACGGTTCGGTCGGCGCGTGGGAACACGGGTCGGCTGACCGGGAGTGATAGAGAAGTGCTGAAGTGCTCGGTTCCGGCCTGGTGTCGGGCGTGCCCGGGTAGGGCAAGCCAGAGGCGGGTTGTCGGTCGATCGCAGAGTGTGGTGCCCGCTGTGCGGCACTGGTGAGCGCGGACGCGCAGGCGTCCGCACAGCAGGGAGGAGATGTCGTGGGGGATCTGGTGATCGGTGCCCGCTCAGGTGCTCCGGAGCCTGACGGGGAGCCTTCGGGCAACTCCGAGGGGCGGCACGTGGAGGACGGTGACGCCCTGCGGGCGGCCGAGTCCGACGCGGCAGAGGAGAGCGATTCGGCGGCGCCGGCCGGGGCCAAGAAGGCTCCCAAACAGCGTTCCTTCTGGAAGGAACTGCCGATCCTGGTCGGCATCGCCCTGATCCTGGCTCTGGTGATCAAGACCTTCTTCGTCCAGGCGTTCTCGATTCCGTCGGGTTCGATGGAGAACACGCTCCAGGTCGGTGACCGCGTACTGGTCGACAAGCTCACCCCGTGGTTCGGCGCGGAGCCGGAGCGCGGCGAGGTGGTGGTCTTCAAGGACCCGGGCGGCTGGCTGAACGACGAGCCTGCCCAGCGCAGCAGCAACTCCTTCGTACGCGGCATCCAGGATGTCTTCAGCTTCATCGGGCTGATGCCGTCCAGCGACGAGAAGGACCTGATCAAGCGCGTCATCGCGGTCGGCGGTGACACCGTCGAGTGCCAGGGCACCGGCCCGGTCAAGGTGAACGGCATCGCACTCGACGAGCCGTACATCTTTCCTGGCAACACCCCGTGCGGGGAGAAGCCGTTCGGTCCGGTGAAGGTGCCGGAGGGTCGGATCTGGGTGATGGGCGACCACCGCGCCAACTCCCTGGACTCCCGGTTCCACATGGACCAGCCGGGCGGCGGCACCGTGCCGGTCGGGAACGTTGTCGGCCGCGCGTTCGTGGTGGCCTGGCCGATCGGCGACTGGGCGACGTTGCCCGTCCCCGACACCTTCGACCAGAAGGGTCTGGCCGTCGGCGGGCCGCTCGCTCCGCCGCTGGCCGGTGCGGCCCTGGCGGCCCCCGCCGTGTGGTGGGTGCGCAAGCGCCGTCGCTGACCGGTCGCAGACCGTCCGCGACTGACTCTTGCGCGGGCCGTGGTACTCGTGAGTAATCTGCTCGCACGTGCCACGGCCCGCAGTGCTGTCCAGCCCAGGACAGCGAGGCCCAGGTAGGTAGCGAGCGCTCGCCCGGAGCGCGTGAGCGCCAGGAGAGGGCGAAGCCGATGAGCAGCGTCGCGGAACGGACACCGCCCACCGAAGTCCAACCGGCCCGCCGTCGGAGCGCGGCGTCGATCGTGCAGGGCGTGGTGATCGCGATCGGATTCGTGATGCTGATCGGGGGCTTCGCGATGCTCGCCATCCAGTACCGGCCCTACAAGATCCCCACCGGATCGATGAGTCCCACCCTGGAGATCGGCGACACCGTCCTCGCCCACACCGCTGACGAGAAGTCGATCGGACGCGGCGACATCGTGGTCTTCCAGGACCCGGATTGGGGCAACGCCACCTTGGTCAAGCGGGTGGCCGCCGTCGGTGGCGACACCGTCTCCGGCGACCGCGAGGGGCGGATCACCGTCAACGGCCACCAGGTGGAGGAGCCCTACCTGGCGAAGGCCACGGTGGTCGCCACGACATTCTCGGTGACGGTGCCCGAGGGACGGCTGTTCCTGCTCGGCGACTTCCGCGGGAACTCGATGGACTCGCGCAGCCACCTGGATGTGGCCTTCGGCTCCGTTCCTGCCTCCGGAGTGAAGGCGAGGGTCGAGGCGGTGATCCTGCCGCTGTCCCGCGCAGGGTTGGAGGGGCGCACTGCGACCTTCGACGAACTGGGTGCGCCGCGTGCGCACCAAGCGGGTGTGTTGGTGCCCGCCAGCTGGACGGCGGTCGGCGGGGCAGCCCTGATCGTCCTCGCTTCGGCGGCGGGTTGGGCGGTCTCGCTGGGCCGCAAACTGCAGAGGCGGCGGAAGGCCTGAATCGGGGGCCGGCCAGACCTCGGGTCCGGCCCGGAAACGTGCGCAGAACCTCAGGACGGAGCTGAACCAGGTGGCGGTCGAGCGTCGCAAGGCTGTTCGCGTGCTGCTGCTGGACCCGGAGGGGCGCGTCCTGCTGCTGCAGGGGACCGATCCGGCCGCGCCGGGCGTCGATTGGTGGATCACGCCAGGCGGCGGCATCGAGCCGGGCGAGAGCCCGGCCGAAGCGGCCCGGCGTGAACTGGCCGAGGAGATCGGGCTGACCGAGGTGGAGTGGGGACCGCTGATTGCGTACGGCACGGTGGAGTTCTCCTTCCGGGGCAGGAACTACGAACAGGAGCAGTGGTTCCACCTGGCCCGCATCGGGCGGAGCGAGGTGGCACTTCGGCAGAGCGGGGCGGAGGAGCACGCACTGCTGCTCTCCGCCCGGTGGTGGACGGTGGGGGAGTTGAGGACCACTGAGGAGACCGTGTATCCGCGCGGACTGGCCGCGCTGATGGAGCAGGTTCTGACGGAAGGACCGCCAGAACCGCCAGTACGGCTCTGAGCACGGGCCCGGTGGTCCACAATGGGGTGGACGTGACGAGTGAGGGGACGCTTGGAATGAGTGCCGAAGACCTCGAGAAGTACGAGACCGAGATGGAGCTCAAGCTCTACCGGGAGTACCGGGATGTCGTCGGCCTGTTCAAGTACGTGATCGAGACCGAGCGGCGTTTCTATCTGACGAACGACTACGACCTGCAGGTGCATTCGGTGCAGGGCGAGGTGTTCTTCGAAGTGTCGATGGCGGATGCGTGGGTCTGGGACATGTACCGACCGGCCCGGTTCGTTCGGAAGGTCCGCGTTCTGACTTTCAAGGACGTGAATATCGAGGAACTGGCCAAGAGCGATCTCGAGCTGCCCTCGGACGATTCCGCGTTCGGGAACTGACCGTTCTGCGGCTGAACGGCCGGCCCGGGAGTGCCCCAGGCCCGACTGCCCAGGGTGGGCGGGGAATGGCGCGGCCGACCGCACGCATCCTTCCACCCGAGCAGCCGCACCATGATGACCTGCGGCGATGCCCGGGCCACCGAGACTGGTCGCTGAGATCGCCGGCTGTCCAGCGCATTTCGGGTTTGCCACTCGAACGAGCGATCTAAGTTATCCACAGGCCCGAGTTATCCACAGGTGTGGCGATTTCGCTGGCCCACCTCCCGGCCGTGACGGCAACCTTCCGGCCGGAGGTGATTGCCGTGCAGAATCCCAACAAGATTTCCACCAACGGCCTCGGACGCTACGGCGAGGAGGTCGCCGCCCGCCGGCTCACGGAGGGCGGGCTGTGCATCCTGGAGCGCAACTGGCGCTGCGCCGAGGGCGAGCTCGACATCGTCGCACTGGACGGGGACACCCTCGCGGTGTGCGAGGTGAAGACCAGGTCCGAGCGTGGCTTCCAGCAGCCGTCCGAAGCGATCGACCAGAACAAGGCCGATCGGCTGCGCCACCTCGCCGAACGGTGGCTCGCCGAACGCTGGCCCGTGCACTTCTCCCGACTGGTGCTGGCCGCCGAGCGGGTCGACGGCGGCGAACCGCCGGACGAAGCCTCGGCCGGCGGACCGGCACCCCCGCCGCCGGGCGGAGTCCGCATCGACCTGGTCGCCGTGGTCAACCCCCTCAAGGGCGCCGCTGCGGTCGAGCACCTGCGCGGGGCGGTTTGAGATGGCATTCGCCCGCACCTGCTCGGTCGCCCTGGTCGGAGTGGACGGCGTCGTGGTCGAGGTCCAGGCCGACCTCGAACCCGGACTCGCAGCCTTCAGCCTGGTGGGCCTCGCCGACAAGGCCCTCCTGGAAGCCCGCGACCGGGTCCGCGCAGCCGTCTCCAACAGCGGCGAGAAATGGCCGCTTCGCAAACTCACCGTGGGCCTCACCCCGGCCTCCGTACCCAAGAGCGGCAGCGGGTACGACCTGGCCGTGGCCTGCGCCGTACTGGCGGCCGCCGAACGGCTCGACCCCGCGTCGATCGACGGCCTGCTGATCATCGGCGAGCTCGGACTGGACGGCCGGGTACGCCCGGTGCGAGGCGTCCTGCCCGCAGTACTCGCTGCGGCGGACGCCGGCTACCGACAGATCGTGGTCGCCGAACAGACCGCCGCCGAAGCCGAGTTGGTTCCAGGCGTCTCCGTCCTCGGTGTGCGAAGCCTGCGCCAGCTCATCGCCATCCTCACCAATGCCCCCATTCCCGACGAACCACCTGACCCGTCCATCGGCCGCCCCGACTCCTCGTTCGCCGGACTCATGCTCCCCGGGCTCGGCGTCCGAGACGTCACCTCGGACCAGGCCTGCCGACCCGACCTTGCCGACGTGGCCGGGCAGTACGAAGCCCGGCAAGCCCTGGAGATCGCCGCGGCGGGCGGCCACCACCTGTACCTCAAAGGGCCACCCGGAGCCGGCAAAACCATGCTGGCGGAACGGCTCCCCGCCCTGCTCCCACCACTCACCCAGGCCGAAGCCCTCGAAGTGACCGCGATCCACTCCGTGGCCGGCCTGCTCCCACCCGACCGTCCGCTGATCGACACCCCGCCGTACTGCGCGCCGCACCACTCGACCACCATGCCCGCCATCGTGGGCGGCGGAACGGGACTGCCCCGACCCGGTGCCGTCTCCCTCGCCCACCGTGGCGTGCTCTTCCTCGACGAGGCACCCGAATTCCCGGTCCGGGTCCTCGATGCCCTTCGCCAGCCCTTGGAATCGGGGGAGGTGATGATCGCCAGAGCCGCGGGCTCGATGCGGCTGCCCGCCCGCTTCCTGCTCTGTCTGGCCGCCAACCCCTGCCCCTGCGGCCGCTATTCGTTGAGAGGAGAAGGCTGCGAATGCACACCCGTCATGGTCAACCGCTACCAAGCAAGACTGTCAGGACCATTGCTGGATCGAGTGGACCTCCAAGTACAGGTGGCCGGGGTCAGCAGAGCCGAGTTGATGCAGCAAGGCGGAAAAGTCGAGAGCACGGCCACGGTCGCCGAACGCGTGAGGGAGGCCCGCGAGCGGGCCGCCGCTCGCCTCGCCGACACCCCGTGGCGGACGAACGCCGAAGTGCCTGGGCACGAACTGCGCACGCGCTGGCAACTCGCGCCCGGCTCGCTCATCGACGCCGAGCGTGACCTCGACCGGGGGCTGCTCACCGCGCGAGGCCTCGACCGGATCCTCCGCGTCGCCTGGACGGTCGCCGACCTCGCCCGTCGGCCCCGCCCCACCCGTGCCGACGTCCAGACCGCGCTCACCCTCCGCACCGGAGTTCAGCGCGTTACCCGCCCGAACGACCGCAGATCCGACCCGTACTACGACGTGGATGCCGACCTAGGCGCCGAGCTCTGACCGCCCGTCATCTCGTCGGCGCCCCAACAGCGGCTCGCCGAGTAGGCCCACAGCCCGTCGAACCGTGAAGCCGCCCGCGCACCAACTCAGCCGCCGGACAAGCCATCGCAGGAGGACCTTTCCGTGACCGCAGCACTTCCCATGCCCCATCAGCACGCCGATACCGCCGGCCCAGCGCCGCTCACCTCGGCGCCCGACAGCCAGGTCCGAGACGCCGACACCGCACACCCGCACGGCGTCCCGGCCCGGCAGGGAAGACTCCGAGCGGTGGGCGAGCCCACCCTGCCGGGCCCACCTGACAGCCCCTGCCCTCCCCACCCGCCCGACGACCGTGCGGCAGGTGACGGCCAGGACCGGCTGCGCCACCTGATTCGTGGAGCCGGCCCGCCAGCCGTCCACCGACCGGGCTCGGACGCGGTGGATCCCCGATTGTCGGTACCAGACACTGCGATTACCGCAGGCCATGCCGCCCACAGCGCCGTGACGAGTCGGCACTGCACAGCCGAACGGGCCGCCACAAGCCATTCCACTCAGCGGGTCATCCGTCCCACCTGGTGGGCCGCCGCAGTGACCACGCCGGATCCGCCCGAGCCCGAGCGGGTCGCCAGGGCAGCGCTCACCCGGCTGATCGAACCGGGCGACGCGGCCATCGGCCGGGCGATCCAGCGCCTCGGTGCGGTCGGCCTGGTGCAGGGCTTCTACGGTGGAGCGTCGCCGAGCAGACTTGGGCTAGGAGCGGACCGGATCTCCGCCTACCAGGAGAGGCTGCGAAAGTTCAACCCGGCCACCGACCTTGAACGAATCGCCAAGCTCGGTGGGAAGTTCATCATTCCGGGCGACACGGAGTGGCCTTCTCAGCTGGACGACCTTGGTGACAGCCGCCCGGTCGGGCTGTGGATCCGAGGCCGGCCGCGGACACGCCTTCCCTCGCTGCGCCTACTGGCGCTCAGATCGGTCGCCATCGTCGGATCCCGGGCTTGCACCGCATACGGGCGACACATCGCCGGACAGCTCGGCTCGGAACTGGCCGAGCGTGGCTGGGTGGTGGTCTCCGGAGCCGCATACGGCGTCGACACAGCCGCCCACTCGGGTGCGCTGGCCGTCAACGGGATGACGATCGCGGTTCTGGCCAGTGGGGTCGACATCTGCTACCCGCGCGGGAACGAGGCACTGATTCAGCGGATCGGGGACTCCGGGCTGCTGGTGAGTGAACTGGCGCTCGGGATGAACCCGACCAGGTTCAGATTCGTGCTGCGCAACCGGGTGATAGCGGCGCTCACCCGAGGCACCGTCGTGGTCGAGGCCGCGCCTCGCAGCGGCGCGCTCAGCACCGCACGACGCGCCATGGATCTCAACCGGCACACGATGGCTGTTCCCGGTCAGGTGACGTCCGAACTCTCGGCCGGAGTCCATGCTTTGATCAGAAGCGGAGCCGCGAATCTGGTCACCAACGGTGCCGAAGTGGGCGAACTGATCGGCTCCATCGGCAACGACCTGGCACCGGAACGAGCGGGTCCGATCCTGCCTCGGGACGCGCTGGTGCCGTCGGTGGCCCGCGTCCTGGAAGCGGTGCCGGCGAGCGCGGACGGCGCGCCGGTGCAGCGACTCGCACAGTACGCCGCGCTCTCCCCGCAGGAGACCGTGCACCACCTGCACGAGCTGAGCTCGCTGGGCTTCGTCGAACGGCACGGAGCGCACTGGAGGTTGGTACGACGCAAGTGATCGGATCTGCGCAACAGCGGACATGGAAGGTTGACCGAACGGAGCATCCCGTCAACAGGAAGGAACCCCAGGTGAGTTGAGAGCACCGCTGAGACGGGTGAGCCCGGGCGGGCGACAGCCGCAAGTGGGGACGTGGCTCAAAGATTCCGACGTGTCGGGGGAAGTCTGCGCTGGTCGGCGGCCCAGCGGAGGCAGGGCGCCCGACAGCCGGCCGGGGCCCGCTCCGCGACGTGCCGGTGGAGCCCGCCACTGCCACCGGATCGGGCGACGCCCGAGTGGCGGTAGCACTGTGCAGCGACTTGGTCACGCTACGCTCCCTTATGGCGTCCCTATCAGCACATGACTCGGCAGAACGGCGCAGACCAACGCATGCCCACTCACATTCCCGGACACAGGGTGACCGGTGACGGTCGGTCCCCGGACGGGACCGGGGCCGAGACCCGCAACGCCGCGGAGCTGCGGGCCAGGCCCTCGGGAGTCGTGGGAATGGCGAGGCCGGGCACGTCCCCGACCGCGACCCCACAGTCCCAGGCCCGTCCCGCCTCGCCCTCGCCCCTTCCCCGTCCCCCCGTCCCGCAGGGGCCGTCGGACCGGCAGCCTCCGGCGCGCCCGTCCATCGAGCGCCCCGGCCAGCGGCTGCCCTGCCCGCAAGTAGTGCCGTCGACTGTGGCCAAACCCTGGCCGCGCGGCGAGGAGACCAGCAGTACCCCGTCGGGTGGGCAGGCGCCGTTCGGTGGTGGGTGCGCCGATCGGTCAGGTGCCGACCGCCCGGGCGACAGGCAGCTTGGCGAAGGCCAGGCCGACAGTAGGCCGCTGTCCGGGCGGGCCGCAGGTGAAGCGCAGGCGGCGGGTGTCACCGCCGCCGACATGTCGCCTGCGAACGTCCGGCCGGTGCGGAGCCAGTCCAGGCGGGGCGCGCGTTCGAAGGTGAAGCCGGGGGAACCTCCCGTCCGGAGCTCGCAGGTTCGCCGGCAGGCCGGTGGGCCGGAGGCGGAACGTTCCTCGGATGAGGCAGCTCACGTATCGGGAACGGCGTCGGAGACGGGGCAGGGTGAGTCGCAGCCCCAGCCGCCGGCCGAGCCGTCGCCGGCCGAGCCGTCCCTGGCCGGGCCGTCCCCAGTCGGGCCGTCGGCGGTCGGGCCGTCGCCGGTCGCGCTGCCCGGGCCGACCTCGGCGCCGGCGCCCGGGCCCATGCCCGCGACCCCCGCGCCGGTGCTCAGGCTCGCGTCCGCGCCCCCGACACCGGCGACACCCGCGTCCGCGACACCGGCGGCGCCCGCGTCTGCGGCACTCGCGTCCGTGGAGGGTTCGGTGAACGCTGGGCGCAGGCCGGGTGTGCCGGTTGGCATGGCGGTGCCTGCGCCGACGGTGGCGCCAATGGGGGGTGCTGCTGGGCTGGGAGGCGTGGGGGTTGAGGGGGAGTCGGCGGTCGGTCGGGACAACGGAGGCGAGCGGGGCGGCGCGAAGGGCGGGGCGGACCAGTCGGCGCTTCAGATGCTGTGGCGTTCGTACAAGGAGACGGGTGACCACGGGCTGCGCGATCAGCTGATCCTGCACTACTCGCCGCTGGTGAAGTACGTCGCGGGCCGGGTCGGGGTCGGGCTGCCGGCCAATGTGGAGCAGGCGGACTTCGTGTCCTCCGGAGTCTTCGGACTGATTGACGCCATCGAGAAGTTCGACATCGATCGGGCGATCAAGTTCGAGACCTACGCGATCAGCCGGATCCGGGGCGCGATCATCGACGAACTGCGGGCGCTGGACTGGATCCCCCGGTCGGTGCGGCAGAAAGCGAAGGCGGTCGAGCGGGCCTACGCCACCTTGGAGGCCAGGTTGCGGCGGACGCCGCACGATCCAGAGGTGGCGGCGGAGATGGGCATCGCGCTGGACGAGCTGCACACCATCTTCAGCCAGCTGTCGCTGGCCAACGTGGTGGCGCTCGACGAACTGCTGCACTCGGCGGGGGAGGGCGGTGACCGGCTGACCCTGATGGAGACGCTGCCGGACCACGGAGCCGACAACCCGGTCGAGATCGCCGAAGATCGCGAGCTGCGCCGCCTGCTGGCCTCGGCGGTCAACACGCTCCCCGAGCGGGAGAAGACGGTGGTGACGCTCTACTACTACGAGGGCCTGACGCTCGCCGAGATCGGCCAGGTGCTCGGGGTGACCGAGAGCCGGGTCAGCCAGATCCACACCAAGTCGGTGCTGCAACTGCGGGCGAAGATGTCCGACGCCCGTTGAGACGGGGGCGCGAAGGCGCGGGACGGCTGCGGGGGCCGGTGGATCGGTGGGTGCGCGGTGTGTGCCCCTCCGGCCGCTGGCGTCCGTAAAGTTGGTGCGTGCCGAAAATCCGGGCGGCCACGGTGGCCGAGCATCGACAGTTGCAGCAGGCAGCACTGTTGGACGCCGCGCGCGTCCTGTTGGCGGAGGGCGGCAGGGAGGCGCTGAGCTTCGGTGCCCTCGCTGCGCGTGCCGGGCTGGCCAGGTCCTCGGTGTACGAGTATTTCCGGTCCAAGTCGGACCTGGTGGAAGCGCTGTGCACTGTGGACCTCCCGCTGTGGGCCGCCGAGATCGAAGCCGGCATGGCGGCCAGCGACGCTCCGGCCGAGCGGATCGAGGCGTACGTCCGGGGACAGGTGGCGCTGGCCACCGATCCGGTGCACCGCGCCCTGGTGGCAGTCGCCGAGTACGAGCTCGACGACGCCGCGCGGGCGCGGATCAGGGCCGCGCACACCGGCCTGACCACGATGGTGGTGCGCACCTTGGAGGAACTCGGCCACCCCGGGCCGGCCGTCGCGGCTTCGCTGCTGCAGGGCGTGGTGGAAGCGGCGGTGCGCCAGATCGAGCGGGCCCGGGAGGCCGCCGAGGTGCCGGAGATCGCCGACGCCGCGGTGGGGTTCGCCCTGGACGGCCTTCGGTCCGGTCGGTCTGGTCGGTCTGGTCGGTCTGGTGGCGCGGGAACCGCCCCGGCCGACGCGGCTTCCGGCCCGGGCACCGGCTGATCCGGCGTCAGGGGGAGTCGAGCGGCAACAGGCGGGCCCGGCCGGAGCCGAGCAGGGCGAGTGGGTCGAGATAGCGGCTGCCGCGGAGCAGGCCCCAGTGCAGGCAGTCGACGGGGCAGTGCCCGGAGTCTGCGGTCAGCTCGCCGATCGGGTCGCCCGCCGCGACCGCGGTGCCGACCGGGACGGACCCGGCCACCGGGAGGTAGGTGGTCCGCAGCGGGGGAGTGCCCGATTCGGGGTGGGTGACCACCATGACCGGACGACCGGCCACCTGCCCGGAGAAGGTCACCACGCCGGGTGCGGCTGCTCGCACCGCCGTCCCGGGCGCTGCCGCCAGGTCCACACCACGATGCCCGGCCGCCCAGCGCACCGGCGGTGGATCGAACCGCCGCAGCAACCCGGACCGGTCACCCACCGGCCACACCCGCCCCGGCCCCGGCCCGACCACCCGCCCCGCCCTCGGCCCGGCCGCCCCAAGCCGCCCCGGCCCCGGCCCGGCCGCCCCAAGCCGCACCGCCCCCGGCCCCGCCGTTGCGGCGAACCCCGCCGGGACCGCCACTGCCGGACTCCCCGGACCGCCCCCACCCATGGTCACGAACGCAAGACCCGCCACCACCCCCAGCACCACGCTGATTCGTACGGCCACCCGCCCAAACGGCCCCGGCCGGAACGAACCCTGTCCTCGCCCCACGCGAACCTCCCGCAACGCTCCCTCAACGCGATGAAACCGGCACAGCGCCAGCACCTGGTACAAACCACGACAAGCCCGCTCAGCAGGCACGACCCCCACCATGGAGGTCGCGGCGCCAGTGCCGCCCGCCGATTCCGGGGGCTGTGGACAAACTGGGGGCTGTGGACAACTGCCGTCCCCCGCAGGGGTGAACGGTGGGCGGCGGGCCGCCCGCAGCGGCGCTGAACAGGGCGGCGGGACCGCACGGAGTCGCCCGCCGCTCGGGGCTTCCCGTACACTTCACACGCGACCCGGTCTGCCGGGTCGACTTCGCACGCCCCGCCACCGACGGCCCGCCCCCTCCGGGGAGCGGTCGAACGGTGCGAGTGCCGCTCGGTCCGCCGAGCCTGCCGAGGCCGCAAGCCCCGTGCAGGCCAAGCGGCTTGGCACGTCGGGGCGTCAGGCGTGGCGGTCGCCCGACCGGCACGGACAAACCGAGAGCCCCGGCACCCCGCAGAGCGCACCTGCCTCGCGGCGCGCCGGGCGACACATGAGGAGTACGGCACATGGCCGTCGTCACGATGCGGGAGCTGCTGGAGAGCGGCGTCCACTTCGGTCACCAGACCCGTCGTTGGAACCCGAAGATGAAGCGCTTCATCTTCACGGAGCGCAACGGCATCTACATCATCGACCTCCTGCAGTCGCTGAACTACATCGACCGCGCCTTCGAGTTCGTGAAGGAGACCGTTGCCCACGGCGGCAGCGTCCTCTTCGTCGGCACCAAGAAGCAGGCCCAGGAGGCCATCGCCGAGCAGGCGACCCGCGTGGGCATGCCGTACGTCAACCAGCGCTGGCTGGGTGGCATGCTGACCAACTTCTCGACCGTCTACAAGCGTCTGCAGCGCCTCAAGGAGCTCAGCGAGATCGACTTCACGGATGTGGCCGGCTCCGGCCTCACCAAGAAGGAGCTCCTGGTCCTCCAGCGCGAGTACGACAAGCTGGAGAAGACCCTCGGCGGTATCCGCGACATGCAGCGCGTTCCCAGCGCTGTCTGGATCGTGGACACCAAGAAGGAGCACATCGCGGTCGGCGAGGCCCGGAAGCTCAACATCCCGGTCGTCGCCATCCTCGACACCAACTGTGACCCGGACGAGGTCGACTACAAGATCCCGGGCAACGACGACGCGATCCGCTCCGTCACCCTGCTGACCCGCGTGATCGCCGACGCCGTCGCCGAGGGCCTGAAGTCCCGCGCCGGTGTCGCCAAGGGCGACGCGAAGGCCGAGCCGGGCGCCGACCAGCCGCTGGCCGCCTGGGAGAAGGAGATCCTCGAGGGCGAGAAGGCCGCCGAGGCCCCCGCCGCCGAGGCTGCTGCCGAGGCTCCGGCCGCCGAGGCCGAGCAGGCCTGACGTACCACCAGGGTGAGGGGCACCGGCCGGGCTGAGCCGGTGGGTGCCCCTCTCTCCCGTGCCGGGGTACCGCATCCAGGACCCCGGCACTTTCCCACGCAGACACGCGAGACGTGAGAAGAGATCACACGATGGCGAACTTCACCGCCGCGGACGTCAAGAAGCTCCGTGAGCTCACCGGCGCCGGCATGATGGACTGCAAGAAGGCCCTGGACGAGGCCGAGGGCGACGTCCAGAAGGCCGTCGAGCTCCTGCGCATCAAGGGCCAGAAGGGCGTTGCCAAGCGCGAGGGCCGCGACGCCTCCAACGGCGCCGTCGCCGCGCTGATCGCCGAGGACAAGAAGTCCGGCGTTCTGGTCGAGCTGAACTGCGAGACCGACTTCGTCGCCAAGGGTGGCAAGTTCGTCGAGGTCGCCAACGCGATCGCCACGCACGTTGCCGCCACCTCCCCGGCCGACCTGGACGCCGCCCTGGCCTCCGAGATCAACCCGGGCCAGACCGTCCAGCAGTTCGTGGACGAGGCCAACGCGACCCTGGGCGAGAAGATCGTCTTCCGTCGCTTCGCGCAGTTCGACAACGACGGCTTCGTCGCGGTCTACATGCACAAGTCGGACCCGGACCTGCCGCCGACCATCGGTGTCCTCGTCGAGCTCGACCAGGAGAACGCCGAGACCGCCAAGGACGTCGCGCAGCACATCGCCGCCTTCGCGCCGAAGTACCTCTCCCGCGAGGAGATCCCGGCCGAGGAGCTCGAGAACGAGCGCCGCGTCGCCGAGGCCACCGCTCGCGAGGAGGGCAAGCCCGAGGCTGCCCTGCCGAAGATCGTCGAAGGCCGCGTCACCGGCTTCGTCAAGGAGAACGCCGTCCTGGAGCAGGCGTTCGCCAAGGACAACAAGAAGTCCGTCGCCAAGGTCCTCGACGAGGCCGGCGTCGCCCTCAAGCGCTTCGTTCGCTTCCGCGTCGGCGCCTGAGACCGTTCCGCGCAGTTCTTCCCGCCAGGACCGGCCCCGGGCCGGACATAAGGTAGGAGGAAAGGCCCGTCCGTAAGGGCGGAGGAACACGCCGACCACGCCCTCCAGCACCCCGTGAGGGCGGCGTCGGCACCATGAACGACGAGGAGGCCATTGCCGTGCAGGAGACCGTACCCGGTTCCCGCGGCAGTGGCCTCCTCGCGTATACACGGCACCGGGCCCGCACGCCCGGCGTCGTGAGTAGCACTTGCAGATCTGCTGACCAGCAGGCGGAGAAGGGAAAGTCCATGCAGGAGACGCAGGAGACCGCACCGGACGGCACCCGCCGCCGGGTACTGCTCAAGCTGTCCGGCGAGGCGTTCGCCGGCGGAGGCGGCCTCGGCGTCGACCCGGACGTGGTGCACGCCATCGCCCGTGAGATCGCCACGGTGGTGCGCGCGGGAACCGAGGTCGCCGTCGTGATCGGCGGTGGCAACTTCTTCCGCGGCGCCGAACTCCAGCAGCGCGGCATGGACCGGGCCCGCTCCGACTACATGGGCATGCTGGGCACCGTGATGAACTGCCTCGCCCTCCAGGACTTCCTGATCAAGGAAGGCATGGAGACCCGCGTGCAGACCGCCATCACGATGGGCCAGGTCGCCGAGCCGTACCTGCCGCTGCGCGCCATCCGGCACCTGGAGAAGGGTCGCGTGGTGATCTTCGGCGCGGGTATGGGCATGCCCTACTTCTCCACCGACACCACCGCTGTGCAGCGCGCCCTGGAGATCCACGCCGACGTCCTGCTGATGGGCAAGAACGGCGTCGACGGGGTCTACGACTCCGACCCGCGTTTCAACCCCGCCGCGGTCCGGTTCGACTCGCTGGACTACACCGAGGTGATCTCCCGCGACCTCAAGGTCGCCGACCTGACCGCGATCACCCTGTGCAAGGACAACGGCCTGCCGATCCTGGTCTTCGAGCTGCTCGCCGAGGGCAATATCGCCCGTGCGGTCAAGGGTGAGAAGATCGGCACACTCATCAGCGAGGACTCCGCCCAGGCCTAGGCGCCGGGGGCACTGAGTAGCAACAGCCGTCCGGGGCACCGGTACGGGACAACAGCAGATGAACCGGACAGGGAGCACACAGTGATTGACGAGACCCTCCTCGAGGCCGAGGAAAAGATGGAGAAGGCCGTCGCGGTCGCCAAGGACGACCTCGCCGCCATCCGCACCGGCCGCGCGCACCCGGCGATGTTCGCCAAGATCGTCGCGGAGTACTACGGCGCCCTGACGCCGATCAACCAGCTGGCCTCGTTCTCCGTGCCGGAGCCGCGGATGGCCATGGTCACGCCGTTCGACAAGACCGCGCTGAAGGCCATCGAGACCGCGATCCGCGACTCGGACCTGGGCGTCAACCCGTCGAACGACGGCTCCGTCATCCGGGTGGTGCTCCCGCAGCTCACCGAGGAGCGCCGCCGCGAGTACATCAAGCAGGCCCGCGGCAAGGGTGAGGACGCCAAGGTCTCGGTCCGCGCCGTCCGCCGCAAGGCGAAGGACGCGATCGACAAGCTGGTCAAGGACAAGGAGATCGGCGAGGACGACGGCCGCCGCGGCGAGAAGGAGCTCGACGACCTGACCGCCAAGTTCGTGGCGCAGATCGACGAGCTGCTCAAGCACAAGGAAGCCGAGCTGCTGGAGGTCTGACCCCAGACCCCCGCGCGTACGCCCCGGACCGGCGGCCCGTCCGCCCGGCCCGGGGCGCGGCTCGACCCGGGCCGGCACCAAACGGGTCACTCGCGGCGGCCTCCGGCATGGCACAGGGGGCGGCGCGGCACAGACTCAGTTCATGCCCCCCGCCCAGGAGACCTCCGTGGCCCAGACCGACCAGCAGCCCCGCAAGCCGCGCGGCGGCCGCAACCTGCCCGCCGCGATAGGTGTGGGAGTCGGCCTCGGGGCGGTGATCGCGGCCTCGCTGTTCGTGGTCAAGGCGGTCTTCATGGTGGTGGTGGCCGCTGCCGTCGCCGTCGGCATCCGGGAGCTCACCAGCCGCCTCGCCGAGCGCAAGGACATTCACGTCCCGCAGATCCCGCTGCTGGTCGGCGGCGTCGGCATGGTGGTGGCCGGCTACTTCGAGGGCGGCCAGTGGGCCGCCGCGATCCTGGCACTCACCGGCCTGGCGATGATGGTCGCCCGGATGTCCACGCCGCCGGAGAACTACCTGCGCGACATAACGGCCGGCGTGTTCACCGCGTTCTACGTGCCGTTCCTGGCGACCTTCGTCGCGCTGATGCTGTCCGCCGACGACGGCGCCTGGCGGATCCTGCTGTTCCTGGTCGTCACGATCTGCTCGGACACCGGCGCGTACGCCGTCGGCTACAAGTTCGGACGCACCAAGCTCGCCCCGACCATCAGCCCCGGCAAGACCCGCGAGGGTCTGGCGGGTGGGATCGGCCTGTCGATGATCGCCGGCGCACTGCTGACGCACTTCCTGATCGACGGCGGCGCCTGGTGGCAGGGCCTGATCCTGGGCGGCTGCGCGGCCGTCACCGCGACCCTCGGCGACCTCGCCGAATCCATGATCAAGCGCGACCTCGGCATCAAGGACATGGGCACCCTGCTCCCCGGTCATGGCGGCATCATGGACCGCCTGGACTCGCTGCTCCCGACCGCCCCGGTGGTCTGGCTGCTGCTCACGGTCTTCGTCGGCAACTGACGGGCGCGACCGCCACGGCCCCCGGGTGTCCGGGGGCCGTTTTTCGGTTGTGCCCACAGTCTCGTCCCGGTACCGTCCGCTGCGGCTGAGGGGGCGCGATGAGCAGACGGCGGTACGTGGCGCGCGGCGTCCCGGGCGGGTACCGGATCTGGGACCACCGATCGCGGCGGTGGTGGGGCGACCTGTACGAACTGTGCCCGGACGAGCTGGTGGCGGGCCTGAACGCCGGAGTCGACCACCCGACCCTGACGGCGCTGCTCAGGCGGCATCGAGCAGCGAAGAGGTAGCGAAGAGGTGGCGGCGGGGCGGGGTCCGCGGTCTGCGACACTGGATGAACCATGCCTAAGCCCGGAGAACTGACCTTTGTCGCGCCGCGTGGCGCCAAGCCCCCGCGACACCTTGCCGACCTCAGCCCTGCCGAGCGCAAGGAGGCCGTCGCCGAGCTGGGCGAACAGCCGTTCCGCGCGAAGCAGCTGTCGAACCACTACTTCGGCCGGATGTCGAACGACCCGGAGAGCTGGACGGACATCCCGGCGGCCAGCCGGGGCAAGCTGACCGAGGCGCTGCTGCCCGAGCTGATGTCGGTGGTGCGGCACGTGTCGTGCGACGACGACGCGACCCGCAAGACGCTGTGGAAGCTCTTCGACGGAACGCTGGTCGAGTCGGTGCTGATGCGGTACCCGGACCGGGTGACGATGTGCATCAGCTCGCAGGCCGGCTGCGGCATGAACTGCCCGTTCTGCGCGACCGGCCAGGCCGGGCTGACCCGGAACCTGTCGACCGCCGAGATCGTCGAGCAGATCGCCGCGGGCATGCGCGACCTGAAGTCCGGGACGGTGCCCGGCGGCGAGGCCCGGCTGTCGAACGTG
The DNA here is from genome assembly GCF_055587065.1 of Kitasatospora sp. NPDC048662. Classification (NCBI taxonomy): domain Bacteria; kingdom Bacillati; phylum Actinomycetota; class Actinomycetes; order Kitasatosporales; family Streptomycetaceae; genus Kitasatospora; species Kitasatospora sp. NPDC048662. Next base: position 18,077 of record NZ_JBVJHA010000002.1, on the reverse strand, counting down.
GTGTTCATGGGCATGGGCGAGCCGCTGGCGAACTACAACCGGGTGCTGTCGGCGATCCGCCGCCTCACCGACCCGGCGCCGGACGGCTTCGGGCTCTCCCAGCGCGGCATCACGGTCTCCACGGTCGGCCTGGTCCCGGCCATGCACCGGTTCGCCGACGAGGGCCTGAGCTGCCGTCTGGCGCTGTCGCTGCACGCCCCGGACGACGAGCTGCGCGACGAGCTGGTCCCGGTGAACACCCGGTGGAAGGTCGCCGAGGTGCTGGACGCCGCGTGGAACTACGCGGAGAAGTCGGGCCGCCGGGTGTCGATCGAGTACGCGCTGATCAAGGACATCAACGACCAGGCGTGGCGGGCGGACCTGCTCGGCCGGCTGATCAAGAACCAGCGGGTGCACGTGAACCTGATCCCGCTCAACCCGACGCCCGGTTCGAAGTGGACGGCCTCCCGCCCGGAGGACGAGCGGGAGTTCGTCCGCCGCCTGCAGGCGCACGGCGTGCCGACCACCGTCCGCGACACCCGCGGTCAGGAGATCGACGGCGCCTGCGGTCAGCTGGCCGCGGCGGGCTGAGGCCTCAGCAGCACGAACGCCCCGGTGGTTTCCCGTTCAGGGAGAACCGCCGGGGCGTTCCGCGTTCGTGGGCGCTATGGCAGCGGGCAGAGCGCCAGCGTCAGTCCGCCGGTCACCAGCAGGACGGTGCCGGCGGCGAGGGCGCGCAGGGCGAGGGTGCCGGTGAGCAGGCCGGGCGGGGTGCCGAGGCGGTCCAGGGTGGCGAGGGTGGGGCGGCGGTCGGCGCGCAGTTCCAGCAGGCGGGCGGCGAGGGCGGCGACGGCGCAGGCCAGGATCAGCAGGCCCTCGACCAGGGTGAGCGTGGGGGCCTCGGCGTCGGCGCGGGCCCACTCGCGACCGGCGACCAGCAGCAGCGCGGCGATGGTGGTGAGCACGGCCAGCGGCGTGCCGAGGCGGGGTGCCTGGGCGGTGAGCGCGCGGCCGGCCAGCAGGCGCAGCGGTGCGGGCCGGTGGATCACCATCAGCCGTCCGGCGAGGGCGAGCAGCGGGCCGGTCCACAGGGCGAGCGCGAGGGCGGCGAGCGTCCAGCCGGCCAGCAGGGCGGGGCTGGTGGCGGGCAGGCCGCCGGGCAGGTGCAGGGTGCGTTCGGCGTCGGTGGCGCCGGGCCGCAGTCCGTACAGTTCGAGGCCGATGCCGGCGAGCAGCACGGGGCCGGGCAGGGTGAGCCGCCGGGCGCTCCAGCGGGCCGGGGCGGGCTCGGCGGGGTGGCCGGGCAGGGTGTCGGGGAAGCGGACGGCGCAGGCCGCGGCGACTCCGGCGACCAGCGTGGGGACGGCGAGCAGGGTGACGGGCGCGGCGGTGGGCAGCGGGATGCCCATGCCGATGTCGGCGGCGAGCGAGGGGCCGGCGATGTCGTTGCGCAGCACCAGGAAGAGCACCAGCGTGAGGCCGGAGCCGAGGGCGCAGGCGAGGGCGATCTCGCCGGCGATCAGCAGCCGGATCCGGCGGGGGCCGGCGCCGGCGGCGGTGAGGCCGGTGATCCGCTCGGGGTGCTGGGCGGGGACGGCGCGGGCGGCGACGGCGGCGAACCAGGCGACGGCGGCCAGCGGGGGCAGGCACCACAGCAGCCGGTCGGCGCCGCCGGTGGGTTCGGCCAGGGCCCGGCCGAGCGCGCGCAGCAGGAAGGCGGCGACCACGGCGGCGGCGACTGCGGTGAGCAGCCAGCGGACCAGGTCGAGGGCGCGGTAGCCGCGGGCGAGTCCGAGGTAGTACACGTCGAGGCCCTCTCAGCGCCCGGCGGGGACGGCGGCGGGTTCGGTCGCGATCCGGCCGTCGATCAGGTGGACGTTGCGGTCGGCGTAGCGGGCGAGTTCCGGGTCGTGGGTGGCGAGCACCAGCGTCAGGTGGTGGGAGCGGGTGGCGCTGGTCAGTATCCGCAGCACCTGTTCGCGGGCGTCGTGGTGCAGTGGCGCGGTGGGGTCGTCGGCGAAGACCACGGGCGGTTCGGGGGCGAGGGCCCGGGCGACGGCGATCCGTTGGCGGATGTCCTGCGGAAGGTCGGCGGGCCGGAGCTTGGCGCAGCCGGCGACGTCGAGGCGGTCGAGCCATTCAACGGCGGCGCGGTGGGCGGCCCGGTGGCCGGCGCCGGCCAGCAGCAGGGGCAGGGCGACGTTCTCACGGGCCGTCAGTTCCGGTACCAGGTGCGGTTCGGGGCCGACCCAGCCGAAGCGTTCGCGGCGCAGCCGTTCGCGTCCGGCCCGGCCGAGGGTGTGCACGGGGGAGCTGTGGAACCAGACCTCGCCCTCGTCGACCGGGAGTTGCGCGGACAGGCAGCCGAGCAGGGTGGACTTGCCGGAACCGCGCGGGCCGGTGACGGCGAGCATCTCGCCCTCGCGGACGCGGAGGGAGACGCCGCGCAGTGCGGGGGTGCCGTAGTGGGACTTGACGATCCCTCGGGCCCAGAGCACGTCGTTGTCGGGCGGGGCCGCTGACATGTGATCCATCCAGGTGCCGACGGGGATATGACAGTCGTCAGATTAGAACGATCGGACGGTGGCGCGGGTGCGCCGCACTGGTCCGAACGGGGGCGAATCGGTGCGAAAGCGGCGTGTTGGTCGCAGATTCGGTTCCGGATACGCCGAAGGGCGGTCCCGACGGTGAGGAGTCGGGGCCGCCCTTCGGTGGAGGGTGGGGAAGAAAGCTCAGGTGATCAGATCTTCGCCCACGCGTCGGTCAGGCTGGTCCGCAGGATCTGCTCGATCTCGTCGAAGGTCTTCTGGTCCGAGATCAGCGGCGGGGCCAGCTGGATGACCGGGTCGCCACGGTCGTCGGCGCGGCAGTACAGGCCGTTGTCGAACAGGGCCTTGGACAGGAAGCCGTACAGGACGCGCTCGACCTCTTCGTCGTTGAACGACTCCTTGGTGACCTTGTCCTTGACGAGCTCGATGCCGTAGAAGTAGCCGTTACCGCGAACGTCGCCGACGATCGGCAGGTCGCGCAGCTTGTTCAGGGTGCCCAGGAACGCGGCCTCGTTGTCGAGGACGTGCTGGTTCAGGCCCTCGCGCTCGAAGATGTCGAGGTTGGCCAGCGCCACCGCGGAGGACACCGGGTGGCCACCGAAGGTGTAGCCGTGCAGGAAGGTGTTGTCACCCTTGTAGAACGGCTCGGCCAGGCGGTCCGAGATGATCGTGGCGCCGATCGGGGAGTAACCCGAGGTCATGCCCTTGGCGCAGGTGATCATGTCGGGCTGGTAGTTGAACTTCTCGGCGCCGAACATGGTGCCCAGGCGGCCGAAGGCGCAGATGACCTCGTCCGAGACCAGCAGCACGTCGTGGCGGTCGCAGATCTCGCGCAGGCGCTGGAAGTATCCGGGCGGCGGCGGGAAGCAGCCACCGGCGTTCTGCACCGGCTCGACGAAGACGGCGGCGACGGTCTCGGGGCCCTCGAAGAGGATGGCCTGCTCGACCTCGTCGGCGGCCCAGCGGCCGTAGGCCTCCGGGTCGACGGTGCCGTCGGGGCCCGCCAGGAAGGACGGGGCGCGGTAGATGTTGGTGTTCGGGGCCTTGTGGGTGCCCGGAACCAGCGGCTCGAACGGGGCCTTCAGGCCCGGCAGGCCGGTGATCGACAGGGCGCCCTGCGGGGTGCCGTGGTAGGCGACCGCGCGGGAGATGACCTTGTACTTGGTCGGCTTGCCGGTCAGCTTGAAGTACTGCTTGGCAAGCTTCCACGCGGTCTCGACGGCCTCGCCGCCACCGGTGGAGAAGAAGACCTTGTTCAGGTCGCCCGGGGCGTAGTTGGCCAGGCGCTCGGCCAGCTCGACGGCCTTCGGGTGGGCGTAGCTCCACACCGGGAAGAAGGCGAGCTCCTTGGCCTGCTTGGCAGCGGCCTCGGCCAGCTCCTCGCGGCCGTGGCCGGCCTGGACGACGAACAGGCCGGCGAGCCCGTCGAGGTACTTGCGCCCCTTGTCGTCCCAGACGTAGGTGCCCTCGCCCCGGACGATCGTCGGCACGGGGGAGTTCTCGTACGACGACATGCGGGTGAAGTGCATCCACAGGTGGTCGTAGGCGGTCTTGGAAAGGTCCTTCTGCGCCGGCTCGGCTGTCATCGGGTGCCCCAGGTGTAGGTCTGTTTCCGGAGCTTCAGGTAAACGAAGCTCTCGGTGCTCCGCACGCCGGGAAGCGAGCGGATGCGCTTGTTGATCAGTTCGAGGAGGTGCTCGTCGTCCTCGCACACCAGCTCTGCGAGGAGATCGAACGAGCCTGCGGTGCAGACCACGTAGTCGACCTCGTCGAACGCGGCCAGCGCGTCCGCGACCGGCTCGATGTCGCCCTCGACCCGGATGCCCACCATCGCCTGGCGGGTGAAGCCGACGGTGAGGGGATCGGTCACGGCGACGATCTGCATCACGCCCTGGTCGAGCAGCTTCTGGACGCGCTGCCGAACGGCCGCCTCGGACAGGCCGACGGCCTTGCCGATGGCGGCGTACGGACGGCGCCCGTCCTCCTGGAGCTGCTCGATGATCGCCTTGGAGGCGGCGTCGAGGGGAACGCTGGCGTTCCGGTCACGGTTGGCCACGCCGACACTGTGCCCCACGGGCGAAGGATTCGCAAGCGGCAGTGCTGCTGATTTCGTCGTCGTTTTGGTGATCAAGAACGGAATGCGTGGCGGTTCGGGCAGGGTCCTGTCGATTCCGGCAGTGTCGGAGGTAGTCTGGCCACGTACACGCGCGAGCGTGCACACCGCCGATCGTGGCTTGTCGCTGACACGCTGTGTCTGCCCCGGCGCGGAGTAATCTGGCGCCCGGGGATGCAACGAGGCAGGCCCAGACCGAGGAGAGACCCGTGAGCGAGCTTCGTACGCTGCGCAACTACATCAACGGTGAGTTCGTCGACGCGGCGGACGGCCGCACTCTCGACATCGTCGACCCGACCACGGGCGAGGTGTACGCGACCTCCCCGCTGTCCGGTGCCTCCGACGTCGACGCCGCGATGGCCTCCGCGGCCGCCGCCTTCCCGATCTGGCGGGACTCCACCCCGTCCACCCGGCAGAAGCTGCTGCTCAAGATCGCCGACGCGGTCGAGTCCCGGGCCGACGAGATCGTCGACGCCGAGGTCCGCAACACCGGCAAGCCGCGCGCGCTGACCCTCTCCGAGGAGATCGGCCCGATGGTCGACCAGCTGCGCTTCTTCGCCGGCGCCGCCCGCCTGCTGGAGGGCAAGGCCGCGGGCGAGTACATGGACGGGATGACCTCGATCATCCGCCGCGAGCCGGTCGGTGTCTGCGCGCAGGTCGCGCCGTGGAACTACCCGATGATGATGGCCGTGTGGAAGTTCGCCCCGGCGATCGCCGCGGGCAACGCCGTGGTGCTCAAGCCGTCCGACACCACCCCCGCCTCCACCGTGCTGCTGGCCGAGATCATCGGCGGCGTGCTGAAGGACATGGAGCTGCCGGCCGGCATCTTCAACGTGATCTGCGGCGACCGTGAGACCGGCCGCCTGATGGTCGAGCACCGCACCCCGGCGATGGCCTCCATCACCGGCTCGGTCCGGGCCGGCATGCAGGTCGCCGAGTCGGCCGCGAAGGACGTCAAGCGGGTTCACCTGGAGCTCGGCGGCAAGGCCCCCGTGGTGGTCTTCGAGGACGCCGACATCGCCGAGGCCGTCGAGGGCATCTCGGTCGCCGGCTACTTCAACGCCGGCCAGGACTGCACCGCCGCCACCCGCGTGCTGGTGCACGAGTCGATCCACGACGCGTTCGTCGAGGCGCTCGCCAAGGCCGCCAACGACACCAAGACCGGTGGCGTGGACGACGAGGACGTGCTCTACGGCCCGCTCAACAACGCCAACCAGCTGAAGCAGGTCACCGGCTTCATCGAGCGCCTGCCCGCGCACGCCAAGGTCGAGGCCGGCGGCCACCGGGTCGGCGAGGTCGGCTACTTCTACGCGCCGACCGTGGTCTCCGGCCTGAAGCAGGACGACGAGATCATCCAGAACGAGGTCTTCGGCCCGGTCATCACCGTGCAGAAGTTCACCGACGAGGAGCAGGCCGTCGACTACGCGAACGGTGTCGAGTTCGCGCTCGCCTCCTCGGTGTGGACCAAGGACCACGCCCGCGCGATGCGGATGTCCCGCCGTCTGGACTTCGGCGCGGTGTGGATCAACACCCACATCCCGCTGGTCGCCGAGATGCCGCACGGTGGCTTCAAGAAGTCCGGCTACGGCAAGGACCTGTCCTCGTACGGCTTCGAGGACTACACCCGGATCAAGCACGTCATGACGGCCATCTGATCACACTGAGCCGGTAGGGGCGCGAGGAGACTGTTCCTCGCGCCCCTTCACGTTGTCAGGGTGCGACACGAGCTCCGTGACACGATGCAGCTGCCCCGGCCGGGAGTCGCTCCCTACGCTGGGCGCATGAGCACTCCCACCGCTGACTCGGTCGCCGGGCAGGCCGTCAAGGCCGCCGACCGCGCGCACGTCTTCCACTCGTGGTCCGCCCAGGCACTGATCGACCCCCTCGCGGTGGCCGGCGCCGAGGGCTCCTACTTCTGGGACTACGACGGCAACCGCTACCTGGACTTCTCCTCGCAGCTGGTGAACACCAACATCGGCCACCAGCACCCGAAGGTGGTCGCCGCGATCCAGGCGAAGGCCGCCCAGCTGTGCACCATCGCCCCGGGCTTCGCCGAGGAGTCGCGCAGCGAGGCCGCCCGGCTGATCGCCGAGCGCACCCCCGGCGACCTGGACAAGATCTTCTTCACCAACGGCGGCGCCGAGGCGAACGAGAACGCGATCCGGATGGCCCGGCTGCACACCGGCCGTCACAAGGTGCTCTCCACCTACCGCTCGTACCACGGCGCCACCGCCAACGCGATCGCGCTGACCGGCGACCCGCGCCGCTGGGCGAACGAGGCCGGCGTCTCCGGCATCGTGCACTTCTGGGGCCCGTACGCCTACCGCTCGAACTTCCATGCCGAGAACGAGGCGCAGGAGTGCGAGCGTGCGCTCGCGCACCTGGAGCAGACCCTCGCGTTCGAGGGCCCCGGCACCGTCGCGGCGATCATCCTGGAGACCGTCGTCGGCACCGCCGGCATCCTGGTGCCGCCGGCCGGCTACCTGGCGGGCGTGCGGGAGATCTGCGACAAGTACGGGATCGTGTTCATCCTGGACGAGGTGATGGCCGGGTTCGGCCGCACCGGCGAGTGGTTCGCCGCCGACCACTGGGGCATCACCCCCGACCTGCTGACCTTCGCCAAGGGCGTCAACTCCGGCTACCTGCCGCTCGGTGGCGTGGCGATCTCCGGCGCGATCGCCGAGACCTTCGCGCAGAAGGTGTTCCCCGGCGGCCTCACCTACTCCGGCCACCCGCTGGCCTGCGCCTCCGCCGTGGCCACGATCAACGCGATGGCCGAGGAGGGCATCGTGGAGAACGCCAAGCACATCGGCGAGAACGTGCTCGGCCCCGGCCTGCGCGAGCTGGCGGAGCGTCACCCGTCGATCGGCGAGGTCCGTGGCCTCGGCGTGTTCTGGGCGCTCGACCTGGTGAAGAACCGCGAGACCCGCGAGCCGCTGGTGCCCTACAACGCGGCCGGCGCCGACAACGCCCCGATGGCACAGCTCGCCGCGGCCTGCAAGCAGCGCGGCCTGTGGCCGTTCATCAACATGAACCGCTTCCACGTGGTCCCGCCGTGCAACATCAGCGAGGAGGACGCCAAGACCGGCCTCGCCGTGCTGGACGAGGTGCTCACCCTCGCGGACGCGCACACGGTCTGACGGTACGTCGGCGAAGGAGGTCCCCGGGCGGCCGCCCGGGGGCCTTCGTGCTGTCAGCAGCACAGCACGCGGGGTTATGTACGATGATCGGCTGAATCTTGGCGCGATCTTGGGGATGTCATGGGGGAACAGGGCTTTCAGGTCCATCCGGAACAACTGGAGGGCTACGGGCAGTTGATTCGCGAGCAGGTCGCCCGGGTGGAGGCGGTGCGGTCCCGGCTGGCCGCGGTGCCGCTGGTGTCCCGCGACTTCGGCAAGCTGCCCGACGCCGACGAGCTCTACGAGGCATTCCGGGAGCACGCCCAGGCCGAGGAGCAGAACTTCGGGGACCTGGCGGAACTGCTGGACGGCGCCGGGGAGGCGCTGCAGTCGGTGGCGGGCAACTACCGGGACCTCGACCACGAAATCGCCGCCGGACTGGGGGGCCACCGATGAGCACCCTCGCGTTCAGCGACTTCAGCCAGGTCGGCGAGGCCTACAAGTGGACCCGGGACCAGGTCGACGCGCTCACCGCGCCACTGCCCGACCTGAGCAACCCGGTGAGCGACGGGCTGGACGCGGGGCTCGACCACATCGTCAAGGCCGCCCTGGACGCCACCGGCATGATGGAGGCGCTGGAGAAGGTCACCGGCAACCTGGCCAAGCTGACCGCCGCCGCCCAGGAGTGGCAGAACCAGGCCAAGGAGATGCACGCCATCGCCGCGGACCTGCGGGGCGGGGCCGCGCCGCTGTCCGACGGCTGGCAGGGCGCCGCCTCCGACTCCTTCGGCACCTACATGGGCCAGGTGGTCGAGGGCATCGACGCGACCGCCAAGGACATGGAGCAGGTCGCGCAGATCATCAGCCAGGCCGCCGCCGAGTGCAAGCTCGCCGAGGACCTGATCATCGGCATCATCCGGGAGGCGATCGAGACCCTGATCGTCAGCCTGGCCGCGATGGTGATCATCGACATCGTCACCGTCGGGCTCGCCACCATCGTGGACGCCCTGGTGGTGGAGGCGGAGATCGCGATCTACATCGCGCGGGTCGAACGGGTCTCGGTCAAACTCGCCGACGCGCTGCGCGACATGATGAAGGCCGTCCGGGAACTGCGCACCGTCAACCGCACCTGGAAGGGCTTCAAGGACGCCAAGGCCGCGGCCAAGGTCGTCCGCAAGATCGGCAAGAAGCCGTGGAAGGCCGGCCTGGGCGTGATCAAGAACCCCGAGAACCTGGCGCTGGAAGAGCGCCTGGTGCAGGCGGGCGTGCAGATCGGCGTCAAGCAGGTGTTCTCCCCGATCAAGGGCGGCACCAAGGCGGTGATCGGCGCCGGCATCGGCGCGGGCGACTACGGCGGCCTGCTCGGCGACACCTTCCGCGACGACAACAACGTCGACACCGTCACCGCCGCGCTGAACGGCCCCGGCCACCAGCAGCCCTACCGGGTGCCGCGGACCCGCATCGAGGAGGCCTTCGGATGAGCCAGTACCACCACCCCTACGGCGCCCCGTCGTTCCCCGGCGCGGTCCAGCACGGCGGCGAGCACCTGCCGAAGATCGCCCACCTGCTGGCCCCCGGCGAGCAGGTGCGCGGCATCGTGGACACCGACCTCTGCGACCTGATCCGCCGCCCCCCGCGCCGCTACCGCAAGGCGCACTCCGGGGGTGTCGCCGAAGCCGGGCTCGGCTGTCTGTACGTGCTGGTCAGCTTCAGCGAGTTCCTCACCGACCTGGTGGAGGACTGCACCTGGGGCGTGATCCGCACCTTCCGCCGGCTCTTCCGCGGCCGCGGCCTGACCGGCGGCTGGCAGAGCCAGGCCGGAGGGTTCGTCGTCGCGGTGCGCTCCGCCGACGGCAACTACGAGAACGACGACGTGCTGATGGTCTTCACCGACCGGCGGATCCTGCTGGCCGGCAGCGGCGTCAGCCGCACCCTGCGGGCGCTCGGCGAGCTGCCCTACGCCCATCTGGTCCGGGTCGAGCCCCGGCACACCTGGCTCTCCAACCGCGCCGACCTGCACTTCGCGGACGGCTCGAAGGCCGCGCTGGAGATCACCGAGAAGGAGCTCAACCCGCTGGTCGCCCTCGGCCCGCGCTGACCGCAGAGTGCGCCGCCGACATCGCGTCAGCGGCGCACCGCGTCCAGGGCCAGCAGCGCGACGTGCAGGGACAGGCAGGACTCGACCTGGTCGAGGTCGACGCCGAGGATGCGTTCGACCTTGTGGAGGCGGTCGTAGAAGGACGGGCGGGACAGGTGGGCGGCGTCGGCCGCGGCGGACTTGTTGCGGCCCTGTTCCAGGTAGATCCGCAGCATCTGCACCAACTGGCCGCCGTGTTCGGCGTCGTGGGCGAGCAGCGGGCCGAGTTCGCGTTCGACGTAGGTCTGCAGGCGTTCGTCGTCGCGCAGCAGGTGGAGCAGGCCGCGCAGGCGGACGTCGGGGAGGCGGTAGTAGGCGGCGCGGCTGCCGGGGGCGTCGTGCAGGGCCGCGTCGGCGACCTGGGTGGCCTCCAGCAGGGCGCGGCGGGCGTCGCGGACCGAGCCCACCGAGGAGCCGACCGCTATCACCGGCTCGGCGGCCGCGCCGTCCCGGCCGGCCTCCGTGGACAGCCGGCGCAGCGCCGCGGCGAAGGACTCCAGCGAGGTGTGCTCGTCCTGCTGCGAGCCCAGTGCGATCAAGGCGCCCACGCCTTCGTCGTCCAGCGCGCCGACCAGGGCGGAGAGCCGGGCGGAGCGGATCGCGGTGGCGGCCAGCTCGGTGAAGTCGCGCAGTCGGGCCTGCGCCTCCAGGGCTGCGGGGAGCGGGCCCTGACGCTGCCTCAGTACCACGCCGACCAGCCGGCGGCCCTCCAGCGGGACGCCGAGCGCCTGGGCGCGCAGCGAGACCTCGGAGACGGTGAGCGCGTGGGTGAGGATGCCCGACAGCAGGGTGCGATGGGTCTGCCGCTCCAGCGACTCGCGGTCGCGGACCACCAGGCGGTTCAGCGCGAGGGTGGCCGCGCCGCGCTCCAGCAGCATCGCGTGCCGGTGCGGGACGTCCGGGGGGAGCGGCGCCGGTTCGTCGACCAGCACCAGCCGGCCCCAGTCCTGGCCGCGCGCGCCGACGGTGGTGACCAGCCAGCCCGAGCGCGGGTCGTAGCCGGTGCGGCCGGGCGGGTTGACGCCGCGCGAGCGGTGCTCCCAGTTCTCCAGCAGCTCCTGCTCGCCGCGCCCCGCCGTGTCGTGCGCCAGCACCTGGTGCGCCAGGTTCTCCAGCACCACCGGCGCGCCCGCCATCCGGCCGACCTGCCGGACCACCTCGGAGGGCTCCGCGCCCTCGGTGGCCAGCTCGTTGAACACCTGGTGCACCGCCTCGGACACCCGCAGCTGCTCCAGCTGCGCGTTCACCACCAGCGCGTGCACCGCCTCGGTCACCGCGACGAACTTCAGCTCCCGGCGCAGCACCACCAGCGGCAGGTTGTGCCGCTCGGCGGCGGCCACCAGCGCCCGCGGCAGCGAGTCGAAGTAGCGCCGGCCGAACTCGATCACCAGCCCGGCCACCCCGACCTCGGCCAGCTCCCGCACGTACCGGGCCAGGCCGTCCCGGTCCTCCGGGAGCGCGATGCCGGTGGACAGCACCAGCTCGCCGCCGTGCAGCAGGCCCGCCAGGTCCGGCAGCTCGCTGACGTGCACCCAGCGCACCGGCCGCTCCAGCGCGGAGGCGCCGGCCACCACCTGGGGCAGGCCGCGCCGCATCACGTCGAGATCGAGCACGCGGGCGACGGTGGGCAGCATCGCGGACACCTCCAGGGGGTTTCAGGGTGTCAAGTGAATCACGTCTTTCCGCGACGCCCTGTCGCCCTGTCGGGTGCCCGGACGAAGCCTTGCAGCGTGTAAGGACCGTCGAGAGGGCCGTTGCTGAGTGACGCTTGCCGCGGGCACCCGAATCGAGGCATCGTCGGCCGGGTCGAGTAGGCAATGGAGGCAACTCATGGACCTGACCAGCTTCAACGACGGTGCGCAGTACATCGCGGGCCGCCTGACCCGGGGCTCGGGCGGCGAGCCGTTCAGCGTGGTCAACCCCGCCGACGGCAGCACCGTCCAGCAGGTCGAGCTCGCCGGCACCGCCGACGTCGACGCCGCGGTCGCGGCCGCGCGGGCCGCGCTGCCCGAGTGGTCCGGCGCCACCCCCGGCGCCCGCTCCGAGGCGCTGAACCGGCTGGCCGGCATCCTGAGCGAGCGGGCCGGCCAGTTCGCCCGGGTGGAGACCGCGCAGACCGGCAAGCCGATCAAGCTGTCCACCGAGTTCGACGTCCCCGGCACCATCGACAACACCGCGTTCTTCGCCGGCGCCGCCCGCAACCTCGAAGGCAAGGCCGCCGGCGAGTACAGCGGCGACCACACCTCGTACGTGCGCCGCGAGGCGATCGGCGTGGTCGGCAGCATCGCCCCGTGGAACTACCCGCTGCAGATGGCCGCCTGGAAGATCCTCCCGGCCGTCGCGGCCGGCAACACCATCGTCCTCAAGCCCGCCGAGATCACCCCGCTGACCTCGCTGATGTTCGCCCAGGCCTGCACCGACGCCGGCATCCCCGACGGCGTCGTCAACGTCGTCACCGGCGCCGGACGCACCGCCGGCGAGCACCTGATCGGCCACCCCGGCGTCGCCATGGTGTCCTTCACCGGCTCCACCGCCGTCGGCAAGCGGGTCGCCGAGATCGCCACCGCCACCGTCAAGCGCACCCACCTCGAACTCGGCGGCAAGGCCCCGTTCGTGGTCTTCGACGACGCCGACCTGGACGCCGCCGTGCACGGCGCCGTCGCCGGCTCACTGATCAACAGCGGCCAGGACTGCACCGCCGCCACCCGCGCCTACGTCCAGCGCCCGCTGTACGACGCCTTCGTGGCCGGCGTCGCCGAGCTGTACGCCGCGATCCGCCTCGGCGACCCGATGAACCCGCAGACCGACCTGGGCCCGCTGGTCTCCTTCACCCACCGCGACCGCGTCGCCGGCTTCGTCGAACGCGCCCGCTCCTACGCCACCGTGGTCACCGGCGGCCCCGCCGACGGCAAGGGCCACGACGGCACCGACCTCACCCTCGGCGCCTACTACCGCCCCACCCTGATCACCGGCGCCACCCAGGACAGCGAGGTCGTCCAGGGCGAGATCTTCGGCCCCGTGCTCGTCGTGCTGCCCTTCGACAGCGACGAGGAGGGCCTGCGACTCGCCAACGACACCCCCTACGGCCTGGCCGCCTCCGCCTGGACCCGCGACATCCACCGCTCGCTGCGCGCCACCCGCGAGATCGCCGCCGGCTGCGTCTGGGTGAACGACCACATCCCGATCATCAGCGAGATGCCGCACGGCGGATACAAGGCCTCCGGGTACGGCAAGGACATGTCGCAGTACTCGCTGGACGAGTACACCCAGGTCAAGCACGTCATGTTCGACACCACCGCGGTCGCCCGCAAGGACTGGCACCGCACCATCTTCGGCGACCGCTGACCCCGCGCCGGCGCAGGTGCGCGACACCTCCGCGCACCTGCGCCGCCCGCGCTCGCCCTGCCGGGCGGCCCACACTGTCCCCATGGACACCAGCACCGCCGACCCCGGGCCACCCACCCTGGACCCGCACGCCGACCGCACCCGGCTGCTCACCGACGCCCAGCCGTACTGCCTGCAGCACGCCCTCGCACTGGCCGGAGCCGACGCGCTCCGCCTGCACGGCCTGCCCGTCCGCCTGCACGGCACCGACCCGCTGCTGGTCTGCGCCGGCGGCCCGCCACTCGCCGACCTCGCCACCGGACTCGCCGAAACCCTGCGCGCCGCCGGTCACCACGTCGAGGACGCCCCCGGCACCGCCCGCCGCCACCAACTCGCCGTCACCGCAGGCCACACCGCCGGCCTCGGGCTCCCCGGCCCGGCCCGGCCCGCGCTCGGCATCGAACTCCGGCGCGAACCGCTGCGCCACCCGCCCGTGCTGCCCGAGCGCGCCCCGCTCCCGGTCGCCGCACTGGAGGACACCGCCGCACTCGCCGTCCTCACCCTCTGCGAACGCGCCCTGCCCACCGACCTGTTCGCCCTGCACGCCCTCACCGCCCGGCTGCGCGAAGGCCAACTCCTCGCCCTGGCAGGAGCGTTCGACGAGGAATTCACCCCCGGGACGCTCGCCGACCGGCTGGAGAGCGCCGCCGCGCTGCTCCCGTCCGGCGCCGCCGACACCCGGCAGTGGGCCGAGACCTGGGCCCAGGACCTGCGGCTCGACCTGCTGGAGACCACCGAACTCGCCGACGGCCTGCACGATCCCTATCTGGACGCCGCGGAGGCCGCCGACGACAGATCGGACCAGGATCCCGGCGACGCTTCCGACGACCTGTAAGGGTGAATCGCGCTTCCCCGTCAGGGTGCTCGTTGAGCGGGCCAGGTGCGCGGAGCAGACTGGACAACGAGCGCGGGACATCCGTGGACAGTCGGAGGCAGAGACCTTGAGCAAGCACATCACGCACTGGATCGGCGGCCAGTCCGTCGCCACCGCCGGAACCGCGCCCCGCCGCGGCGACATCTTCGACCCGGCCACCGGCCAGACCACCGGCCAGGTCGACTTCGCCGAGATCGCCGAGGTCGACCAGGCGGTCGCCGCGGCCGCCCAGGCCTTCACCACCTGGCGCAAGGCGTCCATCGCCAAGCGCACCCAGGTGCTCTTCAACTTCCGCGAGCTGTTCAACGCCCGCAAGGACGAACTCGCCGCGATCATCGTCTCCGAGCACGGCAAGGTGCACTCCGACGCCCTCGGCGAGATCGCCCGCGGCCAGGAAGTCGTCGAGTACGCCTGCGGCATCCCGCAGCTGATCAAGGGCGGCTTCACCGAGCAGGCCTCCACCGGCGTGGACGTCTACTCGATCCGCCAGCCGCTCGGCCCGGTCGCCATCATCTCGCCGTTCAACTTCCCGGCCATGGTGCCGATGTGGTTCTTCCCGATCGCCATCGCGGCCGGCAACACGGTCGTCCTCAAGCCGTCCGAGAAGGACCCGTCCGCCGCCAACTTCATCGCCGCCCTGTGGAAGGAAGCCGGCCTCCCCGACGGCGTCTTCAACGTCGTGCACGGCGACAAGGTCGCGGTCGACCGCCTGCTGGAGCACCCCGACATCAAGTCGGTCTCCTTCGTCGGCTCCACCCCCATCGCCCGCTACGTGTACGAGACCGGCACCCGCTACGGCAAGCGCGTGCAGGCCCTCGGCGGCGCCAAGAACCACATGCTGGTGCTCCCCGACGCCGACCTCGACCTGGCCGCCGACGCCGCCATCAACGCCGGCTTCGGCGCGGCCGGCGAGCGCTGCATGGCCGTCTCCGTGCTGGTCGCCGTCGACCCGATCGGCGACGAGCTGGTCGCCAAGATCAAGGAGCGGATGGCCACCCTCAAGGTCGGCCCCGGCTGCAACGGCGACTCCGAGATGGGCCCGCTGGTCACCGGCCAGCACCGCGACAAGGTCACCTCCTACGTCGAGTCCGGCGTCGCCGACGGTGCCGAACTCGCCGTTGACGGCCGCAAGCACGCCATCACCGGCGAGGACGCCTCCGGTGCCCCCACCACCGACGGCTTCTGGCTCGGCCCCACCCTGTTCGACCACGTCAAGCCGGGCATGTCCGTCTACAACGACGAGATCTTCGGCCCGATCCTGTCGATCGTCCGGGTCCCCTCCTACGATGAGGGCCTGGAACTGATCAACAACAACCCGTACGGCAACGGCACCGCCATCTTCACCAACGACGGCGGCGCGGCCCGGCGCTTCCAGAACGAGGTCGAGGTCGGCATGGTCGGCATCAACGTGCCGATCCCCGTCCCCGTCGCCTACTACTCGTTCGGCGGCTGGAAGGCCTCGCTGTTCGGCGACAGCCACGCCTACGGCGCCGACGGCGTCCAGTTCTTCACCCGCGGCAAGGCCGTCACCCAGCGCTGGCTCGACCCCTCGCACGGTGGCATCAACCTCGGCTTCCCCACCAACAGCTGAGAACGCACGGTGATTCGAACGGCTGGCCCCCTGCCCGGGGCCGGCCGTTCGGCGTTCCGCTACTCCGCGCCGTTGTTCCTCACCTGCCGGCGCACCGTCGCCCGCACCGCCCGCGACACCACCGGGCCGAGACCGTCCACCACCTCGACCAGCACCCCCAGCTGGTCCAGCGCCCCGAACGCCCCCGCCGCGCCCGCCGGATCCACGCCCTCGTACAGCTCCAGACCGACGAACCCGGCCGTCACCGCCTGCGCCAGCCCCTTCAGGTCGAGGAACTCCGCCAGCGGATGCCCGGCGAACAGCCGGACCAGGACGGCCTCGATCTCCACCGTCCACAACTGCAGCGCTTCGGCCGTCACCTTCGCGAGCTGCGGATAACCCGTCGCCCCCGCCAGGAACTGCCCCAGCAGCGCGACGTTCCCCTCCTCCTGCTCCCGCGCGTGCAGCTCCCGGCCGACCATCAGCAACTCGCGCAGCGACCCCACCTCCGCGAACCGCTCGCGGTAACGCCCCAGCCGCAGACCCGTCTCGCGCAGCGCCGCCGCCGTGAGCAGCCCCTCCACCGTCTTGAAGTGGTAGAACACCAGCGCCTGACTGGCCCCGATCTCCGCGGCGATGGTCCGCGCCGACACCCCCGCGATCCCCTGCCGCTTGAGCGCACTGATCGCCGCATCCATCAACCGCTCACGTGTGTCGCTCATGCGCCGCAGCGTAGCCGCCGGTGATTGTGCGGGCGCAGGCGCTACATCCGGAAACACTCGCGCACCGGACGGACATGACGCGGAACGCCCTCCGCCCCCACCTGCGGGTACTCCACCGTGAACCACCCCTGGTAGCCCAGCACCAGCCCCACCAGCGGATTGCTCACCCGCACCTTGATCCGGAACCGCCCTGCCTCGTCGTCGAACCACTCGTGCAACTCCGCCCGCCCCGTCAGCAACTCCGGCACCACCGGCGCCCCAACGAGCGACGCCACCCGCTGCGCCGCCGAAGAGATCACCAACCCGCCGCGCGTCGACACCCCCAGCCGCAGATCCACCGCCAGCTGCTGATGCGTCCCCAGATAGTCGAGCACCGTCCTCGGCCGGCCGGGCGCCGCGACCATCGTCGCGTCGAACCGCCGCGGCCGGGTGAACTGGAACGTCCGCACGAAGGTCACCGTCTCCCGGCCGAACCCGTCCCGGTACGCGTAATTGGCGATCGTGAACGGTATGTGCCGCCCCTGGTCCGGAAACAGGATGTTGCGGCGCGCCCCCACGCTGAGAAACGGCACCAGCAGCCGCGAACCCCGCTCGACCCGATCCATCCGCCCGGTTCCGATGCAGGCGATCCCGTCCGCACTGGAGAAACCGAACCGGCGCTGAAGTTTCGGATGCAGGCGCTCGAAGTCCGCGCCGAGCGCTGCGTGGAAGATCGAACGGGTGGGAGTCGCGGCGGCGGGGGAGCCGGCCGGGTCGGGGACGGTGATGGTGTCGGTGGCGGTCATGGCTGCTCCAAGGTGATCGCGCCGAGGTTCCCGCCTGATCTGGTCTGGCAGGGGGTTCCGTGGCTCTGGCTTGTCGAGGGGCGGGCGGACGGCGCGGACGGGCGGGGCGCCGGAGGGTGGGGCGGACGGCAGATGTCCGACAGCTCCACAGATCGGCTTGGTCGGGTGCCGCCCCTGACCAGGCATGGATGTCCCCCGCCGCGAGTTTGAGCGATCGCTCAACGCTTGGCGCGGTCATCATGGCAGAGGTTTGAGCGACTGCTCAAGAGTCGCCGCCGTTGGGTGATGGCAAGGCGGGGGAAGGGGGGCGTTTGCGCCTGGGGCGGATCCGGCGTAGTGTTCACTGGTCGCTCGGCAGGGAGCACCGGACACGCATCTGTGTGGACGGTCCCGGGGCGGCCAATCCTTGAGAACCATTCGGTTGATCCGTGACGGGTCGCGTCCTTTCGCGTCTCCGTTCGTATTTGCTGTGCGCGTTTTCGGAGATTGCGGCGGATTCGCTTTCCGGAGCAGGGATCGGCTAGAGTTTGAAACGTCGGACGGGCCGTCAGGTCGGGAAGACGAAAGCGAGTCGGACTGAATGAAACTCCGGGAAACGGAGCGGAAAACATCTGATAAGCTGGAAACACGAAAGAACGAAGCGCCCGGAGGGCAGGTCGGAAGGCCGCCTGAAGGAAGTGTCCGTTCCTTGAGAACTCAACAGCGTGCCAAAAGTCAACGCCAGATATGTTGACATCCCCGGCCAGCCGGTATCGGTTGGTTGGAGATTCCTTTATGAAGTAACACTAGCGAGGACGCAGTGCGCAGGACCGCCATATTCCGGTGGTTGCTGTGCCGCTCTTTCG